>JANRJI010000095.1:0-27912 GCA_033764055.1 Hyphomicrobiaceae bacterium
GCACCGACCTACAGCTACGGCCATGCGCCCAGCTACAAGCCGGCCCACGCACCGACCTACGGCTACGGCCATGCGCCCAGCTACAAGCCGGCCTACGCACCGACCCACGGCTATGGCCATGCGCCCAGCTACAAGCCGGCCCACGCACCGACCTACGGCTACGGCCATGCGCCGAGCTACAAGCCGGCCTACGCGCCGACCTACGGCTACGGCCAAGCTCAGCAGAAAGTCGTGATCGCGAAGCCGGGCGTCGGTGCGGCGCCGGCCCAGGTGATCGAGCCGCAGCAGGAGCTGAAATCGGCCGAGGCGACAGTGCCGGCTGCACCGGTCGAGGACAATGGCGCGCCGATCGCACCGGCCCCGATCGAGGCGGCGCCGGGCCCTGGTCCTGGACCAGGCGCTGCTCCGGAAGCCGGCCCCGCTGCGGTGCCCGCTCCCGCCCCGACGCGCTGAGAACAGGCCCCCGTCGAGCCGGCCGGTATCGCGATGAGCGATCCGGCCGGCTCATTTCATCGTCCGAGGATGTGCGCTCTCGCCAGAGTCAGGCCGCCACCAGGCCGACCTCTACCACACCGCAGCCGTCGATCTCCCCACGCAGCTCGTGGCGCCCCTGAAGCCAGTTCATGCCGATCAGACTGCCGGTGATCACGACCTGCCCCGCCTTGAGCGCCTTGCCACGTGCGACGAGCGCGCCCGGCAACACGGAGATCGCCCGCACGGGATCGACGCTCTTGCCCTCGATGTGGAGCTTGCCGTCGACCTTCAGACGTCCCGGAATAGCTTTGAGGTCGCGGTCGCGCCAGCCTTCGAACGACGGCCCGACAACGATGCCGGCATTGAGGATGCAGTCGGCCAGCGCCACGTGACGAGGCACCTGATCCGGGTTGGCGTTGCGGCTCTGGCACAATTCGAAAACGACATGAGCCGAGCCGATGCAGTCGAGGACGGCAGCCGCATCGGCCCCGGCCGGGACATCTCTGGCCATGCGGAAAGCAATTTCCAGCTCGATGCCCGCCGGCTGCGGACCGATGACGTTCCACGTCCCACCCGCGGGCACCTGCCCCCCCGCCAGCAGCGGCGCGAAAATGACCTGCCCCTGCGGCATCTCGATCACCTTCCAGCCGATCACCGGCTCTCCGAGCAGGGCGACGGCCCGGTCCTGAACCGCAAAACCCTCCTCGAAGTCGCGAGGCGCGTCCTCCAGCTGGATGCGCTCGCCGGCGCGACGGGCATCAGCCAGCTGGCGGGCAATCCGTGACATGCGTTCGTCGGTCATGGCGTCGGCTCCTCGGCTCGGTCTCGCGGCACTTTCAGCGAATGGGCTCGCCCGGTGCATACGCCTTGATCGCGAGCGCGTGAACCCTATGTCTCATAATCTCGCCCAGCGCCTCGTTGACCATACGATGGCGATCGAGACGGCTTCTGCCAGCGAACCGGGGAGAGACGATCAGCAGGCGGAAATGACTTTCCCCGGTGCCGGGTGAGCCCGCGTGGCCCGCATGTAGGTGAGACTCGTTGACGAGATCGAGACGGGTCGGCTCGAGCACCACCATCAATGCCTCACGCATGTCGAGTTCGACGTTCATTCAAGCTCCCCGCCTGCAAGCCGATGACTCCCGGCGATCGATGTGGCGTTCTTGCTGTCGCATGCCCAGAGGAGAACTCTATCCGATGCGCGAGCGCCACGGAACGACGCCGACTCCAGACGCGGCAGGTCACCCATCCTTGTGCGGCGGGCCCAACTCGGATCATACTCTGCGACATGAAGCTCGACTCGAAATACTTCGACAGCATCCGCATCGCGCGCCGTGGAGCAGCCGAGGCCGCACCGCGCGCCGCCGGCTCCTGCGACTGGAAAGGATGCGCCAGCCAAGGCACGCACCGCGCTCCCAAGGGCCGCGGGAAGGACGGGGAGTATTATCAGTTCTGCATCGAACACGTGCGGCAATTCAACGCGACCTACAATTACTTCGAAGGCATGAGCAAAGCCGAGGTCGAGGACTTCCAGAAGAGTGCGGCGACCGGCCACCGGCCCACTTGGAAGATGGGCGAGGTGCAGGGAGCGCCGGGTCGGAAAAAGGGCGAGACGGGCCGTCGCTATGGTCGCTTCGCACGCGACGGCGACGTTGATGCTCATAGCCTATTCGACGACGAGGCGGCACCCAGCCCCCCTGTGGAGCCCCGCCGACAGCTGCGCGCGCTCGAGCGCCGCGCGCTGGAGACCCTACATCTTGCAGAGTCTGCATCGAAGAACGACATCAAGTCTCGGTTCAAGGAGCTGGTGAAGCGGCATCATCCAGACGCGAACGGTGGCGACCGCGGCTCCGAAGACAAGTTGCGCGAAATCATCCAGGCCTATAACTATTTGAAGCAGGCAGGTGTCGTCTGAACCTGCTCCTACCTTCCCTTCAGGGACTAGGCGCCCCCACGACATGCGTGCGATGGTCGCCCGGGAACAAGCAACCAGGATCGGGACAGAAACACGCAATGCGCGCCCAAGCTCAGGCCGGTCAGTCCGGCATGCCGGACACGATGGTGTCGGTGCGGGAGGTCTTCAACATCGATTCGGACCTCCAAGTTCCAGCCTACTCGGAAGCTACGCCTCATGTGCCGGACTTCGATCCCGACTATCTGTTCAACAAGGATGTGACGCTGGCCATTCTCGCCGGCTTCAAGCACAACCGGCGCGTGATGGTCCAGGGCTATCACGGCACCGGCAAGTCGACCCACATCGAGCAGGTCGCAGCCCGTTTGAAGTGGCCGATGGTACGCGTCAACTTGGACAGCCATGTGTCGCGCATCGACCTCATCGGCAAGGATGCGATCGTCCTCAAGGACGGCAAGCAGGTGACCGAGTTCCGCGAGGGCATTCTGCCGTGGGCGTTGCAGAACAATATCGCTCTTTGCTTCGACGAGTACGACGCCGGCCGGCCTGATGTGATGTTCGTGATCCAGCGTGTGCTCGAGATGTCGGGCAAGCTGACCCTTCTCGACCAGTCGAAGGTGATCCGCCCGCATCCGGCGTTCCGGCTGTTCTCGACCACCAACACCATCGGCCTCGGCGATACGCCCGGCCTCTATCACGGCACCCAGCAGATCAACCAGGGCCAGATGGACCGCTGGTCGATCGTGGTGACGCTGAACTACCTTCCGCATGACGAGGAGGTGGGCATCGTGCTGTCGAAGGCCAAGGCCTACGCCAAGAGCGACGCCAAGAAGAAGGTCGTGAACAACATGGTGCGCGTCGCCGACCTGACCCGATCGGCATTCATCAATGGCGACCTGTCGACCGTGATGAGCCCACGCACCGTGTTGACCTGGGCCGAGAACGCCGAGATTTTCGGCTCCGTGGGCTTCGCGTTCCGGATGACATTCCTCAACAAATGCGACGAGCTCGAGCGGCCGCTGGTCGCGGAGTTCTACCAGCGCTGCTTCGGCGAGGAGTTGCCGGAGAGCGCCGCCAACGTGGCGCTGAGCTGAGCGAGGCGAGGCCGCATCGGGCCACAGCGCCCGCTGCGCGCCTTCCAGCAGCCAGACCCGAGGACGCATGAATCGCGCGATCCGGGTGTGGCTGTCACTGGCCAGACGCCAGATGCGGACGGTTCGCACGGACTTCAGCGAGAGGCCGGACAAACCAGAGAGCGGCAGGCAACATGCTGGCCCTTCCAACTCGGAAGCTGACCTTCGATGAGTTCCTGGCCTGGACCGAGGGACAACCGGGCCGGTACGAGCTGTACTGGGGACGCGTCTATGCCATGGCGCCTGAGCGAGCCGGACATGCCAAGGTGAAGTTCGCGGTTCAGACCGAGCTGCATCGAGCCATCGTCGGTGCCGGGCTGCTCTGCCACATGCTGCCCGACGAAATGACCGACCATGTGGACGAGCACATAGTGCACGAGCCCGACGCGCTGGTCTATTGCGGGCCCGAGGTGGCAGACGATACCGTCGAGATCGAGAGCCCGGTCATCGTCGTGGAAGTCCTGTCGCCGTACGCAAGGCACATGGACGCCTCGGCCAGGCTCGTTGGCTATTTCCAGGTAGCCAGCGTGCAGCATGACCTGATCGTCGACCCGGAAGGCCGGCCCACGCTCCATCATCGCCGCCAGCTCGACGGCACCATACTGACCCGGATCGTTCGCTCTGGCCGACTTCAACTAGATCCGCCAGGCCTAGAGATCGACGTCTCGGCCTTCCACTCCTAGCTCGCTGACCATCAGGCGCCCCAGCAATGGCCACTCCACCGAAAAAGAACAAGGAATCACCCGCCGAGCCGTTCAAGCGCGTGCTCGGGCTGGCTTCAAGAGCCATTGCCGGCGACAGCGAGATGCAGGTGTCGTTCGCGCCAGGCAAGCCCGAGCTTGACGGCAAGCACCTTCAGTTGCCCGAGCCCTCACGGGTTCCGTCGGCCAAGGAGATTGCCGTAATCCGAGGCTGGGCAGACAGCCTGTCTTTGACGGCCGCCCGCCACGACAAGAAGCTGCACAACAGGCTCGCACCGAGTGCCGGACCGGCCCGCTCCGTGTTCGAGGCCGCCGAGCGGGCTCGCGTCGAGTCCATCGGCGCCATGCGAATGCCGGGCATGGCCTCTAACCTGACTGCGAAGCTCGAGGACCAGTACGCCCACGGGCGATTCGCCGACGTCACCGAGCGCCAGGACGCGCCGATCGAGGATGCTCTCGCCCTCATGGTGCGTGAGCGGCTGACGGGGCTCAAGGCTCCGGAGACTGCGAAAGGCCTCGTCGACGTGTGGCGGGACTTCATCGAGGAGCGCGCCGGCTCGTCGTTCGAGCGCCTGGAACAGGTCGCCAACGACCAAGCCGCGTTCGGGCGCATGATGCGCGACATGCTGAAGTCGCTGGAGCTCGCCGAGGAGATGTCGGATGGCGAGAGCGAGGACGGCGATAGCGAGGAGGAGCAGCCGGACGGCGGCGAAAGCGAGGCGCAGGATTCCTCGGAGGGGAGTGATCAGCAGGACCAGGAGTCCGACGAGCAGCGGTCCGAGAGCGAGGACGGCGAGTCGGCGGAGGCCTCCGAGGACGGTGACACCGACGATTTCGACGCCGACGCCGAAGGCGACGAGATGGCCGAGACGCGGGAGCCGTGGCGACCGAACACCAGCGTGCTCGATGATCCGGAGCGCTTCGGCTACAAGGTTTTCTCCAAGGCCAACGACGAGGAGATCGACGCCGAGGATCTATCGACGCCGGACGAGCTGGAGCGGCTGCGCTCGTTCCTCGACAAGGAGCTACGGAATCTTTCCGGCGCCGTGGCTCGGCTCGCCAACCGCCTGCAGCGAAAGCTGCTCGCGCAGCAGAACCGCTCCTGGGACTTCGACCTCGAGGAAGGCGTCCTGGACGTCGCGCGCCTGCCGCGCATCATCACGGACCCGATGCACCCGCTGTCGTTCAAGCAGGAGCAGGATACCACCTTCAAGGACACCGTCGTCACGCTGCTGCTCGACAACTCGGGCTCGATGCGCGGGCGTCCCATCATGGTCGCTGCGTGCTGTGCTGACATCCTGGCGCGGACCCTCGAGCGCTGTGGGGTCAAGGTCGAGATCCTCGGATTCACGACCCGGGCTTGGAAGGGAGGACAGTCGCGGGAGGCGTGGCTCGCGGCCGGCAAGCCTGCGAGCCCGGGCCGCCTCAACGACCTCCGCCACATCATCTACAAGACCGCGGACGCACCGTGGCGGCGCTCCAAGCGGTCGCTGGCGCTGATGATGCGCGAAGGGCTGCTGAAGGAGAACATTGACGGCGAAGCGCTGGCCTGGGCGCACAACCGGCTTCTCGGCCGGCCCGAGCAGCGCCGCATTCTCATGATGATCTCGGACGGTGCACCGGTCGACGACTCGACGCTCTCCGTCAACTCGGGAAGCTACCTCGAGACGCATCTGCGCCAGGTGATCGAGGAGATCGAGAGCAAGTCGCCCGTGCAGTTGCTGGCCATCGGCATCGGCCATGACGTGACGCGCTACTACCGCCGGGCGGTCACCATCACTGATCCGTCGGAGCTCGCCGGTGCGATGACCGACAAGCTCGTCGAGCTGTTCGACGAGAAGGTGGTCGAACGCGCGCAAGTGCGCCCGGCGAGAGGCGGGCGGCGGTCGGCTCGTTGATGCTTGGTGCCGGCGCCGCCGACTCGGCGGAAGTGCTGCATCGGCACGAGATCCATCTCGGCTGAGGCGGGAGCATTCGTCGCATGGCCAACCGTCCGAAGTCACGATGGTTGCCTCTGGCGATCGCGGCATTCGGGCTCCAGACGGCCCTGACTGCGGCGCCGATCGCCGCACTGGCCCAGACGGATCGCGTTCAGCCGATCGAGGTGACGGCACGGCCGATCACGCGCTTCCAGGCGACCGATCCCCGCCGCCAGCGGTTCGGCCCGTTGGAGTTCCGCGGCGGGCTCGTTCTATCGTCGGAGAACAGCGCGTTCGGTGGCTGGTCCGGACTGACCGTCGAGCCGGATGGCAAACGCTTTCTTGCCGTCTCCGACGAGGGGACGTGGCTATCGGGCGAGATCGCCTACGACGGCACCGCGCCAGCGGGCATCCGCAAGGCCAGCATCGGCCCGATCCGGGCCCTGAAGGGGCGCCACCTCGACAAGAAGCGCGATCTCGACGCCGAGGCGATCAGAGCTCTCGACGGGAGCCTGACGAAAGGCACCGTCTTGGTGGGCTTCGAGCGCAATCACCGGATCGGAGTCTTTCCCGTGATCGAGGGGTCGCTGGAGCCGCCGACACGCTACCTGAAGCTCCCCGTCGAAGCCCGACGGATGAAGGCGAACAAGGGCTTCGAGGCCGTCGCGGTCCTGAGGGACGGACCGTACAAAGGCAGCGTGGTCGCCTTCTCCGAGCGTTTTCCGGGCGAGATCAGCCGCCATGCAGGCTGGCTCTGGGTCAATGGGGAGCCACAGCGCATCGAACTGACGGATATCGGCGACTTCGAGATCACCGACGCCGCCTCGCTCGCCGACGGGCGACTCCTGATCCTCGAGCGCAGGTTCCGCTGGACGGAAGGCGTCAAGATGCGCCTGCGGCTGATCGCAGCCGAGGCGGTCAGGCCGGGGGCGCGGCTCGACGGGGAGGTGCTGATCGAGGCGGATCTCGCATCCGAGATTGACAACATGGAGGGGCTGGCTGTGCACCGCGCTCCTGCCGGGGAAACCGTGCTGACATTGATCTCGGACAACAACTTCAACTCGCTGCTGCAGCGCAACGTGCTTCTCCAATTCACGCTGACCAGCGACGGGAAGGCAGCCGGCCGGCCCTAGTCCGCCGACGTCGAGCGTGCGGCAAGCTCACGTGGGCGTCGGCAGGGAGCAGGGCCGGGATGCAGAGGATGCCATGCTCAATGCAGGCCCCAGACCTCGACCGACGCCTGTCCGCGGAAGCTCGGGCGTGACCTGTAGGTCAGCTGGACCTCGCGAACGAAGCGGGTGCTGCCCCCGAGGTCGATCGTGCGGGTCTCGCCGCCCCTGCGGATCGACCGTCTGACGACGAAGTCCTCAGTCGTGCCGTTGCCGTAGACGACCTTGAGATCGCGCAGCTCCAGGTCGTTGTCGCGGACCCGAAGCTTGATGGCACGGAAGCGCCCGTCCTGGCGTCCGACCCGAACGACATCACGGTCCACCGCAAATCCGACCTTCTGGGTGCCCAGGAGCTCCCATCGACCGGGACGCTGCACGGCAGCCTTGCCCGGTCTGGTCTGCGCCACGGCATCGAACGCTAGAGCGGCGGAAAGCAAGGCGAGCGGGACGAGTCCCGCGAAGAAATAACGGCGGCGCATACTCATGACCCTTTTTGCTCTCGGCCCCGCCTCCCTGCGGGCTGGGGCGGGACAACGTGAGAGGACCTCAGCGCCTTGAGAACGAGCACCTACCTGTGGAGGTTCCGAGCGGTTTCCTCATTGGCTACCGTGAACGACGAATGGCAAGCAGGCGGCCGCCTCGACGCGATCGACGGAGGCCGCACTCGTTGGCCCGGAAGAGACAAATTCCGGGAATGGCAAGAAGCCCAGTGCGCGGTCAGCCGGCGGGCTGGCGCTTCGACATGAATGCGAGGCGCTCGAAAAGATGGACGTCCTGCTCGTTCTTGAGCAGCGCACCGTGCAGCGGCGGGATCAGCTTCTTCGGATCGCGCTCCTTCAGGGTCTCGGGCCCGATGTCCTCGTTGAGCAGCAGCTTCAGCCAGTCGAGCAGCTCGGACGTGGACGGCTTCTTCTTGATGCCGGGCACCTCGCGCATGTCGAAGAAGATCTTCAGCGCCTCCGATACCAGCATGCCCTTCAGGCCAGGAAAATGGACCTCAACGATGGCCCTCATCGTCTCGGGGTCCGGGAATTTGATGTAGTGGAAGAAGCAGCGGCGCAGGAAGGCGTCCGGCAGCTCCTTCTCGTTGTTCGAGGTGATCATGACGATGGGCCGCCGCCGCGCCTTCACCGTCTCGTTGAGCTCGTAGACGAAGAACTCCATCCGATCGAGCTCCTGCAGGAGGTCGTTTGGAAACTCGATGTCGGCCTTGTCGATCTCGTCGATCAGGAGCACCGGCCGATCGCCTGACGTGAAGGCCTCCCACAGCTTGCCGCGCTTGATGTAGTTGCGGATGTCCTTGACGCGCTCGTCGCCGAGCTGGCTGTCGCGAAGACGCGAGACGGCATCGTACTCGTAGAGGCCCTGCTGCGCCTTGGTCGTCGACTTGATGTGCCACTCGATCAGCGGGGCACCGAGCGCCTTCGCCACCTCGACCGCGAGCACGGTCTTGCCGGTGCCGGGCTCGCCCTTGATGAGAAGCGGCCGCTCGAGCGTGATGGCGGCATTGACCGCGACCTTGAGGTCGTCCGTGGCGACGTAGGACTTGGAGCCGGTGAATTTCATGGAGACGGGAACCTCTCTCGGGCGGCGGGCACAAACCCGGAGAGATTATGGTCTGGCCCCAGCTGCATCAAGCGGCTTGCGAGAGGCCCCGAGCAAAAGGGTGGGCAGAGGCGGAGGCGCCACCTTCGGGTGCGGCGAAGGTGGCGCCATCCGGCGCTGGAAAGGCAGCTCGATAGGGGGCTGGGGGGAGAGGATGGTGGCAGCACCCGATCAAACGTACCCCGCCGCGGCAAATCCGCGGCAGCGCTTCAACCAACGTCTCTGCAATCCTCCATTCCAGTGGACAATGATGGTCGCCGCGGATCGCAACAGGCATGCGGCTGTCGGGCGTTGCAAAACGACGGGTATCGCCTTCTCAACCGACACGCGATTCACGGCATCGAGGAGCCTCGCAGGAGCGCGAGACGGGATCAGTTGTACTCCCGGTGGTTGAATTCCCCGTTAACGAGCATTTCCTATATTTACCCGATATAGTTGCAATGATCGAGCTAAAGGCGGTGTGCATGAGCGGCGGATTGAACGCCGAGCAGTTACCATGGGCGGCGTGCTGGACGCGGTTTTTCTTGACTTGATAAAACAGCTACTTAAATAGCTGCGTCCATGCCCCAGCCCACTGATATATGAGTGCCGGCGGTGGCAGGCTGGCGGAAGGATCGAGGTCACATGTCGTCCCCCACGGACAACGAGGCCAAATCCAGAACACGGGGCGCGGCAGGTCGCCGTTCGGTTGCCCAGACCCAGTCCCAGCAGGCGTCTCCGGTGGCTTCGGGTGGACGGCCGCAGCCGGCAGGGTCTCGAAACGCCGCGGTCAAATCGAAGCCCAATTCGGCAGGCAAGTCGGTCGTTGCGGCCCGCGTCGCAGCTCTCAACGGCGCGAAACGACTGAATGGCGAGACCAGCGGCGCACGGGCCTCGAAAGAGCTTCAGCCATCACTCGTCCGAATCGAGATACCGACGCCCGGCGACCTGGACCGGCCGTCAGAAACGCGCAGCAAGCCGGCGGTCCGGGGGAAAACTCCGAGAGCAGCGACCACATCGCAAGCCGGCAAGGGGAACATGGCCAGTATGAACGGTGCAGCATCCGGCAATGGCAAATCGAGCAGGACCGAGGGCGCAAGCACCAAGAGTGCTTCGGCCGCGGCAGGTAGTCGTAGTGTAAAGGGCAGTGCACCGGGGGGAAACGAGATGGTCGTCTCATCGTCGGCCGCCGGCAAGGGCGAGGCCGGGCCGAGCCATGTCGTGCTGCCGACAGGGTACCGCCCGAGCGATTCCGAGCCGTTCATGAACGAGCGGCAAAGGCTATACTTCCGCAATAAGCTGATTGCCTGGAAAGAGGAGATCGTTCGTCTCAATCGTGAAACCCTCCAGGGGCTGACAGAGGACAGCGCTCAGCACGCCGACGTGGCCGATCGGGCCACCTTCGAGACCGACAGGGCCCTGGAGCTTCGCGCGCGGGACCGGCAGAGGAAGCTGATCTCCAAGATCGACGCCGCGCTCGCCCGGATCGAGGAGGGCACCTACGGCTATTGCGAGGAAACCGGCGAGCCGATCAGCTTGAAGAGACTGGATGCGCGCCCAATTGCCACTCTGTCGATCGAGGCCCAGGAACGGCACGAGCGTCGCGAGCGCGTGTTCCGCGAGGACTGACCGGCGGCTGCCGTGAGATCGGCCTGGACGCAGTGTGCTCGGCTGGCCGGACCACGCAAGACGTGGTTTCTGCTGGTCAGGCTCCGACGCGATCGAGCACGACGGCAATCGCCTGGCCCCCTGCTGCCGTCGCGACAGCGAGACCCGTTGCTTTAGAACGCGACGCCGGCGCCCGAATCAACGCCGAGAACAGGCGTACGACCAGCACCGCGCTCGACGCGCCCAGCGGCAGACCGCGTGCGAGTTGACCACCATCGGCATTGAGGCGGCCGTCCGCAATCCCCAGCGCATCGCGGAATGCGATGGCATGGGCAGCCGACGCCTCGGCAAACTCGATCCGAGCGATCTGGTCCACGTTGTCCACTGCGGCTTTCACCAGCAGCCGGCGGACAGCCGCAACCGGCGCTCCGATCAGCTCGCCCGGTGGAGCGCCGTTCGATACGGCAGCCCGCAACTGCAACGCGGGAGGCCTGCCCATCTCGCCATAGACACGCTCGGAGACGGCCACCACAAACGCTGCGCCGTCTGCCGCCTGACTGACATTGCCGGCCGTTGCGGTGCCGTCTCCAGCAAGCGGTGGCAACGCTGAAAGCTCCTCGATCTCCGGATCGGCGGTCAGCTCATCCCGTGTTTCCTCCACCTTTGCGCGGAGCGCTACGATCTCCTTGAGCATCCGGCGATTGTCGCGCGCGAGCCCGGCGCGAAGGTGGGCGGTGAGGGCGAGCTCGTCGAGCTGCCGGCGGGTGATGCCGAGGCGCTGAGCGAGCGTGTTGGCGGCATCGCTGGCCGTCGACTGGCCGATGGCCTGCTCGTCCATATCCGCGTGCCCGATGAACCGCGGCGTCTGATAGAGGCTGCGAGGCTTTGCGATCCGCCAGGGCGCCATCGACAGGGCTTCGGCGCCGCCCGCGACCGCCACCTCGGCGTCCCCCGCGGAAATGGTACGCACTGCGGCGACGATCGCTTCGAGGCCGGAAGCCTCCTGCCGATCGATGGTCAAGGCCGGCAAGCCGTCTCCCAGCCCTGCGACCAGCGAGATGGTGCGCGCGGGATTGCCACCTGCCGTCGTGTTGCCGACGGTCAGAAGATCGACGCGCGACGCTGTCAGCCCGGAGTCGGACAGAGCCTCGTTGACGACGGGAGCGGACAGATCCTCCAGCCGCCGGTTACGATGCAGCCCGCCGACCCTGCCGTTTGCCGTGCGACGCGCCGCCACGATGAAGGCGTTGATACCCGACATGAGGGCCAACTTTCGAACGAGACCAGATACGGTATGCCGCGCCGGGCAGGACGCGTGAGCGGCCGGTGCGGCGGGCGGAACGCCTGTTTCAGAGCACGACAGTTTGGCGAAAAGACGCTGCCTTCCAAGGAATCCGGCGGCGGCGTGTCGTGCATGCTATGTTATAAACTATCGACGGAGTGGCTCTGGCCGCGACGATCGGTCAAGATGCTACGACACGATCAGTCCTTCTCGCCTCGGCAGCACCGGTATCGGAACCATCGCCAGGAGTGCAAATGACAGCGACGCATGCCGGCGCCAGCTTTCCGGAGCCTGGCCACAATCATGGCACCTGCCTCGCCGATTCCGTGGCGCGGGCCGAGACCGTGTTTCAGCGGCAAGGCCTGCGACTGACACCGCTGCGCAGGCAGGTTCTGGAGGAGGTTGCAGGCTCGCACGCGGCGATCGGCGCCTATGAGGTGCTGGAGCGCATGGCGCGCAAGGGCGGCAAGCGCCTCGCTCCGATCTCGATCTACCGCGCGCTGGATTCGCTGGTAGAGGCCGGAGTCGTGCATCGGCTCGAAAGCCGAAATGCATTTTTTGCGTGCCATGCCCCCCACACCGCCAATCGCCGGCAGGTGATACTGGCATGCGAGAAGTGCGGCACTGTCGCGGAGGTTGCAGGATCCGCCGTGTTCGATGAGATCGACACGGCAGCGAAAGACGCAGGCTTCACGGCCGCCCGGGCCCTGGTCGAGGTGATCGGCTCCTGCGGCCGCTGTGACGCCGATCGAGGCTGAGCCGATGCAGGAGCGCGCCGATCATCGGGACTCGCTCGACGCCGGACACGAGCACCACGACCACGGCGCCCACGGCCACGGCCCGCAGCGCCTCGCCCCCAGGCTGGAAGCGCTGATCACCGGCCGGGGCCTGACCATGATCCGAGGCGGGCGGCTCATTCTCGACGCCGTCGACATCGACATAGCGGCCGGCGAGATCGTCACACTGATCGGTCCGAACGGGGCAGGCAAGACGTCCCTGGTGCGCGTGCTGCTCGGCCTCGAGAAGCCGGACGACGGTAGAGTGCTGCGGCGGGCTGGCCTCGTCGTCGGCTATGTGCCTCAGCGTTTCGATCGAGATGCTGCCGTTCCGATGACGGTCACGCGCTTCCTGATGCTCGGGCGCGATGCCTCGCCAGCGGACGTGTCGCGAGCGCTCGGGGAGGTGGGCGCCGACCGCCTGCGCGATCGGCAGCTTTCGACGCTTTCGGGGGGCGAGCTCCAGCGGGTCTTGCTGGCGCGGGCTCTGGTGCGCAATCCGCAGCTCCTCGTTCTCGACGAGCCGGCCCGCGGGGTCGATCACCTGGGCGAAGCCGACCTCTACGCCCTGATCGGGCGCCTGCGGGACGAGCGCGGCCTCGGAGTGCTGCTGGTGAGCCACGACCTCCATGTCGTGATGGCGCAGAGCGACCGGGTGCTCTGCATCAATCGCCACGTGTGTTGCCATGGCGTGCCGGACACCGTGTCGCAGCATCCCGAGTACGTCCGCCTGTTTGGCGACCAGGCCCGCGCGTTCGGCATCTACCATCACCATCATGACCATGCGCACGGGCTCGGCGGCGAGACCATCAAGAAGCGCGGCGGCGGCAGCGCCGATTGAGAGGACACACATGCTGGAGCCGTTCATTGTGCGCGCGCTGATTGCGGCGGTCGGCGTCGGCGTAGTGGCCGCACCACTCGGCTGCCTCGTCGTATGGCGGCGCATGTCCTATTTCGGCTCGACGATCGCGCACGGCGGACTGCTCGGCGTGGCGCTCGGCCTCGCGCTCGAGATCGACCTGACCCTCGGCATCGTCGTCGTGGCACTGTTGATCGGCGTGTTGTTGTTCCTGCTGGGACGCCAGCGGCTCGTTCCGACCGACAGCCTGCTCGGAATTCTCTCCCACGCCGCGCTGGCGGCTGGGATCGTGGCCGCCGCCAAGCTCACTGGCCAGCGTCTGGATCTGATGGGCTACCTGTTCGGGGACGTGCTTGCCGTCAGCACGATCGACCTCGCCTGGGTGATCGTCGGCGGGCTGCTGGTGCTCGCCACAGTGGCCTGGCTCTGGCGCACGCTCGTCGCCGTCGCCGTGCACGAGGAGCTCGCCGCTGCCGAGGGACTGAACGTCGCCCGTGCCGAGGCTGCGCTCGTTCTCCTGCTGGCGCTCGCCATCGCCATCGCCATGAAGATCGTGGGTGTGTTGCTGATCATCGCGTTCCTTGTGATGCCCGCGGCGGCGGCTCGGCCGTTCGCGTCGACGCCCGAGGCAATGGTCTTGATCGCGGCGGTGATCGGTGCACTCGGCTCGGCCGCCGGGCTCGGCATCTCGCTCGCAGCGGACATTCCGGGCGGGCCGGCCATCGTGCTGGTGCTCTCCGCGGCCAGTCTCGGCGCCATCGGCTGGAGCGCGGCCAGGGGCGGAGCGCGATCGCGATAGCGCCCACCGCTGGTCATACGTGTCCAGCGCCGTGCCGACCGATTGACGGCGATCAACGCGTCGTGGGTCGAAGGACTGTTGCGTGCTCGTGGCGAAACAACCTCTACGGAAGGCGCATGTCCACCCCGATAACCGACAAAGCCGAGGTCTCGATCGATTTCCCCGACAAGTTCTACCTGGGCTCGTTCGGCCGCGGCAGCCGGCTCGAGGTGACCGCGGACAAAGACGGCGCACATATCCATCTCGACAGGCCCGGCGACGAGCGGCGTCACGTGGGCTTCCATGTGCACTACTACCTGCTCGAGGACATCATCGGGTCGCTGGCCGAGGCCATCGCCAGCGTCGACGGGCTCGACCCTGTCCACAGACAGCGCCTTGGCGAAGCGGCAGGGCGGCTGACAAGAGCCTGCTCTGGATGAACATTGCCGGGTGAGCCCCTTGTGGCCCGATTTGCCGGGCTCCGCTCGCGCCTCACGCTTTCACGCCGGCCGCACGCCAGTCGAACTGGCGCTCCCTCTCGGCGGTGAAGCTGCGATACGGCAGTCCGACGGCGCCGGTGCCCGTACGTCGCTTGAACTGTGTGGTCCGGATCATCTCGCGAATGCGCGGCTGGATCTCGGTGCGCCAGCGCCGGCCGTTGAACACACCGTAGTGGCCGACGCCGGGCTGCACGTAGTGATACCGCTCGGCGTCGGGAAGCCCCTTGCACAGATCGTGGGCCGCCTCCGTTTGGCCTAGGCCGCAGATGTCGTCACGCTCGCCCTCGACCGTCATCAGCGCCGTCCTCCGGATCGCCGAGCAGTCCACCGGATTGCCGCGATGCAACAAGCGGCCGTCGGGCAGGTCGTGCCTCTGGAAGACCGTCTCTACGGTCTGCAGGTAAAACTCGGCCGTCAGGTCCATGACGGCGAGATACTCGTCGTAAAAGCGCTGATGCTCCTGCACCGAGTCGCAATCGCCTTTAACCAGATTGTGGAAGAGCTCGATATGCGCATTGGTGTGGCGCTCGAGGTTCATGGTCATGAAGCCGGTCAACTGGATGAAGCCCGGATAGACCCTGCGCATGAACCCCGGATTCGGAAACGGCACGTGCGCAATGACGTTGCGCTCGAACCATTGGATGGGCTTCTTGCGCGCCAGCTCGTTGACGACGGTGGGGTTGCGCCGGGTGTCGATCGGCCCGCCCATCAGGGTCAGCGAGGCCGGCTGGCACGGGTCGTCCAACGCTGCCATCACGGCGGTTGCCGCAAGGGCGGGAACGGACGGCTGACAGACTGCGATGACGTGGGTGTCCGGCCCGAGGAAGCGGATGAACTCCACAAGGTAGTCGATGAAATCATCGAGATCGAAACGACCGAAGGCGGCGGGCACGTCGCGTGCGTCCTTCCAATCGGTGATGTAGAGGTTATGCTCCTCGATCATCGCCTGCACCGTGCCGCGGAGCAGGGTCGCGTAGTGGCCGGACATCGGCGCGACCAGCAGCACCTTGGGATCGTAGCGCTTGCCCACCACGCGCTCGTCGCGGTCGAAATGAAGAAGGTCGCAGAACGTTTTCGAAAGCACCACCTCTTCCTTAACCGGGACGGGAAGGCCATGAATGCGCGTGCTCGATAGGCCAAACTCGGGTTTCGCATAGCGGCGCGTGAGCTTCTCGAAAACCTCGCAACCGGCGGCGATCTGCCGACCGGGCCAGGTCACTCCGGCGGGGTTCCAGGGTGCCTGGATGAGATGGCGCATACCTCTTGCGGCCAGCCGCATCGGCGAGGCGACCATGTGGGCAAACTCGTAGGCGTGATATTGCATCTGCCGCGGACCGCTCAGGTTGGCGATGCTGCATCGCAGCATCGAGACGTCCTCCGCGCAAGCCCGAAAAACCAGCAGCCACCTGAATCTCAACCATTCTCCGGTGCGCAAGGCGCGTCCAAAGCGCCGCCAGCGGCACGGGACACAGCTACGCGGCAAGGCTCTGCGCAAACCGGCGGATATCGCGTGCCACAGCCTCGTCGGCGCAGCCGTCGGCAGAGGCCACAGCCTCCAGCATCGCAACAAGCTCCGCGCGCTCTTTGTGTCCGAGCTTCTCCTGCACGAGACGGGTCAGCCGGCGCATCGGGGCGGCCGGATCGGTCGTGTCCTTGACGATCCACCGGGCACGGGCGAGCAACTCCTCTGCCTGCTCGCCAGTCGCACCGAACCGCCTGGTCATCTCCATCAGCATGACAGTGCGCTCGCGCTCGGAGAGGGCCGCGTCGGCCTGGGCGACAGCGGCCATCAGGACGGCTGCGGCTTCGCGCGGATCGTCGATCAGGTCGATCGGATCGACGTTGGCCTTGCGGCGCCAGCTCCAGCTTCGAAAGAGTCCGCGGACCTCGCTCGCGGCCTCGGCGATCTCTCGGGTGGCGTGGGCCGCCGCCTGCATCCGCCAGAGGACCGCAAGGATCACCCCGATTGCCGCGCCCAATGCCGCGAGGATTCCCATGACCAGTTCCCGTTGAATATGGCGGATGAGTCCAACCCGCTTCCGGCGGGCCCACGACCTGCAGATCTGGCCGCTTCAAGACAGTCGGCCAGCCCTCTATAGTGCAGTGCAACCCTACCACCGCGCGGGAAAGAAATGATTTCCGTCGTCATACCGACCCTCAACGCCGAATCCGGCCTCACCGCCTCGCTCTCGGCACTCGTCACGGCGACCGTGGAGGGGCTTGTGCGCGAGGTCATCGTGGTCGACGGGGGATCGACGGACCGAACGCTGGCCATCGCCGATCAGGCCGGCGCTCATATCGTCACCTCGCCCAAGGGAAGGGGCTGCCAGCTTCGCACCGGCGCAGAGGCGGCGCGTTTTCCGTGGCTGCTGTTCCTTCATGCCGACACGATCCTCGACTCCGGCTGGGAGCGGGAGGTCGCGGCCCTCATCGAGCGCGTCGAGATCGGGGAGAGGCCGGAGACGGCGGCGGCCTTCCGGTTCGCTCTCGACGATCTCGGCCTGCTGCCGCGCATCATCGAGGGCGGGGTCGGCCTGCGATCGACGCTGCTGCGCCTTCCTTACGGGGACCAGGGATTGCTGTTGCCTCGGCGGCTCTACGACCGGATTGGCGGCTTCCGCGACCTGCCGCTGATGGAGGACGTCGATATCGTCCGTCGCCTGGGACGGTCGCGAACGCTCATTCTACGCACCAAGGCGGTGACCAGCGCGGTTCGATTCCGCAAGCACGGCTATCTGCCCCGCGTCGCCAGAAATCTCACATGCCTCGCGCTCTACTACTTGCGCGTGCCACCGAGCCTCATTGCCCGGTTGTACGGCTGACCGCGGCGTTCACGAGTTTTCAAATCGGCGTGACCGCAGCCGAAAGTCTGATTTCCATCGTCCATTGCGTCTAGTAGCCGTTGTCCAGGCGCGGCACCACCGGCGCCAGTCAAGGGAGAGCTTCCATGCAGTCCATTTCGCGCCGCGGCTTCGTCTTCTCGGCCGCCGCCGCAGCAGCAGCCTTCGGCCTCGACGGCCCGCTCGAGATCATCTCCGCAGCACGCGCGCAGGGTGCGCCGGACCTGAAGGCCAAGGGCTTCGCCAAGTTCAAGGTCGGCGACTGGAATGTGACGACCATCTACGACGGCGTGTGGGAGCGGGCGCTGGACGCCAATCTGGCCAAGAACGCACCACTCGACGAGGTGAAGGCTGCCTCGAAGGCCGCCGGCTATCCCGACTCGATCACGCCGATCACGTTCACGGTCACCGTCGCCGAGAAGAACGGACAGATCATCATGTTCGACAGCGGCACGGGAGGCGGCCAAGCCGGCGGGCCGAAGGCTGGGCTACTCGCCAAGGAGAACCTGGCCAAGGCCGGCATCGATCCTGCCAAGATCTCGAAGATTCTGGTGACTCACTATCATGGCGACCACATCTTCGGCCTGATGGCCAAGGACACCAATGCGCAGGTGTTCCCGAACGCCGAAATCGTCGTGCCCGAGGCCGAGCACAAGTATTGGAGCGCCCCCGACCTGATCGAGAAGTTGCCGGAAGCACGCAAAGGACTGGCGAAACGCATCCAGGCGACGCTTCCCACCTGGAAGAACGTCAAGCAGGTCGCCGCCGGCGCGGAGGCAGCCCCCGGCATCAAGGCCATCAATACCAACGGACACACACCGGGTCACACCTCGTTCGAGCTGGCCTCGGGCACTGTCAAGCTCGTCGTCTCGGGCGACGTCACGAACGTGCATGCTCTGTTCGCCAAGAATCCTGAATGGCATTTCGTCGGCGATCAGGATCCCGAGTTGGCCGTCAAGAGCCGCCGCGCTCTGTTCGAGCAGGCGGTCAAGGACGGCTCCGTGCTGACCGGCTATCACTGGGGCATGCCGGGCGCCGGCACCCTCAAGAAGGACGGCAACGGCTACGTGCTCGTGCCGGTGACTGCCGCCTGAGCCAGAGCGGAACATGATGCACCGCCCCAAGCGGCTGCAAGCGGCAACCCGGGGGGCGACGCGCAAGCGCGCCCCTTTCGCGTGCCGCCTCGTCGTGATGGCCAAGCTTCCAATCGCCGGTCGGGTCAAGACGCGCCTCGGGCGAGAGATCGGAACGGGCGCGGCGACGGGCTTCTATCGGGCCACTGCACGTGCGGTGCTGGCTCGGCTCGGCGGCCAGCCGTTCTGGGAGACGCTGATCGCCATCAGCCCGGATACCGGCGTGGCGAGCCCGATGCTGCCCGCGGGCATCGACCGCATCGCGCAAGGCAGCGGCGACCTCGGCGCCCGCATGCACCGCCCGATGCGCCTGCTGCCTCCGGGTCCCGTTTGTGTCGTCGGCACCGACGTTCCGGCCATCCGCGCGAGCGATGTGCGGCGCGCCTTCCGTGCGCTTGGACGGGCCGATGCGGTTTTCGGGCCGGCCGAGGACGGCGGATTCTGGCTGGTCGGGTTCAGGCGCCGGCCGCGCGTGGTGTGGCCCTACGACAAGGTGGGCTGGTCGCGGTCCGACACGCTCGCCGCAGTCGTGGCCAACCTCGGGTCTTTCGAGGTGGCATTGACGACGCGGCACTCCGACGTCGACAGCCGGGCCGATCTCGAAAGATTCCACGGCACCTACGGGCGCGTGGTGCGCGCCTGACGACCCGTTCTTCGGATGGGCTTACCTGGCGCGAGGACAGTGCCATCGCGCGCACGCCTCCCCTGGCGTCCACCGTACCACGATGGCACTGTGGCGCCGTCGCGAAGTCGACAGGACGTCGCTCGATATTTCGGGTTTGGACCATCGTTTGGAGCCGACACATGATTCATTGCCGCCAGGTCCCCATAGCCATTGCCGCCACCAGCCTCCTCCTTGCGCTTACAACGGCCGCAGCCCCGGCCCAGGATTTTTTCGAAGCGGCTCGCGACTTCATCGTCGACAAGCCCTGCGAGTCCTATCGCACGGTTCGGACGAAGGCCGACCCTCAGCCACTCGAGGTCGGCAAGACGTACATCGGACGTGGCACCAACCGCAGGGACAATCCCACGCACGCCTTCATCCGCATCGGTAAGGACAACAGGTGGGTCGAGCTCACCTGTGGCCATTTCGCCGCCTCGAGCCAGGCCGGGGAGCCGCGGCCGCAGGACGGACCCAGGGCCGACAGCCGGACGTGCCTGCCGTTCTTCGACAGCGATGCGAAACTCGACCGGGTGAAGGTCGGCGGCCTCGTCGACGTGGCGCCGCCGGCACCGGTGCTGCAGCCGTTCGACACACAGATCACCGATGTCTGCGGTTCCCCCGGCAAAGAGGTGACGCGCGACGAGATCACGAGCCTGCTCCGGTCGAGCCCCGAAGTGCTGGCGCGGCTCAAGGCCTTCACCCGGAGCAAGGTGTTCGCCGATCGGCCCGCCAGAGCGGACACAGACGCCTACATCTCGGACCTCGCCGAGGCATGGTCTGCAAATCACGGCTTCACACACATCTTCTGCGGCGAGCCCGGCGCGGGCACCGGCCGGATCGGCGGCCTGCATTTCCATGCCCGCTACCTGCAATTGCAGAAGAATGGCGAGGCCTGCCGGATGAGCAACTTCCGCCAGAACGAGGTGGTGCCGGGCGTCATCTACACCATGGGCGTGCTGATGAAGAACGCCAGCGGCCGGTTCGTGCAGGATGCACGCAAGGGGTACGGCCTGACGCTGTCCGGCGAGGACCTGCTCAAGGCCGTCACCCGCGCGTTCAGCGAGAACCCCGGCGCCAGCGCCAGCACCAGCAATGCCTGTCTGGTTTCGATCAAGGACGACGGGCACCAGCTGACCGCCGTCTTCGCCCGCCGCACGACCGGCATCCGCACCTTCTACCCCGACGCGACGCCCAACGGAGAGCCGTGCGCCGCACCGATCAATCTCCAGGATTGACGCAAGCGCTGTCCGACAGGGCCGCCGCGGCGTTGTTCGCCTTTCGTTCGCCGCATTCACGGAGCATGTTGGGACCATAGCCCGGCGTGCCCCTTGTCAATGTTCCGTTAACCCCCACCGGTCAGATTTCGTTTACTGATGGGGGCAGGGCTTGCGCGGCACGCTTCTGCGTGGACCTGTTGTGGCGTTGACAGCAGTCGAGAGTAGCGTCGAATGGGTGAGCGTCGTCGAAAGGCCCCGCAACTTGTCACGGGCCGCGTCATCGAGGGTGACTGCCTCGAGCATCTTCGCCGCATCCCGAGCGGCTCGGTCGATCTCGTTTTCGCCGACCCGCCGTACAACCTGCAGCTCGAGCGACGCCTGCTCCGGCCCAACAACACCGTGGTCGACGGGGTCGACGACGGCTGGGACAAGTTCCAGAGCTTCGAGGCCTACGACCATTTCTCCCGCGCATGGCTCGGAGAATGCCGACGCGTTCTCAAGCCGGACGGGGCGATCTGGGTGATCGGCTCCTACCACAACATCTTCCGCCTCGGCGTGGCGCTGCAGGACCTCGGATACTGGCTCCAGAACGATGTGGTCTGGCGCAAGGTGAACCCCATGCCCAACTTCCGTGGCAAGCGCTTCACGAACGCGCACGAGACGTTGATCTGGGCCACCCGCGACAGGCGCTCGCGCGCCACGTTCAACTATGATGCCCTGAAGGCCGGCAACGACGACGTGCAAATGCGATCGGACTGGCTCTTCCCGATCTGCTCGGGGCCGGAGCGGCTGAAGGACGACGGCGGTCGCAAGGCCCACCCGACCCAGAAGCCGGAGGCCCTGCTTCACCGCATCCTGATTGCGACGACACATCCGGGCGACGTGGTGCTCGACCCATTCTTCGGCACAGGCACAACAGGCGCCGTGGCTCAGAGGCTCGGCCGGCGGTGGATCGGCATCGAGCGCGATCGAGATTACGTGCGCGCCGCGACCGAGAGAATCGCGCGCGAGGAGCAACTCGATCCGACGAGCCTCGCAACCCTGACACCGCGCCGTGCAGAGCCGCGCGTCGCGTTCGGCGCCATCATCGAGCTCGGCCTGCTTCGGCCGGGGACGCGGCTGTCCGACGAGCGCGGCAAGGTATGGGCCGAGGTGCTGGCCGACGGGAGTCTGGCCATGTCCGGCGCCGGGCGTCGCAGGCAGGGCTCGATCCATCGGCTTGGCGCCGAGGCGCAGGGGAAGTCCGCGTGCAATGGCTGGACCTACTGGCACTACGAGCACGACGGCAGCCGTCGACCGATCGACCAGCTGAGGGTCGAGGCCCGACAGCAACTCGGCCTCACGATAGCCACGCCGGGCCCTGCCATGGCGGCGGAGTGACGCACTTCAACAGCCGCGGTTGTGGATAGATCGGCAATATCGGGGACAACTCCCGCTCGCCACCTGACCTGCTCGCCAGAATCGCGCTCGATGCACCCCGAGTACGGGAGCAATCGTGTGGGGCAGGTGGAGCATGTCGGTATCGAGGCGACGCGTTGGTCGGTTGGCGGGCCTGGTGGCGGTGTGTGCGTTGGGTCTGGGCGCGTGTGCGCGCGAAGCGCACGACAGTGCAGATACCCGCGTCTACGGCTCTCTGAAGGACGACTACCCGGCAAGCCCGCCAGTGGCGGCCAGAAGCGGAGCGGTGAAGGTCTCCTCTGCGACGATCGGTGAGAAGCCGCGCGTGCTGCCGGCGGTGCGCGACATGGCCGTCGCTGCTCCCCCTCCTTCGCCGCCGCCGCCTCCCCCGCCATCGCTAGCTGCCGCCGAGCCTAAGCGCGTTGCCCCGGCAAAAGCCGAGCCGACCGTGTCGTCGCGGCCCACCGATCCCCCGCCGATCCCACCAGTCGAGGATCCGGAGGCAGTGGCCAGGCTTCTGGCCGAGGGCCAAGCCCTTTTCGAGACCGGCAAGGTCGTCGAGGCACGCCGCCGCTTCGTGGCCGCCATGAACGGCCCGTTGCCTGAGGTGCTGCTGGCGCTCGGCCGCTCGTACGACACCTACTATCTCAGTCGATTGCCGGCCGCCGACGGCGCTCCGGATTTGCGGCGCGCGCTCGTGTTGTACGAGCGCGCGGCGGATCGCGGCGCAGTCGAGGCCAACGCCGACGCCGAGCGCGTGCGCGGGTATCTCAAGATCCCGCGGTGACTGGGGTGGGCCGGGCGGCCGTGCCGGAGGGTGCAGCCGGGTTCAGCCCGGCCGCATGGCATTCAGCTCTCGTCGCGAATCGGGTTGGAAAGGACGCCGATTTTCTCGATCTCGATCTCGACCGTGTCGCCGGCCTTCATCCATGCTGGCGGCTTTCTGGCGTGCGCGACGCCGGACGGCGTGCCGGTCGCGATCAGGTCGCCGGCCTCGAGCGTCATGAATTCCGAGAGAACGGCGATGATCCGGGCGACCGGGAAGATCATGTCGCTCGTATTCGACGACTGCATCGTCTGGCCGTTGACTCGGGTCTTGATGTCGAGGCCTGCAGCCCCCGGAGGCAGGTCGTCCGCGGTGACGACGACAGGGCCGAGCGGGCCGGTACCGTCGAAATTCTTGCCGGGCAGCCATTGCGAGGTCTTGCGCTGATAATCGCGCACGGAGACGTCGTTGAAGATCGTGTAGCCGAAGACGTGGTTCAGGGCCTCCGCCTCCGGGATATGGCGGCCGCCCTTGCCGACGACGATGGTCAGCTCGCATTCGTAGTCGAGCTGGATGGACTCTATCGGCCGGATGATCGGGGCCCCGGCCGGGATCAGCGAGTTCGACCAGCGGGGAAAGAAGGATGGATAGGTCGGCGGCGCGTGACCGCCCTCCTTGGCATGCTCGAGATAGTTGAGTCCGACACAGATGAACTTCGGCGGACGCGCGATGGGCAGCGCTGGTGTCACCGATGCGAGTGGCCGACGTGCGGACGCGGGCGCCTTGGCCGCGACAGCGCGGGCCTTCTCCCATGCCCAGCCGCCGGCCTGGATCAGACCGAGCAGATCGGCCGGCAGACTTGGATCGGCGGCGGCGACGTCGATGACCGTATCGCCGGCGACCAGGCCGAGACGCGTGTCCCAGCCGATCGTGAACATCATCAGCTTCATGTGCGAATAGCTCCCTGGAGCCGTCGCAGCGGCCCCGTCCTTCCGATCACTGCATTCGAGGTTGATGGTACTGCGTCACTTGTTTCAGCGCCAGTTTTGCGCTCGTGATGGCGTGGCGCTACATGGGCCTCGCGGCAGGCAGTCGGAATCAGGCTGGTGGCGGATCGGGGGATGTCGAGGGCGGAAGCCTTCGGGAGCTGCAGCGCAGAGCCGGGAGGGTTGCGCCTTCGAGTGGGGCTCCTCATCTCAGAAGGCCGGAATTCGTCGGCTGCGATGCCGCTCGTGGCGCGCCACCTGGGTACGGCGCTCGCCCGATCGAGCATATCGCGTCGTGACACGCGCGCCGGCGCACGGGGGCACCAGGGGATCAGGAGCACGGATGAAGGTTCTCGTGACGGGTGCCGGCGGCCATCTGGGGTTCAATCTCGTCAATGCACTTCTCGGCGCCGGCCATGCGGTTCGCGGCTCCATTCGCTCGCGCGCCGATGCGGCAGCGGTGGCACGCCTCGAGACACTCGGATCCGTGGAAGTGGTGGGCGCACGCCTTGAAAGCGATGCGGAGCTCCTCGCTGCCATGGAAGGCATGGACGCCGTGATGCATACGGCCGCAGTGTATCTTCTCTTTGCGCCGGGCCGCGAGGACGAGATCGTGGCAGCGAGCGTCGATGGCGTCGACAGAGCGATGCGAGCTGCCAAGGCTGCCCGCGTCGGGCGTGTGGTGCTGACCTCGTCGGTCGTGGCCCTGCCGCTCAGACCCAGGGGCGCGCAGCCAGCCACAGAAGCCGATTGGGCGAGCGATCTGCGCGTGCCGTACTTCAGAGCCAAGACACGGGCGGAGCAGCGTGCGTGGGACCTGGCAGGCGAGCTCGGCATCGACCTCGTGACGGTTCTGCCCGGTGCATTCGCCGGTCCCGGCTTCGTGCGCAATACCCCGACGATCGATCTCTTCGAAGCGATCATGAAAGGGGCGATGGAAATCGCGGCGCCGCCCGTCGTCTACCCGTACGTCGACGTGCGCGACGTGGCCGAGGCCCATCTGCTGGCTCTCGCTCCGACGGCAGAGGGCCGCTATATCGCCGTCGCCGAGCCACTGCCGACACTGGCTGAGATCGCGCGTCTCATGCATTCGATCGACACATCGATCCGGCCGCCGTTGATGACACTGCCGTCTTTCGTGCTGCCGGCGCTGCCGTTCCTCGAGACGGTGAACAGCTGGATCAAGAAGACACCCCGCACGTTGACGCCGGAGATGGCGGCCACGATGCGGTCGGGTAGGTTCGACATGACCTCGGCACGGATACGGTCGGAGCTCGGGTGGGCGCCGAAAGTATCCTTGCGCCAGAGCCTATCGGACACCATGACGGCGTTGCGCGGGAAAGCGGGGTGAAGGGGGCATATGGCCCAGTCTGGGGTCCAGGTCGGCCACGTGGTCCAAGCAGCAGGAATCCGCTCAGCCCATGCAGCGTCGCGCCAGTCGAATGACGGCCGCCATGGCGCCGCTGCAGATCGCCGCCTTGTCACCAGCCAGATTGAGCCTTTCGACCATAACGGGTCCTGCGCGCCGTGCAGCCGCGACATAGACCAGACCTACCGGATTGCCATCCTCGTCGGGCTCCGGTCCGGCGACCCCGGTGATGGCCATGGCGATGGATGCGGGTGACCGGTCGAGGGCACACGTCGCCATGGCGCCGGCCACCTCCTCGCTGACGGCCGTGTGCGCCGCAATCAGCGTGCTCGGTACGCCGAGCACGATCGACTTGCACTGCTTGGTGTAGACGACGAAGCCGCCATGCACCCTGGATGCAGCCTGCGGAGCCTCGGTCAGAGCCACCGCGAGAGCGCCCCCGGTGCACGATTCGGCGGTGATGAGGGTGAGGTTGCAGGGACCGGCAGCTTCGACGAGGTCGGCTGCCAGCGCACTGATATTGATGCTCATGTGCCGGGAGCTCTGGTGCGCAGGACCTTCGGCTAACGCAGACCGGCCCCGTTCCGTTCCGGGGAGTGGCGCCATCGGCGGCGGTGCGAGACGCATCGCCTGGGGGTGATGCAGGAGACAGGCATCATCATACCGCTCTCGCCGAATGGCCGGCTGCAGGAGCGCTGCCTCCTCAAGCCACCGTGAACGCCGGCAGCCGGGCGCCGGCGGGATGGCGCAACGCCGCCCGGAGGCGCGCGCCGTGCTCTGGGGCGAAGGCGTTCTTGATCGCGAGCCATGGCATGCCGCGCGCCGCGTAGACCTTGGCGAGCGCGGCCATCGTCTCGTCGTCGCGCCAGACCCAGAGCCGCTCGACCAGCAGCTCGAATGTGCGGGTCCACTCGGGCCCCGTGGAACGGGCCGGCGAGTAGGTGTCGATCAACGCGACCAGGTCGTCGACACTGGCGCCCCGCACCGCACGGCACATCTGCTCCTCCGTGAGCACGAGCGTCTCGGCGGCTGCATTGCGCAGCCGCCACATCTCGCCGAGCGCGGCAGGTTCGTCGGTCATCATCGAAGCCTCACGCGTCTGCCGGTCGGAAATGCTCGACATAGACCCCGTAGCAGTCGTGGGTCTGCGCGCGCTTGATGTACCGCGACTGGTGCTTGACGTAGCCCCGAATGATGTCGTCGCGCCTCGAGGTGCTGTTGCTGCGGTACTCCTCGAGCGACGAGGCGCAGTTGCGCATGACGTGTGGGTCGTTCTGCCAGTGGCAGGCGGCATAGGTGATGGTGTCCAACAGGGCGCGGCGCTCGGTGGTCCGGGCGAGATAGGAATCGACCAGGGCGCAGGCGCGCGGCGCCTCCTGAGCGAGCGCCTGCTTCTTCAGCTCAGGCAGGAGGCGGTCGACGGCGATGGCGTCGGCCCAGGCGCGGTAGGCGTGGCGGGACTCGAGCGTGTAGGCCGGATCGCGCGGGAACATGGCGTTGGAGCGGATGCTGTCGTTCATGAAGCGCGCGCCCATGAACACAGCCTTCACCTGGTGCGGGTTGTCGAATCTGCGCACCCAGGACTGGACCACATTCATATAGTCCAGCGCATGGGTCGGATGCAGGAAGGCGTGCGGGTTCTCGAGCACGTCGATCAGGTAGCGCTGGAAGCAGACGATAACCGCGTCGCCGACATCCAGGATGCCGGCGCCGCGCTTGAACAGCCCCATGATCGTCGCGTTGACGTCGAATGGCCCGCCCCAAACGATCGCCTGGGTCAGGGCGTCGAGCTCCCGCTCGGTCAGCGGCTTGTCGGAGCGCTTCGGCGTCGAGGCGTGCTGCGGGATCTCCATCCGGCAAATGTTGCTGATCTCGGTCCAGAGGCCGTAGAGACGCGGCGAGCAGCCGAGATCGGGCACCACGGTGTAGATGAGCTCGTGAGCGTTCTCCCAACCGAGATAGTCGGCAATATCGACCAAGGCACGAGCCCTCAAGGCCTTGTGGCCGATGTTCTGGTAGCCGCCTCGATTGATGATGGTGTCCTGCAAGTCGATGATGCCGGCGAGAAGGATGGCGTCCTTGAGCCGCTCACGATGGGCCGGATCCTTCGCCAGTCCGAGGAACAAGCCATAGGCCTCTGCCTTGTTGCCTTCGGCAATGGCCCAGTTCATGCGGCTGAGCCGATCCTCGACCGAGCCCGTCTCGATCGGCTCGTGGTCCTCGAAATAGATCCTGGGCGGGTTCCATGCAGGTCCGTCGAAGCGGTCGTGGTGCTCGTCGAGGCCGGGGAACTTGCGATTGCATTGCTCGGCATCGCGCGCGTAATGGCCGGGGAACTCGCAGACGACCTGCTCCCACACGTTGAGCCCCTGCGGCACGTACCACATGGCCTGGACGCTCGGCAGCACCGCCCGGGTCCCCTGCATCTCGCCCATCAGGTGAATGGCACCGCGCCAGCCGAGGATCGTGTGATCGTAGTTGACACCGCGCAGCTCACCCGTCGGCAGACGCATCAGGTGGGCGGGAACCTGGACGTAGGGAGCGGCTGCACCGATCGCGTCGCCGATGACGCTTTTCAGAGGCCGGCCCTCCTCGGTGACGAGACGGCAGAACGTGCTCGTCGCCTCGCGGTAGCGAACGCCCTGAATCTCGTCGCGCAATCGCTCGACCGTCACAGCTCCTTGCATCGCCATGGTCGTCCTCCCTCCTCATATCGTTCGAAATGTGGGGCAAACCGTCCGAGCGCCTCGGCCTGCGATCCGGGTCGCAGGCTTACCGAGGTGACATTTGCTGCAGAACAAGGGCCTGCCTGCACGTGGGGCCTTGATCTGCAGCGCCGGAGGG
>JANRJI010000096.1:0-46360 GCA_033764055.1 Hyphomicrobiaceae bacterium
GCCATCTTGTTGGTCAGCGTGCCCGCGACGATCATCACGTCCGACTGGCGCGGGCTCGCGCGCGGCGCGAAGCCGAAGCGCTCGACGTCGTAGCGCGGCATCGAGGCCTGCATCATCTCGACGGCGCAGCAGGCGAGACCAAACGTCATCCACATCAGCGAGCCGGTGCGCGCCCAGTTGATGAGATCGTCGGTCGTCGTGACCAGAAAGCCCTTGTCGGCCAGAGCATTATTAATCTCGGAGAAGCCCCGATCGCCCGGCTTCACGAGACCGCCCGAGCCTTCGCCCGGTCTGTCGAACGCGGGCTGGCCAGGTAGGATCAATCCCATTCGAGCGCTCCTCTGCGCCAGACATAGACGTAGCCGAGCAGCAACTCGGCGATGAACACCATCATGGCCCAGAAGCCAGCCTCGCCCGCCGACGAGAAAGCGACGGCCCAGGGGAACATGAAGGCAGCTTCGATGTCGAACACGATGAACAGGATGGCCGTCAGGTAGAAGCGGATGTCGAACTTCATGCGTGCATCGTCGAACGCATTGAAGCCGCATTCATACGCCGAAAGCTTCTCGGGGTCGGGGTTCTGATAGGCGACCACGAACGGCGCCACCATCAAGGCCCCGCCGATCGCCAGGGCGACGGCCAGGAACACTGCAATCGGCAGATAGTCGAGGAGAAGCTGGTCCATGAGCCTTCCGGTCGTTTCGCCGCGCACGGCGAGGCTGCCAACGAAGGCCAGTGGCCGCGCGATGTCCTTCAGTTAGCCCAGCCTCCGCGACGACGCAACTCAGGGGACTGCGCCGGCGCTACACTTGTGGCGCGCGAAATGTCGCGAGGAGCTGGCAGTCGGGCGTGGGTCGACTGCGCGGCTCATGCAACTATCGCATTCGCAGACCGGCACGCGGTTGACACGGCCGGCGGCCGTCAGAAGCCGCGGAACACGGGCTTGCGCTTCTCGAGGAAAGCGCGCGCGCCTTCCTTGAAGTCATCGCTGTCGAAGCACGCCAAGACCATGCGGTCGAGCTCCGCCAGGCTGGCGCCCTCCGGGCTTGTGGCGAAAGCATCCACTGATGCCTTGGCCGCACGCAGCGTCAGAGGGGCGTTGTCGGCGATCTCGCGGGCGAGGCGCATGGTCTCGGTCTCGAGGCTCGCCGCTGGCACAACTGCGTTCACAAGGCCCATCGTGAGCGCTTCAGTTGCCGCATATCGGCGCGCCGTGAACAGCATCTCCTTGACTTTCGCCGCCGACATGACGGCCAGCATCGGTTTGATCCAGCGGGGATTATAGCCGAGGGAAAGCCGCGCAGCAGGGACGGAGAAGCTGGCGCCCTCGGCCGCGACCCTGAGGTCGCAGCAGATCGCAAGCTCGCAGGCGCCGCCGAAGCAGTAGCCGTGCACCATGGCAATGGTCGGCTTTCTGGCGCCCAAGACCGCCTCGTAGGCGGCATGATTGATCTCGTCGTAGGCGCGCGCGGCCTTGCCTGTTCGGTTGGAGCCGAACTCCGAGATGTCGGCGCCTGCGGAGAAGGCCTTGGACCCTGCGCCCCGGACGATGATCACCCTCACGGCCGGATCGGCGTCAGCGGCTGCGATAATGCTCGGCACTGCAGCCCACATATCGCGGGTGAAGGCATTGAGGCGCGCTTCGTTCTCTATGACGATCCAGGCAATCTGACCATCGGTGAGCGATCGGAGGAATCCCGACGAGGCGGATGTCATGCAAAGCTTCCTGACTGGCTGACGGCGAAGAGACCGGGCCCGCGACCTAACAGACTTGCGGCGTGCCGCCAACGCGATGCCTCCCTGTCCCTCAGGCCGTCTGCAGCATCTTCTTGACCGCTTCTATCAACGAGGCGGCAGGGACGGGCTTGGTCAGTGAGTGCGAGCAGCTGCCCGGCCAGGCCCCCTTCTGCGTGCCCGAGCTCACCGCGATCGAAGGCTTGTCGTGGCTTGCGAGCGCGGCGAGGATGCCCGTGCCGTCGAATGCCGCCGATTCGACATCGATGATGGCGAGGTCGAACGCCCGCTCGTCGATGTAGTGCGCGACCGCGTCACTGGTGCGGGCTGGTCCGACCACGAGATATCCGGCTTCGTTCAGCGCCTCCTCGATCCGCGAGGCCTCCAACGCATCGCTTTCGGCGACGAGAATCCGGCGACCGGCCATCCAGGGCGGTCGCGGACCTTTCGACGACAGGCGGCCAGAAGGTGTCCGGCGCCCCGGATCGAAGTATCCCTCCGGGGGGGCATCACGCAAGTCCGCGGTGATCCGGCAACAAACGCCTTCGCTCGGAAACGAGAGGCTCGACGAGAAGCCAGGCAGATGGCCGGTGCGCTCGATCAGCCGGCGGCCGAACCCATCGGCCCTTGGGTTGGAAACCGGGGGGCCGCCGCTCTCGCGCCAGTCGAGGACCAGTCGGGGAGGGGAGCCGGGCTCCCGGGCCCAGGTGATCGAAACGTGACCGGAGCAGGCCGATAGGGCGCCATGCTCGACAGCATTGGCCGTGAGCTCGTGCAACACGAGCGTCAGCTGCAAGGCTGTCTGCGGCGGTAGAAATATGTCGTCGCCGGCAAGGGATGCCTGCTGGCGGGCCGTGCTGCTGGCCGTCATCGTGATCTGCGAGGCAACGAGCTCGTGTAGCCCGGCCCCCGACCAGTGTGCATCGGAAAGTATGCTCTGGGCGGCTGCAAGAGACTGGATGCGGCGCGTGAAGCTCGCCACGAATTCCTCGATATTCGTCTCGACGCGGGCGGTCTGATTGGCGAGCGACTGCACGATCGCGAGCGTGTTCTTGACCCGGTGGTTCAGCTCCGCAACCAGGAGGTCGCGAATCTCGTCGGCACGCCTTCGCTCGGTGATGTCGCGATTGGTCTCGAGCACGAGATGGCGGCCATCGGCGCGAATGAGCTCCTGCCGGCTTTCAACCCAAACCTCGGTGCCATCCTTCGCGCGCTGGAGCAGCTCGCCGCTCCATTCGCCGTCCCTGAGCAGGCGACGCTCGAATGCCTCGAGACCGGCGGGATGATGCGTCGACAGCAAGTCGTGGCTGCGCGATCCGAGCGCCTCGCCGCGGCGATAGCCGTAAAGCTCCTCGCAGCCGTTGTTCCAGAGGATCACGCCGTCCTCGAAGTCCCAGACGAGGATCGCCTCGTGGGACAGCTCGATCATGCGCGCGAGCTGGCGCAGCCGCTGGCCCAGATTGCGCTGCTCGGTGATGTCGGTGTGTGTCGTGCACCACAGGATGACGCGATCCCGCTCATCGCGGACGGGCCTGGCGCGTGTCAGGAACCAGCGGAAGCGACCATCCCTGCCGCGCAGCGGCACCACGTCCTCCCAGACCTCGCGCCGCTTGAACGCAGCTGCCAGGCGAGCGCTCACCTCGTCGACGTAGTCGGGATGGTGCACATGCCGCCAGCCATCGCCCTCGAGATCGCACAAGGTCGTGCCGGTATATTCGTGCCAGCGCTTGTTGAGCCAGAAGATCTTGCCCGAAGGATCGGCCATCCACGCCAGTTGCGCCATGTTGTCGGCGATGGCCCTGAACCGCCATTCGCTGTCGGCCAGTGACAACTCGAATGCCTTCTGCTCGGTGATGTCGCGGGCGACGCAGAGCAGCTGCGCAATTTCGCCGCCGGCGTTGCGGATCGGGCTGACGGCGACGTCCCACCATTTCGGCGTGCCCCGTCGCGTCGGACGGTAACCCGCAAAGCGTGCGATCCTGCCCTCAGAGGCCATCGTGATGGCCGTTTCGACGTCCTTCCGGGCTTCGGCAGGCCACAGGCTCGTCCAGGGCTGCCCGTGAAACACCTCGTCCTGCTCCATTTCGAGCATCTCGCGGCAGCGATCCGTCATGAACAGGACGGTTCCATCGAGGGCCACGACCTTGACACAGTCAGGGCTCGTGGCGACCATCGCCTTACCGATCAACGCATCGAGATGATCGCTGCCTTCGGCCACGGCTGCCGGCTCGCTTGTCGCTTTCAGTCTGGTTGCCTCAGCAGCCGCGCGAGGCTTTCTGATCTCCATCGACCCTGTGTCTCTACGGATTGATACGCAGGCACTCCGTAAGTTGTCGATCCGGCACTCAGGCGCCCTCGTGGTTCCGTGCGACGGCTGTGCCGATGTCTCCAGGCGGGCCGAGAGCTACTGGAGCTGGGAGCCTCGTGATGTGCCCGCCCGAATGTCGAAGAAGAGCGCCTGGCTCATCACTGCCTTCACCATCTCGGGCCGGAATGGCTTGGTGATCAGGAAGGTCGGCTCGGCTCGCTCTCCGGTCAGCAAGCGCTCCGGATAGGCAGTGATGAAAATTGCCGGAACGTTGATCAGCTTCAGGATGTCGTTGACTGCGTCGATGCCGGAGCTGCCGTCGGCCAACTGAACGTCGGCGAGAATGATGCCGGGTCGGGACCGCCGCGCCAGCTCCAGCGCCGCGGTTCGCGTCGGGGCGACACCGACCACCTCGTGCCCGATATCGGTGACGATCGCTTCGAGATCCATGCCGATGAGGGGCTCGTCCTCGATGATGAGGACCTTGGCTGCGATCTGCTGCGCGATCTCCCGTCCGGCCCGGTCGACGAGATCGCGCGCCTCGCTCTCCGTGATGTCGAGCATGACCGCGATCTCGCCCGGTGAGAAATCCTCGAGCGCTGCGAGAAGAAAGGCCTGTCGCGGCCGCGGCGTCAGCGTCTCGATGCGCCGGTCCGCGGCAAGCTTGCTGTCGCTGTCCGCCACCTCGGTCTGATGATTGATCGGCATTGCCCCCCATACCTTCAGGAAGGCCCGGTAGGTGGCGGTTCGCGGGGGGACATCGCGCACAAACAGGCCGGCATCGGCAACGAGCGCCTCCAGCATCGCTGCCACGTAGGCATCGCCTCTGGACTGAGATCCTGTGAGCGCCCGAGCGAACAGGCGCAGAGACGGCAACTGCGGAGCAATCAACTCCGCTATCGTCGCTTTCATGTAGTGCTTCTCCCCAAGTGCACCTTCCTCAGGCATGAACGCCGGTATGGGCATGAGGTTCCGCAGGATGCACAGAAAAATGACCGGGCCGGGAACGAGCCCGTCGAGGAAACCACGCGCGGGCGACCAGCGACGATCTGCGGCTGACGATCAGCGGGCGACGATGGAGCGGAGCATCCAAATCGCCTTCTCGTGGAATGCCATCCGCTGTGTGAGAAGGTCGGCCGTTACGAGATCGTCGACCTCGTCGGCGGCCAGTGCGGCCTCGCGCAAGCGTCGGACCAGCATCTCGTGATCCTCGGCAAGATGCTCGACCATGTCCGCTGCTGTCCGCCGGACCGTCTCCTCCTCGAGAGCCGTCTTCGACAAGAGCGCGCCGAAGCTCAACGGGGCAGGATGGCCTAGCGCGCGGATCCGCTCGGCGATCACGTCCGCTGCTTCGAAGAGGTCGTTGTAGTGCTTCTCGGTCAGCTCGTGGATCGGGACGAAAAGAGGACCGACGACGTTCCAGTGGTAGACGTGCGTCTTCAGCAGGAGGGTATAGACGTCGGCCAGAACGTCGGCGAGATGGTCCGACACCTTGCGGCGATTGCCCGCGTCGAGGCCGGTATCGCGCCGACCTCCGGAAGCGGCTCCGGCCGTCATAGCGTCAGCTGGCGAAGGCATGGTCGATCACTCCTCACTCACGGGGTTTGCGTCACTCGCCCACTGTCTCCGCGAGACTGCTCGAATGCGTCGCGCAAGGCGTTCAGCGGGCGGATGTCCTCACACCGACCGTAGGGCCGGCGTCACCCACGAAGTCCTCGCCGCTCTCGACACCGAGCAATTCAGCGAGCTTGCACCTCGCGCGGTTGACGCGGCTCTTGATCGTTCCGACCGCGCAGTTGCACATGGCCGCCGCCTCCTCGTAGGCGAAGCCTTCCGCTCCGACCAGAACGAGCGCCTCGCGCTGCTCCTCTGGCAGCGTGTCGAATGCCTTCGAGAAATCCACGAGATCCATGTGGCCGGACTGCGCACCCTTCACGCTCAGCTGTTGCGCCAGCTTGCCATCCGTATCGTGCACCTCGTACTTCCGCTTGCGGCGCTCGGAAAGAAATGTGTTGCGAAGGATCGTGAACAGCCATGCCTTGAGGTTCGTGCCCTGCACATAGCTGTCGCGACTCCGCCACGCCTTTACCAGAGTTTCCTGAACGAGATCATCGGCCTGATCAGCATTGCCACAGAGGGTGCGTGCAAATGCCCGCAGGTTTGGCAGCAACGCGGTGAGCTCCTCTTGCATGCTTACTGGATCAGCGGGAGCCTTCATCCCTTCTTCTCCGATTTTGCAAGCTCCTCCAAGAGCCGCGAAAATTTGTCCGGCAATGGCTCTGCCAATAGCTTGCTGTAGACGTGCCGGAGATGATGCCCGATCCGGCCCTGAGCCTCTCGGGGCAGCAATGCTCCCTCGTCGGCACCCTTCCGTGCATCCTCGTTCTTGTCGCTATCCTGCGCCATCTCGTCGACCGTCCCCGATCTGCTGTTGCTGCCAGAATGCCCTCGCCCCCTACCCTGTGCGACGAGCTTGATCATAATACGGGCCCGCCTTTACATTCCAAATAGCAAGCTCTGCCAGCCCGATATCCAGCGCAAGTACAGATGGCGACCGGTCGGCGATTTTGGGTGTTCCTATTCTCCCGGCTGCAATGACGGTGATTGGGTGTCGGACGCCGCGCGGGACACGACGAACCCGGCGACCGCCACTGCGACGACGAGAGGAAGATTGCGCAGCACCACCCGAGCTATGACAGGAAGGGCCGTCGGCCCCACTGCACTGAGCGTGTTGACGAGGATCTCGCGATCGATCGGACCGACAACGGGATCGTGTGGCAGCTCCGCCCCCCCTCCTGCACTTTCGGCTTCGCGCTCTTCCGCACTGGCCGTTGACGGTGGAGAGCGTGCCCAGACCACGAGGGCGGCAATCAAGCCCAGGACGCCGAACACAAGCGCCATGACGAAATTGGCTGGCGCCGGCTCCATGATGCTGTGGAGATAATTGGCCAGCGATGCCGTTGCAAAGCCGGCTGCGACGATGAAGGGGATCGCAATCAGCACGCGCGACAGGACCGAAGCGATCGCGTTGTCGACCGACTCTTCCGCCCGCTTGAACAGTGAATAGAACATTGCAGTCCCCTTCCGTCGTCACATAAGGACCACACGCTTTACGACTTCCAGAGTGCGCCAACGACGAATCCCAGACCGGCAGCGATCGCGAGGGTCGCCAGCGGCTGCTCCCGGACCGATTTGTCGACGGCCGACTTGAAGTTGCCCGCTACCTCGGTCACCCGCTCCCCGGCCTCGCGGCCCTGATCCGCGACCTGCTGGGCCGTACGCTCTGCCGATCGGATCGCGCTTTCCACCTGGGCCCCGGCCTTCGACGTGAGCTCCGACGCCTTATCGCTGATGTCGGACGCGGTGTTGCGGGCCCGCTCCTCGAAGTCGCTGCCGTGCTTCTGATATCCGCCGGATGTCGTTGAGGCTGCCATGATCGTGCTCCTTGGGTCTGGTGCGGCTGGGAAGCCGAGAGGGTCTGACCAGGTTTGAACGTGTGTCTCGATGCGAGGTTCCGTGCGCTGGAAAAACTTCGCCGGTGAGCGCTGACCTATTCGAGCCGGCACCGGCGAAGGACCGCCGGCCCAGACGCAGGCTCGTTCGTCATGCGGCGCTTACGCCCGCCGTATCAACCCCACGACAAGCGAAACGACGAACAATACGATCGCGACCCAGAACAGGATGCGTGCGCCTTCCATTGCCGTGCCGGCCACGCCACCGAAGCCCAGAAAAGCCGCGACCAGGGCCACGACCAGAAATACGATAGCGTAATGCAGCAGGTTACCCATTTTCTCCGTCCTCCATTCTCATGTGCGGCGATGAAACGTAGCCAGGCCATGAAATGTTCCCGAGCCCGAATGCTCCGCCCGAAGGCGTGCGGGAACCCTCGGGGCTTCGGCAGAGTTCCTCGACATCGCGCTGATGCTTGACGCGAGACGGGGAGATTGCGCTGATGCCGTTGCTCGCTGACTCCGCCCGCCAGATGGCGGCCGGATTGACCATCATGGCACTGGTCATCGCCGGCTTGGTTCTCGGGCAGTCGGTCCTCATACCATTGGCGGGGGCGGCAATCGTCGCCTTCATGCTCTCCCCGATCGTGCGATGGCTCGGGGTGCGAAGAATGCCGCGGGCGGTGTCCGTGGCCCTCGTGATCGGTGCGGCTCTCGGGGTTCTGGTGGCCATCACGGTGGTGCTCAGCGCTGAGTTGCTTTCGGTGACGGCGCGTCTCGACGACTACAAACAGAACATTGTCGCCAAGGCGCGTGCGATCACCGCGCTCGGCAAGGACGATGGGGTGATCAAGCGCGCCGCGGATGCGATCGACCGGCTCGGCATCGAGCTGGAAAAGGAGCTCCGCCCCGATCCGTCGCGCGCGCCAGCCGCCGTCGTCGTACGTGATGCCAATGACGGCGAAACGGGCTTTCTGCCGATGCTCGGCAGGGTCGTGCACCCGATCGCCATGGCCGGATTGACCCTGCTGTTCTCTCTGTTCCTGCTTCTCCAGCACCAGGACTTGCGGGACCGGATTGTGCGCATCCTCGGCACCGACAACATGAGCGAAACGACGGGCGCCATGACCGAGGCGGGCACGCGGCTGTCTCAACTGTTTCTTGCGCAGCTGTCGCTCAACGTCGGCTATGGCGTCTTTGCCGGCCTCGTGCTGTGGAGCGTGGGCGTGCCGGGCGCCCTCCTCTGGGGCGCACTCGCGAGCCTGATGCGCTTCGTCCCATTCATTGGATCGTTCATCGCGTCGGTGCCGCCCATTCTCCTTGCAGCGGGAGTCGAGCCGGGCTGGGGGCTGGTGATCTTCACCGCGCTGTTCTTCCTGGTGAGCGAGACGGCCACTGGTCACCTGATCGAGCCGCTGGTGCTGGGCCGCAGCGTCGGCCTGTCGCCCCTGGCGCTGATCGCGGCGGCAAGCTTCTGGACACTGCTCTGGGGTCCGATCGGGCTGCTACTGTCGGCACCGCTGACGATAGCCATCGTGGTCATGGGCCGCTATTTGCCGGGCCTTTCGTTTCTGAGCGTGTTGCTCGGCGACGAGCCCGCTCTGACACCCGAGCAGGAACTCTATCACCGGCTGCTGTCCAATGATGCCCTGGCGAGCAGCGACGAGATCGACGTGGCGCGCGAGAGCCGCAGCCTCGCATATGCCATGGATCAAGTCGTGCTGCCGGCCCTGAGGCTGGCGGGCGCGGACGCTCGCATCGGCCGAATGACGAACGAGCGCGCCACGCGACTGCGCGATACTCTCGAGGAAGCGCTCGCCGAACTGCTGGAGCTGGAGCCCGAGCCCGAGATTTCGAGGGGAGCGGTGCGGGTCGTGCTGATCGCGGGGCGGGGAGAGGTCGACCTCGCTGCCTCGCGGGCCTTGTCGCTGCTGATCCGCGCCTCGCTCCGATGCGAGGTGCTCGCCAGTCAGGTTGCAACGGGTCTGACGGCGCTCGCTGATGCCAGGCACAACACCGTCCATGCCTCGCCGGCAGCAGTCGTGGTGGTGAGCGTTGGCGGCTTGCCCGTCCGGCAGTTGCAGCTGATCGCCCAGCGGGCGGCGCGCGATTTCCCCTCCTCCCGCGTCGTGACCGTGGCCCGTGCGGACGCCATCGGCTTCGGACCCAGGACCAATCCGGACGGTGAGCCGGCCCTGAAGCTTTCAAGTGTCGTGGAGCTGATGGCTGTGTTGCTGGCCGCAACGCGGCCGGCGACGGCGGACGCTACGACAACCACGACAGATCAGTTGAACCCAATCGCAGCCGTTAATCCTGGCTGAGACACCTGTGGCAACCAAAAGGGCCCGTTGTTCGTTTGGCACGGTGGCGGAGCCTCGTCGTTCTTTGGCTGCCGCTTCGATGTGAATGGCAAAAGGAAACGGGAAATGCGAAACATCATCCTCTGGCTCGTCGGCGTTCCGATTTCGGTTATCATTCTGCTGAATATTTTCGGTGTGGTATAGCTTCAATGGTGCGTTGGCTGGGGCCGAGCGGCGCGGGCGTCAGAAGAGCCCATGCCGCTCGAAGTCAGGCTACTGCGCGATTTGCGGAAGCGCTTTTACCTGGTCGGACGATACATTCAGCACAATCCGATCGTTCACGATCTTGAACTCGTTCGGCATGACCCGCACGCGCGTCTCGCCAAGACCGAGGAAGCCGCCGACGTCGGCGTGCAGCTCGGTGATCTTTCCGCTCGTATCGCGCACGATGGCGGCGACCTCGCCGACGTTCTTGGCATCGGCGCCGTAGACTGTCTTGCCAACCCACGCCCGGGCCTGCTCGTCGGTCATGGTGGTTGCGGAGGACGTGTCGGCGGCGCCTTTCGACAGGCCTGTCGAAGGAGCCGGTGTCGTCGTGGTTGTCTGTGCGAATGCGGAACCGGCACCCAGCACGGTCGCCAATACGACTGCGGATAGCATGTGTCGCATGTGTATCTCCTGTGAGGATCAGGGGGGAATCACCCCTGCCTGAAGAACTCGCCCTGACGGCGCGCGTTCCGGATTCGGCGAGCAACGTCCTGGCAAATGATCCTGCTCCGGATAATACTCCGGTCGGAAAATACTTCAGACATGCCGCCGGAACGGTTTCAACGTGAAGGCGTTATCAGCCCAGTGCCGATCGGCACGAAACCTCACCGAGGAGATATCAAATGGATTGGGATCGCATCGAGGGGAATTGGAAAGAGATGAAGGGCAAGGTCAAGGAGCAGTGGGGCAAGCTTACGGACGATGAGCTCGACCAGGTTCAGGGCAAGCGCGAGCAGCTCGAGGGCCGTCTGCAGAACCGCTATGGCTACGCCAAGGACAAGGCCCGCCAAGAGGTCGATGACTGGCTCGGCCGCATCTAAGGTGCCGGCGGCGCAATATCCGGTGTCGGCAGCCGTGCCCGGTCGCTTCCCTGCGTCCGGGCATTATCTTGGGTGCCGACGCTCCGACCAGCGGCCGGCTCCCGGCACTCAAGCCGACTGGGGCAACGGCGGCAAAGTCTAGGCCCGGACTAGCCTGCGAGGTGAACATGGCGCTGATCTCCAAAGTGAACCGTCAGGCAGCCCTCAGCGATCCGGAGGCCGAATTCGAGCGGGCCGCAGACGTCGTCGAATGTGCCGGGTTGACGCGCGGAGAGAAGCTTTCCGCGCTGCGGCAGTGGCAGTCGGCGGTGCAGCGGCGGCTCGAATCCGCGGACGAGGGCATGGTCGAGCACATTCCAGGCACGCTGACTCGCGACGCCGAGTTGCTGAGTGAAATCGGGCGCTGCATCGCCGAGGTCGAGGAGGCCTTCGTCGTCGGTCGTTGACGCCACGGGGCTTCCGCGCGGCTTTTCTCAGCTTTCCCTGAACGTGCGCGCGACCACGTCGGTCAGCGGCTTCACGAAGTAGCTCAGGATCGAGCGGTTGCCCGTCTCGATGAACAGCTCGGCGGGCATGCCGGGTATCAACGCCAGCCCCGTCGGCAGCTTTTGCAGCTCGCCATCGGCAAGCGTCACCTGGACCAGGAAGTAGCTGCGGCCCTGCTGGTCGGTGATCTGCGCTGGAGAGACCGTCAGCACTTGGGCCTGCAGCCGTGGCGTGAAGCGCGCGTTGAAGGCGGGAAAGCGGACATAGGCAGGCTGCCCCATGCCAACCTTGTCGATTTCCTGAGGGGGGATCTGCGCGTCGATGATCAACCTCTCGCCGTCGGGAACGATCTGCATGATCGTGCCGCCGGGCGGAATGACGCCGCCTTCGGTGTGCACGGCCAGAGCATTGACCCGTCCAGATCGGGGCGCCCGGACCTCTGCGCGCTGCAACTTGTCGGCGAGCGCAGTGCGCTGCTCCAACGCCTCCGCCAGCGCGGCCTGGACCTTTCGCAGCTCGTCGACGGTCTGATGGGTGAGCTCCATCTCGGACTGCTGCATTCTCAGCTCGACCTCGGCCATGCCGCTCTTGACCCTCGCCATCTCCGCCCCGAGCCGGCCGACGTCTCCCTCGAGGCGGGCCGCGTCGCGCTCGACCGGAAGGTAGCGCTGCTGATTGGCATAGCCCTTCTGGTAGAGGGGGCGCAGGGAGGCGAGCTCGCGCGCGTTGATGGCGCTCTCTTTCTTCCGTGCCGCGAGGCCTTGCTCGGCAGCGTTCAACTCCTCGGCGAGCTGGGCCTTGCGCTGGGCAAGCACGGCCAGCTCGCCGGTGTGAGTGCGCCTGCGCGCCTCGAACAGGGTCCGCTGCGTTTCGATCAGCCGACTGAGTGCCGGATCGTCGGTGATCTGCGCCACCTCCGGCGGGAGCGTGAGGTCATGGAGCCTGTCGCGCTCGGCCTCGAGACGAGCTTGCTGGACGAGCAGAGCGTTGACGCGTGCGCTGGCCACGGCATGGGCCGCGCGGACCGCTGTCTCGTCAAGGCGCACGACAACGTCGCCCTCGGTGACGCGATCGCCGTTGCGCACATTGATTTTCGCGACGATGCCGCCGTCGAGGTGTTGGACGGCCTTGTAGTTGTTCTCGACGTTGACCACGCCGGGGGCCACCACAGCCCCGCTGATCGAGACCAACCCGCACAGCAGCAAGCCGCAGACCAGCCCCACGAGCACGCGATTGCCAACCTTGACCCAAGGCTCCGGGGCGTACGGATCGATCACCCGCTTCTCCGAGGGGCCTCTCGCCCGGGCGATCATGTCTGCGATTTTTCCGATCATCGAGCAGCCTTTCCGCCGGCAGCGGCCTGCTGGACCGCCTGGGGCCGTGGTGTGTTGCCTTGCTGAATAAAGCGCAGGACCTCGTCACGCGGGCCGAAGGCGCGCTGCTGGCCGCGATCGAGGTAGACCAGCAGGTCGGCTTTCCCGATGGCTTGGACCCGGTGAGAGACGAGGACGATGGCTTGGCCGCACGCGCGCATGCCGTCGACCGCTGCGGCGAGCGCCTCGTCGCCCGTGCGATCGAGGTTGGCGTTCGGCTCGTCGAGCACGATGAGCGCCGGACGGCCGAAGAGGGCGCGCGCCAAGCCGATCCGCTGGCGCTGGCCGGCCGAGAGGTAGGCACCGAACGAGCCGAGTTGTGTCTCGTAGCCCTTTGGGAGCGCCAGGATCATGTCGTGCGCGTGTGCGGCGCGGGCAGCCTCGACCACGGCGTCGTCCGAGGCGTCGGGCTCGAAGCGGGAGATGTTTTCCCGAACCGTGCCGGCAAACAGCTCGACGCTCTGGGGCAGGTAACCGATGTGCCGGCCGAGCTCGTCCGCGTTCCATTGGTCGAGCCGGGCACCGTCGAGCCGGATTTCGCCACCTGCCAGCGGCCAGAGGCCGACGATGGCTCGTGCCAGCGTGGACTTGCCCGAGGCGCTGGGGCCGATGATGGCCAGCATCTGGCCGGGCTCGACCGAGAACGAGATGCCGGCGAGGATCGGCTCACGGGTCTCGGGCGCCACCACGCGCAGGCTGCTGGCCTGAAGGCGGCCTTTGGGAGCCGGCAGGCTCGTTCGCCGCGTCGGATCGGGATGCTCCCGCAGCAGTGCATCGAGCTTGGCAAAGGATTCGCGGGCCCGGACGAAGCTGCGCCACTGGCCCACCGCCTGCTCCACCGGGGCGAGCGCGCGCCCGAAGATGATCGTGCCGGCTATGATGGCGCCCGCCGAAATCTCGCCCTTGATCGCAAGTGCTGCGCCGACCGCGAGCATCAGGGACTGCAGGAGGAGCCGGAGCGTCTTCGACAGCGAGGTCATGCTGGCGAGACGGTCGGCTGCAAGGACCTGCCAGGCGATGGCCTCCCCGTTGGTCTTCTGCCACCGTGCGCGATAGGCCGCCTGCATGCTCATGGCGGAGATCGACTCGGCGTTCCGTTGACCGGATTCTGCCAGCTCGAGGCTGCGGGCACCCGCCTTGCCTGCCTCGATCAGGGGGCCGCGGCTGCGGATCTCGCTCGCCCAGGCGATGACCACAAGAACGGCAGCGCCGAGCGTGGCGACCACGCCGAGGGTCCAGTGGGTGAGAAAGATCACCAGCAGATAGACCGGCGTCCATGGAGCGTCGCACGCCGTGATCGGCCCCTGTCCAGAGATGAACTGGCGCAACTGATCGAGCTCGCGCAGGGCCGAGGTCGTGGTGGCCTGGCTGGTGATGCTGCGCTTCAGCGTGGCGGCGAATACGCGCGTGGAGATGCGGCGGTCGAGCTCGACGCCGACCCGCACGATGACGCGGCTTCGCACCATGTCCAGCAAGCCGATGATGCCGTAGATCGCCGCCGTCAAGAGAGACAGAGCCACCAGAGTCGGCATCGACCCGGAGGTGAGGACGCGGTCGTAGACCTGCAGCATGAACAGCGGACCTGCCAGCATCAGGATGTTGCTGGCGAAACTGAACCAGGCGATGGCGCGGAAGGACGGCCAGCTGGCGAGGACGGCCTGCAGCAGCTCGCCGCCCTGGCCGGGCAGGCGGCGCAGTAGCCTATCCGGCACTGAAGCCTTCGCGAGGGCAAGCGAGTCGGCAGCACCGGGAGGAGGCAGGGCGTCGGCGCCCTTTGCCAGGAGGCTTTTTGCCCGCTCCAGCAAGGCTCGGGGGTGCCACGATGGAAGCAGCTGCCTCGTCGCGTTCGCCTCGGGCTGCGGCGGGGGCTCGCCCGGCGCCGGCGCCTCCACAGGAGCGGACGCTTGCTCCAAAGGTGGCGGGGGCACAGGCGAGGCAGGCTGGGAGGCGGGGCGCGGTGATGGCATCGCCGCCACGCCGGCAGGCGCCTCGACGAGTGACAAGGGGGCGGCTGCCGCTTTCGCCGGCGTCGAGGTTTCGTTCGCGTAATAGGCTGGCGCGGCGAGCGACCTTTCGGCCGCGCGTTGGCCGAACGCGATGCGCGGGCGTCGAGCTCCCACGGCGCCGTCGGCGGATCGCTCGCGCATTTCCCGAAGATAGACGAGCACCCGGTCCCGGTCCGCAGGACTGCGTGGCTCGCGCGATTCGTCGTCGGACGCTGTCATCTGCAGTACCTGCGAGAACGTCGGGGCTCGGCTCGGACACAGGCGCTGCAGGTCCGCTCGTGTCAGCCATCTGACCGTAACAAGGTATGTATTCGATTAATCCGCGTCCGCCTCCCGCGGAGCCACCCGCGTCGCTGCGGAATTAATGCTTCATTAGCCAATTTGCGGCTTTCTCGAATCAGGATAACCGATCTTCGAGACTGCGGTCGAATCGAGCCCCGAGGAGTGAATGCCCCATGCGACTGAAAAGCATTCTTGCTGCCGTCGTCGCCGCTTCGGCGTTCGTGCTCGCATTGCCGACGACCTCTCACGCATTCGGCGAACGCGACAGACCTGACGGCTGGGGCAAGAGCCGGCATGTCCGCCACTGGGTCTACCAGCCGCGCTATACGCACGAGTACAAGATCGACCCCTATCACTATCGCTACAGCCCGCGCGGCTATTACCCCTATTACAACGCGGGCTACTGGGCGCCAGCGCACTACATCAAGTGGCGCAACCGCATTCACCTGAACGTGTGGAACGCCCAGCCTCCGCGCTACCGCTATTACAAGAGCTGGGGTTATCCCCGAAAGTGGAATAACCGTGCGTGGCACAACAAGCACCATGGCCGCCATCACCTGTGGCACTGGTAGCGATAGCGCGAAGCCGACGGGATATTTCCTCGCGTGCCTTAACTTGGCCACGCGCTCGAGCGACCATTCACGTTCAGGAACCATTCAGGCGCCCTTGGGCTCAATGAGCCCAACAAGGCTCGCGGGCGCCTTGTGGAATCGAGGTGATTTAAGCCGCTCTGCCGGGCGGCGAGCCAGGGGATCAGTTGAATGCTGAAGACCTTCACAAGTGTAGCGGTCGCCACAACTCTGTTGCTCGGTGCGACCATTGCCACGGCGCCGCAAGCCGAGGCTCACAGGAGGGGGGTGGGCGTGGCCGGGGCTGTCGCCGGCACGATCATCGGGCTCGGCGTGCTGGGCGCCTATGCCGCTTCCCGTGATCGCGGTTATTATCGCTCGTGCTATCCCGGCCGGCAGGTCTGCGACGTGGTCGGGCAACGCTGCTGGTACAATCGTTACGGCGAGTACCGCTGCAAGGACGACGTGCGCTGCTATCGCCGTGAGGTCTGTCACTGAGCCGATAACAGGCTGGTCATTCACTCAGGTCGGATCGCTTCGATCCGGCCTTTCCTGCAAGAGAGCCGTGGAATCCAGGCGCGGTCATGTCCCCCGGGGCTGCCGCGCCGGGCTCAGGCTTGCTGCATAAAGCGCCACCGCGGCGGCGTTCGACACATTGAGGCTGGCGAGCGGCCCCGCCGCGCCAATCCGGCACAGGTCGTCGCAGAGTGTGCGAGTGAGGTGTCGCAGACCTTTTCCCTCTGCGCCGAGCACAAGCGCCACTGGTGGCCCGAGGGAGCCGCTGTCGAGTTCTGCGACTGCCTCACCATCGAGCCCGATCCGGCGGACGCCTGCGTCGGCGAGGTCCGTGAGCGCCTGGGCGAGATTGCCGACAAGTGCCACAGGCACCAGCTCCAACGCGCCCGATGCCGTCTTCGCAAGCGCTCCACCCAGCGGAGGTGAATGGCGCCGGGTCATGATCAGGCCGGCGGCCCCGAACACGGCACACGAGCGGAGGATGGCACCGACGTTGTGCGGGTCGGTCACCTGATCGAGTACGACGAGGGGGCCGCCGGTCGTGGCTGCTGCACACAAGTCGTCGAGCGATGGCTCTGGCAGCGGCTCGGTCTCGAGCAACGCACCCTGATGCACGGTGTCGGCGCCGAGCATCTGGTCGAGCCGACGCGGCAGGACGCGCTCGCATTTCGCGGAGCGGCTTGTGACGCCGGACGCGAGGCGCCGCTCGGCGTTCTCCGTGAGCAACAGCCGCTCGATCCGGCGGGCCGGATTGGCCAGCGCCGCCTCGACAGCGTGAATCCCGAAGATGCGCACGGTCCCGTCACGATCTGGCGGCGTCCGGGAGGGGCGCGCGTCGCCTGCGCGTGGCTCGCGGGCGTTCCCGGCACCGACCTTCCCACCGGCTTCTCGACGAGCAGCCTTCTTCATCGGAGCCTCTGAGGCGGAACGTCGTAGGCGTCGGCGTTGACGACATGGGCCGGACGTCGCGCGAGGCTCACGTCGGCGATTGAGCGCAAGGCGGTGGCCGCGATGTCGTAGAAGCACTCGTCCGTCCAGCAGAGAGCGTGCGGCGTGATGATGACGTTGTCCATGGCGAGGAGGGGGCTGTCGGTTTCGATCGGCTCGCGCTCGGTGACGTCGAGCCCGGCCCCCAGGAAGCCGCCAGCCGCGAGTACGCGGGCCAGCGCCGCCTCGTCGACGATGGGCCCGCGGGCCATGTTGACGAGATAGGCGCTGGGCTTCATCAGCCGCAGGCGGGTCTCGTCCAGAAGATGATGCGTCTCCGGCGTCAGCAGGCAGGCAACGACGACGTAGTCGGCGTGACGCAGAACGTCGTCGAGGGGCAGGAGGGCGGCGCCGAGCGGCGTCAGCGTGGCCGCGTCGACGTACGGGTCAGCCGCGATCATGCTCCGGAAAAAAGGACGGGCCAGCGCCAGCAGCTCCTTGCCGATGCTGCCGGCACCGATCACCCCCAGGGTGCGGCCGGTGAGGCCCTGGCTCATATAGAGCGTGCGGTCGTTCCAGCGGCCCTGGCGGACGATCTCGTTTTTCTTCAGCAGACGCCCGGCCAGCGCGAAGATCATCGTCAGGGCGGCTACGGCGACGGGCCTGCGCACGGCGACGGGCGTGTTGGTCAGCAGGATGCCCTTTGCAGTCAGCGCCGGGATGTCGCAGCTGTCGTACCCGACACCATTCCGCGCGACGACCTTGAGGCGACAGTCCTGGCGCGCGACCGATGCGGCCGTCACGAGGGGCAGGTTGACGTGCAACGCGTCGTAGGCGGCGGCGATCTCGGGGGTGATCTCGCGCACATCCTCGGGAAGCCATTCCCATACGATAGCGGGATTGGCATCGAGCTCGGCGAAGGCCCGCGAATCGAACGCAGGTGTGCCGTCGGCCCGCAAGAGGTCACGCGTGACACCGACCTTGAACGTCATTTCCGATTCTCCATTCTGACCCGACGGACGCTTGCATTCGCAAGAGCGAGGCTTGCCGTCAGAGCGCGAGACTTGCAAGAAAGCGCAGCACGACGCAGGTCATGAAGATTGCGAAGGCGAGCTCGAGGCCGCGCTTCGACAGGCCGTGCGAAAGTCGGGCGCCGAGTGGAGCCGCCACCAGACCGGTTGGGATCGCCAGGGCCGCGCCGACGAGGCTCACGTATCCGATCGAGCCAGGAGGCAGGCCCTCGGCCCCCCAACCTGCCCAGATGAATCCGAGCACGCCTGGAATCGCGATCAACGGACCGAAGCCCGACGAGGTCGCCACCGCTTGATGGATGCTGCGACCGTAGAAGGTCATGAGCATAACCACCCAGGCGCCGCCGCCGACGCTCATCAGCATCGAGACGAGCCCGAGCGACACCCCGTACACCTCCACCGCCAGCCCCTTAGGGATGTCGGGGCCGAGCCGCCAGTCGTCACGGCCAGCGTACATCTTCACGGCGAGAAAGGTGCCGACGAGCACCCACACCCACTTCAGCGTATCGCCACCCGAGCTACGGGCGACCAGCGCACCGAGGCCCACACCCATGACGACCGGGACTGCCATGCGGCGGAGGAAGTCGAGGTCGGCGATGCCGCGCCGCTTGTGGGCCAGGAACGATCGCAGCGTCGTCGGAGCGATGATGGCGAGGCCGGTCCCGGTCGCCAGATGCATGCGCACCGCCTCATCGATCCCGAGCAGCCGAAAGGCCTCGTAAAGCGTGACCACGACGACGGCCCCGCCGCCGATGCCGAGCAGGCCCGCCAGCAGGCCCGAGAGGAAGCCGGCTGCCACCAGTGCGCCGGCCATCAGCGCCAGGGACGGCCAGTCGGTCGTGGTCATCGGCAGTACTTTCCTGGTGGGGGCGGCCAGCGCGGCGAGCCTCAGCTGGCAGGCATGGCGCGGCACCTGCATCTGAAACCGGTCGCCGCCGCCGGTCAATGCCGCTCTCGCAGTGGCGACAGGGCGACGCGGTCGCGGTCCGATTGATCCGGCGCAACGTCGGTGTACCCAGGTGCACGCATTCTTCGGAGGCAACTCACGGGACCGGAGCTTCCGCTTCATGAACCATCGTCATCGCAAGGTGCTGCACGCGCTGTTCGCTCATCCGATCAGCGCCAATATTGATTTCAAGGACGTCGTTCACGTGCTCGAGGAGCTCGGTGCGGAGATCGACAATCGGTCCGGAAACCGCATCGGCGTGACACTCAACGGCCATACGGCTGCCTTCACCCACGCACATCACAGCCTGCCTAAGGAGGAGGTCGTCCAGATCCGCAAGTTCCTGGAATCCAGCGGTGTCGATCCGGCCAAGTTTCCTGCCTGAAGGCTGTCGCCGAGCGTCGTCGCTCGACTAGGCACAACACACGAGGGGAAGCTGACATGAGGGGCATTTCATCGCCGCTGGGATCGCGGCAGGCTCGAGCGCTGGGGGCGGTGCTGCTCTGTGCGGGCTCGTTGCTCGCAGCGCCGGCCGGCGCCCAGAGTCCTGCCGCCCCGCAATCGCGTGGCGGCTTCGACTACTGGCAGCCGGATTGGATGGTCAAGGAGCTGTGGGGGCCGGGGCGCATGCCGAAAGGGATGATGACCCGGCTGCTGCGCCACACGACATATATGAGCTACGGCGTGCCGGCCGAGTACGAAGGGGCAAAATCCACCTTCGCGCCCGGCCCCGATACGACGGCAGCCGGCGCGGCGCTCTATGCGAGGCACTGTGCATCCTGCCACGGCAAGGATGGCCTGGGCGATGGAGATGCCGAGAATGCCCTGTCGCCGTCGCCTGCCCTGCTGGCGTTCATGATCCGCCGGCCGATCTCGGTCGACGAGTATCTGCTCTGGACCGTTTCAGAAGGCGGTCAGCAGTTCCAGTCGCAGATGCCGGCATTCAAGGATGCGCTCAAGCGGGACGAGATATGGCAGCTGATCGCCTACATGCGTGCCGGCTTCCCGGTGGTGGGCTCCGACGGCAAGGGGCCACCGACGAAGGTGAAATAGGCACATGGAGATCGGGCGGGGCCCTCAGACGGCGATCTGCGACAGGCGCCGGGTGGCGGAGACAAGCTCGTGCACGATGCCGGGCTCGGTCATGGCATGCCCGGCGTCGGGAACGACATGCAGCTCGGTCGTCGGCCATGCCGCCTGCAGGTCGAAGGCGGATCGCATCGGCGTCACGACATCGTAGCGGCCGTGCACGATGATGCCCGGAATGCCGCGCAAGCGGTGCGCATTGGCGAGCAGCCAGCCGTCGTGAGCGAAGAAGCCCCGGTTGACGAAGTAGTGGCATTCGATGCGGGCAAAGGCGAGTGCGTAGGCGTCGGCACTGAATTGCCGGATGCGATCCGGATCCTGGTGCAGCGCCAGGGTCGAACCCTCCCATACGCTCCAGGCCCGCGCCGCCTCCAGCTGGATCTTCACGTCTGGATGCGTCAGGCGGCGGTAATAGGCCGCGATCATGTCGCCGCGCTCGCTCGGTGGAACGAGCCCGATATACTCGGCGAAAGCCTCCGGGAAGAGCCAGCTTGCACCGTCCTGATAAAACCAGTCGAGCTCGGCGCGGCGCAGCAGGAAGATGCCTCGCAGGATCAGCGATGCGACGCGGGCGGGGTGCGTGATGGCGTAGGCGAGCGAAAGGGTCGAGCCCCAGGAGCCGCCGAGCAGGTGCCAGCGCTCGATGCCGAGATGGGTCCGCAGCGCCTCCATGTCGGCCACGAGATGCCAGGTCGTGTTGGCAGAGAGCGATGCGTTGGGCGTCGAGCGCCCGCAACCGCGTTGGTCGGCGAGGATGATCCGGTAGCGCGAGGGGTCATGGAACCGGCGCATGGTGGGATTGCTGCCGCCGCCCGGTCCGCCGTGAACGATGAGCACCGGGCGGCCGTCACGGTTGCCCGATTCCTCGAAATACATGTCGTGGCCGTCGCCGACGGCAAGGCGTCCGCGGCGATAGGGCTCCAGGGGAGGATAAAGGCCGAGGCGCTCGCGTGCCGACATGCTCTTCAGCTCGATTGGAGGAGACTTGGCGTCGACCGGCTGCGGCGCGCACTCGACCATCAATGTGGCGATCTGCGGGCGCCGGTCAATGGCCGCAGTGGCGGGCTGCCGGTAGGGGCCGGTGGAGTGCGGCTCACGTCCCCAGGCCACTGCGCTGTCGGGCCTGGCGCAACTCGCGATCGTGGACCGTCTCGCCGCCAGGGATCCGCATGTCGCGAACGATTTCCAGGACGTGGCGCCCCGGAACAGGGCTCAGGCTGCTGACGATCATGGCTGCGGCAACGGCGCATGGGGCCGCAGCGACGGGAGCCAGCACCGCCGGCAGCCCGACGCCTGCGACGTCGGCCGCTGTGACTGCGGCCACGGCCGCGCCAAATCCGGCAGCGAGCCCAGCCAGCGCACCGAGCGCCGAGAGGCGCTTCCACCAGATCGACAGCACGAGCACGGGGAACAGCGTGGAGCCGGAGAAGGCGAGTGCATGCAGCACGAGGACCAATGGATCGCCGCTGGCGAGCGCGGCTGCGACGCCAGCCGCAATGGCGAGGAGGGCGATGCTCGCCCGACAGGTCATCAGCCGCTGCAGGTCGCTCGCCCGCCAGCCGCCGGGCGCATTGATGACGTCCTCCGCCAGAATGAGGCCAAGCTGAGCGAGACTGGTGGCCGCGGCAGCGAGCGCGGCAGCCAGAATGCCGACAGCGACGAGGCTGGTGACGACCCGGGGAAGGCCGAGGAGAACCGGCATGGCGACCAGCGTCGCGTCACGCTCGATCAGGAGCGAAGTGGGGGCAATTTTCGCCTGGCGCGGCTCGATCGCAGCGTGGCCGAGCTCGATCAGCAATTGGACTGCCCGAGGCGGGCTGCCGGTGGGCTGGCCAGCGATCTCCGTCATCAGGTAGTGGCGCTGGAAGACGGCGATGGCCGAGAACGTGGTGATCAGCAGCGCGACCAGGACGACGGCCCATCCGATCGACTTGCGCGTGTCGAACACGGTCGGCGTGGTGACGGACCGGGCGAGAAGCCCCGGCGAGCCGGCGATGCCGACGAGCACCGACAGCGTCGCCAGCACGAAGGCAAGCGGGCCGATGGTGCCGAACGTGGTGCCATAGCGGCCGGTGATGACCTGCAGGCCCGATCCCGGCAGGTCGAAGGTGAGCAGGCCGGCGATCGGCAACGGTATGTCCTGCGCCGCCTCGGCCCGGGCCACTGCGCGCATTACCGGACCGTGGCTGAGCTGGCCGAATGGCAGATTGGTCTCGATCACCGCGGCTATGGCGGCTGGCACCACCACGGCGACGAGCAGGGTCAACGCCTGTGCCGCGCTCGACCACGACAGCGAGCGGATGCCTCCGGGCACGATGGTAGCAACGATGACCCCGACGACGAACACCGTGGCCGAGCCGCCGCTCATGGGCGTCAGCCAGGCCAAAGCCAGCACGGCGAGCTTGATCTCGGCCATCAGGACGAGCATCAGCGGGACGACGGCAACCGAGGCGGCGGCCAGCCGGACTGGGCCGCTGTCGAACCTCAGGCCGAGATAGGACGGAACGGTCGGCGCGCCGAACTTGCGCAGGAACGGCGCGATCAGCATGACCATGACCGTGAGGCCAGCGACGATGCCCAGTCCGAGGAACAGCATGTCGAAGCCGACGAGGAACATCGCGCCCGCGAAGCCGGTCAGCCCCGCTCCGCCGAAGGCGGCGACGGTGAGCGACAGGCCATTGTAGAAAGCCGGGACGCGTCGGCCGGCATTGACGAACTCGCGCATGCGACCTGTGTAGGCGCCGGCGCCGATCGCCGCGAACAGAGCCGTCGAGCCGAAGGCCATGGCTGCCTTCAGGGCGCGGTCCGTCACGCCGAGCTGCTCGAAGATCAGCAACAGCACGACGATGGCTCCGAGACTGGCGCCGAAGATGCCGAAATAGATCCCGATCAACGGGTTGGCGAGCGCGGGCGTATGGCGATGCGGCATGCGTGCGATGTCCTCAGAGGTCTTCCTGGGCGCCGTGCCAATGGTCGATCGCGTCCTGGCGGTTGATGAACGAGAACACCGTCACGATCGCAATCAGCAGCATGCCGTGGCAGGCGAGGAAATAGCCGAGCGGGAAGCCCAAGAATTTCCGGGCGTTGAGCTGGTCGGCGTAAAGCGGCAGGACGATCAGGGTCAGCAGGAACGGCAGCAGGCTGGTCAGCATCTGCCATTTGGTGTGGCGCCAGTAAGGCTTGCGCTCCTTGCGCTCGATCATCGGCTCGTGCTCCCCGACTGTGGCCTGTCCGCACCGCTCCGATCCCCATGCGACCGGATTGTGCCACGGCGTGGGCGGAGCCCATCGGCTCCGTGGCTGCTCGCTCCGTTCTAGCCGATGGAGGCCCGTCGATCCATGGCGGCTCCGCCCCTTACACCGTCCAGTCGCTCGACCCTTTGGGCCGCCAGGACGGGCTTGCCTGCCGGGACGAGAACCCGTGGCGGCAAGTCGCTGCAGCGACCGGATAACAGTTGTTCAATGGATACGGTACGCCAGCGTTGTATTGCAGCGGCGTCCGCGGCTATGGTCGCCGGCACCGTCGACGGTCATCCGCGGAAACCCGGGAGACGCAGCCTTCGACGGCAGCCAGATGCCCGGTCGGTGCGGCGCATGGCCCCCGACCGGACGCTTCGAGAAGCTGAGACAGGGGGCCTGCCATGTCGCTGTTGTCGGAATTCCGCGAATTCGCACTGAAGGGCAACGTCGTCGACCTCGCCGTGGGCGTGATCGTGGGTGCGGCGTTTGGCAAGATCGTGGATTCGCTCGTGAAGAACGTGCTGATGCCGCCGATCGGATACATCATCGGTGGGGTGAGCTTCAACGAGCTCGCGGTCAACATGCCGACTCCGACCGGCAAGCCGGTACTGTTGAAATATGGCGAGTTCATCCAGACGATCGTGGACTTCGTCATCATTGCCTTCGTGTTGTTCTGCGTTATCAAGGCGATCAACATGGCCAAGAAGCGCTTCGAGAAGGAGAAGGAGGCCGCGCCTCCGCCGGCGCCGGCGCCAAGCGAGATCTATCTGAAGGAGATCCGCGATGCGCTGGTGCAGCGCAAGGCCTGAGAAGGCGCTCAAACTCAACTCGTAGCTCTGACGCCGGTCGGCGATAGCGCGCGTCGCCGACCGTCGGCTGGGCCTTGGCAAGCGTGGCGGCCGTGCCACGGGGCGCACCTCGGTCGTGTCATTCCGGCGACCAGGTCCGCAGGAGGTGCGCCGTCTCGACCGGCGTCGACACGTCTCTCGTGGGTGAGGCAACTTGGCCGGCGCCGCGGAGGTCGTCATACTTTAATCGATATGGCCGGGCGATCCTGAGGAGTATCCAGTCGGGGAGACTGTCCGGAATGAACGACACGCAGCGTGCCGTTGCTGACGAAGGGGAAGCGCCGGTCAATCCGTACAGCCTGCTCGAGGCGGTCAACGACTCCAGCGACACGGTGCACACGGGCTGGCTGATCTTCATCGCCATCATGAGCTATCTGCTCGTGGCCGTGGCCGGAGTGACGCACAAGGAGCTGCTGCTCTCGCGCGACATTCCGCTGCCGGTGTTGCAGGTAGGCATCGAGCTGACCCGCTTCTTCCTGTTCGCGCCGATCGTCCTCGTGCTGTTTCACATGGGAATCGTCACCCAGCTCGTCATGCTGGCGCGAAAAGCGCTCGAGCTGGATCAGTCCTTGCAGATCCTCGAGGCCACCGACCGCCGGACCCATCCCTTGCGGCTCGAGCTGCACAACTTCTTCTTTGTCCAGGCCATCGCGGGACCCGAGCGCAGCCGCGTCGTCAACGGACTGCTGCACGGACTGTCATGGCTGACGCTGGTTGCGTTGCCCGTGGTCGTGCTGCTCTACATCCAGGTTTCGTTCCTGCCGTATCATGACGTCGCCATCACCTGGGCGCATCGCGTGGCGCTGATTGCCGATATCGCGATGCTGGCGATGATCGGGGTGTTTCTGACAAGGCCGGAGCAATCGCTGGGTGCGGCCCTATGGCGGTCGGGCCTGGACCATCCCCTTACGTTCATGCTGACGATCTGCGTCCTCGGCGCGGTCGCTGCCTTTTCCTTTCTGGTCGCGACCGTGCCGGGCGAGCGGTTGGACCGTCTGTCGCGTCAGCTTGCCGGTCAACCGGACCAGGTCGCCCCCCTGGGCGCCGGGACGGTGGCGTATGGTTTCGTGGTGCCATTCCTCGGCGGGTCGGTAGACGGGCGCCTGCTGGGCATCTTCGAGCGCAATCTCGTCGTCACCGATCTCGATCTGGTCAACGACAAGGACGTTACGCCCGGCGAGCCGACGCTGAACCTGCGCCGTCGCGACCTGCGCTATGCGCGCCTCGATCGCACGGATCTGCATCAGGCGGATCTCACAGGCGCGAGCCTCGATGGGGCGAGCCTCGTCGGCGCCGACCTGCGCAACGTGCTGCTGCGCTGCGCCGACCTCAACCGGCTGCTCCTGAGCGAGGACCGCGTCGCTGCAACGTGCGCAAGCGCAGCACGGGCGAACCTCACCAGGGCGCGCCTCAACGACAGCGACCTCGCCGGCATCGACCTGACCGGCGCCAGACTGGAGGAGGCTGACCTGACAGGGGTCAACCTCGCTCACGCGGCGCTGGCAGGGGCCAATCTCTACAACGCGCGCCTCGAGCGGGCGGACCTGACCGGTGGTGTCGCCATGCAGGGTGCCAATCTCGCGACCGCCGCGTTGCAGGGTGCCGACCTGACGGGTGCCAAGCTCGATGGTGCCGATCTGACCAGCGCCGGGCTGCAGGGGGCGAGCCTCGAGTTCGCGAGCTTGGCCGGGGCTTCCCTGCGCGATGCCGATCTCGAGGGCGCCAACCTCCATCAGGCGCGACTTCCCGCAGCCGATCTCGACGGCGCAGTCATCGCTGCGGCGAGCCTGCGCGAAGCCTGGATCTGGTACACGACGCCGCCGGCCCGAGGACGCACGGGGTTGGCCGATCTCGCGGCGCTGCGGACGTCACCACCGGCAAAGGCCGAGATCGAGGCTCTGGAGGCGATGCTGCGCCGCATCGGCGACACGGCGGTCGAGCGTCGTGTACGCGAGGCGCTGGCGACGGTCCTGCTCGGCGGCACCGGCAAGGCATTGGGGCCGAGCGAGGAGGCAGCGGCGCGAGGCTGGGCGGACATTCTTCGGACGAGCACACAGGAGGCCCTGGAGGTGCCCACCTCTACGGTGGCCGGCGCGACCTCGGCGTCCCTGGCGGGCGGCGGCAGCCTGTCAAGTGACGGGCGGACAGGATTGGACCAGACCGCTGCGGCCGGCGCGCCGTCCCAAGGCGACCGTCGCGCACGTCTGTCCCGCCATCTCGGGCTGCTCGCCTGCAAGGTGCGCTGGGCCGACGGCTCGGTGGCGACAGGTGTCGCTCGCCGAGCGCTCGGGCAAAGTTTTGCTGGCGACGTCGCCAGCCTCTACGAGCGCTTGAAGGCCCCGTCGTGCCCGGCCGCGAGGTCGATCGCCCCGGCCATGCTGCAAGGCCTCGCCGCAAAGGTGGACGGCGCCGCTGGGCGATGAGCCGGGGTCGGGAAGCGAGTTCAGCCGAGGAACGGCAGCGCGAGCCAGAGTGTGAACCCGTTGAGCATGAGCAGCGTGCCGGCAATGGCGAGGCCGCCGCTGGCCCACAGGAGCACGTTGGTGCCGGCAATGAGCGCCACGGAAGCGAGAACGATGGCGATTTGGAGGAGCGCCTCCGAGAAGTCGAAATAGGGATCCTTGCGCAGGGCGAGGTCGCGCTCCGCCTCGAGCGCCTTGGCCCGGGTGAACAGCTCGTCGAGCCCCTCGTTTCTTTGCTTGTCGCTTCTGTAGCTCGCGACCGTCTCGCGGTAGGACTTGATCTTCTGCTCGACGGCCTGCCGGCCTTCTGCAGGCATCGCGGGGTTCGTGCGCAGCGACAGCTCAAGGTCGTCGGCCGCCAGCTGATAGGCCGTGCGGCGGATGTTCTTCGCCTGGAAGAAGGCCCACATGTTGGACACCTCGATGTTGGCGCGCGTCGCGTCCTTGGCTGCGTTGCCGCCACCGACGCCGCAAATGGCGAGCAGCGTGGCCAGGACGCCGACATAGACGCCGATCCACTTGGCCCTGCCCTCGTCGCTGCCCTTCAAGTCGGCAATATCGCTCATCGCCATGCTGGCCGTTTCCCCATCTACCCCGATGCCCAATCATCACGCTACGGCGGTGCCGATCCGGTAGCACCGTGCGGTGTCACCCATGTGCCGTGCACCGCTGCGTCGCGCTCGCCGTCGGCAGAGGCTGTCAGCCGAGGGCGAGCGGCACTGGGAGAACAGACGGCAGGGCCGTCGGGCACAGGGCACGTTGCCGCAGCGGCCGTGCCAGCTTCCGGGCGCCAGGAATTGCCGCTTGTGCCATAACGGGCGGACTCGTGGCTGCCGTTGGCCAGCAGAGGCAAGTCGATTGAGGTGATCGATGCTGGATGCATTCGCCTTCACACGCCCCGATCTCGAGGCAGCCGCCGCTCTGGTGCATGAGAGGATGGCGCCGACGCCGGCCTATGCCTGGCCATTGGTCGCCCGTCGGGCCGGGACCGAGGTCTGGATCAAGCACGAGAACCACACGCCGACCGGCGCCTTCAAGATTCGCGGTGGCATCGTCTACATGAACGAGTTGATGGCGGGGGCCGCGGGATCTGGACTCCGTGGCGTGATCACGGCGACACGTGGCAATCACGGCCAGTCGATCGCCCGGGCGGCGCATGCGGCCGGTCTCGAGGCGACCATCCTTGTGCCGCATGGCAACTCGGTCGAGAAGAACGCCGCCATGCAGGCGTTCGGGGCCCGGCTGATCGAGCACGGGCGGGATTTCGACGAAGCCAAGCACGAGGCGGCGCGCCTTGCTGAAGCCGAAGGGCTGCACATGGTGCCGTCGTTCCACCCCGCCCTGGTCAAGGGCGTGTCGACCTACGCGCTCGAGCTGTTCGGGGCGGCCGGCGAGCTGGACGCGGTCTATGTTCCGATCGGCATGGGGTCGGGCATCTGCGGACTGATGGCGGCGAGGGACGCTCTCGGCCTGAAGACCGAGATCGTCGGGGTTGTAGCCGAGGCGGCCCCGTCGGTGGCGCTGTCGTTCGAGGCGGGTCGGCCCGTGCCGACCAACGCGGCCGCGACGTTCGCCGACGGCATGGCCTGCCGCGAGCCGCATCCAGAGGCCGTCCAGCTGATCTGCCGCGGTGCGGGCGCCGTGGTCAAGGTCAGCGAGAACGAAATTGCCGAGGCGATGCGGCACCTGTTCGAGGATACCCACAATATCGCCGAGGGAGCCGGCGCGGCGGCACTCGCCGCCTTGCTGAAGGATGGACGCCGTCGGCGCGGTCAGCGCCTGGGCGCCATCCTTTCCGGCGGCAACGTCGACCGTCCCGTCTATGCCGAGGTGCTTGGCGGCGGTACGCCGCGTCCATGAGGCGACCTCAGGGCATGGCCAGCGGATGCTGTGCCATGGCCATGACACTTCGATGCTTATGGTCAAACGACATCGAGTTGCTGTAGCTTGGCGGGGAGTGAATCACTCGGTCCGGGCGCAGCCCTGAAGCCCGTGAGGTCCTGAACAATGAGACAGCGAGCCGGTTGCCTCGGACATATTGCCGCCGCCGGGTTCGCCGTTGCCCTCTCGCTGGCCTGCGTAGCTGGCGGCCCCGCAGCGGCCCGCACGGGCGACGACGCGATGGAGGCGAAGACGCTGCTCGGCAGCTATCTCGCAGGCCGGATCGCACGCGGCCAGCACGACATCGGCGCCGCGGCGGAATACTACCGGGCGGCACTCGATCGCGACCCGGCGAACACCGCGCTGATCGAGCAGGCGCTGCTGATGGAGACGACTGAAGGCCGGGTCGACCGCGCCGTGACTCTCGCCCGGCGCCTGACCGAGACATCGCCGGACCATCGCGTGGCTCGGCTGGTGCTCGGGCTTGAAGCCGCCAAGACCGGTCGCTTTGCGGATGCCGAGCAGCGCTTCAAGGCGCCGGGCAACGGCGTGATGGAGCAGCTGACGCTGACGCTCGCTCAGGGCTGGATGAAGGTCGCCCAGAACGACGTCGACGGGGCGGCGGCCGAGGCCGACACCGTCAATCAGGCCGAATGGGCGCGCTTCTACGTGCGCTATCACAAGGCGCTGATGTTCGACGTTGCCGGGAAGCGCGAGCAGGCGCGGGCAGCTTACGAGCGCATTTTCCGGTCGGACACCAAGTCGTTCCGGGTTGCCCTCGCCTATGCTCACCACGCCTCGGCAGCCGGAGACAACAAGCTCGCTCTGTCGATCATCGAGGAGCACAATAAGAAGACCGGCAGCAACGCGCATCCCGTCGCTCGCGATCTTGCCGACCGGTTGAAGGCCGGCGAGACGGTGCGGCTGCTGATCGAGACGCCGGTCCAGGGGCTCGCCGAGATCTTCTATGGTCTGGGCGAGGCGCTGGCGAGCGAGGGTGGGATCAGCGTCGGTGCGATCTATCTCCAGATGGCGCTCTATCTGGAGCCGACAGCGCCGTTCGCCCTGGCTGCACTCGCCAACATCTTCGAGACGACCAAGAATTATCCTGCCGCCATCGCGGCCTACGACCGCATCCCGCGTGGCACCGCGCTCGAGCAGGCGATCGACATCCGCAAGGCACAGAACCTCAATCTGCTGGACCGTGTGGACGAGGCACAGCAGATTCTGGAGGCGATGTCGGCCAAGGATCCAACCGACGTGCGGCCCCTGGATGCGCTGGGCTCCATGATGCGCGGGCGCAAGCGCTACGCGGAGGCGATCACTTACTACAACAAGGTCATCTCCCTCATCCCGAAGCCCGAGCGCAAGCACTGGACGCACTTCTATGCGCGCGGCACGAGCTATGAGCGGACGAAGCAGTGGCAGTTGGCCGAGACCGACCTGCAGAAGGCGATGCAACTCTCGCCCGACCAGCCTCTCGTGTTGAATTATCTCGGCTACTCTTGGGTGGACCAGGGCGTCAATCTGCAGCAAGGCCTGAAGTTGATCGAGAAGGCGGTCCAGCTCAAGCCGGATGACGGCTATATCGTCGACAGCCTGGGATGGGCCCATTACCGGCTCGGCAACTACAAGCTGGCGGTCAAGCATCTCGAGCGCGCCGTCGAGCTCAGGCCCGAGGACCCGACGCTCAACGACCATCTCGGTGACGCGTTCTGGCGGGTGGGGCGCAAGCGGGAGGCGGCCTTCCAATGGAGTCAGGCGCTGACCTTGAAGCCGGAGCCCGAGGACGCCACCAAGATCCGGGAGAAGCTCGAGAAGGGCTTGCCCGAAGTGAGGGTCAAGGCCGAGCGGCCGCGCAAGGCCAAGGCCGTCAACAAGGTGGTGCCGAAGCAGCGGGCGGCGACGGGGGCCGGCCAGGTGACACCCAGCCTGCAGTGACCGATGACCGAAACTGTGCTCGCCGAAGCTGCGCCGGCGAAGGTGAACGTCACGCTATGCGTGCGCGGCCGTCGCCCGGACGGCTATCACGAGCTCGAGAGCCTCGTGGTGTTCGCCGGCGTCGGCGATGTGGTGCAGCTCGAGCCGGGGCTCCCCCTGGGTTTGTCCGTGTCGGGTCCGCGGAGCGCTGCCGTCGGTGACGGCACCAACCTCGTGCTCGAGGCGGCGCGAGCGGTGGGCGGCTTCGAGAGGGGGCTGCGGCTCGGTCGGTTTCACCTGGAGAAGAATTTGCCCGTCGCGGCAGGTCTCGGCGGCGGATCGTCGGATGCGGCCGCCGCACTGCGGTTGATCCGGGCCGCCAACCCTGACGCCGGTGACGGCCTCGATTGGGCGGCCATCGCCGCGCGGATCGGGGCTGATGTGCCCGTATGCCTGATCAACCGTGCCGCGGTGATGACAGGGCTCGGGGAGCAGGTGACGCCGTTGCCACATGCGTTGCCAGCGGCCTGGATGGTGCTCGCCAATCCGGGGATTCCGCTGGCGACACCAGACGTCTTTCGTGCGCTTGCCGCCCCGCCGCTGGCCGCGGCGGTCCAGCCGGCCGTAGCGCCCTGGCTCGACTCATTCGAGGCGCTGCTCGACTATGCGGTCGCGCGCCCGAACGATCTCGAGGCCGTGGCGGTGCGCTTGTGTCCGGCGATCGCCGAGGTGCAGCGTGCGCTCGCTGATCTAGATGGTGCGCGGCTCGTACGCATGTCGGGCAGCGGTCCGACATGCTTTGCACTCTTCGACGGTGCCGGGAGCGCGGTGGCCGGCGCGCGCCGCCTGGGTGCGGCTCATCCGGACTGGTGGGTGCGGGCCGCGCCGGTCTCTTGAGGCCCGTCCATCGCAGACGGGCGTCGCGATCGCGGGCAGGGCCGCCGCCTCAGTGGCGGCCCTCGAAATGGGCGAACTCGCTCATGAACGGGGCGGCGACGTCGGCGTTCAGCTTGCAGTCCAGGAAGATCGGTCCCTCGGGCTTTCTCAATTTGGGGGCTATGCGGCGCAGGTCGTCGAGCGTCCGGATGGTTTCAGCGTCGAAGCCGAAACCGGCAGCGATCGGTGCGAAGTCGACGTCGGGGAAGACCGACTTTCCGATCGGCTGCTGGCGCAGCTTGAGGAAGTGCAGCTCGGCACCATAGGCACAGTCGTTCATGAGCACGATCACCATCGGCAGGTCCTCGCGGACCACGGTCTCGAGCTCGCCCATGGTCATGAGGAACCCGCCATCGCCGACGACGAGGACCGTCGTCTTGTCGGATCGTCCCTTAGCCATGCCCAATGCCGCGCCGAACGCCAAGCCGATGGAGGCGAAATCGCCGATCATCTTGAAGTGACCCGGATCCGGCACGCTGAGATAGGGCACAATGCCGAGGAAGTTGCCTCCGTCGACGACGACATTGCGATCTTGCGGCAGGATGCGCTCGAGCTCGATCCCGAGGCTGCGCATGTCGACGGTACGCGCGGTGTTGGCCGGCTGGAAGTCCTGGGCCGGGTCGAAGGCCGTGATCAGGCTGCTTGTCGCCTCGTCGTGGAATGGCTTGTCGTCGGCACGACGCTCGGGCACGGCGGCTAGCAGTTGCTCCGCCACGAGGCGCGCGTCGCCGACGAGCGCGACGTCGGCATTGAGCCAGCGCCCGATGTTGCTGCGCATCGAATCCACCTGGATCAGCGGCACCTGCGGCAGGGAGGTGCCGAAGCTGGTCGTGAGGAAATTGAGGCCTGCGCCGAAAACGAGAACGCAGTCCGCCTGATCCGCCATGCGACGGGCGATGGAGTGCGAGAACGAGCCGATGATGCCGAGATTCCTGCGGTTGCCGCGGAAGAGATCCTTGCCGCGGGCCGTCGTGACGAGGAGGGCTCCGACCCGCTCAGCGAGAGCTTCGAGGGCGGCACGGGCGCCGGCCTTGTGGGCGCCGAGGCCGGCGACGATCAGCGGCTTTCGCGCGCGGGCCAGCACCTGCACGGCAGCATCGATCGATTGCGGCTTGGCAGGCGCCGGATCGCGCCTGGGCGGTCCGATGGCAAGGGGGCCAGTAGGTGTGTCGATCTCGGCGAGTTGCACGTTGGTCGGCAGGTGGAGGGTGACGGCTCCGCCAGCCAGGGCAGCGTTGACGGCATCTGCCAGAGTGCACCGCGCGCCGGCCGGACTGGTGGCCGAAAATGTGCGCAAGCCGGCGGCCCGCAGAACGCCGACGCCGTCGAGGGCCTTGTAGTCGGGGCCGAGCCCGTTCGGCGCGCCAGCAGTCGCCGCCTCGCCATAGATGAGCAGAACCCTGGAGCCGGTGCGGCTCGCGTAGACCGCACCGTGGAGGCCGTTGGCCAGTGCGGGTCCCCGGCCTATGACCGCAATTCCCAGCTTGCCTGTGGCGTAGGCGTAGCCATCCGCCATGGCGATCGCGTTGTTCTCGTGCCGGGCGCCGTAGAAGCGAACGCCGGCGGTGTCGAGGGCTGTCGCAAACAGCGCGGTATCGTCGCTCATGAGGCCGAAGACCGCCTCGATGCCCATCGCCTTCATATCCTCGGCGAGGACCTGATAGACGGGAACCTTGCGGCCGGTGCTGCCGGCACTCGGTGTCTGCTCGTGCGGGCTCGCCATGCTCTGCCTCTCACGCTTCCGGAAGTGGGAATGGCCAAGCGTTCGCCGCGGCGGGTGCCCGCGTCAAGGGCCACAGTGATCCGAGTGCCACGGTGATCTGAGCCACGGTGATCAGGACGTGCGTACTGCCCGCCGCGACCGCTCTCCTCACAGACGAGCGGGAGAAGACGGCCGAGCAATTCCATTCTTTCGGGCCAGCGATTTCTTTTTTTCGAGACCGAGCAGATGTGCGCTTCAGGACAGCTCGCTCGAAAAGCCGGTCCCATTTCATCCAAGCCAGGGAACCGTCGAATGCCTCAGGGATTAACAGGAGGAAATCTGTCATGAAAGGATCGTACATGAGAATTCTCCTGGCCTTGAGCTTGGCCGCAGCATTGGGCACGGCCGCCGCAATTGCGCAGACGGGGTCTCAAACGCAGCCCGCACCCCAGAGCGACACCGGCAATCCCGCAGTCAAGGATCCGGCGCCGAACTCGGACAAGAACGCCAGCTCGCCCCCGGCTTCGACCGGGACGGGAACAGGTACCAGCGGCGTGGCCACACCGGTGCCGTTGACCGCGCTTGAGAGCGGCTCGAACAGCTTCACGGAAGGGCAGGCGCGATCTCGCCTGCAGGACGCCGGCTTCGGCAACATCACGGGGCTCGCCAAGGACGACAACGGAATCTGGCGCGGCAAAGCCCAAAAGGGCGGGCGCACGGTAACTGTCGGGCTCGACTACAAGGGCAATATCGGCAGCGAGTAACCGAAACGCCACCTAGAACCGAACGCGGAAGGACATACGATGCCAAGGCAAACGGTAAGCGCGCTCTTCGAGACGTATGCGGCAGCGGCCCGGGCCGTCGAGAGACTGAAGACGGCGGGAATACCCGATTCCGATATCAGCCTCGTCGGCCGCAATGAAACGGCGAGCGGCAGCGCGACCTATTCCACCGATACGACGGACGACACCGACAATACCACAGCGGGCGCGACGACGGGTGCGGTGATCGGCGGCGGTGCCGGCCTTCTGGCCGGTCTCGGCATGATGGCGATTCCCGGCCTCGGGCCTGTCGTGGCCGCAGGCTGGCTGGTCTCGACGCTCGTCGGCGCGACCGCAGGTGGCGCCACGGGCGGCGTGATCGGTGCGCTGACCGAGTCGGGCGTGCCGGAGAGCGAGGCCCATGAGTACGCTGAAGGGGTCCGGCGCGGCGGGACGCTCGTCACCGTCCGTACTGAAGACCACTTGGCTCACACCGCCATCGACATCCTCGACGACGAGGGCACGGTGGACATGAGCGAGCGGACGACGGCGTGGCGGGACGAAGGCTGGACGGGACGCTACGGCGACGTGGCTGGAACGGGTGTCAGCACTGCCCCTGCCGGCACAATCGGCACGGCGACCGGCACACGCAGCGACAATCGCGGTATGGGCGCCGCCGGCAACGCGACGTCGGTACCGATCGTCCAGGAGGACCTGAAAGTCGGCAAGCGGGACCGAGCGAGCCGGGTGCGGGTCTATCCGTATGTGACGGAAAAGCCGGTCGAGAAGGACGTGACGCTGCGCGACGAGAGCGTCCGCATCGAGCGCACCCCGGTCAATCGGCCGGCGACCGCTGGCGACCTCGCACGCGAAGGCAAGCCACTAGAGGCGACCGTCCGTCACGAGGAGCCCGTCGTTCAGAAGCAGGCGCGAGTCGTGGAGGAGGTTCGCCTCGAGAAGGAGGTCGGCCAGCACACCGAGACGGTCCGCGACACGGTGAAGCATACCGACGTCGAGATCGACGACCAGCGCGGTGACGCAGCTGCGCGCAAGCACGGCGGCGGGCGCGGTGCGTGATCCTAGGCTGTGACAAGCTGCGGCGCGCCCCTCGCGCGCCGCAGCGTCGCGCGTCCCCAGACTCTAGGCCCGTGAAAGAAGCCACTCCGAGAAGGACATTCGGTCAACCCGCTCTGGCGCTATCGGCGGGATGCACGAGGCGCAGGCGTGGCCGCTCGGTTTTGGCCACCAAATCGACGTGGCACCACGAGTCGTCCGTCACCCCGACGACCAGACGATAGCCGAGCTTTGCGGCCAAGGCCCTCAACTGATCGAGGTTCGACCTCGCTATGCGGCGCGAGAGGCAGACCACCCCGTGGTCCATCTGTGCCGCGAGAATTCCAAGCTCCACGCCATCGGCGAAGTCGTCGCTGCGTCCAGGAAACCGTAACGTGCAGCCGTCCTCGAGATGGACTTTCCGGCTCATAGGGCCCCCCTGGAGTCTCTTGCCGATGCGCCGATGCAACTCTGCGGCGCATCTACCCAGTGCACGCCCGGCCGTCAACCCACGACGAGCCGGAGTGTGCCGGGCCGGGGCGACGTCCGGCGCCCGACGAAGACCGGAGGGCGCGTCGCTGTGGGGCCCTCAGCATCGCAACGCGGCCGAGTAGCGCACGGCCTCGGCCTCGCCCTTGCCCTTGGCGTCCGACTTGATGCCGCGGCCCGGCTCGACTGCGCCAAGGACGAACGGCTGCTCACCGGCTGCGGCTAGGGCAGTCATGACGGCATCTCGTTGCGTCGCCGAGACGACGACGACCATGCCGACCCCACAGTTGAACGTCCGCAGCATCTCCGCTTCGTCGAGGCCCGCAGCCTGGCGTAGCCACCCGAACACCGGCGGCACTGCCAGGGCGGAGAGGTCGACGTGGGCAGCCAGACCCTCCGGCATGATGCGCGGGATGTTCTCGGAGAGGCCGCCGCCCGTGATGTGGCTCAGGGCCTTCACGGCGCCATCTGGTCCGCCGCCGCCGGTGGCACGGATCGCAGAGAGCACGGACCGGACATAGATTCGCGTCGGTGTCAGCAGCGCCTCAGCGAGCGTCGCGGGGGCAGGAGTCGCGAACGGGGCAACTGCGGTCCAGGCCAGTCCCTCGCGCTGGACAAGTCGGCGGACCAGCGAGTAGCCGTTGGAGTGGACGCCCGAGGACGCGAGGCCGATCAGGACATCGCCAGGGACGATGTCGGCGCGCGGCAGGATCTCGTCGCGCTCGACGGCGCCGACGGCGAAGCCGGCGAGGTCGTAGTCGGCCCCCTGGTACATGCCCGGCATCTCCGCGGTCTCGCCGCCGATCAGCGCGCAGCCCGCCTGCCGGCAGCCCTCGGCGATGCCCGAGACGACGCGACGCGCGGTCTCGACATCGAGCGTGCCGCAGGCGAAATAGTCCAGAAAAAACAGAGGCTCGGCGCCCTGCACGACGAGGTCGTTCACCGACATGGCGACGAGGTCGATGCCGATCGTGTCGTGGAGTCCGGTCTCGATGGCGATGCGCAGCTTGGTTCCGACGCCGTCGTTGGCGGCGACCAGGATCGGGTCGCGCCAGTTGCCACCGGCCTTGAGATCGAAAAGGCCGCCAAACCCGCCGAGATCGGCGTCGGCGCCGGGCCGGCGTGTGGACTTGACGAGGGGTTTGATGGCTCTGACAAGCGCATTGCCGGCATCGATATCCACGCCAGCGTCGCGGTAGGACAGCGGCGCGTTGCGTTTCGGACCGGGCTCGGTCATGTGTTGCCTCGGGATCGGAGCTGCGTCGGCTGTCTCTGTGGCACGGTGACGGCGACGCCCGCAACCCGTGCGCGCGGCGAGGTCTGGCGCATGGGGATCACGACCCACGATCGGCAGCGACACCAACTTTCGCCCGAATGCTGCGCGATCTCGTCACACGGGCGGTGAATCAGGGACGGGAGCCAATGGCGGAGCGGGAGCACCCGAGGCGGCCGAAGGACGGGGCAGCGTGGCACGCCGTCCTCATCGGGCTGGCGCTCGTCTGCGCCACGGGCAGCGCCAGTGCGGCCTCCAAGGAGGATCGCGTCTTCACCGTCGGCAACTATCCGGTGGAGGCGAGGGCGGCGGATGCGGTTGCCGCCAAGGAGCGCGCCCTCGCCGAGGGTCAGAAGGCGGCGCTCAGGTCGCTGCTCAAACGCCTCGTCCCGGTCACCTCGTACCGGCGGCTCGCCAAGGTCAGGCCGGCCAACGCGTCGCAGCTCGTCGAGAGCTTCGCGGTCCGCTCCGAGCGCAACTCCTCGACCGAGTACATCGCGAGCTACGACTTCGTTTTCTCGCCCGACCCCGTGCGCCGGCTGCTCGACGCGGAAGGCATCCCCTATCTCGACAGACAGGCACCGACGATTTCGATCGTGCCCGCCTACAAGCTGCCGCCCGAGCTGGCCGGCAAGCTGCCGGCGACCTTCTCTGCAGCCGCCGGCGCCGACACGTGGCTCTACGCCTGGAAGGCGCTCGATCTCGCGAACTCGCTGACGCCGGCGACGCTGATGCCGCTGAAGCGCGAGGTCCACCCCGATACGATCCGGGGGCTGGCGGACGGCGATCTCGGCTTCCTCCGGTCGCTCGCCACGGAGTACCAGACCGAGACGGTGCTCGTCGCAATTCTGGAGCCCGAGGCGGCCCAGAAGCGGATCAAGGTCGTCCTCGCCGGGCGGGATGCGGTCCAGACGATGTATCTCAAGCGCACCTACCGGCTCGATGGCCACGACCTCGCCTACACTGCGGAGCTGGCCGCGGTGGTCTCGCTCGCCATCCTCGAGGGCCGTTGGAAGGCGATCAACGTGCGTGGCGAGCCCAATGCCAGTGCAGGCGGCTTCCATCCACCGGCGGCGGCAGGCACTGCGCCCGGCGCAGCCGCGTCTCCGTCGTTCGGCGGTGGGCCCGGACACTTCGCAGGAGCCGGCGGCGGACCGATGACCGTGGCCATAAGCTTCAACGGTATGGGAGAGTGGCAACAGATCAGCCGACAGCTGGCGCAGACGCCGGACATCGAAGGTCTCGAGGTGCTCGGTCTGTCGGCTCGTGGCGCCCGGGTGGCGCTCAACTATCCTGGCGGACCGGAGCGGCTGGCCGCGGTGCTGGCGGGCCAGGGTCTGATACTGCAGAACGGACGCGGCGGCTGGGTTTTGAGCCGGCGCTGATCCGGCCGCGGAGGTGCCGCTCGTTTCAGGCGGGGCGATGGCCGGGTGCGGTCGGCGCTCGAACCAGCAGGGCGGCAAGGGCAGCGAGGCCCGATAGCGTGGCGAAGACGAGCAGCGAGAGCGCGTAGTCACCGCTCGCATCCCGCAGAGCACCTGACAGCAGGGGTCCGGCCGCCTGAGCAGTGACCTGGATGGCCAGCGCGACGCCACGAATGGCGCCATAGCTCTTGCGCCCGAAGTAGTCGGCCCACGCGACCGGCAGGCCGATATGGAGGCCGCCCATGCCGACGCCGAACAGGGTGGCGGCAACGATGGCCTCCGCAGCGGCCGTGGCGCGTGACATCAGGAGCGCGCTTGCGACCAGCAGGGCAGCCGATAGGGCCAGCCCGACGCGGACACCGATGCGGCGCAAGACGACGCCGAAGGCCAGCCCGGCGATGGCGGATGCGGCGGAGAAGACGGTGACGCTTGTGACGGCGACGGCCTGACCCAGTCCGAGCTCGGTGATATGGGCGGCCTGATGGAGGCTCATGCCCGCCTGCACGGGATAGATCAGCAGTGTGTAGAGCGACAGCATCCAGAAGGCCCGGGTTGCGAGTGCCTCGCGCCGCGTGAAGGCCGGCTCCTCGGACTGTGCGGTCGGGCTGCCCGGCGCACGCGCATTGAATGCCGTCGCAGCCCCGCCATCGGGGCTGAGGCCAAGATCCTCCGGTCGGCGAACCATCAGCAGCCAGGTCGGCAGGAAGCCGACGGCCAGCACGGTGATGCCGATGGCGAGCCATCCCGAGCGCCAGCCGCCCTGCGCCATAGCCCACCAGGCCACCAGCGGCATGATGGTGAGGCCGACCATGTTGGCGAGCGTCGCGATCGAGGTCGCGAGCGGCCGGCGGACGACGAACCAGTTGCTGACCGCGCCGAAGATGCCGAGATCGAACGGACCAGCGAAGTTCATGCGTGCGATGCAGAACAACAGGTAGAAGCCGACTAGCGTCTGGACGCCGGCCAGCATCAGTATGGTGGCGCCCGTGGTCACAACCGCTGCCATCAGGATGACGCGGGGGCCCTGCCGGTCGAGGAACGTGCCGATCATCGGCGACGTGAGTGCGGCCAGGATGCCTCCGAGCGAGACGGCGCCCGAGAGAGCCGTTCGCGACCAGCCGAACTCGGCGGTCATCGGTCCGACGAAAAGCGATAGCGTGGCGACGGCTGGTCCGGTCCGCGAAATGGAGGCGCAGCACACGCAGGCGAGAATGATCCAGCCGTAATAGAACGGCAGCCGTGCCGCGAGGCCGGCGGCGAGAGAGCCCTGATTCATGCCGTTCCGTTGCCGACCATGCGGCCCCCTGATGCCCCGCCGCCACCGGCAGAATGCATCATGGTGCGCCGACTAACGAAAATGCCGCAAGCGGTAGCGCGGGGGCGGTGGCAAACGGCCGGTCGAGCGCCTGTCGCGGGACCCTCGAAGCGACCACTACTCAGCCGCGTGACGGGCCTCGGCGGCGATGCGCTGGTCGATCCGCTCCTCGATGACGGTGCGGAAGTTGCGCAGGAAGCCCTGGATCGGCCACACGGCACCCTCGCCGAAGGCGCAGATGGTGTGGCCCTCGACCTGCTTGGTGACGCTGAACAGGAGGTCGATCTCGCTCTTGTCCGCCTCGCCCCGCACCATGCGCTCCATCAGGCGCCAGATCCAGGCGACGCCCTCGCGACACGGCGTGCACTGGCCGCAGCTCTCGTGCTTGTAAAAATAGGCGATGCGCGAGAACGCCTTGATGATATCGGTCGACTTGTCCATGACGATCACGGCGGCCGTGCCGAGGCCGGACTTCAAGGCCGACATGGAATCGAAGTCCATGAGCAGCTCCTGGCAATCCTTGGTGGCGATGCAGGGCATCGACGAGCCGCCGGGGATGACCGCCAGCAGATTGTCCCAGCCGCCACGGACGCCGCCGGCATGCTTCTCGAGCAGCTCGCGGAGCGGGATCGACATCGCCTCTTCCACGACGCAGGGCTTGTTCACGTGGCCGGAGATCTGGAACAGCTTGGTGCCGGTGTTATTGGGGCGCCCGATGCCGGCGAACCAGGCAGACCCGCGGCGCAGGATGGTCGGCACGACGGCGATCGATTCGACGTTGTTCACCGTGGTCGGCGAGCCGTAGTGGCCGGTATTTGCCGGGAAGGGCGGCTTCAGGCGCGGCTGGCCCTTCTTGCCCTCGAGGCTCTCGAGGAGAGCCGTCTCCTCGCCGCAGATGTAGGCGCCGGCGCCATGATGGACGACGAGATCGAAGTCCCAGCCGTGGATATTGCCCTTGCCGATCAGCTTGGCGTCGTAGGCCTCCTTGACGGCGCGCTCCAGGGCCTCGCGCTCACGGATGAACTCGCCGCGTACGTAGACGAAGCAGGTGTGCGCGCGCATCGCATAGGAAGCGATCAGGCAGCCTTCGACGAGATGATGCGGATCGTGCCGCATGATCTCGCGGTCCTTGCAGGAGCCGGGCTCCGACTCGTCGGCATTGACGACGAGGTACGACGGCCGCGGGTCGTTCTTCGGCATGAACGACCACTTGAGGCCCGTCGGGAAGCCGGCGCCGCCGCGGCCGCGCAGGCCTGAAGCCTTGATCTCGTTGATGATCCAGTCGTGGCCCTTGTCGATCAGCCGCTTGGTGTCGTCCCACAGGCCGCGCTTCCTGGCCCCGGCGAGGCTCGTGTCGTGGAAGCCGTAGATGTTCGTGAAGATGCGGTCTTTGTCAGCGAGCATGCCGGTCCACCCTGCCTCGTGTCGCATGAGCTATAGCAACCGGCCGCGGCCGGTCAACGCCTCGGGCTGACGCGGGCGGTCGCTCATTGCCGCTCAGCAACCAGAAATACTCAGCTCCTCGCCGGTGCCGCCGCGGCGGCCTTCGCGGCGGCTTCGGCGGCCGCCTTCTCGCGCTCGGCGAAATCCTTCTGCCAGCCGCCGGCCTTGGAGCCGTCGTAGAGCGAGGGATCCTTCAAGGTCGTGGCGCCACCCTCGGGCGAGGAGGCCGTGCGGCCGGACTGTGAGCCGGGCTTAGGAGGCTTGCCCGCGGCGAAACCATCGAGCACCTTCTCGAAGCTCTCGGGCGTCAAATCCTCCCAGACGTCCTTGAGGATCTGGACGACCGGCGCGTTGGCGCAAGCGCCGATGCACTCGACCTCCTCCCAGGAGAAGTTGCCGTCGGCCGAGAGGTGGTGAGGGTCCTGGTGGATGCGCGCGCGGCAGACCTCCATGAGGCCCTCCGAGCCGCGCAGCATGCACGGTGTCGTGCCGCAGACCTGCACGTGGGCCTTCCGGCCCACCGGAGACAGTTGGAACATCGTATAGAACGTCGCGATCTCGTAGACGCGGATGTAGGCCATGCCGAGCATGTCCGCGACTGTCCGGATGGCGGGCTCCGTGGTCCAGCCCTCCTGCTCCTGCGCTCGCCACAGGAGCGGAATCACCGCCGATGCCTGCTTGCCATGGGGATATTGCGCAATGCGCGCCTCAGCCCAGGCGAGATTCTCGGGCGTGAAGGCGAAAGAGGCGGGCTGTTCGGGATGGAGACGGCGGACGGCCATGGGATCCTTCTCGGGACTCGGGGCAGCGGCAAATCGGCTACGAGGCCTTCGGCGAGTTTGTGATAGCATGATCGCGACGGAAGGCACGTCCCTCGCGATCAGTTGCCGCAGGGGTTGCGACCGCTCTGCGCCCCCTGCGGTTGCGACACAGCTTCGGGTGGAGCGGGTGGCTGTTGTTTCGCCCTAGCCTAGTGTGGCGTCGCGCCTCAATTGACCGATGGGTGCGGCATTGTCGATGTCAATTAAGGCGCGATAAACGCCACGCTAGGCTTATGATTTTTCCAGTGGCCTTCATGTCCCTCCTAATTCGTCGACGGTTGCGGCTATACGAGCGATTTAGGCGCGACAGGCCACCAGGCAGCAGGTGCTGCTCAGAGGGCCACGTTGGCGGCGTGCGACAGCCAGACGGCCAGCAGACCGATCACGGCCAGCGGCGCCAGCAGCAGAGCACTCTGGGCCGCGACGCGCGTGAGCGCCGTCCAGCCTATGGCGCAGACGAGCCCGAACAGGGGCAGCACGATCACCGTCTCACCGCCGCGGGCGACCGCGAAAAAGACCGCGACCACGACGGCAAGCAGGCCGATGGCGATCGGCAGGCCGGGCCGGTGCGCCTGCCACTCTCCCATGGGCCAGCCATTGTGAAACGCGAACCAGCGATAGCTCGCGAGCGACAAGCCCCACGCAAAAGCGGCGGTGGCGAGCCAGAACATCGGATCGACAGGCATCATCGTGCTCCACGAAGCCATGCCGGCGATAGGATTGCCGGCAGGCCATCGTTATGTGGCACTCCGGCGACGGAGCGCCAGTCTTTTGTCGCCCAATCGGTCATGCCGGCGGCGCGGAAGAGAGGCGGAGGCCGTGTTCTCAGTCCGGCCGGAAGACGCTGATGCCATCCTTGCTTGTCACCGTGCCGGACGTGCCGAGATAGTCGCGCTCGGTCATGTCGCGGAGAAGGCCCGGATCCTCGGGGGTGTTGGCGATGAAGCGGCGACCCTCGCCGTCGCGGCCGAACAGGATGGCGTAGCTCGGCCCCTTGCGGTCGTGCATGACGGTGTAGGTCTCGATCGTTGCCCTTCCCGCCGGCGTCTCGGTGACGGGCGGCCCTTTGTCGGCGTCGATCTCGGCCTGGTAAACGGCCGGGTCCTTCGGCTTGAACGGCTTCGACGGCGGCTCCGTCGAGTAGATGCCGGCCGACTGCTTCGTCACGTAGTTGCCGTTGGCGGTGACGAGGCCCTTGGAGCCCGGCTTCGAGCGCACCTTTGCGACCATCTCGGCGATGGAGTGGGTGACGTAGTTGTTGCCGGGGCCGCCGAAATAGGGAAGCCCGCCCGTGATGGTGAGGCCGCGCGAATCGTCGAGGGCGAGGTCGTTCTCGGCACAGGCGATCTCGACCGCCGAGGGGAAGCACGAGTAGAGGTCGATGAAGTCCATGTCGGCCATCGACAGGCCGGCCATCTCGAAGGTCTCGCGGGCGACGATGCGCATGGCGGGCGAGGAGTGGAAATTCTTCCGGTCCGAGATGTACCAGTGGTCGTAGGCGTCGGCGGTGCCGTGGAGGTGGACCCACTTCTCCTCGGGGATGCCGAGCTCGCGGGCCTTGGCGACGGAGGTCAGGATGACGGCTGCCGCCTGGTCGATGAAGGCGTTGGAGTTCATCAGCTTCGTGTAGGGGAAGCCGATGAAGGGGTTGTCGGCCGAGACAGTGGCGATCTGCTCGGCCGTGAACCCCTGCCGCCGGTCGGCGAGGGGGTTCTTCGCCGCGACGGCCGCGAAATGCGCGAAGAGCTTGCCCATCGCCGCCATGTGCTCCGGGATCGAGCGCTTCAGATGGTCACGGATGCCGTTCTCGAACAGCGGATAGGCGAAGATGGCGCCCGCCATCCGGTGGCGCTCCTCGGCGTCGCTCCAGCCACGCTTCGAGACGCCCCACCGCTCGGGCGTGCCGCCGGCGTCCTCGTTCCAGTCGAGCGCGACCTTGGCGCGCTCGGCGGCCTTCTGGGTGGCGAGCGCCTCGCCGCCGCAGACGACGGCCGCCTCGATCTCGCCGCGCGTCACCATCTCGAACAGGCGATTGATGCTCCACTGCGGCATGTTCCCGCCGGCGTAGGTGTAGACGAGCCGCCTCGCGGCGGTCGCGCCGACGCGGTTGGCGAGCGAGCGGGGCGGGTTGCTCGGGCCGCCGAACGGGCTCTTGAAGCGCCAGCTCGTGTCGGAGAAGGAGGCGAGGGTGACGATCGTGTCGAGGGCAGTGAGTAGCGCGCGACCCGCGCCACTGTCCGCCGCCGCCTTGCGAATGGCCTCGGCCGTCAGGTCCATGGGCCCGAGCGCGATCCTCGGATCCTTCTCGCGCTGGGTGATCTGGCCGCAGCCGACCAGAACCGGAATTCTCCTCTCGTCCCTCATGACCATCCTCCGTCTGGCCGTCGTCCCCTGGTGGGCCGGCCGGTGATCCCCGCCATGCTGGGACCGGCCACCGACGACGTCAACGGTGACCCGCTCGCCGCCGTCAGTGGCGTGACGGGGCGGAGACGATGGTGCGGGCGACGAGGATGACGACGATGGCGCCGATCACGGCCACGGCCAGCTCCTCGAGCAGGGGGTTGCCGATCTTCATCAGGTCGAGCTTGGCGTGCCGTTGCACGAATGCGCCGACGTAGGCGCCGATGAAACCGGTCACCAGATTGCTGGCGAGGTCCGCATTGCGCCCGAGGATGAGGTTGGCGATCCAGCCGGCCACCAACCCCATGAGGCCCATCATGATCAGTGGCCCGTAGTCCATAGCTCCATCTCCCGATGCTTGGCCGCCGGGTGCGCCGGACGGCTTGTTGAACATCGGTCAAATAGGGCTGCAGCAGACGGGGTCCAGTGTGGCGTCTGGAACGATTGCGTGAGATGGGCGTGAGCAGCCGTTCCCCGATGGCCACTCGGCTCAGCTCAGGATGCGCGCGACTATGATGACGGCGATGGCACCGATGGCGCCCTGGGCGATGCTGTCGGCGATCGGATGTCCGAGTGCGACGCGGATCTTGGCGGCATCGAGCATCCAGCCGCCGACGACCCCACCGATGACACCTGCCACGATGTATCCGACGAGGCCCCACCGTGGGCTGCCGACGACGAAGCTCGCCAGCCAGCCGGATACGGCCCCGACGACGAGCATGACGACCAGAGCGCGCTTATCCATGGCAGGCCTCCGAATCTTTCCGAGCGGAACTGGCCATAGCATCGGACCCGCCGCCGGGCCAGGAGCAGCGCACTCTGCTCAATGCCTTGCCGAGAGCGGTCCGACCCGATAGCTGTTGGCCGCACCCGTATCTCTCCAATGGAGCCAGGATCATGGCCGTCGAAAAGCCGCTCGCCGGCCGCATTGCGCTCGTCACCGGTGCCTCTCGCGGCATCGGTCGCGCCGTCGGGGTAGGCCTCGCCAGGGCGGGCGCGCACGTGGTGCTGCTGGCGCGGACGGTCGGGGCGCTCGAGGAAGCCGATGACGAGGTGCGCGCGGCGGGAGGCACCGCCACGCTGGTACAACTCGATATGAAGCGCAGCGAGAAGCTCGACGCGCTCGGGCCGACCATCCTCCAGCGATGGGGCAAGCTCGACATCCTGGTCGCGAACGCGGGCATCCTCGGCCCGCTGTCGCCGCTCGGGCACGTCACCTCGGACGCGTGGCGCGAAGTGCTCGAGATCAATCTCACGGCGAACTGGCACATCATTCGGGCGGTCGACCCGCTGATCCGCCGATCGGACGCTGGGAGGGCCATTTTCGTGTCGTCTGGAGCTGCTCTGGCACGCAACGCCTATTGGGGACCCTATGCGGCGTCCAAGGCTGGGCTCGAGGCATTGGCCAAGACCTGGGCGCTGGAGCTTGCCGACACGCCGGCGAGGGTTAATATCATCAATCCTGGTCCGATCCGGACCGGGATGCGCGCAAGGGCCTTTCCGGGGGAGAATCCGGAAAGCCTCAAAACGCCCGAGGACATCGTGCCGCTGTTCGTGAAGCTGGCATCACCCGGTTGGGTGGAGACGGGCCAGGTGCACGATTTCAGGACCGGCGCAGTGCGCTGAAGGTCTGGGCTCGGCTGACGGCCGCGCCGGACGACCCGGGCAGGCGGAAAGGGATCGCGATATGACCGACTCGTTCGACAGGATCGCCGACCGGCTGGCCATTCAGGACCTGATGGCTCGATACGCCCAGGGCGTCGACAGGCGGGACTGGGAAAAAGTGCGAAGCACGTTCCACCCCGACGCCTACGACGACCATGGCGACTACCGTGGCGGGGTCGACGGCTTCATCGAGTGGGTCAGGCAGCGTCACGCCCAAATCCCCCAATCGATGCACTTCCTCGGCAATTGCTCGATCGAGTTCACCGGACCGGATACGGCGCTGGCGGAGACCTATTACATCGCGCGCCAGACCTACGGTGGTGATGCCGAGCGCGCACGCGCCATGCTCGGGGCTGGCGCCAGGCCAGGCCCGATGGAAGCTGAGATCTGGGGCCGCTACATCGATATCGTCGAGCGCCGCAACGGGTCATGGCGCACGGTGCGCAGAACTGTTGCCTTCGAGGTGCTGCAGGCTCAACCTTCGACGAGCCTGCCACTCGGCGCGGCTTGGGCTCAAGCAAAGCGCGACGCCGACGATCCGCTCTACGCGATGCGCAAGATGGCCGTCGAGCGCGGTGGCAGCACCGGCACCTGAACGCTCATGCGGAGCCAGACGCTCACGACCGC
>JANRJI010000097.1:0-121018 GCA_033764055.1 Hyphomicrobiaceae bacterium
CGCCGACGCCGCTCGACGACCGAGATCACCTCCGAGCCCATGTGCCCTACCGTACTTAAGCACGTGCATAAGGTCAGTAAGGCACCCCATCCGACGAGCCCGCGCAACCCGCCAAGGCCGCAGTCGCGGACAGACGCTTACCTATCAACTTGATCGCACAACGATGCAGGGCATCGGTCTTCGGCCCCGGATCGCACATCTTGGCGCGCCGCGCGAATCCGAAGGGCTCGTCACGGAACAAAAAAATTATCCCCGCCTTCGACCAGCACGAGCCCATTGAGGACGCGAGACATCTGAGCTTCCCTGGAGGCCGTTCTCGGCATCCTCTGCAAGCATGTTTGTTGCCTCGGGTCAGATGATGAATTTCCTCACCCGCGCTGTAGCCCATTCGCTGATGACCACGGTCGCCAGGATGATGAGCAGGATGACCGACACCTGCGGCCAGGCCAGCGTGTTCAAAGAGGCCTCGAGCGCGAGGCCGAGGCCGCCAGCTCCGACGAGGCCGAGGACCGTCGACTCACGAATGTTGATGTCCCATCGAAACACCGAGATGGTAGCGAAAGCCGGCAGGATCTGCGGGACGATGCCGTAGACGATCACCTGCGCTTCCGACGCCCCGGTCGCCCGGATCGCCTCGACTTGCCGCTCGTCGATCTCCTCGATCGCCTCGTAGAGAAGCTTGCCGATGAAGCCGATCGAACGCAGCGCGATAGCGATAATTCCGGCGAGCACGCCCGGCCCCAGCACCGCGACCAGCAAAAGCCCCCAGATCAGCGCGTTCACCGAACGCGAGGAGACGATGACGAGCAACGCTAGCGGACGCAGGATCAACGCGCTCGGCGACGTGTTGCGGGCTGCGCCGAACGCCAAAGGCGTCGCGATGACGATGGCGATGGCAGTGCCGAGCGTGGCGATGTTGATCGTGTCCCACAGCGCTCGCCAGAGTGTGTTGGCGTAGCTCCAGCGTGGCGGAAGCATGCGGCCGAAAAGGTCGGCCGCCTGCCTCGGCGCGTCCTCGACGAAGGCCCAGATGGTGCCGGCGGTCATCACACGCCAGCAGAAGATCGTGAGGGCGACGAGCACGAGCCAGCCAAACCACTCCATGAGCCGCTGTCGGCGGGTCTTCAGCTCCCAGCCGCCGACGCGGCCTTCTGGCGTCCGCATCACCGGCATGTCAGGCGAACCTCTTGCGGATCCATCCCGAAGCGTACTCGCAGGCGAGCACGATCGCGATGATGATGAGGAGGATGGCGGCGGCATTGTCGAACTCGTACCGGTCGAGTGCGGTGTTGAGTGTCGCGCCGATGCCACCCGCGCCGACGATGCCGATCACCGAAGATTCGCGGAAATTGATGTCCACCTTGTAGGCGGTGAGCCCGACTAGCCGAGGGATAACTTGGCTCGCCACCGCGTAGTCGATCACTTGCCAGAAGCCGGCCCCAGTCGCCAGAATTGCCTCGACTTGCCCCGGCGCGATCTCCTCGATGTCATCGGCGAGCAGCTTCGAGAGGAACCCGATCGTGGAAAGCGTCAGCGTGAGGAACCCGGCGAAGGGGCCGAAGCCGAACATGGCGACGAAGAAGATGGCTACAATGATGTCCTGCAGCGCACGGGATATCGCGATCACCCCGCGACAGAAGGCATAGAGCCACCAAGGCGCGATATTGCGCGCGGCGCCCAACCCAAACGGCACCGCCAGGATCACGCCTGCGACGGTTGCCGTCATCGTCATGGTCAGACTCTCGATCATGCCCTGCTGGATGTCGCTCCAGCGCGCCGTGAAGTTTGGTGACAAGAAGCCTTCGAACAGCCGCCCGGCCCGTACCACACCCTCAGCGACGCGAGCCCAATTTACATCGATGGAGCTCAATGCAAGGTAGAGGTAGCTGGTGACGGCAAGTGCCAGAAGCCATCGCGCCCAGGCCGGTTCGATCAGGCGTGGTGGCGACCATGTCCGCCGGAGTGCCGGCACCGGTTCTGCTGCAATGCGGATCGCGCCCTCGGTCATTGGGCAGCCTCAACCTTACCCACTCGAAGCCTCGGCTCGCGAGCCTCACCAGCGTTGTCTGCGCTGTCGTCCTCCACGTCGTGTTCGGCATTGCGTGCCGCGCCGGCTGCCCAGTCTTCCTCGCCGTAGATCGTCGTCAGCACGTCGGCGGTGAGGCCAGACTGCGAGCCCGCTGGGTCCGGCAGCACTGCCCGGCAGCAGCCACGTTATTGGCCAGCATGCCGCGAGCGCCGCGGTCCGGCAAGAAGATGGCGCCGATCGGATCCTGGGGGTGCTCGGTTCGCGGTGCGAGGCGGCGGTGAGCAGGCGATGGCGCGCCGGATCGTACAGGTGGTCGTTGACGCCGACCACGATGTCGAGCGCGGCCTCGTCCTTCACGGGCGCCGCCACGATGACCCGCTCAATCCGCCGGCACCCGCGAGCGGCCGCAGAAGATCGACGCGCTCCTGTGACAACGCCGCGAAGCCGGCAGCGGCATCTCTTGTTTCCATAATTGTTGAATAATCGAATTGAATGACGGCGCGATGACGGCACTGCAAACCCGTTGGCGCTACGGATGAAACGTGCTGGATCGATTGTGGTGTCACATTCCTGAAATGCTGCTCGCCCACACGAGTGTGGATGGAAGGCGCTCGATGGAGGGATGTCGTGAAATCGACTATCAGGTTGCTTGCCGTTGCTGCACTCAGCGCGGCCTTTTCCGTGTCAGCATCGGCACAGACGAAGCTGTCCATCTACACGGCCCTGGAGAACGACCAGCTGGCCCCCTTCAAGGCCGCTATCGAGAAGGCGACCGGCGTGCAGGTGGACTGGGTGCGCGACTCGACCGGTGTCATCACTGCCCGCTTCCTTGCTGAGAAGGCCTCACCCAAGGCCGACATGGTGCTTGGTCTCGCCGCGTCTTCGCTGCTGCTGTTCGAGAAGGAAGGCTTGCTCGAAACCTACAAGCCCGCAGCCGCCAAGTCACTGAAGCCTGCTTTCACCGATTCGACAGAGCCTTACACCTGGACCGGCATGGACGCGTTCCTCTCGGTCGTCTGCTTCAACAAGCCGGAAGGCGAGAAGCGCAAGGCTGCGTTGCCGACGTCCTGGCAGGACCTGACCAAGCCTGAGTTCAAAGATCAGGTGGTGATGCCGCACCCGGCCTCTTCGGGCACCGGCTATCTCACCATTGCCGCCTGGATCCAGATCATGGGCGAGCAGGCAGCGTGGGAGTACATGGACAAGCTGCACCAGAACATCGCGGTCTACACGCACTCGGGCTCGGCCCCCTGCGTGCAGGCGGCCAAGGGTGAGCGCATGACCGGCATCGGCTTCGACATGCGCGGCGCCAAGGAGAAGACCAGCGGTGCGCCAATCGAGATCGTGCTGCCGAAGGAAGGCGCTGGCTGGGATATGGAGGCGACCGCCATCGTCAAGGGTACCAAGAACCTCGACGCTGCCAAGAAGGTCGCCGACTGGATCGCCTCGAAGGAGGCGAACGAGCTTTACGGCAAGTATTACGCGATAGTCGCCCACAGCGACGTCAAGGCAGCGCCGGCGAACTATCCGACAACGGCCGAGCAGGCGATGGTGAAGAACGACTTCGCCTGGATGGCCGCCAACCGCGAGCGCATCCTGGCCGAGTGGGTCAAACGCTACGAGTCCAAGGCGCAGCCGAAGAAGTAGGGCTGCGGCAACAATAGTAAGGAGCAGCGTGGGGAGGCCGGCGAGCGTCCCTTCGCTGTCTTTCGTTTCCGACACGTCGCTGAGCGCGGGATCGATCCGGCGCTGACTACACTCAATCGACCGGTGCCGAAAGGGCAGTCCCGATGGCTTCTTTGCAGTCTGCCGCAGACGCCCCGCGCGAATTCGTCGCCGATGCGACAGGAGCTCGCCCCGTACATGTCAGCATCGTCGACGTCTCGAAACGTTTCGGTGTGTTTCAGGCACTGAGGTCGGTCAACCTGAACATCCACGATGGCGAGTTCATCTGCTTCCTCGGACCGTCCGGCTGCGGCAAGACCACATTGCTCAGAGCCATCGCCGGCCTCGACCCGCAGTCAGAGGGCGCAATCTTCATCGGCGGACGCGACGTCTCCCGACTGCCGCCTGCGGATCGCGATTTCGGAATCGTGTTCCAGTCCTACGCGCTGTTTCCCAACCTGACCGTCGCGGCCAATGTCGGCTATGGGCTGGTCAATCGCCGGATGGGCCGCAAGGCAATCGATCATCGCGTTGCAGAGCTGCTCGAGACCGTCGGCCTCGAGGACCAGGCTTCCAAGTTTCCGGTGCAGCTTTCTGGTGGCCAGCAGCAGCGTGTCGCACTCGCGCGTGCGCTCGCCACATCGCCATCGCTCCTGCTTCTGGACGAGCCGCTGTCAGCGCTCGACGCGCGGGTGCGCGTTCGTTTGCGTGATGAGCTCAAGTCGTTGCAGCGCCGCCTGGGCCTCACGACCATCATGGTCACGCACGATCAGGAGGAAGCCATGGGTCTGGCCGACCGGATCGTCGTGATGAACCGGGGCGAGATCGAGCAGGTTGGTTCACCCGGCGAGGTCTACACTCGGCCGCATTCGGCTTTCGTCGCAGACTTCATCGGCACGATGAACTTTTTCGATGCCGAGGTCGTCGGCACGCATCAATTGCGGCTCGGCGAGACGGCGTTGGAGACCGGCGATACGATCGGCGCAGCCAAAGGGGCAAAAGTTCGTGTGGGCATCCGGCCGGAGGAGCTCAGGATCGGCGATGCCGGCAGCGGCACCAACGCGCTCAGCGGCCAAGTGCGCGGCATCAGCTTCCACGGTGGGTTCTGTCGCGTCACGCTTCTCCTCGACATCGAGCACCCACTCGAGCTTGCTGCCGACGTGCCGGCTCAGCGACTGCGCGGCATGACGCTCGCCGTGGGGCAACCGGTTGCGGTTACGATGCCGCCCGAGCACGTGCATGTCTTCGGCTGAGGATCGCCATCCTCTCGCAGCTCTCGAGGTCGAGACCATGGTCACCGCCGACACCATCGCCAACGCATCACCTGCCGGCCGGGCGCACGGCGGCCCGGGCAGGTCGAGCACGCTGTCCGACGGGTTCACGCTCGGCCTGATGACCGCGCTGTTGCTGCTCTGGCTACTGGTCACCGTCGCCGCGCCGCTCGCGACGCTGCTTGTCAAGAGCGTGCAGAACAATAAGGGCGAGTTCGTCGGATTCGCCAACTATGCGACCTATTTCGCCACACCGACGCTCGTCGCCTCGCTGTCGAACAGTCTGTGGATCGCTGCCGTGTCGACGGCCATCGTCATTCCGTTGGCCTTCGTCTATGCGTACTGCCTCAAGCGTACGTGCATGCCGGTCAAGACATTGTTCCTGTCGATCGCCCTGCTGCCGATCTTCGCGCCGTCGCTACTTTCGGCGGTCTCGCTCATCTATATTTTCGGCAACCAGGGCTTCCTCAAGTCGTGGCTGATGGGCGGCGAGATCTACGGGCCTCTAGGCATCGTCATCGCGCAAGTCTTCTATTGCTTTCCGCACGCCGTCTTGATCCTCACGACGGCGCTTGCGCTCGCCGACCAACGCCTCTACGAGGCAGCGAGTGCGCTTGGGACGAGCCGTTTGCGAACCTTTCTGACAGTCACTCTACCTGGCGCCAAGTATGGTCTCATCAGTGCGACATTCGTAATCCTCACGCTCGTGATCACGGATTTCGGTATTGCCAAGGTGATCGGCGGACAGTTCAACGTGCTCGCAACCGACGCCTACAAACAGGTGGTCGGGCAGCAGAACTTTGCGATGGGCGCCGTCGTCGGTTTCGTGCTGCTGGTGCCAGCACTAGCGGCCTTCGTCATCGACCGCATCGTGCAGCGACGCCAAGTGTCGCTGCTGTCTGCGCGCGCGGTGCCTCTGGAGCCGAAGCCGAACACGCTTGGCGACACGATTGCCACTGTCTACTGCATGCTGGTCGGCGGCCTCATCGTCGGCGTTATCGGCGTGGCCGTGTGGGCGTCTTTCGTCACCTACTGGCCCTATAATCTCACGCTGTCACTGAAGAACTATAACTTCGCGGAGTTTGAAGCGGCCGGGTGGGCGCCGTATTGGAACTCGCTGCTGATGTCTTCGATCGTGGCCGTTCTCGGAACCATCGTCATCTTCGTCGGCGCCTATGTCGTCGAGAAGGCGCGCGGCTTGCCCGCAGCGCGGGGTGTCATCCAACTGCTCGCCATGGTTCCCATGGCGGTTCCCGGCCTCGTCATCGGCCTAGCCTACGTGTTCTTCATCAACGCACCGTGGAATCCGCTCGGCTTCCTCTATGGCACCATTGCGGTTCTGGCGATCAATTCGATCGCCCACTTCTACACGGTAGCCCACATCACCGCCGCCACGGCGCTGAAGCAGATCGATCCCGAGTTCGAATCGGTCGGTGCCTCCCTCAAGGTTCCGGTGCACACCACGTTCCTGCGCGTGACCGTACCGATCTGCACGCCGACGCTTCTGGACATCGCCGTCTATCTGTTCGTCAACGCCATGACGACCGTATCGGCCGTGATCTTCCTCTATGGTGCCCACACCAAGCTCGCCGCCATCTCCATCGTCCACATGGACGAGGCCGGAATGTCCGCTGCCGCGGCAGCTATGGCTACTCTGGTCCTGTTGACGGCTCTTGCAGTCAAACTTGCCCACATCGGTCTGGATCGCCTGGTCTTCGGGAAGCTCCAAGCCTGGCGGGGCCGATAGGGGGCACTTCGCGAGATCCCGTCACCGCCGCCGCCCAGCTCAATACCACTCGTCGGCTGGGAGCTGACCGGCCCAATTTCAGCTCATCCCGGAACACGGGGCAAGTCGGTGCCGGTCCTTTCTGATTGTCGTCGAGCCTACGGAGGGTGCCGATAACGATCAACCGCTATCAAGCCGTGCGCGCCACGACCGCGACCGAGCTGGCCGGGAACGGGTCTCGCGACGGCCGCCAGCCGCACGTGCAGCCGCCGTCGGCACGGAGTTGCCGCAGCGGCATTGGACCCCCGCGCAGGGAGCGCCAGAGGGCGGGACGTCAACCGATCAAGCGGTGGGCGCGGCAACAGCCTTGGCACCGTATCGGCGACCAGCCAGCTTCTTCGCGCGCACGCGGGCCGCGATGGTCGTGCCGCGAGAGCTCGTGGCCTTCTTCGGCGGTGCGGCCCGCTTGGCCTTGCGCTTGATCTTCATCGTGTTGCGCATCGAGCGCGAGCCGCGGGCGGCGGGCATGTTGGAGCTCCTGGCATCTTGGCTGTCGGCCGGCAGCACTAGCCGGGAACGCTGCGAGGCACAAGGCGGAAGTGGAGCGAGGCAGGGCCCACGGTCGGCCGCCGGCCGGGCAATGCAAGTCTCGGCTTCCCGGAGGCAGCGATCACGGCAGGCGATTGCCGGGAGGGCGGTCCTTTCCTCCGTCGCGACCGCGCCGGGCGGCCGTGCCTTGGCTCGAGGTCGTGCTTCGAGTCACCCTCAGGCCGTCAGAGCGGGGTGACACGCAGCGGCATGCCCCCCTTCGGCCGCAGCGTCACCCGGGAGACCGGCTCCGGACGATGCCGGCCGTCCCACTCGAAGCGTGCGGCGCGGACGAAGGTGGCGAGCAGGATCGCCGCCTCCATCATGGCGAAGCCCATCCCGATGCAGATGCGGGGCCCAAAGCCGAACGGCATGTATTGTGCGCGCTGCATGACAGCCTCGCGCTCGGGCAGAAAGCGGTCGGGATCGAAGCGGTCGGGATCTTCCCAGAGCCTGCGGTGACGGTGGATGGCCCAGACGGGGATGACCAGCATGGCTCCCGGCTGGAAGTGCTGGCTGCCGATCTCGACAGGCTTCGTTGCCATGCGCCCGATCACCGGCGCCGGCGGGTAGAGGCGCATGCTCTCCTTGAGCACGCGCCGGGTGACGGCGAGGCCCTCGAGGTGGCGCGCCTCGACCGGGCCCGCGCCCGCGACGCTCGTGACCTCCTCGCGCAAACGGTCCTGCCAGCCGGGAGCACGGGCCAGGAGATAGAGTGTCCACGCCAAAGCCTTGGCGGTGGTCTCGTGACCAGCGGCAGCGAAGGTGAGCAGATTGCTGCAGACGAGGTCGTCGCTCATTGGCTCGCCCGATTGCGGGTCCCTGGCAGTGCCGAGCTTGGCCATCAGGCCGCCGCCGGCAAAGCCCCGCGCCCGCTCGCGCTCGAGGATCGCGGCCACCGTCGCCCGGAGGTGGCGGGCGTGGTGGCGCATGGCCGGCCGCCCGGGATGCCAGACCCAGGCCGGAATGCGGAGCAGCTCGAAGGCGACGTCCCAGCTCGTATGCTCCAGGTAGGCCCCGATGTGCCGCTTGAGCGCCGTGCCCTCGGCTTCGCTGGCGCCAGCGAAAATGGTGGCCGCGAGCACGTCGAAGGTGGCGTCCGTCATGTCATGGTCGAGGCGGCGCAAGGTGCCGGGTGCGATCGTGCGCCAGCGACCGGCGATGTCGCCGGCGACGCGCGCCATGGCCGGCGCCAGCGCGACGATCTCCTGGTGGCGGAAGAGCGGCGCGACGATGCGCCTTTGCCAGCGCCAGCTCTGTCCCTCGGCGGTGAGGATGCCCTCGCCGAGAATCGAGGTGAAGATACGCGCCTCGATCGGCGATTTCGGGAAGGCCTCGTGCTCATCGAGCAGGATGCGCTCGACGAGCGCGGGATCGGTGACCCAGGCCATCATGCCACCGAAGCGGGGTGGCGCGAACAGTGGCTCCTCGTAGACGCGCTCCGGCAAGGTGCGCAGCGGGTTCACCAGAAACCGCGGCAGGAAGCGCCAGACGGGCAGGGGGTCTGCCGGTGGCGTCACCCGTGGCGGATAGAGGGCTGGTTCAGCGGCGTGGAGCGCGGTCATTGAGCCCTCGCTGAGGTCATCGGCGGTTGCGGCCGTCCCCGAGGCCTCGTCGTCGATCTGGGCCGGATCAGTCGACCAGCCATTTGATGCCGTAGCCGGGCGCCAGGAAGGCGCCGGCCCAGGCCAGCGAGGAGACAGAGCTCGCCACCAGGAACAAGGGAAACGGCATCTGGACGATGCCGGCCACCACCGGAATGAACGGCCGCATGAAGCCGGTGAACTTGCCACCGAACACGGCCAGGACCCCCCACCTCTCGAAGACGCCGCGCCCTTTGGCCAGAACTTCCGGATGTATGGCGAGGTAGCGCAGGCGCGCCACGTCGTCCTTCAGCCACCGGCCGAGGCTGTAGGTGACGAGGTCACCGACGACGGCACCGACGGCCGCCGCGAGCCACACGTTCCAGAAGCCGCCGCCGGCGGCGCTATGGACCCCGCCGATCGCCAGGAACAGCGCCGAGGACGGCACGAACAGCGACAGTGCGGGAATGCCCTCGGCGAAGCCCATCAGGAACACAATCGGCTCGACGAGCGCTATGTGGGTCCTGATGAGGGCCAGGACGCTGTGGTGCAGGGCATCGAGGCTCATGGTGCGGCCGGCGGTGACGGGTCTCGAGGGCGCATGAGGCAGCCTCAGCTGAAAAGCTGGCTCTTGGCCAGGAACCAGACCTTGCTGATGGCGTCGCCGAACAGCATCAGGGAAGCCGCCCAGATGAAGGCGGAAACCCAGTTGGCGATCTGGAAGGTGAGGCGGGGCATCTCCACGGCCCCAGCTACGATCGGGATCGAGGCCCGCAGTGGTCCGGAGAATCTGCCGAGCACGATGGCCCAGGGGCCCCACTTCTCGAAGAAGCGGTGGCCGGCCGGCAGCAGGTCCGGGTACTTGCTGATCGGCCACATGCCGGCGATCTGCTTATGGTAGTGATAGCCGATCCAGTATGACACCCAGTCGCCGAGGGCCGCACCCACGGCCGCGGCGGTCATGATGGTCCAGAACTCGCCGCCGCCGTTGGCACTCACCACCGTGCCGATGGCGACCAGGATGCCCCAGAAAGGAAGCACGAGCGAGACGAACGCCATCGATTCGCAGAAGGCCAGAACGAGAACGATCGGCGCCGCCCAGGCTCTGTGCTCCTGCACGAACTTGGGAATTGCTTGAGCTATCGCCTCGATGTCCATTGCGTCGTCCTGAGCTGGCGGCGGCGCAACAAGCGCCGACCGTATGCAACTTGTCAATGTGGTGGGGTCGGCGCCTTGCTCCAACCTCGGTACACCGGTCCCTGCAGCCGCATTTGCCGGCCGCACTACGCCCTGGAACGGTGCAGCGGTGCTCGCTCCGTCGGTGCGCAGATCATGCCGGGCAGCGCTTCTTCATCTCGTTTTGCAGCTCACGCGAGACCTCGGTTGCCAACATGGCGCCGCGCGAGACCTGGGCCGGCGTCAGGTGACGTCCGGACTGGCCGCGCAACGTCGCCGGGCCGGCATCCGCCTCGCGGCGGCCGTGGGCCAGCTCGGCGCACGACATCTCGCGCTTCTTCTGCTTATAGGCGAAGAGGCGCACCCCCGTGGCATAGGCGTTGGCGTCGGCCGGATCGCGCACCCAGCGCCGTTGCGGATCAGCAAGAATTCCCCGCAGCGATGCTTGGCGCTGCGATATGCAGGCGACACTGTCGTCGACACACCCGTGGCTATGGCGTACGGCCATTTCCGGCGCTACCTCGCCCCCGCATCCTGCGAGGGAGATTGTCAGAACCGCCGCCGCGATCAGTCCCCGCGTAACGGCACGCTCGTGCCCCATGCCAATCCCCTTGAACACCGCCGGACGAGGCCATAGAACCTCGCGATGGCGGACCTGTGGCGGTCCCGTCACCTCTATCCTCGTCAGTTCGGCAGGCGACCGTTGCCGTCGGTGCCGGCCCGACAGTGCCGGCGCTGAGATCCTTCGGCGAACGTGCCCGCAGTACCGATCCACCCCAAGGAGTGCCCAGATGGCTTATGCGATTCGCGTTCACAAGACAGGCGGGCCAGAGGCTCTCCAGTACGAGGAGGTCGAGGTCAGGGCGCCGGGCCAGGGTCAGGTCAAGCTCAAGCAGCATGCGATTGGCCTCAACTATATCGACGTCTATCTGCGCACGGGCCTCTATCCGCAACCGTCCTCGCCGTTCGTTCCGGGCATGGAGGGTGCTGGCGAGGTGACCGCGGTCGGACCGGGCGTGACGGATCTCAAGGTCGGCGACCGCGTCGCCTATGCCGGCCCCGCCGGTGGTTATGCAACCGAGCGCCTCATTCCGGCCGACCGTGTCGTGAAGATGCCGGATGGCATCGACTATAAGACCGCAGCGGCCATGATGCTGCAGGGCATGACGGTGCGCTACCTCGTGCGCAAGACGTTCAAGGTCGGTCCCGGCACGGTCGCGCTCTGGCACGCGGCGGCCGGCGGCGTCGGTCTCATCGCCTGCCAGTGGGTCAAGCACCTCGGGGGCACGCTGATCGGCACGGCAGGTGGCGCCGACAAGTGCAAGCTGGCGCTCGCTCATGGTGCAGCCCATTGCATCGACTACAAGTCGGAGGATTTCGTCGCTCGCGTGAAGGAGATCACCGGCGGCAAGCTCTGCGACGTGGTCTATGATTCGATCGGCAAGGACACGTTCCCCGCCTCGCTCGACTGCCTGAAGCCGCTCGGCCTGTTCGTGACGTTCGGCAACGCCTCGGGCCCGATCGAGGCGTTCAACTGCGGCATCCTCGCCGCCAAGGGCTCGCTCTTCATGACCCGGCCATCGCTGGCGGCCTACACGTCGAGCCGGACCGACCTCGTCGAGACCGCCAACGATCTGTTCGACGTTGTCTCCAAGGGCATCGTCAAGATCAACGTCAACCACACCTATGCGCTGAAGGACGCCGCCCAGGCGCACCGCGACCTCGAGGGCCGCAAGACCACCGGCTCGGTGGTGCTGCTGCCATAGGGCAAGGGCGCGCTGCGAGACGGGTGGCGCCAGCCGCGCCGCCCGCTCGTGCGCCGGTCGGTTGCGGCTCCGGAGCGGGCTCGCGGGGGCACCATGCTGGACGGAGCGGCACGACCGATCCTGCTGCACAAGAAGCTCGAGGGAGGACACTATGCATAAGCTCTTCGCTGCAGTTGTCGCTGCGGCTCTCCTGCTGCCTCAGGCCATGGCCGAGGCGCAGCCCTATCCGTCGAAGCCGATCAAGTTCGTCATTCCGTTCGGGCCGGGCTCGGCCAGCGACACCCTTGCGCGCATTGCCGGTCAAGAGCTGACGGCGATGACCGGACAGCCGGTGATCGTGGTGCACAAGCCGGGCGCGGACGGCGCCATCTCGGCGACCGAGGTGAAACGCTCGGCACCGGACGGCTACACATATCTGTTCGGCACCAACAGCCCGCTGGCGGTCGTGCCGAACATGCGGAAGGAGCCGCCCTACGACGTGCTGGCCGACTTCACGCCGGTCACCTTCCTCGGCGACAACACGTTCTTCATCGTGGTTCACCCGTCGGTTCCGGCGAAGTCCATCGCCGAGCTGATCGCCCATGCCAAGGCCAATCCGGGCAAGCTCAACTATGCGGCCGGCAACACCTATGCCCTCGTCGCGACGGCGATGTTTGCCGAGAGGAACCGACTCAAGATGCAGTCCATTCCGTACAAATCCGAGCCGGACGCCATCACGGACCTGCTGTCCGGCGTGGTCCATCTGATGAACGCCACCTCCACGACGACAGCGACGCACGTCAAGGCCGGCACCCTGCGGGTGCTCGCGACCACCTTCCACGAGCGCAGCCCCCTGATGCCTGACGTGCCATCGTTCCCGGAGGCGGGCCAGGAGAAGTTTCCGATCGGACCGTGGTTCGCGCTGCTCGGCCCCGCCGGCCTGCCGCCTGAGATCGTGACCTACATGAACAAGGCCATGGTGCAGGTGCTGGCCAAGGCCGAGGTGCGCGACCTGATGCTCAAGCAGGGCTTCATTCCGCGCTCGTCGAGCCCGCAGGAGCTGACAGCCTACATGAAGGAACAGCTCGGCGTCTGGAAGACCGCGCTCAAGAACGCTGGCATCGAGCCGAACTGAGCGCGCTCCGCCGGCCGCGCACCAGCCGGCCCCGCGGACGCGGGGACCGGTGGCATGCGCGGGCCACGGACAGAATTGCAGTCCCTCGGGGTGACCAATGACCGTCGACGCCCGCCCGAAAGTCCCTCGCGTCGCTCTGTTCGTGACGTGCCTCGTCGACGTGATGCGGCCGTCCGTGGGCTTTGCGGCGGCGAAGCTGATCGAGCAGGCCGGTTGCACTGTCGAGGTGCCGAGGGGGCAGACCTGCTGCGGCCAGCCTGCCTACAACTCCGGCGACAGGCCGACGGCCGAGGCGCTGGCGCGCCAGACCATCGCGGCGCTCGAGGGCTTCGACTACGTGGTGGCGCCGTCGGGATCGTGCGCCGGCATGGTCAAGTCGCACTACCCGAAGCTGCTGGCGGACGACGCCGAGTGGGCGCCACGGGCGAAAGCCCTCGCCGATCGCACGCACGAGCTCATCTCATTCCTCGTCGACGTGCGCGGCATGACACACGTCCGCCAGGCGCTCGCCGCACGCGCCACCTACCATGACAGCTGCTCGGGCCTGCGTGAGCTCGAGGTCAAGGACCAACCGCGCAAGCTGCTCGCCAGTGTCGACGGGCTCGAGCTGGTCGAGATGGCGGAGTGCGAGGTCTGTTGCGGCTTCGGCGGCACGTTCTCGGTCAAGTACGATGAGATCTCGAATGCCATCGTCGAGAGGAAGTGCGCGTCGATCGCCGAGACGAAGGCCGACCTGCTGGTCGCCGGCGATCTCGGCTGCCTGATGAACATCGCCGGCAAGCTCCGCCGCCAGGGCCGCGCCGTCGCCGTGCGTCACGTCGCCGAGGTGCTGGCCGGCGAGCTGTCGGCGCCGCCGATCGCGGGCGAGCGGTAGCCAAGGCCTATTCATCCAGCCGCTTCTGGGGCGACCGGGACGTGATTGCCTCGGCATAGGCGCACTTGCTCCAGCTGCCCTGGCTCCAAGTGGCGCACGCGACAAGCGGCGCTGAAATGCTGGCCATGCCTGCGCCGCAGGCGCGTCCCGGCGCTCGCGTCGACATCGAGGGCGCTGCCATCGCATGTCGTGGTGCCGGACACCGCCCGGCTGGCGGCGGGACCGGATGGCTCGGCTGGCCGATACCGCGTTCGCCGAGACCGCACCGGACTGGGTTTGCGAGGCGCTGTCGCCCGCCACTCAGCGCGTGGATCGCACCGACACGCTCGCGATCTAGGCGAGCATCAGGCCTTGCGTGCCGACAGCTCCCCGAGCTCCTTCTCCCAGGACTCCGGCAGTCGACCGAGACGCTGGCGGACGGCCTCGGCCTGAGGCCGACACAGCACACGCAAGTGCTCGCGGACGGGCGCCGGGAGGGCGGCCTGCTGGCTGCGGTTGAAGCGGCGGCCGAGCTCCGGGAAATAGGCGGCGTCGAACCGGGTGCCGATGAACCCGCAGACCTGGCGGAGGGCGGCGAGCCGGTCCTGGTGCATGTCCTCGTAGAACAGGGCCAGCGTCTGATCCGATCGGAATACGGCCTTCATGTCGTCGAGAGTCGCCGCGTAATCGCCGAGCTCCCCGAAGCGCGGCTCCGCCAGCATGGCGACGATGGCCTCGGTGGTTTGGCGATTGGCGTCGAGCCCGCGCGATCGGCACTGGTGCAGCACCTGACTCCACATGCGGTCCACGGGATTGCGCATGATGAAGACGACGCGGGCCGTTGGTGCCAGGCGCTTGATGTGGGCGAGGCCCTGCTTGCCGAGGATCGCGTACTCGGGCGTGATCTCACCGGCGAATGTGGCGCCGCCGCGATGGGCGAAGAGGCGACGATACCAGGCATCGTCAATCGGTGAGCCCATGTAGTCCCGCCACCAGGACCACTGGCTGCGATGCTCGGAGAAGCGGCTGAGCTGCGTCCACATGCGCTGATGGTACTTGCGATGGCGGGACCGCCGCTTCTTGTCGGAAAGCTGCTCGGTGATGCCGGCGATGTGGTCGAAGTAATGGATCTCCTTCACGGGTGTGATGAAGATGTCGGGGTGGGCGGCCAGCATGCGGGCGAGCCACGTCGTCCCGGACTTCTGCGCCCCGATGCCGACGAAGTAGCTCTCGATGGTGCTCAAGGTCGTCAGTCCCCGTGACGGCCGCCGCGCGCGCGGTCCCGTTGCGGTGCTGCTTAAACGGCGGGAAAGGGGCTGACAACGGCTGTTACAAGTCGTCAACGACGAAGACGCGGCCCGCCCGGTCATCCTTGAAGTCGCAGTGGACCGAGGCGTCGCTTCCCAGCCTCCGGCGTGCGCGGTACCGTCTCCTGGCATGGCCGCTCGAAGGCGCAACGAGATCACCGGAGGAACAGCCTTATGACCAAGCCGCATTCGACCGTCGGCTCGCGGATGGCGGGCCTCAGCCTTGAATGGCTGGCCAGGACGCAGGAGCCGATCCTCGAGCCTGGGCTCGAGATCATCGATCCGCATCATCATCTGTGGGAGTTCCCGGAGCACACCTACCTGCTGAAGGATATCCTGGCGGATACGGGCAGCGGCCATAACGTCATCCAGACCGTATTCCTGGAGTGCACGGCCTGCTTCCGCGCCGAGGGGCCGGAGGCGGAGAAGCCCATCGGCGAGGTGGAGTTCGTCAACGGCATCGCGGCCATGTCGGCGTCCGGCGCCTACGGCAAGACGCGGGTGGCAACGGGCATCGTCGGGCTGGCGGAGCTCCGGCTCGGCGCCCGCGTGGAGGAGGTGCTCGCAAAGCAGATCGCGGTCGGCGGCGGGCGCTTCAAGGGTATCCGCTACGTGGCGAGCTGGGACGACAAGGAGCCGCAGATCCACAACGGCCACACCAACCCGACGCAGCACATGTACGGCGAGGACGCCAGCTTCCACGAGGGGTTCGCGGTGCTTGGCAAGCTCGGGCTGACGTTCGATGCGTGGTGCTATCACACGGCGCTGCCGGACCTGATCAAGCTCGCGCGCAAGTTTCCGGGCCAGCCGATTGTCCTCGATCACTGCGGCGGACCGCTCGGTCTCGGCTACTACGCGAGCCGCAAGGACGAGGTGTTCGCTGCCTGGAGCCGCGACATCCGTGAATTGGGCAAGTGCCCGAACGTGATCATCAAGCTCGGCGGCCTCGGCATGCGAGTCAACGGCTTCGACTTCCACACGCGCCCGAAGCCGCCGACCTCCGAGGAGCTGGCCAAGGCCTGGGAGCCTTACATGAATACGTGCATCGAGGCTTTCGGACCGTCGCGCGCGATGTTCGAGTCGAACTTCCCCGTCGACAAGTTCTCGGGCAGCTACGCGATCTACTGGAATGCCTTCAAGCGGCTCGCGTCCGGCGCCTCCGCCGACGAGAAGGCGCAGCTCTTCCGCGAGACGGCGCGGCGTTTCTACAGCCTGCCGAAATAGCACGGCCGCACCGTTCGGCGATGGTGAGCGACCTGCTCGCCATTGCCGACGCGCCGGACAGCGCCGTCAGTAGCGGAACTGCTCCGACAGGATGCGCTCGTCCAGGCTATGGCCCGGATCGAACAGCATCAGGATCTCGATGTGGCGCGCCTCCTCGACGGCAACATGAATCACGGAGCGCGTCTCGACGTTGTCGGCGACGGCGCTGACTGGGCGCTTCTCGGCTTCGAGAACGTCGATCTCGATATGCGCGCCACTCGGCAGCAATGCCCCGCGCCATCGACGTGGTCGGAAAGCCGAGATCGGCGTTAGGGCCAGGAGGCGGGCGTCGATCGGCAGAATGGGGCCGTACGCCGACAGATTATAGGCGGTGGATCCTGCCGGTGTCGCCACCAGAAGACCGTCGCAGGCGAGCTCCTGGAGACGGACCTTGCCGTCCACCGCGATGCGCAGCTTGGCGATTTGATGCGTCTCGCGGAAAACCGAGACCTCGTTGATGGCGAGCGCCTTGTGCAGGACGCCGTACGAGTCGCGGGCGGTCATCGACAGGGGATGAATGCGGCTGACCTCGGCGCGGGCGAGGCGCTCCCCGAGCTCGTCCTCGCGGTACTCGTTCATCAGGAAGCCGACCGAGCCGCGGTTCATGCCGTAGATCGGGATGCGGTCGTTCATGTAGCGATGCAACGTCTCCAGCATCAGGCCATCGCCGCCGAGAGCGACGATGACCTGGGCCTCGGAGATCTTGGCGTTACCGTAGAGCTCGGTCATGCGCTCGAGCGCGCGTCGGGCCTCGGACCCGTCGCTCGCCACGAAGGCGATCCGCTCGAACTTGCGCAGCAGGTCTGGCATATCGGGCACCTTGATAGGGCCCGGTCGCGACCAGGCGCACTCCCGCTCGACAGGAGGAGACTTGAGGTGCCAGAAAAGTCAGCCGGAGTAAATGTCGCTGGCTCGACAGGGTTGGCGGTCGTTCCAAGCGAGGACCGGGCAGCCATTGCGCTCGTCTATGCAACTTATCCGACCGCCGCGGAGGCGGAGCGTATCGGCGCCGAGCTGGTCGGGATGGAGCTCGCGGCCTGCGTCAACATCGTGCCGGGCATGCGGTCGATCTACCGGTGGCAGGGCGCGGTGCATCGCGACGACGAGGTGCTGGGTATCGTCAAGACGCGGGCGACGCTCGCCGCCCGGGTGATCGGTGTGGTGCGGGTGCTGCACCCCTACGTCAATCCGGCGGTCGTCGTGCTGCCGGTCGTCGGAGGCTCGGCCGATTTCCTCGGATGGATCGCGGCCGAGACGGCGGCGGCATGCTGAGCGTGAATGGCGGTAGGCTCAGGCTGGCGTGCTCGTCGGCGATGGTCCGCGCCGCGACGCTTTGATCTGCGAGATCAGAACGGGGACGGCAAGCGCGAGGCCGATCAGCGAGGCCGTGCGGCTCGGCATTATCACCAGGATCGATGCGGTGCCGAGGACGAGGCGCAGGGCTGGGCTCATCGGCGCGAGACCAAATCCCGTCAGCGCTGCGGCCAGCATCACGATGCCGATCGCGCATGTGCCGGCCGTCTCGACGAAGAGCGGCCAGGTGAACTCCTTGGTCACGATCAGCATCGCCGGCTGATAGACGAACACGAACGGTACGAGCGCCTTGGCCAGGCCCAGGCGGAATGCTGTGTTGCCGGTACGGAACGGATCGGCGCCGGCCATGCTGGCGCCGGCATAGGCGGCGAGCGCGACCGGCGGTGTGATGTCGGCGAGGACACCGTAATAGAAGACGAAGAAGTGCGAGACGATCGGTGCCACGCCGAGCTTGGCGAGCGCCGGCTGGGCGATCGTCACCATGATGATGTAGTTGGCCGTGGTCGGCACGCCGCAGCCAAGGAGCAGGCAGACGATCGCGGTCATGATCAGCGTGAAGAACAGCGTCATGGCACCGGGACTGAGCAAGCCGCCGGGCAGCATCAGGCTGAGATGGGCGGACACGGTAGCGGCGGTCGACGTGATGATGTCCGACAGCTTGAAGCCAACTCCCGTCAGCGTGACGACGCCGACAATGATACCGACCGTGGCAGCGGCGGCGCCGACGCCGATCGCGTACTTGGCGCCGAGCACGAAGGCATCGAGAATGTCGACCAGGCGCGCCTGGCCCTCGGTGCTGTCCTTCAGGACGCCCCAGGTGCCGGCAGCGATGCAGGCGGCCAGGATCGGGCCGAGGGCGATCCACTCGGTCAGGACATCGAGCGCCACGCTGGCAACGATCGCGGCCAGCAAGGCGACGGCCACGAGAGGGTTGCGCTCGGTCAGGCCGACCACCACGCAGGCGACGATGCCCCAGAAGGCGGCGAGGTAGGGCGTGAAGCCCGAGAACAGAACGATGAGCAGGACCAGCAGCGGGATGGCTGCGGGCCAGCTCGCGGCCAGGACCGCGCTGGCACGCGGCAGGTCGGCGGCCGGCACGCCGCGCATGCCGAGCTTCCTCGCCTCGAAGTGCACCTGGCACAGCACTCCAAAAAAATGCATGAAGGCCGGCACCATCGCCGCCAGAATGATCGTCTGGTAGGAGACGTTGAGGTACTCGATCATCAGGAAGGCGGCGGCACCCATGATCGGAGGCGTGATCTGTCCGCCCGTGGCGGCTGTCGATTCGACGGCAGCCGCGAAGTGGCGCGGGTAGCCGATGCGGATCATCATCGGGATGGTGAGTGAGCCGACCGTCACCGTATTGGCGATCGACGATCCCGAGATCATGCCGAAGAGGCCCGAGGCGAAGATCGAGACCTTGGCCGGGCCGCCCGACAGTCGGCCCGCCAGCGCCGTTGCGAGGTCGATGAACATGCGGCCGAGCCCGATGCGCGTCGCCAGCACGCCGAACAGCACGTAGTGGAAGACGTAGGTGGCGACGACGCCGAGCGGGATGCCGTAGATGCCTTGGCTCGTCAGGTAGAGGTGGTTGACGACGCCCTTCCAGGTGTTGCCCGGGTGGGCGAGGATGCCCGGCAGCGACGGCCCGATCAGGGCATAGACGATGAGCAGCGACCCAATGATGACCAGCGGTATCCCGACCGCCCGCCGCGTTGCCTCGAGCAGCACCACGATCAGGATCGTGCCCATTACCCAGTCGATGACAAGCGGGTTGCCGACGCGGAAGGCAAGGTCGTCGTAGATCCACGGCACATAGAGGCTGGCGGTTGCGGCGCCGGCGGCGAGCAGCCAGTCGATCAGCGGGATGCCGAGCGGCGCCGCCACGGATGAGACCCTCGCCTCGCTGCGCCGATGCTTGCGGCCGGCGAAGACGAGAAAGATCAGGCCGAGCACGAAGGCCATGTGGATGCCGCGGTGCGTCGTCTCGCGGAGCAGCCCGAAGCCGGCGGTGTAGGTGTGGAAGAACGAGAGCACCAGCAGCAGACCCGAGACCAGCCAGCCGGCCGACGGTGTCAATGGCCGGAACTGCATCTCGGGGTCGAGGTCCGCCTCGATCTCCTGGAGGCTGCGTGGCTGTCCGGCCGTGCTGTCGGTTGTCATCGGCAGGTCTCCGCTCTGGCGGGGAAGGTGGGCAGGTGGCACGCGGGTGCCGCCACCTCTCGATGGTTCGAGGCGACAGCGAAGCCGGCGAGCCGCGACTGCTGGGTAGCACGCGGTAGTTCCCGGCGTCCGGAGTGTCAACAATCCGGGGCCGACCTGCGCTACCGGCACTGGTGCACCGGGCCGTCCCGCGGAGGGGCATCGGTCACGGCAGGAAATCGGCGGTGAGCTGGAAGCCCGTCGCGCGAAGACTTGCCCCCGTGTGACCGCTCCTCCTGATCCGTCTCCCTACAGTCATAAGCGCCTCGGTTTTCAATCGTGTATGACGTGCTTTTCCTATTATCTTTGGCGTGACCTGACGACTACGGTAATTTTCATTGCCAAAATTGCCCATCGTGCCTCTATCGACAATCGCCCACTCCGATGCGACAAAAGCCATGGTCGGCGATTTGCGTAGTGGATGGATCGATGGCGCTCGAAGTTACTTGGACGGATAATCGGTCTCCGGCGCCGGCAGCCTCGCAAGGGAGAAAAGTGCTCGCTGGGCCAGGGCCATTCAATATAGGCCGGTCAAAGGCCAGTGAGATCGTTCTGGATCATCCCCAGGTTTCGAGACTCCACTGCGAGATTTCGGTCGCAGGCCGACGGGTGACGGTAGCCGACAAGGGCGGCGTGAATGGGACGTTTCTCGATGGCCGGCCGATTGAGCGAGGTGATTGGCCACCGGGTCGGCGCCTTGGGGTTGGCCCGTTCGAGCTGTCGTTCACATGGATTCAGCACGCGGAGCGAGAGCTGGTGGAGGTCGAGCCCCCACCGCGCGAGCCTCTCGCAACCGGGCGGGGAGGCCCGAGCCGGACCGATTCCGATTTTCCGGGACAGCTTTTCGCGCAGAGGGTGGTCCCGCTGCGAGATATTCGGGCGTCGGGTCGTCTTTCTGGTGAAACGATCTATGCCACGATCGGTGGCGGCATGGGCAGCTTCTGCTGGGTCGATTTCCTTCGCAATTATGGTGTGCCCGCCGAGGACATCCGAGTATTGGGGGTGGCTACCGACAAGCGCCCGTATGCCAAATACGACCGGCTCTGCCGCAATTCACAGATACCTGATCACGAGCGATTGCGGTCCAATTCGATCTCGGCGCCTGACAATATCTGGGGATTTCCCGGATATGCCAGCCGGGAGACGGTGCGGGACCTTCTGTCGGGGCGCATCGGGGGTCTCAAGCATGTGCTGCAGGTGTTCGGCGAGGAGATGCTGACCGAGAGCTACACGCCCCGGATCGGGGACATGAAGCGCTCCATGGATGCCGAGGCCTTGCGCATCGGGTGGGATGTCATGTGGATGGCGGCCCAGGTGGCCGGCATCCGCAAGACCGACGACGAGCGTTACGTCATCGCCTATCGCGTCCCGAGCCAGGCTGCGCCGAGTGTCGATCGATCGGAGCGACAGCGCTTCCTGCTCGCTCGCTACATCCATATTGCGACGGGCTATCCGGCCTTCAACTTCCTTCCGGATCTGAGGGATTTCCGACAGGCACACCCGCAGTCGCGGGCAGTGGTCAACGCCTACGAGGACCACGAGGAAGTCTACCGCACGCTTCAGCAGAAGGGTGGGACCGTGTTGATCCGAGGTCGGGGCATCGTCGCGTCACGGATCATCCAGCGACTGTCGGAGGTGCGCGAGAGGAACACAGGTGTTCGCATCCTGCATCTCGTCCGCTCGCCCGTGAAGCAGGGTCACAAGTACGATCTGGCGACGCGACCGGTGCGCAACGACGTGGAGCACCAGCCGTTCAACTGGCCGAAGGCGAGCTGGGGGGGCACGTATCGCAAGCTCCTCGAGGGGGCCTCGCCCGAGGAGCGGGCTCGGCTGCTCGCGATTTGGGGCGGCACCACCACCGTCAATCGGGCCAGCTGGAACAACATCATCGAGCAGGGCACCAAGGAGGGCTGGTACAAGATCTTCTACGGCAACGTCCGCTCCATCATGAGTGTCGACGGCCGTATCGAGACACGACTGGACTCGTCGGACCCTTTTGCCGAGAACGTCGACCTTGCGGCCGACTACGTGATCGACTGCACGGGGCTGATCGCGAGCCTCGATGAGACGCCCTTCATCGGCGATCTCATCCGCACCTATGACCTCGAGCGCAACAAGGGCTCGGGCGAGGAAGGCGAGGTGCGGCGGCTCTCGGGGCTTGCCGTGACCAACGATTTCGAGATCGCGGGCTTGCGCAACGGCCGGGCGCACGCTTGGGCTGCTGGTGTCGTCGTGATCAATGGCCCCTATGCGGCCGTCGACAGCTTCCTCGGCCTGCAATACGTCGCGCTCCGGTCGGCCGACAGGCTCGCCTCGCTCGGGGCGCCCCACGTCTCTCGCTTCGGACCGCTCAGGTCCTTCTGGCAATGGACCAAATGGTGTCGCGGCGCTGCGCCCTGATCCCTTCCTGCGGCGGCTGCCGCAGGAAGGGCATGCGGGGTGCCGTCTCCGGCCTACTCGGCGGCTGCTCGTGAGGCGGCGAGCACCTGGTCTGCGTGACGGCCGGTCAGCTCGGCGAGATGGTCGAACCGCGCCGTGAACGCCCCGACGCCGGCAGTGGCGGACCGCAACTCCACGATCAGGTCCTGGATCTCGCTCTCGGGCATCCTGGCCTCGACCACGTCCCACCCGGTCCAGCCCTCGCGGGCGTCGAAGCCGAGGATTTGGCCGCGGCGCTGCGAGATCATCGCATTCACCCGGCTCGTGGCCTCGTTCGGCACCGCGATCGAGACGTGCATGACCGGCTCGAGCAGCACTGGCGCACACTTCGGCAGACCTTCCGCCATCGCCAGGCGACCGGCCTGGCGGAAAGCCATGTCGGAGGAGTCGACCGTGTGATAGGAGCCGTCGGTCAAAGTGCCGGCGACGTCGACGACGGGGAAGCCGAGCGGCCCCGTCTGCAGATAATCCTTCACGCCGATCTCGACCGACGGAATGAACTGGCGCGGCACCACGCCGCCGTGAATGCGCTCCGAGAATTTGAAGCCCTCGCCGCGGGGCAGCGGTGCGATCTCGAGCACGACGTCGCCAAACTGGCCGTGACCGCCGGACTGCTTCTTGTGCCGTCCGCGGATGCTGATCGGCTTCTTGATCGTCTCGCGGTACGGCACCTGCCTTGGGCTGGTCATCGCCTCTATGCCGTACTTGCGCTGCAGGCGCTCCAGCGTGACGCGCATGTGCATCTCGCCCTGTCCCCACAGCACCATCTGGTGGGTATCCTGCGACTGCTCGAGGCGTAACGCGGTATCCTCTTCCATGGCCTTGGCGAGCGCGGTCGTCAGCTTGACCTCGTCCTTGCGGTCCTTGAGGGCGATGGCGACGCCCAGCACGGGCGCCTGGGGCGGGTCGATCGGGATCTGCACGATACCGGACTTGTCGGTGGTCAGCGTCTCGCCCGTCTTGATCTTCTCGAGCCGGCCCAGGGCCACGGTGTCGCCCGCGACGGCGCCCCCTCGCTTCCTCGCCTCCTGGCCCAGCATCGACATCACGCCGGCGATGCGCTCGGTCTCGCGGGCGCCGGTGACGCTGGTGCCCTCCTCCAGATGCCCAGTGAGCACCCGCGCGAGAGAGAGCTTGCCGCCGTGAGCCGTGTGGATCGTTTTCATCACGACCGCCGAGGTGGCCGCATTCTCGAGCTTCAGCCGGCGCACCGTCTGGTCGACGAACGGCGCCTCGTGCCGCAGCGCTTTCAACAGGCGCAGGATGCCGTTGCCGTTGGCGGCCGAGCCGACCAGGACGGGGCAGATCAGGCCCTCCTTCAGCTCGCGCTTCAGGTCGTCGAAGATGCGGTCGCGGGGCGGGGCGATGTCGGAGAGCAGCTGCTCCATCAGCTCATCGTCATAGTCGGCGAGCTTCTCGAGCATGGCGAAACGCGCGTCCTTCTCGCGGTCCATCACGGTCGCCGGCATGTCCACCACCTCCGACGGGGCATGCTCGCGGTAGACGAAGGCGCGCTCGAGGGCGAGGTCGACGAAGCCGGTGGCGATGCCGTTCTCCCAGATCGGGATCTGGCGCAGCACCAGCGGGGTGGCGCTCGCCGGCTGCAGCATCGGCAATATCTCGCGCACCGGCGTCGAGAAGCTGTCTATCTTGTTCAGGAACAGGAAGCGGGGGATGCCGCGATCCTCGAGCTGCTTCAGGATGACCTGCAGCGCTGGAACACGCTTGTGGTCGGGCTCGGTGACGACGATGGCCGCGTCGCAGGCGGCGAGGATGGCGTTCGCCTCGGCCTGGAACTCGATGGAGCCGGGACAGTCGACGAAGGTGTACCGGTCGCCGAGGAACTCCACGTCGGCGATATTGGCCTCGACGCTCATGCCGTGGTCCCGGGCCTCCTCGGAGGCGTCTCCGACCGTGTTGCCATCGGCGATCGAGCCCTGGCGCGTGATCGTGCCGGTCCGATGCAGGATGGCTTCGAGCAGGGTCGTCTTGCCGGACATGAATGGTCCGACCAGTGCGATGCAGCGGGCACTACGGCCCGCCCCGCCATCGGCTTTACCCATGGCTTCGCTCCTTTGTCTCCCAGGCAGCCGGACGCAATGGCCGCGGCCCGCGCCTGGGAGGAAGGACGCGGCAGTTCATCGTGGACCCGGTCGAGAGGGACGCGCAAGTGCCGATGTGACAGAAATTTAGAAACCACGTTCACCCCGAGAAACGCGTCCTTCTCGCCACGCGCGGAATTTGTTGTGTCACGCGCCTCCGGCGATCATGTTCAGGCCGCAATTGGCTCTCAGGTGGCGCCGCGTTCGGAACGTCGGTGCTGATGGGGAGATCGACATGCGGATGGGACGTCTCGTGGCTGTTGTGGGAGCGGGAGCGGTGATGGCGGCCGCCCTGGGACAGGCGGTTGCGCTCGAGGAGGGCAAGGACGAGAAGGCGGCGCTGAAGGCGTGCGAGAAGAGCTTGTGCGAGCTTGTCACGAGGAAGCAGCCGGCCGACGGCGACTTCTCGTGCGGCCTGTCGAAGACGTGGCAGAAGACGGAGCTGAAGGAAGGCTCCTCGGCCGGCAAGCTCAGTTGGGGTTTCGGCGATGCCCGCTGCACTGTCGACCTGAAGCTCGCCCGCGCCGTGGTGATCTCCGCAGTGAAGGATCCAAAGTCCACGCTCCAGTTCCCGGATCATGCGGTCAACTGTGAGATCGAGGGCGAGAAGGACGTCACCAAGGTGAAGGCGACGCTGGCGCCGAAGGCCGAGTTCGTGGACGGCAAGGTCGCGAAAGTATGGGTCAACCTCAAGGAGGTGGAGGGGCCGGCCGTCGTGAAGGGGCTCGCCTTCGCTGCAGCCAAGCTCGAGGACAATCTCGGCGTTTTCCACAGCGCGCTGGTCAAGGCGCTCAATCACATGCTGCACGAGAAGTGTCCGCGGATCGCGTCTGGCGGCTGAGCAATCGACCGCAGAGGGGCGGGCTGTCGTGGCGGACGGATCGGCGCCGGGGCCGAGTGACCCGGCGCCGTCACGTTTCCTCCGCGAGCCCGCCGCAATCACCGTGCTCCCATGCTGCCGGCAATTCCGGGCTGGGAGACATTGGAATGGCAGCCGTCGAAACTCGCAGCTGGGTGCGCATCGTCCTCGGGACCGGCCTGTTCGCGGGCGTGTGCTCTCTCGCCGTTCCGGTTATGGCCGGGGGCGACTGCTTCACCGAGATTGAGCGTGGGCGCGCACCTGTCGTGGCCTGCGAGCATCCGCTGCGTCTCACGGACGACGAGCGCGCTGACCTGAGAAAGCTGACGCGCGATATGTTGAAGGACGCGACTTGCGTCGTGTCGATCCGCATTGAGCGGCGGCAGGTCCAGGCAGCGCTGGTCCAGTCCGAGCACATCTTCGAGGCGCCACCCCAACCCGTGCGCTGTGAGGTGATCACGCCGGGCGCGAGCTATCCCATTACGGCGACGTTTGCACCGCGCGTGGTCTTCAAGGGCGACATCGCGGCCGAGGGCTCACCCGGCCTCACCAACGTCGAGGGGGTGCCGGGCTACCTCGCCTGGCCGGTTGTGCAGTACATCAATCGCGCCCCCGGCATCCGCAGCGCCATGCTCGACATGGTCAACGCCTATCGTGCGCATTATCGCAGGCGCGTAAAGGTGGTCGGCCGGTAGCGGGCGCACCTCGCCGGCGGGTGTGCCAAACGGGACGAGGCACGATCGCCGACGGCGACGACATCCTGCCGGTTCTCCTGTAGAAATTTTTGCCCCTCATCTCATGCCGAGGTGCCGGATCCGGGTGCGCACCGCCCCGGGGAGGGCGACGGGCGAGGCGGCACCTTCCACGTGACAGGAGACCATCATGCGGCTGCCGACCTTGACCTACGACCAGTTGTCCGATGCACAGAAGGCCGTCTGGGACGAGGTCGTCGCGGGGCCTCGCAAGAAGATGCACGGCCCGTTCTTCATCTGGCTGCACAGTCCCGAGCTGTTGAGTCGGGGCGAGAAGCTCGGGCTTTATTCACGCTTCCAGTCCAGCCTGCCTCCGCGGTTGTCGGAGCTGTGCATCCTGATCATGGCCGCCAATTGGCGTTGTGGCGGCGAGTGGGTCGATCACGAGCCGATCGCCCGCGGACACGGCGTCGACGCGGCAGCACTCGAGGCGTTGCGCCGCGGCCAGCCTGCCGAGTTCGGCCGGGACGATGAGGCGGCGACCTACGACCTCGCGCAGGAGCTGCTGCGTACGCGTGAGGTTTCGGACGCAACCTATGCGCGTGCAAAGTCGGTCCTGGGCGAGCGCGGCGTGCTCGATGTCGTCGCGGTGCTCGGCTATTACAGCCTCATCGCCATGAGCATGAAGACGTTTGCGCAGAAGCCCGATGGCGTCCCGGACCCGTTCGCCGACATTGCTGCATCTTGAGCCGGCGTCGAAGCACCGGCCCAGTTGATTGACAGCTGACATTGTGCCGTCCTATCAAACGCAACTTAAAGTTGTATTGATGGGAGAGCGGTCACAATGCGCAGCATGTCAGGAGAGTTGCCGCCGGGGCCGGCCAAGACCCGCGTCCGGACCGGAGCTAGCGGTCCCAGCGTCGCCAGTGTGCTGGCCTCGTTCAACACCTGGGCGTTCAAGCGCGAGCAGCCGTCCAGCATCACGCTGATGAAGACGCGCATCTCAGACGCCATGCTCGTCGGGTCGCCCGTGCCATTCGTCCTCTATTGGGGCAAGGGCCCGCGCCACGGCATCGACCGCCCCGACATCGTCTGTCTGACGTTTCTGGCCAGCCTCGCCCGCCGGATCGAGGCAGTCTATGCGCCGGGTGCCGAGCTCAGGCTGATCTTCACCGACACCCATGCCGAGCTGAATGGACATGCGCGGTGCGACTACGAGGCCTATTTCGGCGAGATCGAGCGTCATGCGAGGGATGCCGGCTTCAGGGCCACCCATTTGAGCGCGATCGTCCGTTCGATGCATCCGACCGGGTCGATCCGCGAGCCCGCCCTCGACAGGGCCGACGTCGACCGGCTGGTGCGCGCGGCGGAGCGCTGGTACCTCGGTGCCGGCTCGCCGGTTGCGGCCGCAGAACGCTATCTCCGCGCCAACCTCATCGAGCAGGTCGCCGTCGAGAAAGCTTTTCCCGACGCCATTTTCGCGACTTTCAGTGGCAGCGACCTGGACTTTCTGTTCCCGCCTCGCATGCCGCGATTTTACATGTACTCGTTGCGCAAAGGCTGCAGCGTCAAGCCATGGTTCATAGGGGCCGGCGGCTGATCCGCGAGACCTCATTGCTGATGCGCCTCGGGTGGCGCCGGGTCATCTGGTGCGGCGTGCCTCAGTCATCGATTGCGAAGGTTGGCGAATGGACTGGATTTCCATTGCGTGGGTCACCGCCGGCCTGATTCTCGCCGGCATCGTCAAAGGGGCAACGGGTCTCGGCTACGCCTCCTGTGCTCTCCCGTTTCTCGTGACGTCGCTCGGCCTGAAGCCCGCGATGGCGATCGTCCTGCTGCCGGCGATGGCAACCAACGTTGCCGTCGCGCTGGCCACCGGACACCTCGTCGAGACGGTGCAGCGGTTTCGGGCACTCTATGCGGCCATGGTGCCGGGGATCGCGGTCGGGATCGGGCTCCTGATGTGGATCAGCCAGTCGATGGCGGTGAAGACGCTGGGGGTGCTCATCTTCGGCTATGTGGCGTGGACCCTGCTGCGGCCGACCATGCAGGTGTCGGGCGCGCTGGCGGTCCGGCTGCAGGTGCCGGTCGGGTTTCTCAACGGGGTGCTGACGGGGTTGACCGGCTCGCAGGTGATGCCACTGTTTCCTTACATGATGGCGCTCGAGCTGGATGCGAGCCGGCTTGTGCAGGCGATCAATTTCGCGGTGCTCCTGTGCTCCGCAATACTTGCGGCCGGCTTGCTCGCGACCGGCATCATGACGCTGCCGTTGCTGGGGTTTTCACTGCTGGCGGTGCTGCCTGGCCTGACCGGCGTGGAGATCGGCAGCCGTCTGCGAGGCCGCATTCCATCCGACCGGTTCCGCCGGCTGGTCCTGTGGGTGCTGCTCGTCACGGGCCTGTCGATGATCGCGCGTTGAGCGGCTGCTCGCGTGGACCACCGCGACGGCCCGACCATTCGTCGTCGATGCTCTCTGCGGTGGCCTCGCTCACGGGACCTCGTCATCGTCCTCCTGATCAGGCGGCCTTCGCCTTCGCCCGTCCGCAGGCCTCCTCGATCAGGTCCTGCAGCTCCGCGACAGGGCGCGGCTTGCTGAAGTAGTAGCCCTGGCCCACGTCGCACCCGAGCGCGGCCAGCCGGTCGAGCTGGTCCGGCGTCTCGATACCCTCCGCGGTCGTCGTCATGTCCATGGTTCGGGCGATGTCGATGATCGACCTGATGATGACCTCGACCTTCGGCGAGCTGCCCAGGTCCATGACGAAGGACCGGTCGATCTTGATCTTGTTCAGCGGGAAGCGGCGCAGATAGCTCAGCGACGAGTAGCCGGTGCCGAAATCGTCCATCGATATCGAGACGCCGAGCGCGCGCAGACCCAACAGCACGCGAACCGTCGCGTCGCCTTGCTCCATCAGCGTGCTCTCGGTGATCTCGAGCTCGAGGCGGCCGGCCGGAAGGCCCGACCGTGCCAGCGCGGCATGCACATCGCGAGAAAGGTCTCCGGTCTTGAACTGCATGGACGACACGTTGACGGCCACGCGCGTCTCTTCCGGCCAGGATAGGGCGTCATGGCAGGCCTGCCCGATGGCCCAGGCGCCGATCGGCGCCATCAGTCCCGTCTCCTCGGCGATCGGGATGAAGTCGGCCGGTGAGACGAGTCCGCGCTCGCGGTGCCGCCAGCGGATCAGCGCCTCGAAGCCGAGCAGCGTCTTGGTCGCGATGTCGAAGAATGGCTGATAGTGCAGCTCGAACTCGTTGTTCTCGAGGGCGCGGCGCAGATCCATCTCGAGCTTGCGCTTGAGCCTGATCTCCTCGTCCATGGTCGGCTCGAAGAAGCGATAGGTGCCGCGTCCGGCAGCCTTTGCCGCATAGAGCGCGAGGTCGCTGGCCTTCAGCAGGACGTCAGCACTGCTGCCGTCGCGCGGCCCGATCGCGATGCCGATGCTGGCACCGGCGAGGATCTGATGACCGTCGACCTCGTAGGGCTGCGACAGGGACTTGACCAGACGCTCGGCCACGGCGCGCCCCGTCTCCTGGGTTCCGTCGCAATCAATCAGCACGGCGAACTCGTCGCCACCCAGCCGGGCGGCCACGTCTTCGATGCGGATGCTTGAGCGGATGCGAGCGGCCACGGCCTGGAGCAACGCATCTCCCACCGGGTGGCCGAGCGTGTCGTTGACGATCTTGAACCGGTCGAGGTCGAGATAGAGCAGCACGAACGGCTCACCGTTGACCCGGCGCTCGAGAACCTCGTGGAACTCCCGGCGATTGGCGAGGCCCGTGACGACATCCTCGCGAGCGAGCCTGTCGACCTCGGCCTGGGCTTTGCGGCGATGCGTAATGTCGGTCAATGTTCGCACGAAGCCGCCACCCGGCAGCACAGTGGTGCGCACCTCGAGCACGGTGCCGTTCGGCCGGCGGCGCTCGTAGGTCGATTGTCCGCCAATGGCCTCGTCGTGCAGCCATTGCTCGGGTGGACGCGTCCCATCGGGGGCCGGCTCGGCCTCGAATTCGCCCTGTGCCTCGAGATGCTCGATCAGCGCGTCGAAGCGGGGCGGGTGGTGCTGCCAGTCCGACGGGAGCTCGAGAAGCTCGATGGTGCGCCGGTTGATGACCGGAATGGTCAGGTCGCGGCGCACCAGCATGATGCCCTGCGTGATGTTCTCCAAGGTCAGGCGCAAGCGCTCGGCAGTGCGCAGGGCACGCTGGCGGCTGCGGCGTGCACGTGACTGCATGACGCCGATGCGGAGCTGGTCCTTGGCGCTCCGCATGCACGCCCCGAAAATGAAGACAGAAAGGATCGCCGCGACCGTGCTGTGCGCGCTCAGCGTCTGGTACGCCTGCCAGTACACATCCGGCTCGCTGAAGCTGTTGGCCACGATCAGTGGCTGGCCACGGATGCGGCGGTAGCTGATGACCCGGCTGTCGCCGCTCGCGGCCTTGTAGGAGAAGGTGCCGGCATCGCCCTGCAGCATGCGTTGGAAGACATTGCTGCCCGCGATGCTTTCCCCGAGTTTCAGCAGGCCGACGTCGGGGATGCCGCCCGATGCGCGCACCACCCCGTCGAGGCCGATCAGCGAGATCGAGCCCCGTGGCCCGAGGTCGACAGTCGTGAAGAAGTCCGTGAGATGTGCAGGATCGAGGGAGGCGACGACGACGCCACTGAACTCACCCTCCTTGTTCCGGAACTTTCGCGTCAGCTGCACCGACCATTTGCCGGACGCTCGGCCGATCAACGGTTTGCTGATGAACAGTTCGTCGGTGTCACGGCCGACATGATACCGGTAGTGCTCGCGGTCGCTCAAGTCGATCGGCTTGGCCGGGCCCTTAGAGGCACTCGTCGCGCGCATCATGCCGCCGGCATCGATGATGGCGGCCTGCACGATCATCTCGCTCAGTATGTCCTGCCGCGAGATCAGCAGATGGTAGTCGATGGTCCCGAGGCGTGCCTCGATCAGGCGCCGCAGGTAGAAGAGCGACTTGTCGATCTCCCCGATCGTGCGGAGCGTGGTCTCCTCGAGCAGGAGACCGAGGTTGACGCTGGTCTTCACCTGCTCACGGTAGTCCGCCACATAGGCCTGCCGGAACGTCACGTAGACGCCGATCCAGAGGACAGACACGACCAAGGCGCCGAGCACGGTGGAATTCTGGCGCAGAAGCGCAAGACAGCGACGCGAATGCAGACGCATGCGAAGTATACCTCGATGAGAGATGGCAATCATAGGTTGTGGAATTGGATTTACGGCGAGGCGGGTAAAGTTTCGGTTGAGGGCGGCGGCGAGAGCTCAACAGGGGGGGCTGACACGTCCGGTCGACGCCAGCGGCGGATCCTGGCCCGGTTGTGCTGCGGGCCGCACGCACGGCGGCAGTTGCGGCCGCCAAGGCCGCAGCCAAAATTGAAAAGGGCGGCTGCCAAGGCAGCCGCCCTTTCGCTGGTCCCGTCAGACGTGCTCCAGCTGAAGGGAGCACGTCATGGTGCTCCGGACGCGCTCATGCCTGGCCGCGGCGGCGTTCCTTCGTCTCGCGCATATTCTGGCGCATCCGGTCCACCTTGAGGTCGCTTTCGCGGTGCGAGCGGCTGACATCGTCGGTGCCGAACAGCCAGTACCAGAACCCTCGCCCCGGCTGTGACGGCAGATCGTAGCCGTCCGCGCGCACCGTGTCGGTCGCTGGCCTCGGTCCAGCGGTGGACGCAGCGGCCGCCGCCGGCCGGACGACAGGATCGACGACAGCGCCGGATACCGTTCCGTTTGCGGTCTTGGCGACGACCGCCGGCAGAACGATCGGTTGCGGCTCCGGCGGCGCAACGGCCGCCTGCAGCTTGTCGAGGCGGCCGGCAAGCGTTCCGAAGTGGGTCTGGCTTTCGTTGCGCCAGTCGTTGACAGCGGAGTTGAGCGTGGCCTGGCTCTGCCCGAGCTGCTTGATCTCGGCGTAGATGAAGTCGAAATCCTGGTCGCGGCCCTTCAGCGCTTCCTCGTTCACCACGGCCTCGGATTTCAGGCGGTCCTCGACTTGGCCGATACGGGCGAGCACCTGGACCAGGCTCTGGCCGACGGCGTCCACCTTCGCCATGCTGGAGCCGTGCAGCCCGTCGATCCGGGTCTGCAGCGGCGAGACCACGGCAGCGATATCGATCGGGGGAGGCTGCGTTGGCGCCGGCCTGCTTTCGAGGATGCGCAGGCGCTCGAGTATCTGGCCTGAGGTGCTTGCCATCTCATTGCCGCGCGCCTCGAGCATGCGCTCGATGCTGCCGAGCCGGTCGTCGAGGATCAACAGCGCCTCGCTCTGATCGGCCGGGCGCCCCGAGACGGCCTGCTCTACCGCACCGAGGCGCTCGGTGATCCGGGTCGTGGTCACCGCAGCATCGCCGAAGCCGGCGCGTACGGCACGCTCCAGACCGGCGAGTCGCTCGACCAGCTCAGGTGGCACCTCGGCCTTGTCGAAGGCTTGCGAGGCGAGATCGGCTTCAAGACCGGCAAAGCGCTCGGCAAGCTCGAGGCGGACGCGATTGGACTCGCCGGTGACCGTCTCGATGATCCGGCCGAGGCTGCCGAGACGATCGGTCAGCTCGGACCAGCGGCGGCCGGTCTCGCCCGAGGCCGTTTCCAGGCGCCGCTCGATGGAGCCCAATCGGTCGCCTACGGCTTTGGGAAGATCCACCGCACGCGCCTCCACGGCCAGCCGCTCGATGGACGCGAGGCGCTTGTCGAGGGCCCCTTCCAGCGTCGTCAGCCGCTCACCGAGCTTGGCCAGCGGAGCACTGTCTCGCTCGGCCAGTCCGGCTTCCAGGGCGTTCAGCCGCTGGCCGAGGTGAGCCCAATTGCGGGCACCCTCGCCGAGACCGCTCAGGACGGACTTCTCGAGCGCCGTCATGCGGTCGGCCAAGCCTTGTGCCGACTGGTTGCGTTCATTGGCGATCGCCGTTTCCATGGCGGCGAGGCGCTGGCCGATCTGCGAGCCGCTCCGTGCCACGTCGCCGAGGCTCGTGCCGATGGATCGTTCAAGTGCTGCGAGGCGCTCGGCAAGGGCTTGGTGGGCCGTCTGTTGGCCGTCGCCGACGGCCGTCTCCATAGCGGCGAGCCGCTGGCCGAACTGAGCCGCCGCGCGCGAGGTCTCGCCGAGGCCTGTGTGCAAGGCCTTCTCGAGGCCCGACAGGCGCTCCGTCAGCAATGCGGGCAGGCGAACCGAGTCGCCACGCGTCTGCACGGCACGCTCGAGCGATTCCAGACGTTGTCCGAGGTCGCCGCGGAATGCCGCCCCGTCGCTCCGCTGGGCCACGACGTCCCGCTGGATGTCGCGGACGAGGTCCATCAGCAGCTTGCGATCGGCCGCCATCTCCGCCTGCAGCAGCCTGAGACCATCCTCGATCCCAACGACGCGGCTCGCGAGCCCGTCGGTGAGCGAAAGCGGCACGGGCCTGGGCATGGGCTGAGGCTCGGGTTGCGGCGGCACCGGCTCGCGGATGCGGCCCCAGTCCGCACGCTGCCAATCGGGCGTATGCCGGCGCAGAAGATGCACGACGGCGAGGTCGCGGCCGTAATGCAGGAGCACCCAGAGCACGTCGTCGACACCGGCAGCATAGCCTCGGCGATGTGCGAGGTCGCTGGCGCGGCGGAGCACGTCCTCGAGGTCGGGTGACCGGCGGGGAGCGATGGCGTCGCCGGCATTGGCGGCCGGGATCTCGCTCGCGATCAGCGTGGCGCTCTCGCGGCGAAGCTGGCCTTCATGCACGCCCCGAGCCTCGAGGATGCGGGCGGCCGCATCGACCCGCGTCAGTGCATTGACGAGATGCTCGAGGTCGACCTCGGCGGCGCCGTTGGCCTGGGCCACGTCGAAGGCGTAGTTGCAGCACGCGAGCAGGATCTCGTCGACCCACAGCGGCTCGGCACTCTGAGGGGCAACCGACCGAGGGCGGGACCAGCGGCCGTTGCTGGCGTTGGCCGGCTCGTAGTCCGGCATGTAGCTCTCGCGCAGTCCCCGGGACTGGGCAACACGCAAGTCAAGATCATCGCCCTTGTACTGCATCGATCACAGGCTCCTCGCCCCGCTCCGGCCGTGCCGGTACGCGAAATCCTCTCCGAGGCCTCGACACCTTGGCGTCAACCGGGGTGGCGATGGCCGAGACGTCCGGCCGATCCGGACATGCTCTGATCGACGCTGGCCGATACAAGACGAGCTGTGGTGCGAAGCAGCTATGGACCGGCTGTCAACTGTCGTCGGTTGGGCAGGATAGCTGGCTCTTGCGTCGATTTCGAGACCCCTCACTCTAAAGGAGGTCTTTTTGTCAATGAGTTAATCGCCGACGCGGATTGGCGCAAGTCTCTTGAGACGTTGTCTGAGTGTGGCGCGTGGGCCACGATCGCCAGTGGGCCCAATATCCGTGGCTCGCTGGCGAGGGTGCGCACCGGCTCATGCGACGGGTCGACGGAGCCCGCCATGGACCGCGGCGTGCGGGTCATCCAGCCGGCGCGAGGCGCCCACGGTTGCGGTCGGCGAGGATCGGCCGAACCATGCGGGCGAAGCGCTCGGCCTCGGCATCGTGGAGATAGCCCGACAGGCAGAACGAGTGGCAGCCGAGATCAATGTAATTCTGCAGCACGCCGGCGCACTGCTCGGGATTGCCGACGATGACGACGCCGGCGCCGGGGCGTGCCTTGGCGAGACCCACCCAGAGGTTTGGGGCGATCACGTCCCCCTTGGCGCGCAGCTCCTGGACCCGCCGGTTGGCGGCCGAGTTGGCGTAGTAGTTGACGATATAGGCCTCGCGCTCTGCACCGACGTTGCGCACGAGGTGGTCGGCGGCGTCCCAGGCCTCCTTCTCGGTCTCGCGGCAGATGATCTGCAGGCGCATGCCAAAGCCGAGCGCCTCCTCTCGACCGTGCCTTGCCGCCATCTTGCGCAACGTCCTCATGTTCTCGGCGATGGTGTCGTAGGTGTCGCCCCAGAAAAGGTGGACGTCCGAGTGCTTGGCCGAAAGCTCCCAGGCCTGCCCCGAGCCGCCGCCGAGGTAGAAGCGAGGGTAGGGCTTCTGATGCGGCTTCGGCGTCAGCTCAGCCTGGTTCAAGGTGTAGTACTTGCCGTTCCAGTCGGTGCGGCTCTCGCCCTGGGTCCACAAGGCCTTCAAGATGGACACCTCCTCGTCCATGATCTCGTAGCGCTGCTCCTTCGACCACTTGACGCCTTCGGCGATATTCTCCTGCTCGCTCTGCCCGGCGATCAGGTTGACCGAGATGCGACCGCCGGAGAGGCGATCACAGGTGGCGATCATTTTGGCCAGGAGCACCGGATTGATGTAGCTCGGGCGCGCGGCCACGAGCATGCGCATGCGCTGGGTCTGGCCGATCATCAGGGCACCCGTCATCCAGGCGTCCCAGCACTGGTGGCCGACGGGGATCAGCATGTACTCGAACCCGGCAGCCTCGGCCGCCTTGGCGACGCGCGAGAACATCTCCATGCCGGCCGGCACCTTGAGCGGATCGCCGTAATCGTCGGTATCGCCGCGGGTCGGCAGGAACCAGCCGAGCTCGAGTGGGCGCGTGGTGGGGCTCATGGGGTGCTCCGGCATCTTCGGTCTCGACGCGAGTCTGGCGAGTTTGCCTGCCGACTGCAACCTGGGCGCTGCTCACGACAACTTCACGCGTCACCAACCCTGCTGCTCAGGGCTGAGGCGGCTTGACCCGACTCCGCGGCGGGCGCAGTCTCTCGCCATGACCAAGCTGCCGCAACCGCTGGCCGCCACCACGAAGGCCTTCCTCGCCGACGCGGGGCCCCGTCTCGCCGATTTGTGCACAGGGTGCGGCGCCTGCTTTCGAGCCTGCCCGATGACAGCTCACGTCGCGACACTGGCTGGCGCGGAGTCTGCCGCGGTGACGCTGGGGCTCAAAGCGTTGGCCAACGGTTTGACGGGGCCGCCGGAGACGGTCGCCTGGGTCGGAGTCTGCGCCAAGAGCGGGCTCTGCGTCGCAGCGTGCCCCGAGCGCGAGAAGGGTCTCGATGCGATGCTGCTCGTGCGTATCGCCCGCCAGCGCGCGATCAACGATACTCACCAGATCAGCCCCAAAGCCGACACGCACGGCTTTCCGCGCGTCAAGACGTTCGCGCGACTCCAGCTCACCGACGAGGAGATCGAGCGATGGCTGTGACCGCGCCGGCACGCGAACGCATCACATTCTGGTTCGGCTGCAACATGTTGCGCCACGCCGAGATGATCCGGCTGTCGATGCTGCTGCTCGAACGGGCCGGCTACGACGTCGAGGCGGCGGGCGGGCCGGCCTACTGCTGTGGCACGGCGCACGACCACGCCCCCGATGCGGCGAGCACCATGGCAGGACGCACGGTCGAGCGCTTCAACGCGGCAAAAGCCGAGGAGGGCCGAGGCACCGTCGTCACGTGGTGCCCGTCGTGCCACCTGCACATGTCGGACATCATGGCGCCTGGCAATGCTGCGCAGTTCGACATCGCGCATGTCACGGAGATCCTGGCGGGAGCAGGCGAGCGTCTCGCGCCGCTGTTGACCCGCGAGGTGCGCCGGAAGGTGCTGCTGCACCGTCATGCCGGGCTCAATACCCGCGTTCCGGTCAACGACAGCGTGGCCGGGCTCCTGCGCCGAATCCCTGGCCTCGAGTTGGTCGAGGGGCCGGTGGTGCCAGGCCACATGTGCAGCGCGCTGGGTGCGGTGCCGGGTGCGCTCAAGTCGGCGCTGGGGCTGACCTGGGACGCGGCCAGGTCCGCCGGCTGCGACACGCTCTCGACGATCTTCCACTCCTGCCACCGCGAGGCTGCTGCCCTCGATGGCCGCGACGGCATCGCAATCTGCAACTGGGTCCATCTCGTCGCCGAGGCCATGGGCGTCACGTCCGGTGATGCGTATCTCGGCTGGCGCAAGGGTGGTATGCCGGATGCCGACGCCATTGCGCGCGCCGACCCGCGGCTTTATGCCAAGCTGATCGAGCCCGAGCTTAGGAAGCCTCGGCCGCTCTGAGCCCGTTCCTCCGCCCCAGCCCGGCGGTTTCACGCCAAGGCACTCTCATGCGCACAACGGCCACCGCGCCCGCCTCGCCCCTTGCATCGACACAGACCGCCGCGGTGCCGATCGTGCTGGCGCTGTGCTTCACGCACTTCCTCAACGACTTGGTGCAGGCGCTGCTGCCGGCGATCTATCCGATCATCAAGGCGAGCTACAACTTGGACTTCGGCCAGATCGGCCTGCTCACGCTCGCCTTCCAGTTCACCGCTTCGCTGCTGCAGCCTGTCGTCGGCATGTTGACGGACCGCCACCCGCAGCCGTTCTCGCTGGTCGCCGGGATGGGCTCGACGCTGGTTGGCTTGATGCTGCTGGCCACGGCGTCGAGCTACGGCGTGCTGCTCCTCGGGGCGGCCCTGATCGGCACCGGGTCGGCCGTATTCCATCCGGAGGCGACGCGGATGGCGCGCCTGGCGTCGGGTGGCCGACACGGGTTGACGCAATCGCTGTTCCAGGTCGGCGGGCAGATGGGCCAGGCGGCCGGTCCGCTGCTGGCGGCGGCAATCATAGTCCCGACCGGGCAGGGGAGCCTCGCATGGTTCTCGGCGGTGGTGCTGGTGGCGATGCTGGTGCTGACCTGGGTCGGGCGCTGGTACGGTGCACAGCAGCGCAAGCCGGCTTCGCCGAGGTCGGCGGGGCAGTCCGCAGTCGCCTCGATGGGCCCGGGCGTCGCCCTGGCGATCAGCATCCTGTTCCTGCTGATGTTCTCGAAGAACGCCTACACGGCGAGCCTCACCTCCTATTACACGTTCTACCTGATCGACAAATTCCAGGTGACGGTGCAGAGCTCGCAGGTGCTGCTGTTCCTGTTCCTCGTGGCTCAGGCGACGGGTGCGCTCGCCGGGGGCTATCTCGGCGACCGCATCGGCCGGCGTGCCATCATCTGGATCTCGATCCTGGGCGCCCTGCCGTTCACGCTGATGCTGCCGTGGGCCAACCTGTTCTGGACGGCGGCCCTGACGATCTTGATCGGCTTCATCATGTCGAGCGCGTTCCCGGCGATCCTCACCTATGCCCTCGAGATGATGCCCTCGAAGGTCGGCATGATGGCCGGCATGTTCTATGGCGTGTCGTTCGGTCTCGGCGCGCTCAGCGCTGCGGCCCTCGGCAAGGTCGCCGACTGGACGAGCATCGAGACCGTCTACCGGATGTGCGCATTCCTGCCGCTGCTCGGTCTCGCGGCGTGGTTCCTGCCACCGGTGCAGAAGGGGTAGTGCCAATCCCGTTCTGGTGGAAGCCGCTCAATGTGCAGCGGAGCTTCCCCTCCCCTCGATGGGGAGGGTAGGGGTGGGGTGAAGATCCGGGCGCAGTCGCCGACGACAGCATGAGGCCTCCCCTCGCCACCATGGGCGGCAAAGTCCGTAAGGGCGGATGGTGCAAGCGCGTCGGGCTCTGTCAGTTGCTCTGCCGCGCCACCCGTGGCTCCCAGCTCACGAGCAGCACCGAAAGCGCTGCGGCCACTCCGTAGGCGAGCAACGAGACTCCGACGAGCAAGAACAGCGACGAGGCAGCGGCATTCTGCAGAGCGAGCCACCAGCCACCGACGGCAATCACGCACAGCCGTACCGTTTGCGCGATCACCGGCCCGAGGATTCGACCCGATCCCATCGAAGCGAAGTAGAGCGCCAGCGCGAGGCCGAGGAAGCCGTAGGCCGGCCCGGCGCTGCGGAAATAGGTGCGGGCCGAGGCGAGTGCATCGGCGTTATCGGTGAAGAGACGGCTCCAGAGCTCCGGTGCGGCCGCTACGACGAGGCCGATGCCACCCACCAGCAGCCCGGCGGAGCCGCCAGCCGTCCAGGCGACCCGACGCGCCCGCTCGACGTCTCCGGAGCCGATCGCCATGCCCACCATCGGCACGCTGGCGACGCCGATGGCGAACGTGATCGGCACGATCAGGAACTCGAGGCGGGCGCCGATGCCGTAGCCGGCTAGCGCCTCGGTACCGAAGGACGACACGAGGCGCGTCATCACCAGCACTGTTGCAACGGACTGGAGGGGCGAGATGCAGGCGACGGCGCCGACCTTCAGGATGTCGCGGAACATCTCCCGGTGGAACGATCCAACAGCGCGCAGCCGGACCCGCGCACGCCCGCTCGCGAGATGCCAGGCAAAAGCCGCCGTGCCGACGGCGAAGGCGATGGCTTGCGCCAGGCCGACGCCGGCAATGCCGAGACGGGGCAGTCCGGCCAGACCGAGGCCGAGACCAGCGCCGAGGGCGACCTGCAGGGCAGCGACAGCCAGCAGCACGGCGGACGGCACACGCATATTGCCGGTGCCGCGGAGCACCGAGGCCAGTGTGTTCGTCGACCAGACGAAAATGGCGCCGAGGAAGACCATGTTCGAATAGGTGACGGCCTCGGCGAGAACCGCAGACCTGCCGCCGAGACTTGCATAGATGATCGGGCCGAGCCCGACGAAGATCGCCGTGAAAGCGACGCCGGCCAAGGCCGCGATGACCAGCGCATGGCGGGCGAGCGCCTCGGCGCGCGCCACGTTGCCGGCCCCCAGTGAGCGGCTGATCGCCGAGGAGACGCCGCCGCCCATGGCGCCCGCCGACATCATCTGCATCAGCATGACCATCGGGAAGGCGAGCGCGAAGCCGGCGAGGGGCGCGATGCCGAGCTGCCCGATGTAGGCCGTCTCCGCGATGGCGACCGAGGCGGTGGCGAGCATGGCCACCATATTCGGCGCAGCGAGCCTCGCCAGTGTCGGCAGGATTGCGCCGGACAGGAGCGGGTTCGCACCAGTCGCGCTCGCCGCGCCGGTAGAAGAGGGGGCAGGCGGCGCGGCGCCGGCGGTGCTCGTGGTCTGGGCCATGCTCATCTCACGGTGATACGGTTCACGACGTCGAGCAACGATACCGTTCCCCGGACGAAGCGAGGCGCTGGAGGCGCCGAGTGCAGGGGCCGTCACACCAACGAGACGGGCGAAGGTCCCGGCTCTGCGCCATCGCCTTCAGCGTTCGCTACGGCCGGAGAACCAAGGACTGAATTGCGCCGATGCTCATCCCCGATTGCCCCGCCTCGGCTTAGAGTGGACCCTATTTACCTGCATATGCAGATATTTCACAAGCCCAATCGTCGCGCGTGTCATTCTGAGAGCTTCTCGAGCATGCGATCGATCGCATCGCTGAGCGGGCCATGGTCGTCGCCGAGGATCGATGCGATGTCGCGCTGGGCCGCTTTCCACCCGGCGGCGCTCTTGGCCAGAGTCTCCCGGCCCTCGGGTGTGAGTTGGAGCGTGCGCGCGCGGCGGTCGCGCCTGCCCGGCCGGACGGCGACGAGGTCGCGTTTGACGAGTGGCCCGAGATTGCGTGTCAGCGTCGTCGGGTCCATCACCAACTCTGCCGCCAACTCGCCGATCGAGACGCCGTCGAGGCGCCGGATGTGCGCCAGCAGCCCGTACTGCGTGATCGTCAGGCCATACGGCGCCAGATGCTCGTCATAGATCTGCGACACCCGCCGCGCGGCCTTGCGGAAGCGCAGCGCGGTGCAGCCTCCTGGGGGCGTAGCCTTGGCACTATCGGATCGGGTCATGGCGGAATTCTATCTGTACAGGCAGATAGCAAATAGGAACCTACTGGTAGCGCACACGAGCGGTTGAAGATCTCTGAACCCGACGTGTCAGATGCAGAGGAAGCTGCAGGAGCAAGAGGTCGGTGGTGCTTCCTCATGCTTCCGGCATGTGCTCAGTGGTGTGCTGCAACGGGCGTCACACATCGGGAGCACGCGGGAATAAGACGGAATGCACGGCCCGGGCCGTCCAGGATCGGCTCGGGCCGGTCCCTTATGTCGGATCCCAGCTGAACACGTCGCCAGAGCGCTCATTCGGCGTCAAGTGCGAGCGCATGGCGGGGAGGGCGATGTCAGCGATCTTCTGCGGCGTCCAGCCTTCGGAGTTGTGCACGGAGCGCACGGGGCGGTGCTGGTTGAAGAGATACAGCTCATGCATGCGGGCCGCCATGATCTGGCCGGTCACGCCCTTGGCGAGGTCGGAGACGAGGAAGATGGCGAGCGGCGCGATCTTGTCCGGCGTCATCTTCTTGATCTTCTCGACGCGGGCCTGCTGCTCGGGCGTCTCGGTCGGGATGGTGCCGATCATGCGGCTCCAGGCGAATGGCGACACGCAATTCGAGCGCACGTTGAACCGGGCCATGTCGAGCGCGATGCCCTTCGACAAGCCGACGATGCCGAGCTTGGCTGCTGCGTAGTTGGCCTGGCCGAAGTTGCCGATGAGGCCCGACGTCGACGTGAAGTGCACGAAGGCGCCCGCCTCCTGGTCCTTGAAATAGTTGGCAGCCGCCCGCGAGACGTAGAAGGCGCCGTTCAAGTGCACGTCGATGACCTGCTTCCAGTCCTCGATCGACATGCGGTGGAAGATGCGGTCACGCAGGATGCCGGCGTTGTTGATGACGGCGTCGATGCGGCCGAAGTTGTCGATGGCCGACTTGACGATGGCCTGTGCGGCGGCGGGATCGGCGACCGAATTGAAGTTGGCGACGGCTTGGCCGCCGGCCTTGCGTATGGTCTCCACCACCTCCTCGGCCGGCTGCTGACTGGCGCCGCCTTCACCGTCGACGCTGCCGCCGAGATCGTTGACGACGACCTTGGCACCCTCCTTGGCGCCGAGTATGGCCATCTCGCGGCCAATGCCGCGGCCAGCGCCGGTCACCAGCAGCACCTTGCCGTCCATGCAACCCATCGTAGTCCTCCGTGTCGCTCTTCGGTCGATGCCGCAAGCTCGCATGGGGCTCGGGGAGCGTCAAACGACGGAGGCCATAAGGGCAAGAGGCGCCCGGCCGTTCAGCCGGGCCCTCCTTCAGCTGCGGTGACGGCGAGCGCCGGAGCAGTCATCCGTCAATAGCGGCTGCGACCCCGCCCGCCGCCACCTCGACCGCCGTGATCCGGCTCGTCCAGGTCGTGCCGGGCCCGCATGGCGCGCTCATGCCTGACCTCGCCCCCGCGGCGGCCGATCTCCGAGTGACGCTCGGAGTCGCCGAACCAGCCGCCCTGGCCGCGATCCTCGGCGTGGCCCTCGTCGTCGTGCCGGGCCCGCATGGCGCGCTCATGCCTGACCTCGCCCCCGCGGCGGCCGATCTCCGAGTGACGCTCGGAGTCACCGAACCAGCCGCCCTGGCCGACGTCCTCGGCATGGCCCTCGTCGTCGTGTCGCGCGCGCATTGCACGCTCATGGCGCACGCGGCCGCCGCGACGCCCGATCTCGGAGTGGCGATCGGAGTCGCCGAACCAGCCGCCCTGACCGACGTCCTCGGCGTACCCTTCGTCGTCGTGGCGGGCGCGCATGGCCCGCTCGTGGCGCACCCGACCCGAGCGCTGCGCGATCTCGGAATGCTCCTCGCGATCGCCGAACCAGCCGCCCTGGCCCCTATCCTCGGCATACCCGCCGCGGCCCGAGCGAGACGAGCCACCACGGCCGTAGTCTTCGTCATCGCTGCGGGATCGATAGCTGCTGCGCGAGCCGGACGAGCGGCTACCGTAGTCGTCGTCGTCACGCCCGCGGCCTCGGCTCGACGAGCGGTCGTCGTCGTAGCTGGTGAAACGGCCTTCCTCGTCACGGGGGGGCATGCGGCGCGAGCGGCGATCCTCGTCGTAATATTCTCGAGCCATTGCTTACTCCTATGGTTCGCTATGCACCTCGAGGTGCTGCCGGCTTAACGCCGACATTGCGGAATTGATCCACTGGAGTGTTGCGGACTTGCCGCGCACGTCTGCGGGCTTGCGAGGCTGCCCGATGTCCAGCGAGGCAACGAAGCCGGCGCTCTCTCGCGGGACGGATTCCCGCGGGTCACATCGCACTGCGGCGAGGAGGGTGCTGCCGCTCAGTCGCGTTGCCGCAGCATTACCCGAGGCCGGCGGCCTTGGCCTGCGCCAGCACCCGCTGGGCGAGCTTCAGGTGGGGCATGTCGATCATCTTGCCGTCGAGGCTCGCGACGCCGGCCCCCGGTCGGGCGGCGAACGCGGCGATGATTTTCTGGGCGTGGTCGATCTCCGCGGCATTCGGCGTGAACACGGCATTGATGACCGGCACCTGATCCGGATGGATCGCCATCTTGCCGGTGAAACCGTCGCGCTTGGCGGCGCGGGTTTCGGCCTCGAGGCCGGCGGCGTTGCGGAAATCGGTGTAGACGGTATCGATCGGCTGCGCGCCAGCCGCGACCGCCGTGATGAGGCATAGGTCTCGGACCAGGCGGTACGGCGAGGTCAGGTTGCCGGCCTCGTCGCGGCTCGAAAGGGAGCCGATGACCGCGCCGAGGTCCTCCGCCCCCCAGCTCAGTCCGGCGAGGCGGCTCGAGGCACCGACATAGGTGCTCAGCTTGAGCACCGATATCGGGACTTCCGTGACGATGGCCAGGATTCGGGTCTGCCCCGGCTGCTGGTTGTGGCGGGCCTCCGCATGTCCGAGCGCGATCGAGAGTTTGTGCACCTCCTCGCCGGAGGTGGGCTTCGGCAGGATGATCCCGTCAGGTCCGGCAGCCATCACGCCGGTGAGGTCTGCCTCCCAGTCGTCACTGTCGAGAGGATTGACGCGCACCCACATGCCGGTCGTGCTGCCCCGGGCGCGGGCGTCGGCGATGAAGGCCGTCGTCATCTCCCGGGCAATCGGCCGCCTCTCGCTGGCTACCGAGTCCTCGAGGTCGAGGATCAGAGCGTCGGCCGGCGATGCGAGCGAACGAACCATCTTGCGTTCGCTGTCAGCCGGGACGAAGAGCATGGAGCGCATGGCTCCTCCTTTTGGAATGAGAGCTGACCGGGACGGTGCGGGTCTTGGGCGGACGGCAGCTAGTGTTCCGGTTCCGACATTTGCTTCCCGTTGCGGCTGGGCTACGAGCCAATGTCGGAACCATAAGGAACACTAGTAGATCTATGATTCTAGTGCAGAATCTGAATCTGACGCTCGATGGCATAGCTGGCCGCAAGCGGGTATCGAACGTCAGATGCGCTGCACTAGCGGCGTGCACGACGGAGGGCCCGCGACGTGGTCGTCAGGCCTTCGGTCTCTTGCGCATGAACGCCTGGCGCCGGCATTCGGCAACGAGCTTTCCGTCCTGGTTGTAGGCCCGATGGATGAAGTCCACGACGCCGGCGTCAGGCCGCGATTTCGACTCGCGCTTGGCGGCGACCTCGGTCGTCGCGCGAACCGTGTCCCCGTGAAACACGGGATGCGGGAACTTCACGTCGGTCATGCCGAGATTGCCGATCGTGGTGCCGAGCGTGGTGTCGCCGACCGAGACGCCGATCATGAGGCCGAGCGTGAACAGCGAGTTGACGAGCGGACGGCCCCATTCGGTCTTGGCAGCGAAGTGGGCGTCGAGGTGGAGCGGCTGCGGGTTGTGTGTCAGCGCCGTGAACAGCACATTGTCCATCTCGGTCACGGTCCGCGTGATCGCGTGCTCATAGACCTTGCCGATCTCGAACTCCTCGAAATAGAGCCCAGGCATGCGTCTCGTCTCCTGTGTGTCGTTCGTCGCCCGTCGGTCCCGCCTCAGCGTGTTTTCGGCAACACGAAGCCGGCGCCCCTCTCGATGGTCTTGATCAGCTCGGTGATGTCCTTGTCGGCCTTGCCGGCGAACATCTCGTGCTTGAACATGTTGGCGGCCGCCTGACAGACCCACATCGGAATCCCGAGCCGCTCGCCCTGCTCGATGGCCAGGATCACGTCCTTGGCGAGGATGTGCATCGGCGCACCGTAGGCGAAGGTGCGGTTCAGCACGGAGCGGGGGATCTTGTCCTGCGTGGCGCTGTTGCGCCCGCTGCCGCGATTGATGGCCTCGGTCATGACCTCGGGGTCGAGGCCACCCTTGGCGCCCATGACGTAGGCCTCGCAGGTGGCGGCGAGCGAGACCGCCGAGAGGATGTTGTTGGTCAGCTTGAGAACCTGCGCCAGGCCCGGCCGGTCGCCGGCGACGGTCACCGGGCCCCAGCGGGAGATGAGCGGGCGAACCTGCTCCACGAGGTCGGGCCGGCCAGACACCATAACAGAGAGCGTTCCGGCCCTGGCGCCAGGGGGACCGCCGCTGATCGGGCAATCGACGAGGCCGATGCCCTTGGCGGCGAGCGCCGTCTCGAGCTCCTCGACCAGCGGCACGCCGACCGTACAGGTGTTGACGACCAGCTTCAGGGCCTTGCCTTCGATCAGTCCGCCGCTGCCCACCACCACCTCGCGAAGCGCCGGCAATGTCGGCAGCGACACGAATGCGGTGCCGCAGCGGTCGCCCACCTCGCGCACCGTGGCTGCCGGGCGCGCCTGACGCTCGACGAGCGGCTTCAGGGCATCCTCGCGGATGTCCTGCACGACGAGCTCGTCGATCGCTCCGATGAGCTTCTCGGCCATCGGCAGCCCCATGTTGCCCACGCCGACGAATCCGATTGCCATTCCCGCCTCCGCTGTTCAATTCCGAGGACAGAGGCTACCGATCGGCCACGGTGCGCGGCAAGTGGAAATCGGCGGGCGCGGATTGGAGTGCCAAGCGGGGTGCTCCGCATCGCTTCCGCGCAAGGGAGGCAGGCGTGCCCCAACGTAAGGAAAACGGCGGAGCCGGACGGTCTAGGCCGCGATCACGGCTCGCGACGCGAAATCGGCGAGCGCCCGAGGTACGCGGCTCGCCTCGCGCGCGACGAATGTGATCAGGGCGATCTCATTGTCGTCGAGGCTCGCGCGCTCGCCGAGGCGACTCATCAGCCAGACGTCCGACACGTCCTCGATCACCTCGTTGGTCACGATCTCGAGGCGCTGTCGCTCGAGCCGGGCGAGGGCGCGCTCCTCGGGGCGCAGCAGCCGTGCCGTCGACCAGACGCGCGGCTGGCGATCCGGAGCGTAGCGGCATTCCGAGCGAGGTCTGTCGGTCTCGTGACTGCCGCGCCGGCCGAGCAGGATGAAGGTCTCGGCGCTGGTTGGATCGCCTTCGTCGAGCAACCGGTGGCGGGCCGGCACGGCATGCCCGAGGGCGGCGAGGACGGCCGAGCCGATGCAACGGATGAACAGCGTGCTCCACGCGGGTGAGCTTCCGCCGGGTGTGATGGCGCGATTGATGGCGATGAGCGCGTCGGCCTCGCCGCGGGTGATTGGAATGCCGATGTCCGCGGAATGCGTTCCGATGATGCGTGCGACCAGCTCGACTTCCTCGGGTGCAATCGTGCCGGCCTTGGGGGAATGGCCCGCGCGCAGGGGGCCGGTGCCGCTGGCGATGGCCTCCCGCACCTGCGCCAGGGCGAACGCGGCAAGGCTTGGCGGTGCCCAGCGGGCGGTCTCGATGACATGCACCAGGAGGGCGAGCTCGGTCGAGGTCTCGACGCGGCCGAACGCGCCGATCTTGGCGGTCAGCCACCGCGCGTTCTCGGCAACGACATAGCCCACTGGCGTCGCCTGATGCACGACATACTCGGTCAAAGCCTCGATGAAGAATGGCGACCACGACGGGGCCTTGACCGGACACGCGCCATGCAGGCCGAACAGCTCGTCTGCATCCTCGGCCGTCAGGGCCTCAGCATCGGCCCAGACCGAGCGCAGCAGCGAGACGTCGCTGTCGCGGATGGTGCCGCGCCGGCGAATCTCGTCGAGCGGAAGCGACTTCAGAATGCTCATTGCGAACGACCCCACGCAGCGCATCGGAGCCGACGCTAGGCGCATATCCTTACCAAGTCGCTAATGTCCGGGTCCTGACGACCACGGTGTGGTGCTGCGGAGACAGTCCCCGGGGCAAGTATCAGAACTCGTAGCCGAAATGGCGGATCTCCGGCCTATACCATTCGGCCACCAGCGTGCGTGAGGCGTCGGTAAAGGCGTCACGATAGCCTCCGGTGCGGCGGCTGGAGACGTTGGCGCGCGGCAGGGTGACCTGATTGGTGAGGCCGATTTCGCCCAAAACCTTGCCGAAGTCGCTCTCCAGAGCCTCGTAGCGGCCGACAAAATCCAGGATGATCGCGTCCTCGGCCGTGTAGAGGCTCCAGTTCTCGACGAAGGCCCGGCGCCGATCGCTGTTGAAGGCGTCGAACGAGGGCCGCGCCGCTTCGGATTTCGACTTCGTCTTGTAGTGGTACCAGGAGACCTGCCGGTCCCAGGGATTACGTTCGAAGGAGAACTTGAAGTAGCGCTTCCACACGTCCTCGCCAGCGTAGGCTCGGACGCGCCAGGCAGGCATGTGCTCGTAGTAGCCGACCGACGGATGGTAGTGGCGCTCCGGCCGGCCAAGCAGCTTCTTCCAGACTGGTCTGCGTGGCTTCTCGGGATGCTCGATCCGGTAATTCTGAGCCGGCTTCTGACGCACGCCCCTGAGTTGCTCGCTAGCCTCGGTCACGACGTCCCGGGGGCCGCACACGGCGGACAGCGCCGCCTCGATCGAGGTCGAGCCGGTCTTGTAGGTCTTGATGTAGATGAACTTGTGCTCGTGGCTGAGGATCATCGGGCATGGCTCCGAGGGGCGGCCGCGATGCACGGCGTGGTGTGCCCAGGATAGCGAATCGCAGGCGGCTCGCCCATGCCCACAGACGCCGCGCCCCCAGACGCCGGGGCGGACGCACTGCCGGACCGAGGTGCCGGTCGGTCACGGGGCGGGGGCAGGCGAGGCGGGGGTCCCTGCGATCAGGCGAAAAGGGGCTGCCGTGCAGCAGCGTCATGACAAAAGCATGGCGGAAATGTTTTCTATTTTTCTCCTTGACGACTGCAGGAGGCTGATTAATGTTATTGGCGTTGTGCATGACAAAATCCATCCAGTCACATGTCATTAGGAGTTCGAAGTCATGAGAAAGGCTCATTCCGAGAGCGGTCACGTTTCGTCTGGCAGCTCGAACGACGCCTCCGGCAAGTCAGCATTGACCGCCACACCGAAGGTGCAGACCGGCGATTCGATCAAGCCATGGGCGCCGAAGGTGCGGACCGGCGACTCGATCAAGCCTTGGTAATTCAACCTCTTCATCGTTGAGATCTCGGACTGCCCGGCTTCATTGCGCATTCGGGCGGCTTCGGAACGAGCGCGCTCTGCTGCAGCGGGGCGCGCTTGAAACGCTCACGCCGTCTATGGCGTGAGGCGGCTCGTGTACTATCTGGCTATTCTAATTATCCGGAAATCGACATCGATTTCCGGGCGGGCCGCGCATTGAATTGATTGGAGCGCGAGAATGATTGCTGAAAGCAGCCGTTTCGACGTCACAGCCTCGTCGGCAGAAGCCTTGTCAGGCCCGCTGGTCCGATTCCATCAGCTGGTCGAAGGGGGGCGGCCGCCGCGTCGGGCCGACAGGTCCGTCGGGGGTACGCTGCCGGTGAGGGCATTGCGCTACTGCGAGCCGGTGTCCAGCGCCTCGGCCTTTGGCTGGCACGTGTTTCTCGCCCGCCGGGTACGCTTGCTGTGGGACGGCAGCGAGGTGCACTGGCAGATGGAGGGCATGGCGGACTTCGAGCCGTTGCGGTCGGTCCACTATCCAGGCTTTCCGAAAGACTTCGATGCGTCAGCGCCGCCGGTGGCCCGTGGCTATGCGCCCCCGTTCCTGTCCGCCTCGGTGCAGCCCGGCCTAGTACAGGTATGGCCGGGATCGATCGCCCGTACCGTACGCGGGTGGAGCCTGCTGGCCCGCCCCGTCGTGAACCTCGCCCGGCCGTCGGGATACGAGCTGTTCGAAGGGATCATCGAGACCGACCACTGGTGCGGACCGCTGTTCACCAACATACGGCTGACGCGGACGGGCGTGCCGGTCGAGCTCGACGACGACGTGCCCTTCATGCAGGTGCAGCCGCTCGAGAAGGAGCGCTACAGCGAGCGCTTCCTTGCGAGCCACAGCATCTCGGAGGGCGTACAGTCTCTGAGCCAGGAGGATTGGGAGCTCTATCGCGCGGCTATCGTCGAGCCGAACGCGGCGGCGAGCCGGCGGCCCGGTCTCTACGCAGCACAGTCTCGCAAGGAGGCTGCGGAGCGGGGGCGTCTCGCGGCGGCTCGTCCCGCGCCACCTCGGGGGTGAGCCGGAGGCCTACTCGGCAGCCTCAGGAGGACGCCGCTGGGCAGTGCGCCGGCTGATGATCCCGGCGCGCTCGATGTGATTGAGGTATTGCTCCTTCTGAAGCGGGTTGGTGAATGGCACCGACTGCTCCGCGATCGAGGGATAGCCCGGCTCGATCTCCAGCATGCGCTGACCGGCTTGCCGAGCCTCGCCGATTCGCCCGAGCGCTGCCAGCGAGGCGGCGAGGACCCGGTAGGTGCTCGAATAGTTGGGGTTGGCTGCGACCGAGCGGGCACTGAGCCGGCGCGCGTTCTCGAAATCTCCGTTGGCGTAGTGGCAGAGGGCGGTGAAGTTGTCGAACATGTAGGTGCAGCGATCGTAAGGCGACAGTGTGAGGGCATATTGCGCGCGGCGAACGCCCGTCGCCGGGCGACCGGTGTAGGCGAGCGAGACCCCCGAGAAGAGCCACGCGAACGGCTCGTTCACGCAGGCTTCGAGCGCACGCTCGAGCAGCGACAGCCCGCCCTCGTAGTCTTTCAGCACGAACGAATGACAATGGCCCGCGGTCGCCAGCGCCAATGCGTTGCGGTCGTTCTTCGCGACAGCCAGATCCGCGAGCCGCAGCGCCTCGCGGGCTGTCGACATGCGGTCTCTGGACCAGCCCTGGCCGAGCTGGATGGAGAGGAGACGCGCGTTCCAGGCGAAGGCCTCGGCGTAGCCTGGATCGATCTGCTGGGCCTTGTGCAGCAGCCGCTCACTGCGCGCGAAGCTCCTGCTCGTGAGCGTGTGCATGGCGACGATCGCCTGCAGGAGCGCCGTACGTGCGTCGATGTTGCGCCTGGCTCCAGCTATGGTCGACAGGATCTGTTGCTTGCCGAGCGACGGCAGGATGCAGTCGAGGACGTCGACGACGATTTGCTCCTCGATCTCATAGAGATGGGAGATGTGCTTCTCGATCGGCGCGAGGCTGTACTCGGTCCCGGCTTCGAGGTCCAGCAGGCGGTGCGAGAACGTCAGCATCTGGTCGTTCACGACGATCTGGCCGGCCAGCACGAAGCGGACCCGCAGTCTCCGGCGGATCAACTCGGCTGTTGGAATCCGAGCCCAGCTGCGAATCGTCGAGGACGCAGAGATGACGTGCAGATCGGCGATCGTCATCAGGCCGGACGTGACGGCGAACGTCATGCACCGGCCGAACTCGCGGTCGAGACAGAAGTACGGCATGACGGCAATGGAGGGCAGCAGCGCGCGAATTCTGCGCTCCCAACTGGCCTCCACTCCCTCGCGGTAGCGCACCCGTCGCCTCCACTCGTTTCCTGCCTGCCTAGTTCGACCACACCGCAACCACTTCGAGGACTGCCCACGGTTGCGGCGCCGACAGGCGCCACTGCAGTCGACTGGTACCGCCCGAGCGCGTGCATGCGAGCAGCCATGCACGCGACAGCTTTCGTCCCGAAAGGTGCTTGTGGAGAAATGCAGACGCAACGCGGCCCGACGCGGTACTGAACCACCGCCGACGCTTCGGTGCGAATGGAGCAAAAAGACATCAAAATCCTGATTGAGGCAAGTTCGCCCATCGGGGTGTGGCTGACCTGCATCTGAGTGCGGGGCACGATCCCGGAATGCAGAAGGGGCCACTCCTGGCGGAGTGGCCCCTGTCCCGGGTGCCGCACACCTCCCTACGGCGAGCCCGGGCGGCGGTGTGACGAGACAGCCGCCGTTTTGGTGATGCCGGGCGACGATCAGAGATCGTGGCGGGACTTCCAGCGTCGCCAGATATTGACCTTGCCGTTATTGGCGTCGGAAGAGATGTTGGCCGCAGCGTCCCGCTGGGCCTCACGGATGGTGCGGAACTCGCGACCGGTGACGCCGTTCGCCTGGGCGCGGCGCTCCAGGTCGGCAATGCGGGCCTGCTCGGCGACGCGAGCCTCGTACTCGCGCTTTGTGAGGGAGCCGTTGCGGCGCGCCTCCTGGATTTGCTGCAGCTGCCGCGCCTGGGTGCGATCGATCGGCGCGGTGTCGTGGGCCATGGCCCCGCCGGCCGAGATGAGGAGAAGCGTTGCGGAGGCGAGTGCGACCTTTTTGAAGCTCATGGTGTGCTCCTGTATCCAGACATCATGGGAGCATGGTGCCACCGCACGCCTGAACGGCGTTTGAAGCCGTTGTTCAAGTGGCGTTCACCGGGCCGACGCATTTGTCCGGACATGCGGCCACCTGCCGTAGGCGACCGGAATTGCTCTGGGCGATACCCTCGTTATGTTTCGGACTAGGCGTGGGGCCTTGCTTGCTGGAATCGACCGGAGGAGCGCGATGGAGGCGGACTATGTGATCGTGGGAGCCGGCTCCGCCGGCTGCGTGCTGGCCGACCGCCTCTCGGCCGATGGCGCGGAGGTGGTTCTGCTGGAAGCCGGCCCTCGCGACCTCCACCCATGGATCCATGTGCCGGCCGGCATCCTCAAGCTGCTCTACAACCCACTCGTGAATTGGAACTACGCGACCGAGCCCGAGGAGCGCTCGGGCAACCGTGCCATCCATTGGCCGCGGGGTCGCGTGCTCGGCGGCTCGTCGTCGATCAACGGCATGCTGTTCGTGCGCGGCAATCCCGCCGATTTCGACCACTGGGCACAGACCGGCTGTCGCGGCTGGAGCTATGCGGACTGCCTGCCCTACTTCAAGTCGATCGAGCGCTATGCGCCCGGCGACGACGAGCATCGCGGCAAGAGCGGACCACTGCTGATCGAGGATTACCGGACCATTCTGCCCTTGACGCACCGCTTCGTGGAGGCGGCCCAGCAGGCGGGGTTCCCCTTTGCCAAGGACCTGTCGGGCGTCTCGCCGGCGGAGGGCGTCGGCTACTCGCAGATGTCGCGCAACGGCCGCTTCCGTGGCTCTACCGCTCAGACGTTTCTCCGCGCCGCGAGGAAGCGTCCGAACGTGCGCATCCTTACCAACGCGACAGCGCTTCGCATCCTGGTGCAGGGGCGGCGCGCGACGGGTGTGCGGATAGATCAGATGGGGCGCGAGATCGACATCGAGGCCCGGCGCGAGGTGATCGTGTCGTCGGGCAGTGTCAACTCGCCTCATTTGCTGCAGGTGTCGGGCATAGGGCCGGCCGAGCATCTCCGCTCGATCGGTGTCGAGGTGCTGCACGACCTGCCAGGGGTGGGACAAAACCTGTCCGACCACTACGTCGCACGGGTCTCGCACCGCGTGAAGGGGGCGCTGTCGATCAACGAGTTGTCTCGCGGCTTGCGTCTCGTCGGCGAGGTCGCGAAGTGGGTGACCACGGGCCGGGGGGCGCTGACCTTCGGCGTCTCGAGCGCCCAGTGCTTCGTGCGCAGTCGCGACGGGCTCGCAAGCCCGGACATCCAGCTGCTGTTCACCCCGGCGAGCTACGATCCGACCAAGTTCGGCACGCTCGAGAAGGAGCCGGGCGCGACCATTGCGGTCAGCATCGCGCGGCCCGAGAGCCGGGGCACGATCATGGCGAGATCGCCGGATCCCTACGACCGTCCGGCGATCCGTCCCAACTACCTCGCCGCGCCGGCAGACCTTCGCGTCATCCTGGCAGGTCTCGGACACGCGCGGCGCATTTTCAGCGCTCCGGCGTTCAAGGGCCTCCTGGTCAGGGAGACGACGCCCGGCCCCGACGTCCGGTCGGACGCGGACCTTACCGAGTATGTCAAGAGCTACGGCACGACGATCTTCCATCCCGTCGGAACCTGCAGGATGGGCGAGGATCCGATGGCCGTCGTCGATTCGCGGTTGCGGGTGCGCGGTCTCGGGGGGCTGCGCGTGGTCGATGCCTCGGTGATGCCGCTGGTGACGACCGGCAATACGAATGCGCCGACCATCATGATCGCGGAGAAGGCCTCGGCGATGATCCGTGAGGACGCGCGGGCTGCGGTGGCGTGATTGCGGGCTGGGGGGCGGACGGAGCCGATCACGCTCCATCGCCCCGTCAGCGCCGTGTCACCCAGAACTGGTACATGCCAAGGAAAAGGTCTGGGCGCTCGGCTTCGAGCGCGGCCCAGTCCGTCAGCCGGCCCGGCCAGGCCTGGCCGGGGAAGCGTCGCTCGACCTCCCCGAAAGGCGCGTTGACGAAGCCTCGGAATGCCAGACCGTTGGCATCGAGGAATGCATCGATCTCTGCGAGCGTGGTGGTCTTCTCGTTGACGTGGAGGAAGAAGTCGCGGAAGCCGCTGGTCGTGAAGGTGTCGCGGGCGCGCAGATAGCGCTCGCCGGGAGCCCCTGCGGACCGGGAGATGAGGCTCGACCGCCAGGCTCGCAACGCATCGTCGTCGCAGCCAGGGCCGGGATAGCCCGGTGTCTCCCGGAGCACGTCCAGGTCGCGGCGAGCCACGGCACTGTAGAGGCCGACCAGCATGAGGCCGCCGGGCGCGAGACAATCGATCAATGTCAGCCAGGCAGCGAAGGGATCCGCCATGTGATGCAGGACGCCACTGCATTCGATGACGTGAAAGCGGCCACGCCAGGAGGGCGTGAAGCCCGGGATCGCCGCGATATCGCCCTGCGCCAGCGAAAGGTTCGACACACCGAGACGTTTCGCCATCATGCTGGCATAGCCCAGGCTGCCGGCTGACAGGTCCAGCCCCAGGATGCGAGCATGACTGCCGTAGTCGAACGCTGCCGATGCTGCCTGGCAGCCGGTGCCGCAGCCCGCGATCAGCACCTCGAACGGACGCTGCATGAAAGTGAGTGTGGACTCGCCGAAAAACGTCGCGAGATAATTTGAATATTGGTTGCCATCATACGTCGCGACCGCCCGCCATCTCGGATATGGATGGCTCTCGTATTGATCGCGCACTTTGCGCGACGTTTCGTCCACAATGGGTCCGATTTTCTCCACCCGATCCATGCCCGCTCGGATTTCACGGCGCTCTTCGATGGCGGCCATCAGAACGCCGGCTATTTCGAGTGGTCTGACAGCGGGGAGCGCCTCGGATGGAATATCCTCCGGCAGGAACCGGGCCGGGTCGCGGTAGAGGGCGAGCTGTATCAGGCGCAAGCCGGCGTCCGTGGCGTCGAGCTGGCCGGTCAGCGACGGTACCGCGAGAGCATCGATACGCGCTCGCTCCTCCGGCGTTGCAGGCAGGATGTACTCGTTGAGGCGGCATTGCTCGACGAGTGCGGCGGCAAAGCGGGCCGTGTCCGCATCGCCGAGCCGCGTTGGCGACACATCGACGAGGAGCGCGCGGCGCAGCGCCGCAAGCAGCTCGCTCGTCGGGAGATCGGTGACGATGGCGTTCTGCAGAACGGCCAGCAGCAGAGAATCGCGCAGCAAGTCGGATGATCGGCGAGCAACGATGGCGCGCGCCGTCTCCTGCGCCCCTTGCTCGCGGCAACGCGCAAGTGCAGAGGCCAGCGGACCGCGGGATCTCAACTGGCGCAACGCTGCCGCGCCGATCAGATCGCGATCCACCGTGAGGTGCGACAGCGCTGCGGCGAGGCCGGCGGGATCGAGCGCGATGGTGTCGGGCAGGACACCGCCGGCAAGGACGGTGCCGAGCCGGCGGGCCGCATGCAGATGCTGCGGATCGAAGCGCAGCAGTCGGGTCAACTCCACCGCTGCGCCTCCGCGATCGCCGGAAGCTTCGCGCAGGCGTGCTGCCTTCAGGCGCAGCGAGACATCGGCAGGTGCCCTTCGAATGGCGCTGTCGAGCCGACGGAGAGTGGCAGCGACACCGTCCTGAGCCCTGACAGCCCGCGAGGCCTCGGCGACGCCCAGCCCCGACCGACGCTCAGCCTGAAAATTAAGCATCGGTCGATCTTCCGATTGTCCTGCCGGTTTGAGCTCAGGAAAACCGACCATTATCAATGGAACGGATTTCCGGAGATTATGACAAACTCGCGACGAAACGCGCCGCGGTGCCAATGGCGAATGCATTGCTGCGGCCTCGATGGAGGCCGAATGCTCATCGCCAGATCGGAGTGACAGAGCCGATGTGACTCGGTTGTCTGATCATGGAATTTTTATTTGCACGCCTGATTGGATGGCTCTACGGCTTTAGCGAAATGGATAGCGCAGTTGCGAAATGATGCATCCGCGCACTGGGTGAAGCAGGTGCATGCATGGCTCAGGCTGCAGCAAGGGGACTGCGGGAGATCGTCTTCTCGGACCGGGAGGAGGCGGAGGCGCACATTTCGGGTCTCGCCGACAGCATCTCGCACGTCGACTTCGATGACGACGGCTTCTACCTGACCTACGCCGGGGGCTCACTCGGTCAGTGCTCCCTGCATCGCGGGGCGACATCGGCCCTCTCTTACGAGGTGAGCGAGAGCGATGAGCTGCATTTCGTCGTGATGCAGAGTGGCGCGACCCGCTTCAGCGAGGCGCGCCGCGACGGCGAGGCGGCACCCCAGCGGTCGGCGTTGCTGCTCGGGCCAGCCAGCCGTGGCCGCTCAGAGGTGGTGCAGGACAGCACCGGCATCTCGATGATCACGACGCGACAGGCAGTGAGGGTCTATGCAGAGCGCCTCGTCGGCCAGGAGCTCGGGCGCACCCTCGACGGCATTGGCACCGTCTCCCTCGATCTTCTCGCGGATCCGGTCGCAGCGACGCTGGCGCGCAACGTCGCGGGCGTATTCCACGAGCTCCAGGCCCTGGGCCGCTCCGGTCTCTCGAGCCTGGCGCTCGCCCATTTCGACGATCTGTTGCTGGGGCTTGTATGCGTCACGGCATCACCGGTCGTGAGGGATGCGGTGCGCGACCATCAGCCGAATTCAGGCTCGAAGAGCGTGCGTCAGGCGCGTGACTACATTCACGCGCACGCTGCAGAGCCCATCTCCTTCTCGCAGCTGGCGACCCGGCTCGGCGTGGGCCTCCGATCGCTGCAAATCGCGTTTCGTCGCGAGCTCGGGTGCTCGCCCAGGGACTACCTGATCGCGTGCCGGCTCGAGGTCGCCCGCGCCCGCCTCATGGCAGCCGGCGAGGGCGTGACCGTCACCCAGATCGCGCTGGAATGCGGTTTCACCGACATGGCCGTCTTCGCCCGCAAGTACCGGGAGAACTTCGGAGAGCGTCCCTCGGAGACGTTGCGTCGTCGATAGCGAGGCAGCGATCCAGCGGCTCCGAGATGAATCGGGCCGCCGCGCCGGCGGTGGCCCGTGCAAGGAAGCGATTGCTCTCCTCGCTTGATCCTACCACCAGCGGCGCTGCCAGAGCCCGCTGCCGCGGCGCTCGCCGTCGCTGCGCTCCTGGGCGATATGGCGGCTGGCGGCGTCCTGGCTCCGCGCGATCTCGCGCGCCTCGCGGCGATCGATGTATCCGTCACGCTTCGCCTGGCGCTCCATCTCCTGGATCCGCCTCTGCTCGGCCTCGAGCTGGCGGTACTCGCGGCGGGTGATGTCGCCCGAGCGCAGACCTTCCTGGATGCGACGCTCCTGATTCGCCTCGCGGCGATCGATCCGGTTGCTGCCGTAGCTCTGGGCTGCGGCGGCGGTCGACAACGTGGCGAGAGCGATGGCGGCGATGGCGAGCGTCTTCATGGCGTCAATCTCCGATCCGAGGTCCGTTCGGTCTGCCGTGAGCCTCGCTCTCGTGCCGACCATGAGTTGAAGATTGCGCCGTTCCTGCTGAACTCGCACTGAACCCTGTATTTATCGAATGTTCATGACGCCGGCGCCGCGGCAATGCCTGCGGCCGACGCTCAGTCGGCGTCTTCCTCGCCGGGGGCCTGATGAGTGCGTGCCAGGGAAACGATCCGGTCCGCGGGTGTCTCCATCGGCAAGGCCAGGAAGCTCGCTGTCCGAGACAGCGCTTCCGAGAGCGCCGCGTGGAACGCCTCCTTGTCGAGCTCGACCGTCCCGAATTGCTTCAGATGATCGGTCACGAACTGGGTGTCGAGCAGCGTGAAGCCGCCGTGGACGAGCCGAGCCACCAGGTAGACCAGCGCGACCTTGCTCGCATCCCGCTCCGTCGAGAACATGCTCTCGCCGAAAAACGCCGAGCCGAGCGCGACGCCGTAAAGTCCGCCGACGAGGCGTCCGTTGTCCCAGGTCTCCACCGTGTGGCAGTGGCCCTGCTTGAACAGTGCCCCGTACAGTTGGCGAATGCGGCTGTTGATCCAGGTCGACCGCCGGCCGGGCCGGGAAGCGGCGCAGCCGCTGATGACGCCGTCGAAGTCGCTGTTGATGCGCACCTCGAACCGGCCCGACCGGATGGTGCGGGCGAGCCGCTTCGGTACATGCACGTCGTCGAGCGGCAGCACCCCCCGGGCCTGCGGCTCGATCCAGTAGAGGGCGGGATCGTCAGCGCTTTCCGCCATCGGGAAAATGCCGCACGCATAGGCCTTCAGCAGCACCTGTGGCGTAATCTCGATGGCGATGTCGTCGCGGGAGGCCATGTGGCGAGTTGGTTCCGGCCGGTTCGAGCTCACTCACTATTTAGCGGTCGCGCCCGGCAATTGCGAGGCGGTCGCCGTCACATGTGGACGTAACGCTGCAGCGCAGGCCCGCCAGCTGCCATCGGCCAGGGCCGGCCGCTAGAATCTATTCCGTCGCTCAGCTCTTCATGCCGAGGTGTCGCTCGAGCCAATGAATGTCGTACATGCCGTTGGCAATGTCGGGGTGGCGGACGAGCTCTGTGAACAGCGGGATCGTCGTCTCGATGCCGTCGATGACGAACTCCGAGAGGCAGCGCTTCAGGCGCATGAGGCACTCGTTGCGATTCTTGCCGGCCACGATCAGCTTGCCGATGAGCGAATCGTAGTTGGGCGGGATGCGGTACCCCTGGTAGGCGCCGGAATCGACCCGCACCCCGAGCCCGCCAGGCGGATGCCAGTAGGTGATTCTGCCTGGCGAGGGGCGGAACGTGGTTGGGTTCTCCGCGCAGATGCGGCACTCGATGGCGTGACCAGAGAACGTCACCTCGTCCTGGGTCAGCGTGAGCGGATGGCCGGCGGCGATGCGGATCTGCTCCAGCACAAGGTCGAGCCCTGTGATCATCTCGGTGACCGGGTGCTCGACCTGGAGCCGCGTGTTCATCTCGAGGAAGTAGAACTCGCCGTCCTCGTACAGAAACTCGACCGTTCCCGCGCCCCGGTATTTGAGCTTCTGCATGGCGCGGGCGACGGTCTTGCCGATGCGGTCGCGCGACTCGGCATTGAGGGCCGGCGACGGCGCCTCCTCGAGCACCTTCTGGTGGCGCCGCTGGAGCGAGCAATCGCGCTCGCCGAGATGGATGGCGTTGCCGCGGCCGTCGCCGAAGACCTGGATCTCGATGTGGCGCGGATGCGTGAGATATTTCTCGAGGTAGACGCTGTCGTTGCCGAAGGCGGCCTTGGCCTCCGAGCGAGCCATCTTCAGAGCCATGTCGAGCTCGTCTGCGCTGCGGGCGACCTTCATGCCGCGTCCACCGCCTCCGGCCGACGCCTTGACCAGCACGGGATAGCCGATGTCGCGGGCGACTCGCTGCGCCTGCGCCTCGCTCGTCACGCCGCCCTCGGAGCCTGGCACGACGGGGATGCCGAGACGCTTGGCGGTCTCCTTAGCCTCGATCTTGTCGCCCATGATGCGGATGTGCTCCGCCGTCGGGCCGATGAAGGTGATGCCGTGCTCCTCGAGAATCTCGGCGAAACGCGCGTTCTCCGACAGGAAGCCGTAGCCGGGGTGGATCGCGTCGGCGCCGGTGATCTCGCAAGCCGCGAGCAGGCGAGGGATGTTGAGGTAGCTCTCGGCTGCAGGAGGCGGGCCGATGCAGACGCTCTCGTCGGCGAGCTTGACGTGCATGGCCTCGGCATCCGCCGTCGAATGCACGGCGACGGTGGCGATACCCAACTCCTTGCAGGCCCGCTGGATCCGCAGCGCGATCTCGCCGCGGTTCGCGATCATGACTTTGTCGAACATTCGTTTGCAGGCGAGAGATTCCGGCGCACAGGCATTGGCGGGGGCGCGTGCGGCGCCTGATGCCTGTTGTCCTTGGTCCTATCGCCTCTCCCTTTCACTCGATGACGACGAGCGGCTCGCCGAACTCGACGGGCTGCCCGTTCTCGAACAGGATATGCGTGACAGTTCCCGACCGCGGCGCCGGGATGTGGTTCATCGTCTTCATGGCCTCGATGATCAGCAGCGTCTGCCCCTGGGAGACGCGAGCACCGATCTCGGCGAAGGCGGCGGCGCCGGGCTCGGGCGCGCGATACGCCGTGCCGACCATCGGCGACTTGACCACCCCCGGGTGGGTCGAGAAATCGGGTCCGGTCGGCGCGGCAGTCGAGCTGTCGGAGGAGGTCAGCGCCGGTCGCGCCGGCTGCAGCGTCACGGGCGCCGGTGCAGCCGCAGCGGGCGCGCCCTGACGGGCGATGCGCACCTTGAGCCCGTCGCGCTCGACCTCGATCTCGGTCAGGCCGGTCTCGTTCAGCAGATGCGCCAGATCACGGATGAGGCCGCGATCGATGCCGTCTCTGTCCTTGGTGTCCTTGCCCATGCTCTGTGCCCGCGGAGTGGAGTGGTGTCGGAAGCCCGATCAGGCTCCGGATCGAGTCCCGGTGTCCCTGCCTGCGATGAGACCGGCGAGGGCGTCCAAGGCGAGAAGGTAGCTTGTTGGTCCGAAACCGCAAATCACGCCGACAGCTCCGAGCGAGACGTAGGACTGGTGGCGAAACGACTCGCGCCGGAACACATTCGACAGGTGAACCTCGATCGCGGGCACCTCCGCCGCATTGAGCGCGTCCAGGATTGCCACGGAGGTATGCGTCAGTGCGCCGGCGTTGAGCAGGATGCCGGAGGCTGCAGATCGCGCCTCCTGAATCCACGTCACGAGGTCGCCTTCGTAATTGGACTGGCGAAAATCGACTCCGAGGCCGAGCCTGGCACCATGAGCCTCGACGCGACGCCGCACGTCGTCGAGGGTGTCGCGGCCGTAGATGGCAGGCTCCCTCAGCCCGAGCATGTTCAGGTTCGGGCCGTTGAGCACGAAGGCAGGCTTGGCGGTCGGCACGCGAGCGGAGCTCCCCAGACGTCATGCGGCCAAAGCGCGAGCTTTGGCTGCCGGTCGATTGACCGGCAGCCGGTGTACCAGCTTTCTCGGGGACGCGGAAGCTGTACGCGCGCTAATGGCTGGGGGCAGCGTCGGCCCTCGCCACGGCGAGGGCTCGCGTGGTCCCGTGTGGTGCTTGGCAGTTGCCGGTCAGTGTCTGCGGCCGAGCCAATGGCCCAGAGTACAATCTAGCAAACCTGACAACCACCGGCCTTGCGCAGCTCCGAGACGTGGGTCTGGATCTGCTCGAGGAGATTGCCCGGCGCGCCCGGAATGGCGCGATCCCCGACCAGGAAATGCGGCGTGCCCTGGATGCCCATCTTCTGGGCGAGATCGCGCACCCGCTTGATCTCATCGCTTACGGGTTCGGAGGCCATGTCCTTCTTGAGGCGGGCCATATCGATGCCGGCGACCTTCTCGGCCGCGCGCAGCGATGTCTGCTCGTTGACCTCGCCACGCAAGTTGATCAGGGCAGAGTGGACCTGCCAGTACTTGCCCTGCATCCGTGCGGCGAGTGCGACCCGGGCCGCCTCTTCGGAGCCTTTGCTCAGAATCGGCAGCTCCTTCATGACCAGCTTGATCTTGCTGTCCTTCTCGACCAGCTTGGCGATGTCCGAGAAGGCTCGCTTGCAATAGCCGCAGTTGTAGTCGAAGAACTCGACCACCGGAATGTCGCCCGAGGGGTTGCCAGCGACCGGCGCGTCGGCGTGCCGATAGATTTCCGCAGCGTTGGATTGCAGAGCCGTCTTCAGCTTCTCGGCCTGGAGCTTCTCCATCCGCGCCTCGAGCGCATTCTGAATCTCGAGCATCAACTCCGGATTGGCGAGCAGATAATCCTTCACGATCGTGCGGATGGCATCCTTCTGGGCGTCGTTGAAGGCATCAGCCGCGGGGGCGGCGGCTGGCGGGGCGGCCTGGGCGAGACGCGTCGCGCCGTCGGCTGCACGCACGCCGTCGCCGGCGGCGAGCCACGTGGCGCCGGCGGCGAGAACGACCGCAGCAAGGCCCGCCCTCATCGCACTACGGATGCCGGTCGGGTTCGAGGGGTGACGCTTCATAGCAGGGCAATCTCCAAGTCGTGTCGGCAGGCCTATAGCGCGTTCTTCGGCACCTTGTAACTCACGATGTCGCCAGCTCTGAGGCCTTCCGGCGTGCCCGCCTTGAGCCCGCGCTGGGAGCGCTTGGCGAAGATCTGGGCCTGCTTGATATTGCCCTCGAGGAAGTGGGCCTCGGCAATTGCCAGATCCGCCTCGGCGACCTTGCCCTGCTTGGCGTAGCCCGAGGCGAGCAGCCGGTAGGCCTGCGGGTTCTTGTCGGTGATGATCGAGCGGCGGGTCAGCGCGATGACCTCGTCGACGCTGGCGGCATCGGTCTCGCTGTCCAGCGCCTGGGCCAGTCGGACGGCCATGAGCGGGGCATCGCCGGCAAGCTTCAAGGCGGCTCGTTGCGGGCCGATTGCCGCCCGGCCGCGTCCAGAGCGCATGAGGAAGTCGGCTTTGAGCTCATGGAAGTACGGGTTCTTCGGGTGCTCGGCGATCAGTTTCTCGGCCTCGGGAAGGGCGGCGTCGATACCTTTGCCGAAGAACGTAGCAATGGTGCGCGCATAGCGCGCCGGCAGGCTCTGATCCGCCGGCCTGTAGCGATTGAAGACGATGGCCGGCCGTTCCAGGTACCCCGCCAGCTTGGCGCGCATGAGGTCGTGGCGGAGTTGCAGCTCGGGCGGATCCTTCTGGGAGGCATAGGGGCTGGACGCAACCTTCTCGCGGAGCTGCGCCAGGCGGTTGGCGGCGACTGGATGGCTGCGGGCGAAGGCGTCCTGGGAAGCGGCCGAGATGTACTCCTGCTGGGCGAACCGCTCGAAGGTGTCGAGCATGCCTTTGCCCGATTGCTTGGTGGCATTGAGGAAGCGCAGGCCGGCCTGATCCGCAGCCGATTCCTGGGCCCGCCGGTCGGCGAGGAGCGAGTTGATCAGCAGCGTATCGCCGCCGACGAGCACGCCCGTGCCGGCACCGGTTGCACCGCTGCCCGCCCCACCGGCGCTGCCCGCGACCATCAGTCCAATGCCGAGCAGCTTGATCAGCAGGCTCTTGGTCTGGTCGCGCGCGATGCGATCGCGAAGCTGGGCGAGGTGACCTCCGGAAATGTGGCCGGTCTCGTGGGCGATGACGCCGATCACCTGGTTCGGCGTCTCGGACTGCATCAGTGCGCCCGTGTGCATGAACACGTTCTGGCCGTCGAGAACGAAGGCGTTGAACGTGTCGTGCTTGACGATGCGCATCGTGATGTTCTGGCTGCCGACGCCGGCAGCGCGGAAAATCGGACGCGAATAGTCGTTGAGCAGGCGCTCGATCTCGGTGTCGCGGATGAAGCTGATGAACTGGGCGTCCGCTGGCGCCGCCTGCGTGGCAAGGGCAGCCACCGCGGCAATGGCCGTGGCAGCACGGCGCAGGTGCATCCGTAGCCGTGCGGGCTGCGAGGTCGCTGTCATGATCTCCATCCCCCAGATGGCCAGGGCCTGCGCTTCTTGCCGCCGGCACGCCACCGACTCACCCGCGAGGACCGTATTGGCCGCTCCCGGCACGGTCAACGCGCCTACCCCGCATGTCGCTTCTCGACCTCGACGGCCGCGATTATAAGGCTCGGCAGGAGGCGGCAGCCTCGAAATCGCCTGATCCCATCTATGTGTCCCGGACATGGCGATTATTTGGCGGGCACCGGAGAGTGGCGATGGCGAGCGGCGAGCGACGTGACGGGGGCGAGATGGCCCTGCTGAGGGCTGCGGCCGCCCGCAGCGCCATCGCGCCATTCATCGTCATGGACGTCATGCGTCAGGCTGCCGCGGCGGAGGCAGCGGGGCGCCACGTCGTTCACATGGAGGTCGGCCAGCCGGCGACGGCTGCGCCCCTGGCGGCCCGGGAGGCGGCCCGGCGCGCGCTCGAGAGCCACACGCTCGGCTATACGCTGGCGCTCGGCATGGAGCCGTTGCGCGAGCGCATCGCGCGCCTCTACCGCGACTGGTACGGCATCGAGCTGTCGCCGGAGCGCGTGGTCGTCACGAGTGGATCCTCGGCGGCTTTCGTGCTGGCCTTCCTGGCGCTGTTCGAGGCCGGTGCCAAGGTGGCGCTGCCGGCACCCGGATATCCCTGCTACCGGCACATCCTGACCGCGCTTGATGCGTCGCCCGTGATGCTGGAGACTGGGCCCAATACCCGCTGGATGCCGACGGCGGCGCAGATCGAGGAGGCAGCCCAGCGCCTCGACCTCGCAGGCCTGCTGATTGCGAGCCCGGCCAATCCGACCGGCACCATGCTCGAGCCACAGCGACTGGCTGAGATCACCGCCGTCGCGCAGCGCCGCAAGCTCTGGTTCGTGTCGGACGAGATCTATCACGGTCTGACCTGGGGCCTGCCGCAGGCGACGGCGCTGCAGTTCTCGGACGATGTGGTGGTGATCAACAGCTTCTCGAAATACTTCTCCATGACGGGCTGGCGGGTCGGTTGGATGGTGGTGCCGCCGGGCCTCGTGCGGACCGTCGAGCGGCTGGCCCAGAACCTGTACATCTCGCCACCGGCCATCTCGCAAGTGGCGGCTCTTGGGGCTTTCGACGGCCTCGACGAGCTCGAGCGCAATCGCAAGGTCTATGCGGCGAACCGGGCACTCCTGCTGGCCGAGCTGCCGAAGGCTGGCCTCGGCGAGATCGTACCGGCGGACGGTGCCTTCTATCTCTACGTCGATGTCTCGCGCTTCACCGACGATAGCCTCGCCTTCACCAGGCTGATGCTGGACGAGGCCGGCGTCGCGGCGACGCCAGGGGTCGATTTCGACGAGGGCCGCGGGCGCCGTTTCGTGCGCTTCTCCTATGCGGGCTCCACAGAGGACATGGCCGAGGCGGCGCGTCGGCTGCAACGGTGGAAGCGTCTGCAGGCCTAGAGTGGTGCTAGTCCGGCGGCGGAGATGGCGGCGGCAGGTATGGCGATGAGACGGGTTCCGCGTCGCATTCTCCCCGTGATCGTGGCATCCCAGTTCGCGGGCACGTCGCTCTGGTTCGCCGGCAACGCCGTGCTGCCCGACCTTCAGCGCCGTGCGGGGCTGCCGGCCGAGGCACTCGGCGACATCACCACGGCTGTCCAGCTCGGCTTCATCACCGGAACGCTGGTCTTCGCCTTCCTGGCCATCGCGGATCGCTTCTCGCCCCGGCGTATCTTCCTCGCCTGCGCACTGCTCGGCGCCGGCTTCAATGCCGCGACGTATCTCGCGGATGCAAGCCTCTGGCCCCTGCTCCTGCTTCGCTTCGCGACCGGCTTCTTCCTCGCCGGCATCTATCCCGTTGGCATGAAGATCGCATCGGGATGGTTCGATCGGGATCTCGGCAAGGCGCTGGGCTTCCTCGTCGGCGCATTGGTTCTCGGGACCGCTCTTCCCCACCTGATCCGTGCCATCGGTCATGAGCTGCCGTGGGAAGGCGTGATGCTGTCCGTCTCGGCGATTGCCGCGCTCGGTGGCGTGCTCATGTATGCGATCGTTCCCGATGGGCCGCACCTGCGCGCCGGAGCCCGTTTCGATCCGTCGGCTTTCGTCGAAATCTTCGGCTCGCCGGACTTCCGGGCATCGTCGTTCGGGTACTTCGGGCACATGTGGGAGCTCTATGCCTTCTGGGCCTTCGTTCCGGCCTACCTGGCGGCCGCTGGAGTGGCCGGCTCCGGGCCGGCGCACGCGGGCACCTCACTCTGGTCATTCGTCATCATCGCGGCAGGGGCGATCGGTTGCATGGTCGGAGGACAGCTGTCCGTGCACTTCGGCAGCGCCCGAGTCGCCTTCCTCCAGCTCGCCGTCTCTGGCCTCTGCTGCGTCCTGTCGCCCCTGGCCTTCGGGATGCCGGCGCCATTCGTCCTGGCATTTCTGATCGTCTGGGGCGTCGTCGTCGTCGGGGATTCGCCGCAGTTCTCGGCACTCAACGCGCGCTACGCACCTCCCGATCGGGTCGGCTCGGCGCTGACCATCGTCAATTGCGTCGGCTTCGCCATCACCATCGTCTCGATCCAGCTCTTGAACGCGGCGCTGACCCCGGTCGGTGCCCGGTACATGTTCCTGCTGCTGGTGCCCGGTCCGATCCTGGGACTGCTCGCCCTCAGGCGGCTGATGCGGCAGGCGCCGGGTTGAGCATCGCAGCGACCTGCGGCCAGGAGTCGTGCGGCCGCGTCCTGCGACGCCCCGTGACACCCGCTGGCCCCGAGGCCTATCCTCTCCGGTGAGGTGCGGGCGACAGCCCGCGCCACATCGAACCAGCGAAATGGGAAACGCCATGAAGAACCTCGAAGGCAAGGCGGGCATCGTCACCGGCGCGGGCCGCGGCATCGGACGCGCCATCGCCGTCCTGATGGCCGAGCAGGGCGCGAGCGTGATCGTCAACGACGTCGGCGCCGGGCGCGAAGGTCAGCAGGACAAGGACGACAGCGCCGAGCAGGTCGTCCAGGAGATCGTCAAGGCCGGCGGCAAGGCGACCGCCAATCGCGACTCGGTCGCCGATTACCAGGCCGCCGGCCGCATGGTGCGCACCTGCGCCGAGACCTACGGCAAGATCGACTTCATCGTGAACACGGCCGGCATGCTGCGCGAGCGCATGATCTGGAACATGACCGAGGAGGACTTCGATCTCGTCATCGGCGTGCATCTCAAGGGCACGTGGAACATGTGCACGCACGCCACAAAGATGATGCGCAATCAACGCTTCGGGCGCATCGTCAACTTCTCGTCCGATGCATTCAAGGGATCGGTCGGCCAGTGCAACTATGCGGCAGCCAAGGCCGGCATCATCGGCCTGACCCGCACCATCGCCCGCGAGGCCGGCCAGTACGGCATCACGGCCAATGCCATGTGCCCGTTCGCAGCGACCCGCATGACGGTCAACGATGCCGTGATCGCCAACTGGAAGAAGCGGGTCGAGAACGGTCTGATGACCCAGAAGGACTACGAGCAGCGCATGGCCATGCCGGGTCCGGAGTACATCGCACCGATGGTCGCCTACCTGTGCACCGACGCCGCCAAGGATGTAAACGGACAGATCTTCCACGCCGAGAAGGGCCACTACCACACCTACTACTACGGTGAGGTGAAGCGCTCGATCTATAAGTACGAGGAGGGCGGCATGTTCAATGTCGACGAGCTGATCGACATCATACCGTCGTCCCTGATGTACGGCATCCCCAACGAGGCGCCGGCCAAGGCCGAGAAGGCGTGATCCGCCGCGGTAGCGGCCGGGCTCCGGCCGCTACCGCGCCAGCTCCCCCGTCCTGGCCGAGACACAGGGTCGGCCGCCGATAGCCGCAGCTCGACTGCGCGGTGGGAGGCGGAAGGAGACGGAGCAGCCTCAGCGCGCCGTCCCCTCGGGTGCCGACAGCGGCAGCCCCAGCATGACGCGCCGCTTCAACCATGCGGATGGCCGGTAGCGGGGCTCCTGGTAGAACGTGTGCAGCCGCTGCATGATGAACAGCACGCGGCCTGGCCCGATGCGGTCGCCCCACTCGATCGGGCCATAAGGGTAGCCGAGCCCGAGCTTGGCGCCCTTGTCGATGTCGGCCGGCACGCCCACGCCGCGCTGGGCGACGTTGCAACCGACATTGATCAACGCCGCTACGGCACGCTGGGCGACGAAGCCAGGGCTGTCGTTGATGGCGATCGCCTGCTGACCGTCGGCCGACATCATCGCCAGTGCCCTGTCACGGTATTCGGGCGCCGTCGCTGGCGTCACCATCACGGTGCGTGGTCCCTTGAGGCCGAACAGCACATCGACGGCCACGGTGCGGGCACCATCGAGCTTGAGCTCGGCCACCGCGGTCGTGACGTCGTAGCCGATCGGCGTGATCACGATCAGCGCCTTGACCGAGGGTGTCGTTCCTGTCTCCACGTTGAATCCTTGGGCCTTCAGGTAGGCAAGGAACGGCTCCTGCAGGTCCTGGTTATGATCAGACGGGCGCACCCAGACGTGAACGTCGCCCGGTTTCACCGTCGGAGACGCCTTCAGCGGCGGCTCGACCTTTTTGCCGTCCTTGTAGGTGTACCAGCCTGAGCCAGATTTCTGTCCATAGAGGCCGCCGGCCGCCCGCAGTGCCATCAGCGGCGAGGGGGCATAGGCCGGCTCGTGGAAGAACTGCTCGTACATCGAGGCCATCGCCGCATTGCCGACGTCGATGCCGACCATGTCGCCGAGCGTGAACGGCCCCATGCGGAAGCCCGGCGCCCCCGTCAGGATGCGGTCGATCTCGTCGATGGAGGCGATGCCCTCCTGCAGAATGCGCTGCGTCTCGGGCCCGAGCCCACGGCCGATGTGATTGACGAGGAAGCCGGGGCTGTCGACACAGAGCACCGGCTCGCGCGTCATGCGGCGGCCGATGGTCATCAGCGCCTCGGATACCCACGTCGCCGTCTTGAGGCCTGGAATGACCTCGACGAGGCGCATCAGCGGCACCGGATTGAAGAAGTGCATGCCCGCGCAACGCTCGGGATGCCTGGTCCGGGCGGCAATGGCGGTGACCGGCAGCGACGACGTGTTCGAGGCCAGGATCGTCGTCGGCGGGCAGGCGGCGTCCAGCTTCTCGAACAGATCCTGCTTGACGTCGAGGCGCTCGAAGACGGCCTCGACGACCACGTCGGCCCGCGCCACCACGGCGAGGCTCGTCGCGACCGTGATCCGGTCCACCGACGCCTTGGCGTCCTCGGGCGACATCTGGCCCTTCTCGACGTTGCGCTCGAGCATCCTGGCGGTGAAGTCCTTGGCCGCCTGCGCGCCGCCGGCCTTCTCGTCGTAGGCGATGACGTGCATGCCGCCCGCTGCCGAGACCTGCACGATGCCACGGCCCATGGTGCCGGTGCCGATAACGGCGACGGTGAGGTCTCTCTTGCTGGCGTCGAAGGCCATGGACAGTCTCCTGGGGTGCGCTGTGCGACCGTGGATCGGCAGCGCAAGGTAAGCCCGGCGCGGGGCCGATGCCAATGGTTGTCGGGCAGACCCGCCAACCGCAAGCAATAGCCCTGCCGAGACAGGCTCGGCGGGGCTATTGCTTGGCTGCGACTGGCAGGTCGAGGCGTGCTACGGCCTCCGTGGCCCGCTTCCTGGCCTCTGGCTCGCGGTCCTGGGCGGCAGCCGCCCGGTAGAGGGCGAGCGCCTCGGCCGCATTGGCCGTGACGCCCTCGCCCTTCTCGAGCGCCTCGGCCAGATGCAGCTGGGCCCAGGGATGGTCGTCGCGAATGACTGCCCTGCTCCAGAGCGCCACGGCCGCGGCCGGGCTTTTCGCAAGACCGCCGCGTCCGTCCCGGTGGAAGCGGCCGAGGTTGGCCATGGCATGGGTATTGAGCAGGTCTGCCGAGCGCTCGAACCAGATGCGCGCCTCGGAGTCGTCGCGCGGGCGCCCGATGCCATCGCGGATCATGACACCGAGGACGTTCATGTCGGCCGGGTCGCCCGCCTGCGCGGAGGCAATGGCCAATTCCAAGGCGCGTGCGGGATCGCGCGGGATGCCGGTGCCGTTGCGCAGCAGGATCGAGAGCTCCCATTGTGCCTGGGGATTGCGGCGGGCGGCCGCAAGCTCCAGGAGGCGCGCCGCAAGCAAATCGTCGCGCGCCACGCCCGACCCGCGCAGATGGGCGCGGGCTAGCGCCACGAGGTCTCCGGTCCAGCCATTGCGGGCTCTGGCGCAGGTGAGGCGCAGGACGCCCTCCGGCAGCTTACCGCAATCCGGCACGACGGTCCGGGCTGCCGCATCCTCGAGGACGCCCGCATCGCGCAGGAACTGCACGAGATCCGCCGTCGCCTGCGCTTTGACCCGGTCGTCGCCGCCGAGGACGTAGCCGCGCTTCAGGCAGGCGTCGAACAGATGCTTGGTCTGCGAGCCCTTGGTGGCCCGCTTGGCAGCGCCTCGCTCGTAGAGGGTGAAATTCTCATCGCGCTCGAAGCGGCCGGCGCAGTCGTGGCTCGCCCAGTCGTTGGCGGCGAGGCCGATGCCGCCGGTCGCCTCGAATGCGTGGTAGACGCCGGGATAGACGGCGAGCCTGACCTCGGCCTTGCCGGCCTTGCGCATGCGCTCGATATACTCCATGCACGAGCGAACGAGCTGCGTTTGGTCGAGCTCCGCCAACATGAAGAAGATCGGGCCGCCCGTGGTGCGGGCGTCGCGCTGCGGGAAATTGCAGCTGCCCGGCGAGATGGCGACGTGGGCGGCGAACGTGATGTCGCCGGCCTGCATGCGCTTGCGCAGCACGTCCAGCGCCGCCGAGTACGCAGCCTCGCCGCCGCGCGACATGCCGAGAACGACGACACGCTTCGTGTCGACCCAGTCCTGCGTGGCGAGCCAGCGGTAGCCGGCGAAGGCATCGGCATTTGATTTCGACTGTGCGACTCGGTTCTGGTCGTCGCCGGTGCGGCGGACACCGCGGGCCGTGAAGCTGTCGATCACGAGCGACGCCATGCCGTGCCGCGCGAGCGTGCGAGCATAATGGTGCTCGGTGTGCGCCGTGACGCCGCCGCTGGAGTTGATGATGACGGCCGCGGGCAGTCTGCCCTCGAATCGTGGGCGATAGAGGACGGCCCCGACGCGGTCCGCGCCGAAGCCGGTCACGCCCTGCGGCCAGCGCGAGGCGAGCTCGATGTCCCGGGTCAGGGTCCACGGCTCCTCGGATGCCGCCGCCCGACCGGCGAGACCAATGGCCAGGAAGCAGGCGAGGAGGAGAGCGAGACACCTGCAGCGCATTCTCTTGACCTCCTGCTGGGCAGGGTTCGCATGCCCGATGCGGCGGGCGCGGTCCACTGCCATCGCCACCGGCATCGATCACCGCAGCGGCACCCGGCGGAGTTATCGCATGGTCGCTGCGCTGCTGGGTAGTGACGATCGCTGAAGGTCTCGCTTCGGCCGACGGGCGAATGTCGAGCGTGCCGAGAGAGCCGCGGACACGGCCGCGTGCGTTTACGCTCGCTCACCCGTATGATCGGGCCGAGCCACACGAATCGTCCCTCGCCAGCCGCGGACCCGTTCTCCCGCCATGTCGCGCCATCGCCAAGGTCCCGAGATCGAGAGGCTGATCCAGCTCCTGGCGCGCCTGCCGGGTCTCGGACCGCGCTCGGCCCGGAAGGCCGCGCTCGCTCTCCTCAAGCGGCGCACCGACCTGCTCGAGCCACTGGCCCGTGCTCTGACGGAGGCGGCCGGCAAGCTGCACACGTGCCCCGAGTGCGGCAATCTCGACACCGTGGTGCCGTGCACCATCTGCAGCGACGAGAGCCGCGACCCAGGCCTGATCGTCGTGGTCGAGGAGATCGGCGATCTGTGGGCGCTCGAGCGGGCGGGCGTCGTCAACGGCCGCTATCATGTGCTCGGCGGGCACCTGTCGCCGCTCGACGGGATAGGCCCCGAGCGGCTCAATATCGCGCGCCTCGTCGCACGGGCGAAGGCGCCGGTGAAGGAGGTGCTCCTGGCACTGAACGCCACGGTGGAAGGGCAGTCGACGGCGCACTATCTCTGCGACCGGCTGGCCGCCAGCGGCGTCACCGTCTCGGCGCTGCAGCAGGGGGTGCCGGTCGGTGGCGAGCTCGACTATCTCGACGAGGGAACCTTGGCGGCGGCGGTCCGCGCGCGCCGGCGCCTGTAGCCCCGGCGGGCCCCATGTGGCGCACCGTGCCGCGTCTTCTCCCAATGGAACGGCTTGTAGCCGAGCTCGATCAGGGCACGGTAGCCGGCCCACGACACGAACAGCCAGTAGATCACCATCAGCGGCACGTGCCAGACGAGCCAGGCTCGGCCGCGGCGCACGACGGCCAGGCTGGCGGCCAACATCGGCGCCCAGAGGCCGAGCGTCAGGTTGGCCAGCGCCGCCCACCAGAGCCATGCGCCCGTGCCCACGAGCCGCGCCGGGCCGAGCTCGCCGCTCACGACCATGGCCGCCAGCAGCGCCAGGAAGATGGGGTAGGCCAGCGCCGAGACCAGCACGCCTGTCATGACGGCCTGCACTGCGACGAGCTGCAAAAGTCCGAGTTCGGCGGCGAGGCGACCAGGCCGACGCATATGCACCAGCCAGGTCTGCATCCAACCCTTCAGCCAGCGACGGCGCTGGCCGAGCCAGACACGGCGGTGGGTCGGCGCCTCCTCCCAGGTGGTCGAGGCCAGGGTGCCGGTGGTGAGGCCCATGCGGGCGAGGCGGATGCCGAGGTCGGCATCCTCGGTGACGTTATAGGGGTCCCAAGCGCCGGCAGCGCGAAGCATGGTAGTGCGGAAGTGATTGGACGTACCACCGAGTGGAATCGGGCAACGCAGGCGCTCCAGCGCAGGCAGCAGACCATCGAAGAGCGCCGAGTATTCGAGCGTGAACTGGCGCGCAAAAAATCCGGCATCCGGATTGTAGATGTTGAGCCGTGCCTGCAGGCAGGCCAGCCGGGGAGAGCCGCGGGCGAAGGCTGCGGCCGCCATCCTCAGCTGGTCCGGCTCCGGTCGGTCCTCGGCATCGTAGACGACCACGAGATCGCTGGTCACCGTCGTCAGCGCATAGTTGAGCGCCTTCGGCTTGGTGCGCGGACCACCATTCGGCACGACGACGATCCGGACGTGTCGTGGGAGCTGCAGTCGCGTGGCCGCCGCGCGCGTCGCCGTATCGCGCGCCTCGAGCACCAGCACGATCTCGAGGCGGTCGGGCGGATAGTCGAACGCGAGGAGATGCGAGAGCAGCGTGGGCAGGACTTCAGCCTCGTCGTAGAGCGCAACGAGAACGGCGTAGCTCGGCAACGGCCCCGGCATTCGCGGCGAGGGCAGTCGGCGGTGACGAGGTCCGGTCGGTGGCCTGCGCAGGATCTCCAGCGCCGCATAAAGGCGCAGGCCCGTTCCGGCGGCAAACGGGACCAGGAGAAGCGCACCGGTCAGACCCACGGTGGTGCGCCACTCGACGACGAGCCCGAACGCCACCGCGAAGGCGAGCAGCGCTACGCCGGGGAGCAGCCAGCCGGGAGCAGGGCCACGGGCGGACAGCTCAGGCCACCGTTGCCATAGGCCGCGGATCGCTTCGGTCATGCGCGGATCGGCGGTCCCGCGGGACTTGCCGTCCACCCCAGCCTCGACACCGACCGGTCGCGACAGGCGCGCGGGCTTCGGCCGGCGTATTGACATCGCGCGCCCCCCGTGACACCGGCTCTGTCGTGCGTTGCTGCTGGTCGGCAGCGAAAAGCCGCCGCCAGCACACGCCGAGCCCGATCACTGCAATCGGTTGTCGATCCATGCTCGCAGCGAGACTAGGACGCCTGATGCTCCGTTCAAGCGTGATGTTTGCCGCGGCGCTTTGCGGCGGGCTGCTCGCCCTGTCGCCGTGCGTCCCGGCGGGGGCCCAGTCCGGTGGTCTCGACGAGCCGGTGGACCTGCCGCGCCGGGTGGCCATACGGTTCATGACGGACAGCGACTTCCCGCCGTTCCACTACTATGACGAGGAGGGCGTGCTGACGGGCTTCAACGTGGATATCGCCCGTGCCATCTGTCTGGAGCTCGGCACGGCCTGCGACATCCAGGTGCGCGGCTGGACCGAGCTGCTGCCGGCTCTGCGCCGGGGCGAGACGGACGCGCTCGTCGCCTCGCACGCCATCACACCGCAGCTCCTCCGCGAGTTCGACGTCACCGACCGATATTATTTCACGCCGGCGCGCTTCGTCGGGCGCCGCGAGGGACCGCCGGTCGCGGCCACGACGCCCGAGGGGCTCGAGGGCAAGCGCATCGGCGTGGCCCGCGGCAGCTCGCACGAGGCCTATCTGCGCACGTTCTTCCACAACAGCGCCATCGTGCCCTTCGAGACCAGCGACCTCGCCCGTGACGCCCTGCGCGCCGGCAATGGTGTCGACGTGGTCTTCGGCGACGGCATAAGCCTCGCTTTCTGGATCAACGGCACGCTGTCGAGGGCCTGCTGCGAGATCAAGGGCGGCCCGTTCTACGAGCCCAAGTTCTTTGGCGACGGCATCGGCATCGTGGTGCCGAGGGCGGACGCCCAGCTCAAGGGCCTGATCAACCAGGCGCTGCAAAGGCTGCGCGAGAGCGGTCGCTACGAGGAGTTGCTGCTTCGGTATTTCCCGACTCGCGTGTTCTGATCGCCTTGGTTGGCCATCAGGAGTTGCGATGGCCGCCCGCCGCCGCGCCGCTCTGCATCAGGTCGAGCAGCGGGGCCGGGGGAGCGAGCGCGACGCCCTCGAGGGCCAGCAGCCGCTCCTTCGTGGCCGTTCCGCCGGCACCAGAGAACCCGCCGACCTTGCCACCGCTGGCGAGAACCCGGTGGCAGGGCACGATGATGGGCACCGGATTGCGGGCCATCGCCTGTCCGACGGCCCGCGACAACTGGAGCGAGCCGACCTCCCGGGCGAGACGGCCATAGGTGACGGTCTCGCCCCAGCCGATGCGGCGCGCGGCCTGATAGATGCGCTCGGCAATTCCGGTCATCCCGCCGAGGTCGAGGACGACCGGGCCGAAGTCGACCCGCTCGCCGTTCGTGTAGTGCCGGAGCAGCTCGAGCGCCGCTGCGACGCCGTCCGGCACGGCGGAAGGCGGCGCGCTCTCGCCGTATCGCCGCATCCGTCCTTCGAGCGTGGACCGATCGGGCTCGGGCAAGCCCAGCCGTGTGATGCCCCGCCCGCTCCAGGCGATCCCGATCGGCCCGAGGGCCGTGTCGATGATGTGATGCCGCCCTTGCATGGGCCGCTGCCGAATCGAGGACATGGGGCCGTCCATTGCACCTCGGAAGCCGACGGCTATTCGGGCGTACCGCAGTAGGCCTCGATGCGGTAGCCATCGGGATCGACGACGAAGGCGGCATAATAATCCGACCCGTAGTCGGTGCGCAGCCCCGGCGCGCCGTTATCCCGCCCGCCGTTGCGCAGGGCCGATCGATGGAAGCCGTCGACGCCTTTCCGGCTCGGTGCGTCGAAGCACAGATGCAGGCCGGAGCCGGCATCGGACGGCACCGGGGCCGGCGACCGCAGCACCCAGAAGGCAGCGGCCTGCTGGCCGTAGCCGAGCGAGTCGGTGCCTTCGCTGAGGCACCGGTAGCCGAGTGGCTTCAAGGCTGCGTCATAGAACGCCTTGGCCCTGGCGATGTCGCGGACCCCGATCGAGACGTGATTGATCATTCTTTTCACTCCTATGAAGGGCAGCGACCGCATGGCCGCCGCCGGGTTCACGTCCCCCGTCGGGACAGACGGCCGTGCCGACGCAGGCTGGCGATGTCGTCGCGCGACAGGCCCAGATCTGCGAGCTGCGCGTCGCTGCGACCGGCGGCGAAGGAGCGCAGCCGTGCCTCGGCTCGGCGCGCGAGGATCTCGGTCAGCCGCTGCAGAAGCAGACGCCCTTTGCTGGCGAGGCCCTGCTGGTCTCCACTGGCGGCGAAGGTTGTCGTGCTCATGATCGGTCTCGCCTCTGGGGTTGGTGCCGGCTGCCGCCTTGCGGCAGCGAGGGATGGTGTTGGCAGTCGGCTCACGGAAATGGATATCGGAGGCGGACGTCGCCGCGCGGCATCCGGTCCTCGCTTCCGCGCCAGGCCACCGACTCGATCTCGCTTCGGTCGAGACCGATGTCGTTGAGTGTCCGGTCGCTGAGCCCGTGAAGGACCCGAATGGTTGCCCGGCGGCGCTGCCAATGCCGGTAGCGATGCCACCAGATCCTGGCTCGGCCGATGACGGCGGCGACGGCCGACGCATCTGTGCTGCTCGGGACGAAGGCGATCGTGCGCATGATCCTGCTCCTGTTGGCTTCTTCTTTTTCGGAAGGCTGGCCGGCGATGGGCGGGCCGCCTGAAGCGCACTATGCTGAATGCCAACTGCCAGCATGGTGTCAGGAGGTGGGGAGCACTCCGGGCCGGCTCCTGACACCGTGCTGTCAGGAGTGCTGCCGTAGGGTTCCCGCCGACAGAGATCGCCCGAGGAGTAGCGTCATGCGGCGTGCCGACCGGCTGTTCGAGATCATCCAGCACATGCGCCGCAAGCCCACAGTGCGGGCGCGCGAGCTGTCCGAGGCGCTCGAGGTCTCGGAGCGCACCATCTATCGCGACATCCAGGATCTCATGGCGAGCGGCGTGCCCATCGAAGGCGAGGCAGGCGTCGGCTATGTGCTCAAGGCCGGCTTCGACCTGCCGCCCCTGATGTTCAAGGAGCAGGAGATCGAAGCGCTGGTGCTCGGTGCGCGGATGGTGGAATCATGGGGTGATTCGGAGCTGGCGCTCGCTGCGACGGACGCCATCGCCAAGATCGAGGCGGTCATTCCCGAGCGCCTGCGCGGCTACATGGCGAGCACGGCCCTGCTGGCACCGGCGTCCTACGGCAGCGAGCCGATCAAGTGCGACCTCGCCGACATGCGACGCGCCGTGCGCAGTCAGCTGAAAGTGCGGTTTCGCTATACGGACGTGCTGCGCCAGCACAGCGAGCGCACGGTTCGCCCACTGTCGCTCGCCTTCTTCGGCCCGGTCTGGATCCTTGCCGCGTGGTGCGAGCTGCGTGACGACTTCCGCACGTTCCGGATCGACCGGATGGAGGAATTCGAGGTGACCGCGGAGCGATTCCGGACGGAGCGAGGCAAGACGCTTCAGGATTTCCTGAAGCGCCCGCAGACCTGGAGCCGGAGCTCATTGGCGGCGGATTGCGACGAGAGGCATTGAGCGGGCCTCCGCGCGGGCCGTCGCGTCCGGGTGTCGCCAGTCCGTGGCCGACCCGGAGTGGCCCGAACGCGGCGGTGGCTACTTGTAGAGATCCTGAGTATCGCGGCGCTCGCGGGCGACCCGCTTCTGCATGGTGGCTGCGTCCTCGTAGAGATCCTTGAGCCCGACCTTGGCCATTTTCTCCTTGGTGGCCGGATCGGCGACGATCTCGGCGAGCGCCTTGGTCCAGGTCTCGACGATATGCGCCGGCAACTTGGGTGGCCCGGAGAAGCCGACCCAGAACTCGACGTTGAGCGAGGGGAAGCCCATCTCCTTGCCTGTCGGCGTCTCGGGGATGGTCGGCCACCGCTCCTGCGCCGCGACCGCGATCATCCTGAGCTTGCCGGCGCTGAGGGAGGCGGCCGCGCCCGTGTAGGTGCCGAGGCCGAGCATGACGTGTCCGCCCGAGGCGAGCGTGACGGCCTCGGAGCCGCCCTTCGTCACGACCGTCCGCGTCTTCTTCACGTCGATGCCGTTGTCGCGACAGAACTGGCGAAAGGCCATGTCGAGGCCGCTGGCCCCGCCGATCGATGTCCAGGTGAAGCTGCCGGGATCCTTTTTCAGGCTCTCGGCGGCATCCTTGACGGTCTTGAAGGGGCTGTCGGCCGGCACGAACATCATGATCGGCGTATAGGACGTGACGGCAAGGAACGTGCGGTCCTCCACCTTGAACGGCAGCGTCTTCACCACCGTGTCGAGCATCGAGGATTGCGGCATGCCATCGACGAGGATCGTGGTGCCGTCCGGCTTGGCGGTCATGACCTCGCTGACGGCAGGCACCGTATTGCCGCCCGGCTTGTTGACGACGCGGACGGGCACCTTCCAGCGGGCCTCGAGAGCCTGGGCAATGATGCGCCCGCCGGTGTCGGTGGAGGCGCCGGGCGCGAACGGCACGAGCAGGTCGATGGGCTTGCTCGGATATTTTTCCTGCGCGCCGGCCGGAAGCGCAAACGCCAGCCCGAGTGACAGGGCGATGCCGGCAGCGATGGGTGCTCTCGAGTGCATGGGGTTCCTCCGGTTGATTGTCACATCTGGCGTGAACGGCCGCCCTCGTCAGCCAATCACGTCTCGTTGGTGCTGTCCTTGATGAGCTGACCGACGGCGCTCGACCTGCGCCGCACCACGACGGTGGCGCCCATGACGAGTATGGCTGCCGCCATCAGCGTCGCTGGGATCGGGCGGCCGATGATGTCGAGCGGGGAGGCCGCCACGGCGATCGACTGGCGCAGCGACTGCTCGAACAGCGGGCCGAGCAGCAGGCCGAGAACCAGAGGGGCCAGGGGCAAATTGAGCCTGCGCATGAAGTAGCCGATCAGCCCGAACGCGATCGCGACCCAGACGTCGAACATGGTGTTGCGCGGCGAGTAGGCGCCGATGACGCAGATGACGAGCACGACCGGCCCGAGGACGGAGTAGGGGACCTGCGCGAGGCGGGCCCAGAGCCCTACCAGCGGCAGGTTCAGGATCAGAAGCGCAGCGTTGGCGACCAGCATGCTGCCGATCACGGTCCAGGTGAGCTGTGCCTGGGCCTGGAACAGCAACGGTCCTGGCGTCAGACCGTTGATCAGCAGGGTCCCAAACAGAATGGCAAGGGCCGGGCTGGTCGGAATGCCGAGGGACAGCAGCGGGATGAAGCCGGCCATGGCGGTTGCGTTGTTAGCGGCTTCCGGCGAGGCGACGCCTTCGATCATGCCCGTTCCAAAGCGCTCGGGCGTGGCAGAGATGCGCTTCTCGACGTCGTAGGCGAGGTAGGCGGTCAGTGCCGGCAGCATGCCGGGCAGGAGACCCATCACGAAGCCGAGGACCGTGCCCCGGACAGAGGCGGCGAGGCCGCGTGCCATCTCGGCACCGCGCGGGATCATCGACAACCACGAGCCGAGTGGCCCCATGTGGATCCGGGCGACCTTCTGCTGGAGGCTCGTCAGCACCTCGGCAATGCCGAACAGGCCCACCAGCACCGGCACGATGTCGAAGCCCTTCATGAGTTGGATGGAGCCGAGGCTCAGCCGTTGCGTGCCGGTCAGAGGATCAGTGCCGACAGTGGCGATCCACATCCCGAGGATGCCGAGCGCGATGCCGGCGACGAGCGACGATCCGGCGAAGCTGACGAGAGTGCTCATCGAGAAGATGACGAGCCCGAGGTATTCCGGCGGGCCGAACTTCAGTGCCAGGTCGGCGAGTCTGGGCCCGATCAGGGCAATCGCCAGGGTCCCGGCGATGCCGGCCATGAACGAGCCGATTGCGGCGATGCCGAGCGCTTCGCCGGCGCGGCCGGCCTTGGTCATGGCGAAGCCGTCGATGGCGGTGATGACGGACGACACCTCTCCCGGGATGTTCATCAGGATGGCCGTGGTCGACCCGCCGTACATGGCGCCGTAGTAGATGCCGGCCATGATGATGATCGATCCTTCGGGCGGCAGGTGCACGGCGAGTGGCAGCAGGATCGCCATCGCGGATGCAGGCCCGAGACCAGGCAGGATGCCGACCAGCGTGCCAAGCAGGCAGCCGGTCAGGGCGAACAGCATATTGGCGGGGGTCAGCGCGTTGGCGAGACCGGCGACGATCGCCGCGTCCATCACCGGGGTTCCTGGCGGCGCGTGCTGCCGGCGGTCTTGCCATCCGGCGCGTGCGCCGGCAGACGCGGCGTGGTCATGTCCCGTTCCTCCCCGGATGCTCGGACAGCCCGTCGCCTCGGGCTTTATGGCCATAGTCGACCATGGGCCCGGCCGGCGCAACCCAGCCCGGTGCGTGCCGCCTGCCTGCCGATGTCGGGCCCACCAGAGCTGGGTTGGCTTCGGGCCGGATCCTCGATCGGCTCAGGCCCGCTGTTGCTGCCGGAGGGGACGGAAGAACGTGCGGATCTCGCTGGCGAGCGCCTCGGTCTGCTCGAGGGCCGCGAAATGGCCGCCTTTCGCCATGCGGGTCCAGCGCTGGATATTGCCGTAGCTGCGCTCGGCGAGCGAGCGGGGCGGCCGCAGAATCTCGCGCGGGAACTCCGCATAGCCGGTCGGCACCATGATTCGCTCGCCGTCTGGGATCGGCCAGGGCGAATGCATGCGGGCGTAGTAGGGCCAGAACGAGGCACCGATGGCGCCGGTCGCCCAGTAGAGCATGATGTTGGCCAGCATCTCGTCGCGCGGCACCGCCGATTCGATGGTGCCATCGTTGTCGGTCCAGCGGTGAAACTTCTCGGCGATCCAGGCCGCGAGGCCGGCAGGCGAATCGTTGAGGCCCACGGCGAGCGTCGTCGGCTTCGTGCCCTGGATCCACTGGTAGCCCGTCTCCTCCTTGAGCCAATGGTTGAGCTCGCCCAGGAACTGCTTCTCCTCGGGGGTGGGATCTTGCAGCAGGCTCGGGTCGCGGCGGACGCTGAGCAGGGTGATGTGGATTCCGATCATGCGCTCCGCGAACTGGTAGCCGAGGCGCGAGGTGATGAAGGCGCCCCAGTCGCCGCCCTGGGCGGCAAAGCGCCGGTAGCCGAGCACGTCGGTCATCAGCGACGCGAAGGTCTCGGCGATCTCGACAACGCCGAAGCGCTTCTGGCCGGGCTTGAACGAAAGGGGGTAGCCGGGCAGCGCCGGAGCGACGACGGTGAACGCGTCGGCCGGGTCGCCGCCGAAGCGGGCAGGGTCGGTCAGCATCGGCAGCAGCCGTACGAACTCGACGATCGACCCCGGCCAGCCGTGTGATATCAGCAATGGCATGGGATCCGGACCCTGCCCCGGCTGGTGGATGAAGTGCAGGTCGATGCCGGAGATCGGCACTGTGAGGTGCCGGAACTCATTGAGCCGCGCCTCTTGCGCACGCCAGTCGAAGCCGTCACGCCAGTAGTCGACGAGGTCGCGCACAAAGCCGACGCTCGCACCGGTCGACCACGGCGCGCCTGGCGGCTCGTCCGCCCAGCGGACCCGCGACAGTCGCTCGCGCAGGTCCGTGATGGTGGCTTGGGGGATATCGATGCGGGAAGGCAGCGGTGACGGCTGGCTCATGGGGTCCATCTCCCGGCGGTGGCGGGGCATTGATGGTGAGCCGCCGCGCGGCGTCAATCCCCTTCTAACTACCACATTCCTCGGCTGACCTCCCGGCCGTCGCTGCCGGTGGCGGCTCCTGCAAAGCACTTCGAGCGTGTTGTCGGGGTCGACGAAAATCGGCACCGGGCGGCGGACGACCAGATCACGGAGGATCACGTTTCGGGCGGTCCGGTCAAGTCTGCTTGAGAGCCTGCTGTAAGCTGGCCTCGGGACGGCTAGATCGTGGATCACGCGGCACGGCGACGCCTCCCGACAGAGGGGGTGCCCGGGCGGCGGATGCCAAGATAAAAGTCGAAGGACCATGCCATGCTGTCACTGAAGCGGCTGCTGCCGCTTGCACTCGTTTTTCTCGGCGCTATGCCAGCGCTGGGCCAGGGCGCAAGGGCCAGCAGCATCGAAGCCGCGTTCGCGCCCTCTGCGACGCAGACTGCAGCGGTCGTCGACCACCGGGACTGGGACGCACTGCTCAAGGCCCACGTCCGTCCGGCGGAGGACGGCCTCAATCGGGTCGACTACAGGCGGTTCAAGGCCGAGAGCCAGGCGAAGTTGAAATCTTACGTCACACGGCTGGAGGCGACCGATGTGAGCAAGCTCGGGCGGGCCGAGCAGTTCGCGTATTGGGTCAACCTCTACAACTCCAAGACGGTCGATATCGTGCTTGACCACTATCCGGTCCGGTCGATCCGCGACATCAACCTCGGCGGCGGCCTCTTTGCGGCGATCACCGGCGGTCCCTGGAAGGCCAAGTCGCTCAATGTGGGCGGCCGGCCCTTGAGCCTCGACGACATAGAGCACGTCATCCTGCGCGGCATGTTCATGGATTATCGCGTGCATTTCGCGGTCAACTGCGCCTCGGTGGGCTGCCCGAACGTCAGCCGGGACGCTTTTACGGGGGCCGACCTCGATGCGCACCTGGAACGCAATGCCAGTGCGTTCGTCAACTCGCCTCGCGGCATCAAGCTCATCGGCGACAGGGTGCACGTCTCGAGCATCTTCAACTGGTTCAGGGCGGACTTCGGCGGCACCGACCAGGGTGTGCTCGACCACATCCGCCGTCATGCCTCGCCTGAGCTGAAGATCAGGCTGGCGAAGGTGACCGGCATCTATGATTACTTCTATGATTGGAGCCTCAACGATGCCTCACGCTGACAGCGGCCGCGCGGGCGAGGTCGCCACGCCGGCCGGCCGAGAGCCCGAAGGAAAGGCCGGACCGATGCCGGGGACGGACGATGATCGCGCCAGGTCGAATGGTGCGGCTGGCCTTGCGCGGTGGCTGCCGCTGGCAGGAATCTTGGCACTCGCAGCCATTGCGTTCGCGCTCGACCTGCACAAGCTGCTTTCGTTCAAGACGATCGGGCTCAACTATGCCGGGCTCAAGGGTTTCATCGCCAACAATCTCGCCGGGGCTCTGGGACTCTACGTCCTCGCCTACGTCGCGGTCGTGGCATTGTCGCTGCCCGGCGCGCTCATCATGACGCTGGCGGGCGGTCTCCTGTTCGGTTGGCAACTCGGCCTTCCGGCAACCGTCGTCGGCGCCACGGCGGGAGCCACCGTTCTGTTCCTGGTCGCGCGGTCGTCATTCGGTGAGGCGCTGGCGGCCAAGGCGGGACCCGCGGTGCAGAAGCTGCGGACGGGCTTCCAGGATAACGCGTTGAGCTACATGCTCTTTCTCAGGCTGGTGCCCGTGTTTCCATTCGTCGTCGTCAACCTCGCGGCGGCCGTGCTCGGCGTGCCGTTGAGGACCTACGTGCTCGGCACACTGGTCGGGATCATACCTGGGACGGCGGCCTACACCGTCGCGGGCTCGGGTCTCGGCAGTGTCATCGAGGCCCAGAACGCGAGCTACCAGTCCTGCCTCGCGAAAGCCGGAGCCGGTGGTAGTGCGAGCTGCCCCTATACCATCGACACGAGCGCCCTCGTCACGCGCGAGCTCGTCATCGCATTTGCCCTTCTGGGCCTCGTGGCCCTGATCCCCGTCGCCCTCAAGAGCTGGAAAGAGCGCAATGCAAAAGCCTAGCACTGGCGCCAACGGCGCTTTTGTCCACGAGGAAGGCCGTGCCGGCACGGGCCCGCGCGAGGAGATTCAGGCGGACTTGTGCATCATCGGCGCGGGCTCTGGCGGTCTCTCGCTCGCGGCTGGCACGGCGCAGCTCGGTCTCAAGGTCGTGCTCATCGAGCGTGGCAGGATGGGCGGCGACTGCCTCAACTACGGCTGCGTGCCGTCGAAGGCGATGATCGCGGCAGGGCGACGCGCGCAGCTGATGCGCACGTCGGCCCCGTTCGGGGTCCAGCCCGTCGATCCGCGGATCGACCATCGGCGCGTGCATGCGCACGTCCAGGAGGTGATTGCCGCGATTGCTCCGAACGACTCGGTCGAGAGGTTCACCGGCCTCGGCGTGCGGGTCATCCAGGCGCACGGCGCCTTCGTGGACAAGTCGACAGTCAAAGCGGGCAATACCTTGATCCGGGCGCGCCGGTTCTGCATCGCGACCGGGTCGTCGCCGTTGGTGCCGCCCATTCCGGGTCTCGATGCGGCGCCGCACTTCACGAACGAGACCGTCTTCGAGAACGACCAGCCCCTCGCCCATCTGATCGTCATCGGCGGCGGTCCGATCGGGATGGAGCTGGCTCAGGCACACCTGCGTCTCGGCAGCCGGGTGACCGTGCTCGAGGGGATGAAGGCGCTCGGCAAGGACGATCCGGAGCTGGCCGAGGTCGTGCTCCACAAGCTCCGGGGCGAAGGTCTCGACATTCGGGAGGCCGCAAAGGTCGAGCGCATCGAGAGCCGCATGGGGGCCGTCAAGGTGCACGTCGCCGGCCCAAACGGGCCGGAGGCGATCGAGGGGACGCACATTCTGGTGGCGACCGGCAGGAAGGCCAACGTGGATGGTCTCAATCTGGAGGCGGCAGGCATCGCCTACGATCGCCGGGGCATCAAGGTCGGGCCGACGCTGACGACCAGCAACTCCAAGGTCTACGCCATCGGCGACGTCACCGGCGGCCTGCAGTTCACGCATGTCGCCAACTATCATGCCGGTATCGTGCTGAAGCGGCTGTGCTTCCGCCTTCCCGCCAAGGCTGGGACGGACCAGGTGCCGTGGGTCACCTATACCGACCCCGAGCTCGCCAACGTCGGCCTCACCGAGGACGAGGCACGCAAACGGCATGGGACGGTCAACGTCTATCGCTGGCCTTACCATGAAAACGACCGGGCCCAGGCCGAGCGCGCCACCGAGGGCTTCGTCAAGGTCGTAACCGACAAGAAGGACCGCATCCTCGGGGCGGCCATTGTCGGCGAGCACGCGGGCGAGCTCATTCAGATGTGGTCGCTGGCGCTGTCGAAATCGATGAAGATCACCGACATGGCCCAATGGATCTCGCCGTATCCGACCCTCAGCGAGGTCAACAAGCGAGCTGCATTGCGCTATTATGCCTCGAAGGCCGGCAGTCCCCTGGTCAGGAACCTGGTGTCGTTTCTGTCCCGGCTCGGCGGCTGACCGTGCGGTAGGTGAGGCGGGTGCACCGGCTCGCAGGCTTGGAGCCGGCGCAGCCGTCTATCGCGAGGCGAAACGAGGACCGTGGAACAACCCGTCGGCAAGCCGGTTCAGCGGACCGTGGCGTCGCTTCTGCGGAACGGCGTGAGCCGTGCTGCGGGTAAGATGCCGGAGTTCGGCCTCTCGAAGAAGCTGCTGGTGCTGACGCTGCTCTTCGTGATGCTGGCCGAGGTGCTGATTTTCGTGCCCTCGGTCGCCAATTTCCGCATCAACTGGCTGATGGACCGGTTGATGGCCGCGCAGCTCGCCTCCCTTGCCGCCGAGGCGACGCCATCGGGCGACGTGCCCGAGCGGCTCAAGGCCGAGCTGCTACGCACCGCCCAGGTCAAGGCGGTCGCCATGAAGCGCAACGACCAGCGCCAGCTCATCCTGCAGCCCGAGAAGCCCGTCGCCATAGATCAAGTCTACGATCTTGCGCAACTCCGGCAAGGGGGGCTCGGCGAGCGTCTCGGCGCCATCGCAGACGCACTGGCGGTTCTGGTCTCGCGCCAGGAGCGCATGCTTCGCATCGTCGGCCAACCCGGCAACGAGGCGGGCGAGCTGATCGAGATCGTGCTGCCGGAAGCGCCGCTGCGGCACGCCATGTGGGCTTTCGCGCTCAATATCCTGTGGCTGTCGATCATCATCTCGGTAATCACGGCGGCACTGGTCTACATGGCGCTGAACGCGTTGCTCGTGCGGCCCATGATGCGGGTGGCGCGCAACATGGTGCGCTTTGCCGAGAACCCGGAGGACCGGACCCGAATCATCGTGCCGTCCGACCGCCACGACGAGATCGGCCAAGCCGAGCGGGAGCTCGCTCACATGCAAACCGAGCTCGCCCAGCTGCTCAGTCAGAAGAGCCGTCTCGCCGCGTTGGGGCTCGCTGTGTCGAAGATCAACCACGACCTGAGGAACCTGCTCGCCAATACCCAGCTCCTGTCGGACCGGCTCACATCCAGCCCGGACCCGACCGTGCAGCGCTTCGCTCCGAAGCTGATCGCGTCGCTCGACCGGGCGATCGCCTTCTGCAACGACACGTTGACGTTCGGCCGGGCCGCCGAGCGGCCGCCCGTGCGCAAACGCTTCCGGCTGGCAACGCTGGTTACGGAGGTCGGGGACGGTCTCGACCTGCCGCGCGAAGGCGGGGTCGGCTGGCAGGTGGACATTCCCGCCACACTGGAGCTCGCGGCTGACCAGGAGCACGTTTTCAGGGTGCTCAACAATCTCGTGCGCAATGCGGTTCAGGCGCTCGAGGGCCACAGCGGCGTCGCCAATCCGAGGGTCCATGTGTCAGCGGCAAGGACCTCCAGCGGCGTCCGCATCACGGTCGCCGACAACGGTCCAGGCGTTCCGCCGAAGGCACGTGAACGGATGTTCCAGGCTTTCCAGGGGTCTGTCCGCAAGGGCGGGACGGGGCTGGGTCTTGCCATCGCATACGAGCTGATCGCAGCGCACGGTGGCACGCTGCGCCTCCTGGAAACGACGCCGGGAGCGACGTTCGAGATCGTCATCCCCGACGCGGAGGACGGCTGAGCCGGAGGTGCCTGGCCGGAACGAGGCGGCTTTGCTATGGCGCGTGCACCGTCGCATGGACCGCTTCGATCGCCGGCGGCTCAGTTCGCCCCCGCGTAGCGCTTCACGCGCACCTCGCCGGTGATGGCGTGCCCGATCATGCCCTCCTCGCGGCAGACCCGCGAGATCACAGGTGCGATATCGCGCGAGGCACGGCGCGTCAGCCGCTCGTAGGTGACGATTTTCGTGAACTTGTGCACCGAGAGGCCGCCCGTGTAGCGCGCAGATCGCCCCGTGGGCAGTGTGTGATTGGTGCCGACGCCCTTGTCGCCGTAGGCGACGGTCGACGGCTCGCCTATGAACAGCGAGCCATAGCTCCTCAGCCGCTCCAGGTAATAGTCGTCACGGCCGGTCTGGATCTCGAGATGCTCGGGCGCGTACTCGTCCGATACGGCGATCGCCTCGTCGTCGCTGTCGACGACGATCACCTCGCCGAGGTCGGCCCAGGCCCTGCCCGCGTTCTCGCGCGTCGGCAGGTCGGGCAATTGCCGCTCGACCTCCTGCAGGACGGCCTCGCCGAGCTTGCGAGAGGTGGTGACGAGCCACGCCGGGCTGTCGGGGCCGTGCTCCGCCTGCCCCAGCAGGTCGGTCGCCACGATCGCCGGATCAGCCGTTTCGTCGGCGATGACCAGGATTTCCGTCGGCCCGGCGAGGAGGTCGATGCCGGCGATGCCAAATAGCTGGCGTTTGGCCTCTGCGACATAGGGATTGCCGGGGCCGGTGATCAGATCGGCTTTCCTCATGCCCACGAGCCCCATGGCCATGGCGGCAAGCGCCTGGGCGCCTCCCAGGCAGTAGATCTCGTCGGCGCCGGACCTATGCAGGGCATAGAGTGTCTGCGGATAGATGCCGTCGGCGCCACGCGGCGGGGCGCATCCGGTGATGTGACCGACGCCCGCCACTTTCGCGGTGCCGACGCTCATGATGGCGGCGGAGATCAGCGGGTATTTGCCGCCGGGAATGTAGCACCCGACGTTCTCGATCGGGATCAGCCTCTGACCCAGCACAGCGCCGGGATAGAGCTCCACTTCGAACGCCTGGATGCTCTCCTTCTGCCGCTTGGCGAAGTCCTGCACATTCTTCAGGCAGACCTCGAAGTCCTCCTTGAAGACCTTCGAGAGCGTCCTCGACTTGGCGTCGATCTCGGCGGCGGACACCTTGAGCGGACCCTCCCACTTGTCGAGATCTTGGGCGTAGCGGCGGATGGCATCGTCACGGCTCTGCGCGATGTCGGTCAGCATCCGGCGCACCGTCTCCTCGACCTCGGCGCGGCGCTTCTGGACAGGGGCCGTCGCCTTCTTCAGATATTCGCGCGCCACGTCATCTCCTCCGCCGCCGGTAGCTCCGTTCTGCCGCGACGGTAGGAGGGCCGCTTGCGAGGGTCAAGGCGAGCGCTACTTGCTCTTTCCCGTCGAGCCGGCGCCCGCTCCCGCCCCGGTGGCGGGCGAGCCCTCTTTCTGCATGTCCCTGGCCGTGGTCTCGTGCTGCTCGAGCACCGGCAGCGTCCGCTCTGCGAACGTGCGAAGGGCGTCATTCCTTCCCGTTTTGGAATAGTCGCGGAACAGGCCCACGGCCTCGCGATGCGCGGTCACCTGCGTGTCGATGAAGGCACGGTCGAAGTTGGCCGCGGTGGCCGCTTTGAGCCTGTCCATCTGAGCCTGATGCTTCGTGTCCATCTTGCTCGGAACGGTGATCCCTGCCTTCTGCGCGGCTGCCTTCAACTCCTCGTTCGCCTTCGTATGGTCCTTGATGAGGGTGCTGGCGAAGCTTTTGACGTCGTCGCGCTGCGCCTTGATGTTGGCAAGCTCGCTGGACTGGATCTCGAGCATGCCGCCGTTTGCGGCACCGGTCACGAATGTCCGGTCGGCGCCAGTGGCGGTCTTCTTGGCGTCCTGGGCGACGAGGGGCGACGCCAGGAGGGCCGCGGCGGCGGCGGCGGCGAGAGTTGTTCTGTTGATCATTGGTCGAGCCTCGCTGTTACGGTGGCCGGAAAACGGGCGAGATGCGCGCCGTGTTCCGGAGAGCGGAAGCGAGGGGCTCGTCAGCTCGTCAAGCGAGGCCGGCTTCGACCCGTTCGAGATGCGCGGCCAGCCGCCTGCCGCACTCGGCAGCGTGCGAGAACGGCAGTCCGTGCCGCGCATGCGGAATCATGGCGAGGTCGGCGTGTGGCACAGCCTCGAGCAGGTCGATGCCCATGCGGGCGGTGACGAACGGGCTGCGGTCGGGCATCAGGATCAGCATCGGAGCTTTGATCCTGCCGAGCTGCGGCCCGAGGTCGGTGGCGGCCAGAAGCTCGCCGAGGCCCACGGTGACGTGCGCTGGCGACCGGTCCTGCACAGCCTGGTACCACTGCCGCTGAGCCGGCTCGATCGCCCCGTCGTGGAAACGCTTGTGCATCATGTCGGCGCTCCAGGCTTTCACACCCGGGTCCACGAAGGCCTTCCGCCAGCCCGGCACGTCGGCGATGGTGGCGCCGCGAAAGGCGGTGTTCGACACCGTCAACGAGGCGATGCGGTCGGGATGGCGGATGGCGGCATAGAGGGCGGCAGTGCCGCCGAAGCTCTCGCCGACGAGATGCACGGGGCCGTCATGGCCAGCGAGATCCACGATTTCCATCAGGTCGGCGAGCGCGCCGTCGAGGGTCCAGGCGTGGTCGACCGGTGGCACCGCCGATTGGCCGTAGCCTCGGGTATCGAAGCGGATCACGGCATGCCCCGTTACGATCGATGGCAGCCACGCTGTCCACACGTGGCGGTCGGTGCCGATGCCGTGGTGGAAGACGACCGGGCGCCGCCCCTTCGACCAGGGTGCGACGAGGTCGATGATGTCGTAGGCGAGGCCAGTCTTGGTCAGCTTGGGTTCGGCCATCGGCGCGGGCTCCTGCAGGGTGTCAGGGCGGATCGCTACCGCCCCCATTCCGGGCGTCGAGATTTGTTGCCGGCGCCCGGTAAGTCAATTCCGGGATTGGAGCCTGGAGCGACTTGCCCTCGTCTTCCGTATTGTCTAGCAAGAGATCAAACGAAGGGACGACCCGTGGCGGGCGCGAGCGCTACGAACACGGGCGCCCAAGGGAGGAGTACTTGGTTTGCAGCACGGTCCAGCCGCCGCAATCGGATCAGACCGCATGCAACTGTCGATCGAGCAGCCCAGGAACGGGCGCGGCGAGGGCGGCCAACCCGTTCTCGAGATCGATGATCTGCATGTGCATTTCGTAACCTCGCACGGCACGGTGCGTGCCGTCGAAGGCGTGAGCTATGCGGTGCATCCCGGCGAGATGGTGGCGATCGTCGGCGAATCCGGTTCGGGCAAGTCGGTGTCTGCGCTTGCCGTGATGCGTTTGCTCCCGCCCAACTCGGCCCGTATCGTCAGAGGCTCCATCCGCTTCGAGGGTCGCTCGCTGCTGGATCTCGACGACGAGGGCATGCGCCAGGTGCGCGGCCGGTCGATCTCGATGATCTTCCAGGAGCCGATGACCTCGCTCAATCCGGTGTTGACCATCGGCCTCCAGATCAAGGAGCCGCTGCTGATCCACCTCGGCATGACGGAGGCCGAGGCGACGGCGAGGGCGACCGAGCTGCTCACGCTGGTCGGGATCACCGATCCCGCAAGCCGGCTCGCGCAGTATCCGCACCAGCTGTCCGGCGGCATGCGCCAGCGGGTCATGATCGCCATCGGTCTCGCGTGCAATCCGAAGCTGTTGATCGCCGATGAGCCGACGACGGCCCTCGACGTCACGATCCAGGCCCAGATCCTGGAGCTGATGAAGGACCTGTCGCGCCGCCTCGGCATCGCAGTCGTCATCATCACGCACAACCTCGGCATCGTGGCACGCTACGCCGACCGCGTGAACGTGATGTATGCCGCGCGCATCGTCGAGAGCGGCACCGCAGAGCGGGTGTTCGGGCGGCCGCTCCATCCTTATGCGCGGGGTCTGCTCTCGGCAGTGCCGCGTCTCGACCGGGGACGGGCGACGAAGCTCGCCACCATCGATGGTGCGCCACCGAACTTGCTCAATCCGCCCGAAGGCTGCCGTTTCCGCCCTCGCTGTCGTTATGCTATCGACGCCTGTCTGCAAGTCCCTGCCTTCAGCGAGATCGAGGCCGACCACTTCGCTGCCTGTCACCGGACTGCCGAGATCGAGCATCTCGACCCCGCCGGGGCCGGGGTCGCGGCAGAGGGGGACGCGGGCGGCACGGACGGCAAGGTCATGCTCGACATCAAGCATGCGAGCAAGTTCTTCCCGGTCGGTGGTGGGCTGTTCGGCGGTCAGGCGAAGCTGGTCCGCGCCGTCAACGATGTTTCGCTCACCGTGAAGCGCGGCGAGACTCTGGGGCTCGTCGGCGAGTCGGGCTGCGGGAAGTCGACCCTCGGCCGTCTGGTGCTGCGTCTCGACGATCCGACCGCCGGAGAGATCCTGTTCGATGGGGTGGATCTCGCCCCGCTGAAGCGCAACGAGATGATCGCCATCCGGCGCAAGATGCAGGTCATCTTCCAGGATCCCTACTCGTCGTTGAACCCGCGCATGACGGTCGGCCAGATCATCGGCGAGCCGATGCGGGTGCACGCCATCCTGCCGAAGGACAAGATCGATGACCGGGTGGCGGAGCTGCTGCAACTCGTCGGACTCTTCCCCTACATGGCGCTGCGCTACCCTCACGAGCTGTCGGGCGGACAGCGCCAGCGGGTCGGCATCGCGCGCGCGCTCGCGGTCAATCCGGAGGTGATCGTCTGCGACGAGGCGGTGTCCGCCCTCGACGTATCGATCCAGGGGCAGGTGATCAACCTGCTCGAGGATCTGCAACGCAAGCTCGGGCTCACGTATCTCTTCATCGCGCACGACCTCGCTGTGGTTCGCCACATCTCGACGCGGGTCGCGGTGATGTATCTCGGGCGAATCGTCGAGCTCGCGGATTCAGGCGAGCTGTTCGCCAATCCGAAGCACCCCTACACTCAGGCCCTGCTTGCTGCCGCGCCGGTGCCCGATCCCGTGATCGAGCGCACCCGGCCGCGAACCATCATTCGCGGCGAGCTGCCGAGTCCGCTCAATCCCCCCTCGGGATGTGTGTTTCACCCGCGATGCCCGCTCGCCACCGAGGACTGCAAGAAGGCGGTCCCGGCTCAGCGGGAGTTGGCACCGGGTCATGTCGTCGCCTGCATTCACGCTTGACCGGCCTGCCCCGAAGAGGGCACCGCTCGTCTCTCCAGGAGGAAGCATGCTCAGACGTCAAGTCACCGTGGCCGCGAGTGCGCTCGTGGCGCTGGCCACGATCGCACCGGCACTGGCCGAGACTCCGAAAAAGGGCGGCATCCTCAATTTCGCGGTCGTCGCCGAGCCGCCGACGACGGATTGCCACGAGACGGGCACCTTCGCCATGGTTCATCCGGTGGCGCCGCAATACTCGACGCTGTTGAAAGCTGTGGGCCCGCACGACAACCATAGGATCGTGGGAGACTTGGCGGAGAGCTGGGAGCAGTCGAAGGATGGCCTCAGCTACACCTTCAAGCTCCGTAAGGGGGTCAAGTTCCACGACGGATCGGACTTCACCTCTGCCGACATCAAGGCCACATACGAGCGCATCATCAACCCGCCCGCTGGCGTGGTCTCCTACCGCAAGGCCCTGCATCAGGATATCGGCGCGATCGAGACGCCCGATCCATTCACCGTCGTCTTCAAGATGAAGAAGGTGAATGCGTCGATGGACCTGCACTTCTCGTCGCCGTTCAATTGCGTCTACAGCGCCGCCGAGCTCGCGAAGGATCCTGCCTACCCGTCCAAGAAAGTCATGGGCACCGGTGCCTTCCAGTTCGTCGAGTACGTCAAGGGCTCGCACTGGGTCGCCAAGCGCTTCGATGGCTATTGGCAGAAGGACCGGCCCTACCTCGATGGCTACAAGGCCTACTTCGTCAAGTCGGCTGGCGTCGTGACCGGCATGCGGGGCGGACAGTTCGACGCCGAGTTCCGGGGCCGCACGCCCGCCGAGCGCGACCAGCTCGTCGCTGCGATGAAGGACCAGGTTACTGTGGTCACCGGGCCGTGGATCACCAACATCCTCTTGACCTTCAACACCGAGCACAAACCCTTCGATGACGTTCGCGTGCGGCGTGCCTTGACGCTCGCCATCGACCGCTGGGGCGGCTCCGAGAACCTCGGCAAGGTGACGCTGATCAAGGACGTGAGCGGCGTTTTCCGGCCCGGCGCGAAGTGGAACCTGCCCCGTGCTGAGCTGGAGAAAATCCCAGGCTTCTGGCGCGACATCAACAAGAGCCGCGAGGAGGCCAAGCGCCTGCTGAAAGAGGCCGGTGTCACCAACCTGAAGGTCAAGCTGCTCAACCGCACGATCGACCAGCCGTTCACGCCGGCCGGTATCTACGCCATCGATCAGTGGCGCCGCATTGGCGTCGAGACCGAGCATGTGCAGGTCGAGACCAAGCTCTGGTTCGACGGCATGGCGAAGGGCACGTTCGACGCCGCTGTGCAGAACATTTCCGACTTCGCCGACGACCCGAACGCCCAGTTCAACACGCTGCTCTCGAAGAATGTCTCGTCGATCGCCTACTCGCGACACACCGACAGCCGGATCGACCAGCTCTACGAGAAGCAGTCGGGGACGATCGATCCGGTCGAGCGGCTGAAGATCGTCAACGAGCTCGAGCGCTATACGCTCGATCAGGCCTACAACGTGCCGCTGCTCTGGTATTAGCGGATCGTCGTCAATCACAAGAAGGTCAAGGGCTGGGAGCTGCCACCGTCACACTTCGGCGGCCAGACCCTGGTCGACGTCTGGCTCGACCAGTAGGGCGCGTTGCGCTGCCGGCGGGGTGGGGAGCCTTGCCGGCGCCCCGACATCGAAAGTCCGAGAGGCAAAAAAAGGGAGAAGAACGACAATGCTGCGCAAGATCTTCGTTGCCGGTGCCGGGGCCCTCCTGGCGGCCGGATCAGGAGCCGCAGAGGCGCAGACGCCGAAGAAGGGAGGAACGCTCAACTTCGCCGTCGTGGCCGAGCCGCCGACCATCGACTGCCACGCCGTGACCACGTTTGCTTTCGCGCACCCGGGGTTGCCGCACTACTCGAAACTGCTCAAGTGGAAGGGCAACTACGACAACCTGAAGATCGTCGGCGATCTCGCCGAGAGCTGGGAGATGTCCCCGGACGGTCTGACGTTCACGTTCAAGCTCCACAAGGACGTCAAATTCCACGACGGCGCGCCGATGACGTCCGAGGACGTGAAGGCCAGCTACGAGCGGATCATCAACCCGCCGCAGGGTGTCGTATCGGCCCGTCGGGCACTGCACTCGGATATCGGCAGCATCGAGACGCCGGACGCACACACGGTCGTTTTCAAGCTGAAGCAGCCGAACGCTTCGATGCTCATTCATTTCGCATCCCCCTGGAACTGCATCTACCGGGCCGCGAAGCTGAAAGAGGATCCGCAGTTCCCGGCGAAGACGGTGCTCGGGACCGGTGCCTATCAGTTCGTGGAGTACGTGAAAGGCTCGCACTGGTCCGCCAAGCGCTTCGACGGCTACTTTCAGAAGGATCGGCCCTACCTCGACGGTTACAAGGCGTATTTCGTGAAGTCGAACGCCGTCGTTCCCGGCATGCTCGGCGGCCAATTCGACGGCGAGTTCCGCGGGCGAACGCCGAAGGAGCGTGATCAGCTCGTCGCGGGCATGAAGGACAATGCCACGGTGATCGAGGGGCCGTGGGTGACGAATCTGATGTTCACCTTCAACACCAAGAAGAAGCCGTTCGACGACGTGCGGGTCCGCCAGGCGCTGACCATGGCCGTCGACCGCTACGCGGGTGCTGACGCTCTGTCCAAGATCTCGATGCTGAAGTACGTCAGCGGCCTTCTCCGGCCGGGCTACGAGTACGCGCTCGCCGGGGCCGAGCTCGAGAAGCTCCCCGGCTTCTCGAAAGACATCGAGAAATCGCGCGCTGAGGCGAAGAAGCTGCTGGCGGATGCCGGTGTTCCGAACCTCAAGGTGAAGCTCGTCAACCGCAACGTCGCCGAGCCGTACACGCCCGGCGGCATCTATCTCATCGACCAGTGGCGCCGCATCGGTGTCGACGTCGAGCACTCGCAACTCGAGACCAAGCTTTTCTTCGACGCTATGAAGCAAGGCAATTTCGATGTGCTGATCGAGTTCATCTCCGACTTCGCGGATGATCCGTCAGCCCAGTTCGACAAGCTGCTCACGACGAAGAAATCCTCGCAGGCGGCATCCTTCCACGAGGACGGCAAGCTGGACGAGCTTTTCGACAAGCAGGCCATGGAGGTCGATCCGGCCAAGCGCAAGGCGCTGGTCAACGAGTTCGAGCGCCATGCCCTGACGCAGGCCTACTCGGCACCGCTGCTGTGGTGGCAGCGCATCATCGTGCACCACAAGAAGATCAAGGGCTGGGAGCACCAGGCCAACCATTTCACGGCGACGGATCTCGTCGACGTGTGGCTGGACCAATAGGCCCAAGTCTCGGGAGGGCCAGGTGGCCCTCCCGTTCCTCGTGCCAGAAAGCGCGCGTCTGATGCTCGGCTACATAATCAAGCGGCTGCTGATGGTGATCCCGACGCTGCTCGGCGTCGCGGTCGCGGTCTTCTTCCTTATCCGGGTGATGCCCGGCGATCCCGTGGTCGTGAAGCTCAGGGCCGACGGCGCCAACGTCACCGAGGAGACCATCCAGGCCGAGAGGAAGCGTCTTGGCCTCGACCAGCCACTCATCGTCCAGTTCAAGGACTACATGGTCGGTCTGGTGCAGCTCGATCTCGGCAAGTCGCTGTGGACCGGGCAATCGGTCGCGGGCGAGATCGCGCTGCGCTTTCCGGTGTCGTTCCAGGTGGCGGTCATGGCGACGCTGATCGCCATCTTCATCGCCGTTCCATTGGGGACGCTCTCCGCGGTCTATCGCGACAGCTGGCTCGACAACATCATTCGCGTGCTCGCCGTCTCGGGGCTCGCCATCCCCGGCTTCTGGCTTGGCATGCTGATCATCCTCGGCCTGCTGTACTTCTTCAACTGGCTGCCGAAAATCGGCTATGTTTCGATCTTCGAGGATCCTGTGACGAACCTGACGGCGCTGTTCTGGCCGGCGCTTTCGGTGGGCTATCGCTACGCCGCCGTCGTCACGCGCATGATGCGCTCGGCACTGCTCGAGGTGATGCGCGAGGACTACATCCGCACGGCCCGCGCCAAAGGCGTCTACCAGTACCTCGTCACCCGCCGCCATGGGCTACGCAATGCCCTGCTGCCCGTCGTGACGGTGGTCGGCCTCGAGTTTGCATTCCTGATCGGCGGCCTCGTCGTCACCGAGCAGGTGTTCAATCTCAACGGCATCGGCAAGTTGTTCGTCGACGCCACGGCACGCGGCGACTTCACGCTGATCCAGGGCCTCGTGCTGCTGATCGCCACCGTGTTCGTGATCGTCAACCTGCTGGTCGATCTGCTGTACGCCGCGCTCGATCCCCGCATCCGGCTCGCCTGAGGAGGCCTCCGCCATGGCCGACGTCACCGCCAACGACGCCTTCACCGAACGCATCCCGAAGCGGCCGAGCCTGCTCGTTCAGTTCATCAAGGCACAGCCGCTCGGGTTCGTCGGCTTCCTGATCGTGCTGCTCTACTTCGTGCTTGCGATCGGTGCGGCATGGATCTCACCCTATCACCCGGAAGCCGTCGACTTCGGCGCCATGCTGTCGGCGCCGAGCGGAGAGCATCTTTTCGGCACCGATCAATACGGCCGCGACGTGTTCTCGCGCCTCGTCTACGGATCGCGGACGGCCCTGGCTGTCGGCATCCTCTCGTCGATCTTCGGCTGCTCGCTCGGCGCGCTGGTCGGAGCCGCGTCCGGCTACTTCGGTGGTCGCATCGATGACGTCATCCAGCGCATCGTCGACGTCATGCTGTCATTTCCGATCATCGTGCTGGCGATGGTCGTGGTCGCAGTCCTCGGCCGCAACATGGTCGCTGGCATCGACCTCAACCTGATCGTCGCCATCGCGCTGCCGATGGTGCCGAAGATGGCGCGCATCGCCCGCTCATCGACCCTCTCGATCGCCCAGATGCCTTTCATCGATGCGGCCCGGGCCGCGGGCTACAGCCACGCGCGCATCGTGCTCCGCCACATCGTGCCGAACATCGTCGCGCCCTACCTGATCATGCTGACGGCGTTCATCGCGCAGGCCATCCTGCTCGAGGCCTCGCTGTCGTTCCTGGGCCTCGGTGTCACCGAGCCGACACCGGCCTGGGGCCTCATGCTGTCGGGCTCGTCGGCCGACTTCTACCAGGCCGCCCCCTGGATGATCCTGTTCCCGGGCCTCGCCATCACCTTCGCCGTGTTCGCCTTCAATCTCCTCGGGGACAGCCTGCGCGACTGGCTCGACCCGAAGATGAAGACCTGACGGTGGGCTGGAGGAGGGCAGGGACGCGCCGAGCCGCCTTGCCTTTCCGCCGATAACCGCCGAACCTGAAGACACATGGGGACGGGACGCCGCCTTGCGCGGCGTCGTTTTGCAGTGCGCGCGGTTCACTCCCCAGGATCGCGGCACGGGACGACGAGGGAGCAGGATGCAGCGCGAGGCACTGAAGGGGCTGAGGGTCGTCGATCTGACGACAACGATCGCAGGACCGCATTGTACGCGCCTGCTCGCCGACCTTGGCGCCGACGTGATCAAGATCGAAGGTCCAGAGGGCGACATGATGCGCACGCGCCCGCCGCTGCGCTCCAATGCCTCGACCAGCTTCGGGCAGCTCAATGCCGGAAAGCGCTCGGTGGTGCTGGATCTCAAGGACAAGCGGGCGCAGCTGGCCGTGCGCAAGCTGGTTGCCAAAGCCGACGTGCTGGTCGAGAATTACCGGCCGGGCGTCACCAGGCGACTGGGGCTCGACTATGCGACCGTCGCCGAGGAGAACCCGCGGCTGGTCTACTGCTCCATCTCAGGCTACGGGCAGACCGGTCCCTCGGCCGAGCTTGCCGCCTACGCTCCGGTGATACACGCAGCCTCCGGCTACGACCTCGCGCACATGGCTTACCAACCCGGCCGTACGCAACCGGACAACTGCGGCGTCTACATTGCCGACGTGCTGACCGGCACCTATGCCTTCGGTGCCATCATGGCGGCGATCAACCAGCGGCACGTGACGGGAAAGGGCCAGCACGTCGACGTCTCCATGCTCGAGAGCATGCTCACCTTGACGCTGACCGAGATGCAGGCCGCGCAGTTCACGATCCCGCCGCCACCCAGGCGTCACATGTTCAGCCCCGTTGCCACCAAGGATGGCTACATCCACATCGCTGTCGCGAGCGAGCGTACGTTCCAGGGCCTCGCCGAGGCCGCCGGCCGCATGGACTGGATCACCGACCCTCGTTTTCAGAGATACCTCGACCGGCGCTCGAACTGGGCGGAGCTGATGGACGAGCTCGAGAGCTGGTCGCGCACGCTGCCGGCCAAGGACGTGCTCGCGGCCCTCGAGCGCAGCAATGTTCCGGCATCGCCGTATCGATCGGTGGCAGAGGTGATGCAAGACCCGCAACTCGACCACCGGGATGCCTTCACCGAGGTGCGCGACCAGGCTGGCAGCTTCAAGGCGCTCAACCCACCTTTCCGCATGTCCGCGTCGGCGACGCGAGCCGGCGAGCACGCGGCGGCGCTCGGCGAGCACACGGCTGCGGTGCTGGCCGAGGCCGGCCTCGGCCGCGACGACATCGCGGCGCTGACCGGTGGCAAGGAACGATGAGCAGGTATCTGCGGCTGGCGGCAATGCCGATCGCTGCGGCGTTGGGGACGCTGCCGGCGGTTTCGCACGCCGACGACCGCGCACTGCGCGGCTCGGCGATTGCGGCCGAGCGCTGCGGCAAGTGCCATGCAGTCGGCGTCACCGATGCCAGCCCGCACAAGATCACGCCGCCGCTGCGCGATCTCGGCACCCGCTTCCCTGTCGAGATGCTCGTCGAGGCGCTGGCGTCGGGAAGCATCGGTGGCCACGACGAGATGCCCCAGTTCGACCTCGGCCGCGACGGCGTCGAGGCGCTGGTCGCCTACATCGACAGCCTGACGCCCGCCGGGCCGCATTATCTGAAGCCGAAGCCGTGACGTCATACCGTCCCGGCTCGGCCGTGCGCCGAGCGGCCTTGTCAGCGATGCTGGTCGTCTTGTGCCTGCCCGCACCGGCCGCAGGCCAGGTTCCTGCCGTCGGCTGCGAGGTCGCGGACTTCAACATCGTGCTGAAACTCTACATTCCGCTGGCGCCGGACGGCAGCGGATCGCCGGGGGCTGGCGGCATGCAGGGATCGCTGGAGATCTTTCACCAGAAGGTGCCGAAGGAGCGCCGCCTGTGGTCGCTCGATGGCAAGCGGCCGGCGCAATACTGGAACCACGATGGCGAGTTCAAGCTGCAGCTGCTGCTCGGCAGCGGCGACGACCGGATCAGCCTCGTCCTGGATACCCGCCGCCGCCAGGACACGGGCGAGCACATGGGCGGGTTCCGGCTCGAGACGGGTGCCGTGAAGGTCACCGGACGTCTTGCCTGCACCATCGGTTAAGCGCCACACTGGCTGCGGACGGAGAGCGCGGTCGAGCGAGCCGGCGCCCGCACAAACGGAGGAAGCCCATGGATCTCAAGGGCGCGGTTGCACTCGTCACGGGCGGCAACGGCGGGCTCGGCCAGCGGATTTGCCACGCGCTGGCCAGGGAAGGCGTGCACATCGCCGTCATGTACGCCCAGAGCCGCGAGCAGGCGGAGGGCGTCGCCCGGGAGCTCGCCGGGTCGCATCAGATCAATGCGGCCGCCTTCGCGTGCGACATTACCGATCAGGCGCAGGTCGAGAAGCTCGTCGACGACGTGGCAAAGCGCTTCGGCAGCATCGACATCCTGGTCAACGACGCCGCCTTCAACAAGGCGATCCCGTTCCCCGACCTCGACAACCTGACGATGGAGGTGTGGGACAAGATCATGGCGGTCAATCTCACCGGCCCGATGCGGTTGACCAAGACGGTGGCGCCCATCATGAAGCGGCAGGGCCGCGGGCGCATCGTCAATATCTCGTCGGTGGCGGGGCTCGGCCCCACCGGCTCGTCCATCGCTTACGCCGTCTCCAAGGCGGGCCTCATTCACTTGACGCGCTGCATGGCCGTGGCTCTGGCGCCGGAGACGCTGGTCAATTGCGTCGCACCAGGCTTGCTCGAAGGGACGCGGGCGACGGCCAATCTGCGCCAGGAGCAGATCGACCGCGCCTCGTCCACCTCGCTCCTGCGCAAGGCGGCGGACAAGGACGACTGCGCCGACATGGTCGTCACCATGTGCCGGACGGAGACGATGACCGGCCAGACCGTGGTCATCGATTCCGGCCGGCTGTTCCACTGACCGATCGCGGTCCGCGACATCCCTACGGAGGAAACCATGGCCAAGGGCATTCTCATCGCAGCCTTCGATTTCACCAAGACCCATCACGACGAGTTCCACGACTGGTACGATCTCGAGCACGTGCCCGAGCGCCAGCGCGTCAAGGGCTTCGGCACCTGCGAGCGCTGGATCGGCACCGAGGCACCGAACATCTCGGTCGCGACCTACGACCTGGATACGGTCGAGGTGCTGCGCAGCGACGCCTACAAGGCGATCGCCTACGACAACCTGTCCGTCTGGTCGAAGCGCGTCACCGCGATGGCCAATCGCTTGCTGCGCTTCGAGGGCTCCCAGACCGTTCCCGGCGATGCCGCAGCTCCGGCCGGCGCCGGCGGCTTCCTGCTCAATGCCATGAACGTGGCGCCCGAGGCGGAGGCCGACTTCAACAAGTGGTACGACGAGGAGCACATTCCGGCGCTCGCCGCCGTGCCGGGAACCCTCGCAGCGCGCCGTTACGTCTCGACGGAGAAGGGCGGATCGCACAAGTACGTGGCGATCTATCACCTGAAATCGCCCGAGGTGGTGGCGGGAGCGGCATGGAGGAAGGCGGTCGAGACGCCTTGGACGATGCGGATCCGTCCGCATATGCGCGACCGGGTGCGGATCGTCACGAAAGCCTACGTGCGCGGCAAGTAGCGTCGCGGGATCGCCCGCGCCGTGGGCGGTTTGCCATATGTCGGTCCGGCTCCGGCCGGGCCGCAACTTCACAGCAGGATGGAACGGGCATGTCGGCCGAGCGCACGATCGAGACGGGGACGGGACAGCTACTGTGCTCGGTGCGGGAGGGCGTGGCCATTCTCACGCTCAACCGCCCGGAGGCGCGCAACGCGCTGTCGACCGAGCTGTCGCCTGCCTTGCGGCGCATGATCGCCGCGTGCGGCGCCGATCCCGGGGTGCGCGCTCTACTGATCACGGGCGCCGGGACCGCGTTCTGTGCCGGAGGCGACGTCAAGAACATGGGCGACCGCCGTGCGCCCACCGATCACACGCACGACGAGAAATTCCGCATCATGCAGGAGCGGCACCGCGGCAGCGCCGGGGCGCTCTACACGCTCAGGAAGCCGACGGTGGCGGCGCTGCCGGGTGCTGCAGCCGGTGCGGGCCTCGCGCTGGCGCTCGCTTGCGACATCCGCATCGCCGCGGCCTCGGCCTTCGTGACCACCGGATACGTCAAGGTCGGGCTCTCCGGCGACTATGGCGTGGCGTGGCTGCTGACGCGGGCCGCCGGGGCCAGCCGCGCACGCGAGCTGATGCTGACGGCCGAGCGGGTCGAGGCGAAACGCGCCGAGGAGCTCGGCATCGTCCATCGCGTGGTCGACGACGCTGTGCTGCAGCAGGAGGCCTTCGCGCTGGCCCGGTCGCTCGCGGCCGGGCCTTCGGTCGCCATCGGCTACATCAAGGACAATCTCGACGAGGCACTCGAGCTGTCGCACATCGAGGCGATCGACCGCGAGGCCGAGCGCATGATGCGCACCCAAGGCACCGACGATCACAAGGAGGCCGTGCGCGCCTTCGTCGAGAAGCGCAAGCCGGTGTTCAAGGGGCGATGAGCGAAAATCGGCCGGACACGGAGGCATTGCTCGCAGTTCGGAGCGCAATCCATTGCGGCGCCGGAGAGGATCGGGGCTAAGGTGGTTTTCGTCGGCCATGCAACGCGGCAGAACGCGAGGGCACGATGAAGCTACGCATCGGTTACGAGTTGCACTACGCCTTCCCTCGGCCGACACTCTGAATGTTCATTTCTCACGCGCCTCCGAGCTCCAGGCTCCGACATCCGGACGAGCCCGCCGGGCCGATCGCAGGGTTCCGCGACGGCTACGGCAACTGCTGTTCCCGGCTTCTGGCACCGGCCGGCAAGATTGGCATGCACATCGTTTAATGCCTCACCGGGGAACACCGTGTCCGGCAGGCCGGTTTCGCCGACCATGGCGTCCGTCGAGGTCCGACACCCGAGACGAAGAGGTCGTCGTCCACAGCGCGCAAAGCGGCGCGCCGGCGTAGCTATTCCGCCGCCGCTGCCGGCTGGGGCACGTCTGTCACCGCGCCCTCAAATTTCTCGAGACCCTTCGGGATCGGTCCGCCGCAGGCCCAGTCGACCAGCTCGATAGTATGCACGACGGGGATCGGTGTGCCGAGCTGGATCTGGGTGATGCAGCCGAGGTTGCCGGCGGCGATGATGTCCGGGCGCACGCTCTCGATGTTGTCCACCTTGCGCTGGCGGAGCTGGCCGGCGAGCTCCGGCTGCAGGATGTTGTAGACGCCCGCGGATCCGCAGCAGATATGGCCTTCCGGCACGTCGAGCACCGTGAAGCCCGCCTTGCGCAACAGTGCCTTCGGCTCGTCGATGATGCGCTGTCCGTGCTGCATCGAGCAGGCCGAGTGATAGGCGACGCGCAGGCTCGACCAGCGTTTGGGCGCGCCGAGATCGTGCTCGGCGAGGAACTCGGTCACGTCCTTTGCCAACGCGGAGATCTCGGCCGCTCGGCGAGCGTGTCCGGGATGGGCCTTGAGCAGGTGGCCGTAGTCCTTGACCATCGTCCCGCAGCCGGACGCGTTGATCAGGATGGCGTCGACGGGCGCCTTGCTCATGGCCTTGACCCAGGCGTCGACGTTGGCCTTGGCCTGGGCGACGGCCATGGCCTCCTTGCCCATGTGGTGGACGAGCGCGCCGCAGCAGCCAGCACCCGCGGCCACCTCGACGTCGACGCCGCGGCGGGCAAGCAGACGGATGGTGGCGTCGTTGATCTCGGGTCGCAGGACCTGCTGCGCGCAGCCGGCGAGCAGGATCACGCGCTTGCGACGCTCGCCCTCCTCGAGCGGCGCAGCGCTCGCTGTGCCGGGACCCTGGTACCTGGGCTCGCGGATCGGTGTCTTCGGCGCGAGAGCGAGCATCGCCTCGACCTGGGGCAGGCCGAGGCGCTTGAGGAGCGGAGCGAAAGGTCGCCCCATGGGGGCCAGCGCCAGCGCGCGCCGGAACCGCTCCGGGTGGGGAATGAGGTACGCCAGCGTCCAGCGGACGAGACGCTCCGGCAGGCTGCGATGGCCCGTCTCCTCGATGTGTGCCCGGGCGAGGTCGACGAGGTGCATGTAGTCGACGCCCGACGGGCACGTCGTCATGCATGACAGGCACGACAGGCAGCGGTCGACGTGGTGCTGCACCTCGGTCGAGGCGCGTACATCGCGCTCGAACATGTCCTTCATCAGGTAGATGCGCCCGCGCGGGCTGTCGCGCTCGTCGCCGAGCATGACGTAGGTGGAGCAGGTGGCAGTGCAAAGGCCGCAGTGGACGCAGCGGCGCAGGATGCTCTCGGCTTCGGCGGCGCGCGGATCCTCGAGCTGCTTGGCGGTGAAATTGGTCTGCATGGGGCTCCGGGCGCCTGCGTCGGCGGGTCTGGTCGGTGACGGGCGAAGGCTGGGGGACTCTAGGCAAATTTGCGCGGTCGTTCCACCGTCTGCTCGGCTCCTGCGCGATCCGATTGCGCGGACGCTGCGCCTTCGGCATCCTGAGGCCCAAGGAACGAATGCCCAGCGGGGTAACGATGGAATTCGACTTCATCATCGTCGGTGGCGGCTCGGCTGGCTCGGTGCTCGCCAACCGTCTCTCGGCGCGCAGCACCAACAAGGTTCTCGTCTGCGAGGCCGGCGAGGATACACCGCCCGGCAAAGAGCCGCCGGAGGTGCTCGATTCCTACTCGGGCACCGCCTACCTCAACAATCGGTTCCTCTGGTCCGAGCTGAAGGTCTCGACCGAGGTCGTCTCGCACAACAACGACCCGAGCGCGCCGAAGCCGAAGCTCCGGAAATACGAGCAGGCACGCGTGCTCGGCGGCGGCTCGTCGATCAATGGCCAGATGGCCAATCGTGGTGCGCCGACCGACTACGACGAATGGCATGCGCGCGGCGCTACCGGTTGGAAGTGGGAGAGCGTGCTACCTTATTTCAAGAAGCTCGAGCGGGACCTGGACTTCGACAACGAATGGCACGGCACGGATGGCCCCATCCCCGTGCGCCGCGTTCCCGAGAAGCAGTGGCCGGGGCATGCGAAGGCACTGAAGGAGGCGTTCAGGCGGGCAGGCTACAAGTATCTCGACGACCAGAACGGCCACTTCGAGGACGGGTACTTCCCGATCACGATCTCGAATGCCAACGAGCAGCGCGTTTCCGCCTCGATTGGGTATCTCAACGCCGAGGTGCGCCGCCGCCCCAATCTGACCATCTCGACCCACACCCAGGTGACGGAGCTGCTGTTCGAGGATCTCGCCTGCGTCGGCGTCAAAGCCCTGGTCAACGGGCGCCCGACCGAGTTCCGCGCCAGGGAGGTCATCCTGTCCTCGGGCGCGATCCACTCGCCGGCGCATCTGATGCGCGCCGGCATCGGCCCAGCCGGTCATTTGAGGGACCTCGGCATTCCCGTTCGTCATGCGTTGTTCGGCGTCGGCCAGCGCCTGATGGATCATCCCTCGATCGCGCTCGCCGCGTTCCTCAAGAAGCATGCCCGCGTCACCAACAAGGAGACCCGCCGGCACCTCTTCATCGGCATGCGCTACTCGTCGCAGATCGGCGGCGCCCCGCCCGGGGACATGTTCGTCGTCGGCGCGACGAAGACCTCCTGGCACGCAGTCGGCGAGCAGATCGGCACCTTCATCCTGTTCGTCAACAAGACCTACTCGGAGACGGGGCAGGTGCGGCTAAAGTCGCGGAACCCGAGCGACGAGCCGGACGTCGAGTTCAACCTGCTGTCGGATAGACGCGATCTGGAGCGCCTGGCCGACGGCATCAAGCGGCTGGCGCCGATCTACGCCGATCCGACGATGCAGCAGGCGATCAGCGATCCGTTTCCGGCGAGCTACTCCGACAAGGTGCGGCAGGTCGGTGAGATCAACACCAAGAACCGAATTCTGACGAGCATCGCCGCGACGCTGCTCGACGGTCCGAGCTTCCTCCGAAAGCTGCTGATCCAGAAAGTGATCATGGAGGGCTACACCCTCGAGGATGTTTGCAACAACGAGGAGGCGGCCGAGGACTTCATCCGCAAGGCGGCGGTCGGCGTATGGCACGCGTCGTGCACCTGTCGCATGGGCTCGCGCGACGATCCGATGTCTGTGACGGATCCCGCCGGCCGCGTCCGCGGCGTCGGTGGACTGCGCGTCGTCGATGCATCGATCTTCCCCGTGGTGCCCTGCGCCAACACCAACTTCCCGACCATCATGACCGCGGAGAAGGTGGCGGACGCGATCCTCGCCGGGCAGTAGCTGGGCAGTACGCCCATGCCCTTTCGGGCTGGCTCCCTCATTCTCTCGACCCTGGAGAGCTGCAGCCGGGCCCGATCGGGAGAGCCATTCTCTCAGCCACCTGGGAAGGGGCGCCGGCGCAGCACAAGAAGGCGGGCCGGCAGGTAAAAAGCGTGCCTTCGGCTAGAATGCCGCCTGCATCCGGCCCCGGTTGAGGATGCCGGCGGGATCGAATGTCCGCTTGAGCTTCGCCGAGAGGCGCGCGAGGCCGGGCTCCAGTGGTTGGAACACGTCGATCGTGGCCCGCACTGCCGGCTCCGCGCGTATGAGCGTGGCATGCCCTCCATGGCTGGCGATAACGCGCCGGATGTCGGCAGCGCCGGCGTCCGAGGTCGGCAGAACCTCGGCCCAGATGAGACCGCCCCCCCAGTCGTAATAGGCGTTGCAGGTCATGAAGCCGGCGATGCCGGCCATGACCTTGGGGCCGGCCTGCGGCGACGTCGAAATGCGCCAGAGCGGTGCCGTCGAGCCCTGCAGCACGGAAAGCTGCCGCAACTCGTCCCAGAAGGCGAGCGAGCTGTCGTTGTCGAGCACGTGCACGTCGCCGAAGAGCTTCAACTCATCCTTGAGGCGACCGATGCGATGGGCGACCGAGGCCGAGAAATTCTCGATCCGCACAGCCGTGATGGCGCGGTGCTCCGATCGCAGGCCCTGGTGCCAGAGGCGGGCCGCGAGGGCCTTCTGCAAATGCACGGCTCCGGTCGTCTCGAAGGGGCTTGCCGCCGCGGCGCTGAGCGCCTCGACGGCAATGCCGTCATCGAGGCCGAGCAGGAAGAGTGTCGCAGTCTCCTCGGGGCGCGGCATCACCTTGAACGTAACCTCGGTGAGGACTGCGAGCGTGCCCCAGCTACCGGCCAGCATCCGCGCGAGATCGAGACCTGTGACGTTCTTCATCACGCGTCCGCCCGAGCGGAACGCGACACCCTCACCGGAAATGGCGGTGACGCCGAGCAGATGGTCGCGCGCGGCGCCCACCGCGAAGCGGCGCGCACCGGAGAGGTTCATGGCGAAGAGCGCGCCGATGGTGCCCTGGCCGGGCTCCTGGCCGGCGAGCAGGGAAAGGTCGATCGGCTCGAAGGCCAGCATCTGGTTGCGGCTCGCCAGGTCGGCCTCGATCCGTGTAAGGGGAGTGCCGGCGCGCGCGGCCATGACGAGCTCGGACGGCTCGTAGAGCCGGACACCGGTCAGCGACGTGGTGGTCATGACCAGCCCGGCGTCCGTGGGGCGCCCGATGGCTCTCTTGGTGCCAGCGCCGACCACCTCGACCGGCGTGCCGGCCTTCGTCGCCTCGATCAGCGAGCGCTGCAACTCCCACTCGGTGGCCGGCCGGAGAAGGGTAGGGCTCTGCAAGGTGCGGCTCCTGCTCGGATGGCGTCGACGCGACGGATGAAGGCTCAGCGGCCCTCTAGGGGGAAGACCTTGGCCGGATTGAGCAGCCAGGCGGGGTCGAAGACGGATTTGACGCGCATCTGCAGAGCCAGCTCCGTCTCGGTGAACTGGAAACGCATCAGGTCACGCTTCTCGATGCCGACACCGTGCTCGCCGGTCAGGCAGCCACCGACGTCGATGCACAGCTTCAGGATCTCGGCACCGCACTGCTCGGCGCGCATCATCTCGTCGGGATCATTGGCATTGTACATGATCAGCGGGTGCAGGTTGCCGTCGCCGGCATGGAAGATGTTGGCGACCCTGAGCCCGTAGCTGTTGCAGATCTCCGAGATGCGGACCAGCACCTCGGACAGGCGCTGCAGGGGGATCGTGCCGTCCATGCAGTAGTAGTCCGAGATGCGTCCGATGGCGCCAAAAGCCGACTTGCGCCCGCGCCAGATGGCGGCACTCTGCTCGGCGCTCTGGCTGACCCGCACCACGGAAGGCGCCATCGGCTGCACGATGTCGACGATCCGGCCGAGCAGCATCGAGATTTCCTCGGGCGAGCCCTCGACCTCGATGATGAGCAGGGCCTCGACGTCGAGAGGGTAGCCGGCCTTGGCGAAGGCCTCGCAGACCTCGATGGCGGGCTTGTCCATGAATTCCATGGCGACCGGGATGATGCCGGCACCGATGATGGCCGACACGGCGCGGCCGGCAGCCTCGCTCGAGTCGAAGCCGAGCAACATCGGCCGGGCACCTTCCGCCTGCCGCAGGATGCGCACGGTGGCCTCTGTGACGACGCCGAGCTGTCCCTCCGAGCCCACCAGCAGGGCGAGCAGGTCGTAGCCGGGCTGGTCAAGATAGTCGCCGCCGACCTCGATCACCTCCCCGTCTGCGAGGACCAGCTTCAAACCCAACACGTTGTTGGTGGTCACACCGTATTTGAGGCAATGGGCGCCGCCCGAGTTCATGGCGATGTTGCCGCCGAGCGAGCAGGCGAGCTGGCTCGACGGGTCGGGGGCATAGAAGAAGCCCTTGGGCGCGACCGCGGCGCTGATGCCGAGGTTGGTGATGCCGACCTCGACACGCGCGGTTCGGTTCTGATAGTCGACCTCGAGCACGCGATTCATGCGGCTGAGACCAAGCACGATCGAGTCCTCGGTCGGCAGAGCGCCGCCGCAGAGCGAGGTGCCGGCACCTCTCGCCACCACCTTCACGTTGTTGGCGCTGCAATATGCGAGCACCTTCGAGACGTGCTCCGTCGAGCGCGCGAGCACCACCGCGAGGGGCATGCAGCGATAGGCGGTGAGCGCATCCGTCTCGAACGCGCGGCGCCCGTCCCGGTCCGTGATCACGGCGTCGGCGCCGATCAGGCGCGCCAGATCGCGGGTGATGGTGTCGCGGCGTTGCAGGACGCTCTGGTCCGGCGCTGGCATCGCAATCATCGTCATGGCAGCTCGTCCGTCTCCCCGCCGACCCTGAGAAGCCGACCATCCGGCCCTCGCCGCGAGTGTCCGCAGCGCGGGACGGCCGCTTCGCGCTCGCTTCGTACTTACGGGAATAAACGTCCGTTCACCAGGGGGACACGAACATGTCTTGAAGGTCGACGATCTGGAATAGTACTGTTCCCGCGGGGAAATAATCTCCAACTCGAATTTGCCACGGGCGAGCACAATTAACGATTGGGAGACCGCACCCATGTTCCCGCGTCGCAGAACCCGTGAGGAGTCCACCGTGACGGCGATCACTGATCTCGAAATCTTTGCACGGGTAGCGCGAACCGGCAACATGTCCGCGGCGGGACGCGAGATGGGACTGTCGCCTGCGGTCGTGTCGAAGCGGGTCAGCCTGCTGGAGGACCGTCTCAACACACGGCTCTTCCAGCGCACGACGCGCCAGCTCACTCTGACCGAGACAGGCGAGGGCTACTTCCGGCGCGTCGTCGACATCCTCAACCTGATCGAGGAGGCGGAGAACTTCGTCAATCGGCGCAACACCACGCCGCGCGGTCTGCTCAAGGTCACCGCGCCGACGTCGTTCAGCCGGCTGCACATCGCTCCGTACTTGCCGGCCTTTCTCAAGAAGTTTCCGGAGATCGAGCTCGAGTTTCACCTGACCGACAACTTCGTCGACATCATCCGCGAGGGCTTCGACGTCGCCATCCGGATCGGCGAGCTGCAGGACAGCTCGCTCGTGCAACGCAAGCTCGCCGCCGACACCCGCGTCATCTGCGCCAGCCCGAGCTATCTCGCGGGCACCGAGCTCGGTGCGCCCAAGTCCCTGGCCGACCTTGACTTCCACAACTGTCTCTCGGCCGGTGCGCAGGACTACTGGCGGCTCGAGGGCGCCGACGGCCAGCACCAGTTGCGCGTCAAAGGCAACATCCGCTCGAATTCGTTCGAATTCATGCGGGAAGCCCTGCTGGCCGGCCTCGGTCTCGGGCTGCGGTCGATCTGGGATGTGGGCCCGGAGCTGCGGCGGGGGGCGCTCGAAGTGGTGCTGCCGGAGTATCGCGGCTCGTCGAATGTCGCGATCTATGCCGTCTATCCGTGCCGGGATTTCATGCCCGAGAAGGTGAACGTGTTCATCGAGTACCTCGCGGCGCTCTATGGGCCGGAGCCCTACTGGAACGAAGGTCTGGATCTGGCGGCACTGCTGGGCTCGGCCCAGCCCAAGGCCACAGGTCGCAAGGCGGCTTCGACCGCCACCGGAGGCGGCGAGATCGCCGCTGCGGCGCGGGCCCTCGGTGCGATGGCATCGCGCTGAGCGCGATCGCCTCAGGCGCGACGCAACACCGCCACGGCCTCGAGATGGGCCGTATAGAGGAACTGGTCCACGGAGGTGGCGGCCTCGAGCTTGTAGCCGCCGTCGACCAGCGTCCGCAGGTCGCGAGCCAGCGTCGCCGGATTGCAGGACACCATCACGACCGTGGCGACCTTCGAACCGGCCAGCGCTTCCGACTGAGCCTTAGCCCCTGCACGCGGCGGATCGACGACGACGGCGTCGAACCGGTCGAGCTCACGCGGCGACAAGGGATCGCGAAAGAGATCGCGCACCAGCGTCTCCACTGGCTTCAGGCCCGAAGCGTGACGCACGGCCTTTGCCAGCGCGTCGAGCAGTTGCCGGTCGCTGTCGATGGCGACCACGCGGGCGCGCCGCGCCATGGGTAGCGTGATCGTGCCGAGGCCCGCAAAAAGGTCCGCGACACACTTGGCCTTTCCGAGCGCATGCGCCACGAGATCGGCGAAGATCGCCTCGGTGGCGCGGGCAGCCTGCAGAAAGGCGCCGGGCGGGGGCGTGACCGGCACGCCATCCATCGTTACCAGAGGCTGAGCGACCTGAAACGCAGGCGCGCCGTCGATGGCCAGCCGGACGACGCCCGCGGCGTTCGCCGCGGCCGCCAGTCCCGGATCGGCGCGGCGGGGCTTTCGCCTGGGCTCGGTGCTCACCGAGACGTCGAGGCCATTGTCGGCGGCAAGCACCCCGAGGCGCACCTCGCCCGCTGCGGAGCAGAGCCGCGCCGCCAGGTCCGTCAGCGCAGGCAAGGCCCGGACGATGGCCGGCACCAGCACGACGCAGGCTTGGATCGGCTCGATGACATGGCTCCGCGCGGCGTGGAAGCCGAGACGCATCTTGCCGTGCTGAAAGCGGCCGGTGAAGGTTGCGCGCCGCCGCGTGGCCTCGCCGACAGTGAGCATCGCTGCTTGTCCGCTGGCGAGTCCGTGCTGGGCGAGCGCGGCAGACAGGAGCTCGCTCTTCCAACGCTGGTAGAGTTCTCCCGACATGTGCTGGACGCCGCAACCGCCACACGAGGGGAAGTGGGGGCAGAGCGGCCGAGAGCGCCGGTCCGGGCTCCGCGGCCCGTCGAGCACGGGGCTGCCGTCGCCGACGATATGGTAGCTTTCACCCGGCAACGCGTGCGGGACGTGGAGCAACCCCGACGAGGTCTCGGCAATGCCGTCGCCCTGGCTGCCGATGCGTGAGATCGTCAGGCGCGATGGCACCTCACCCGACATGACGGGCTCCGATCAGAAACTCGGTGTTCCCGTCACCACCGAGGATCGGCGAGGTCTCCCATCCGATCACGCGCCACTGGGGTAGGCTGCCGAGCCAGGCCCGCACGCCCTCCACGGCTGCGGCATGCACGGTTGCATCACGCACGACGCCATGGCGGGGGACGAGGCCCGGCGCCGCCTCGAACTGCGGTTTCACAAGCGCAACGAGCCACGCGCCCGGTGCCGCGAGCGCAAGGCTCGCCGGAAGGACCTTGGCGAGGGAAATGAAGCTGACGTCCGCCACGACGGCACCCAAAGGCTCCGGAACGAGAGCGGCGGTGAGCGTGCGGGCGTCGGTCGCTTCGAGGGAGATCACGCGCGCGTCGGCGGCGAGCCGGGGGTGGAGCTGTCCACGGCCATTGTCCACCGCGTACACCCGACGCGCGCCTGCCGCCAGGAGCGTCTCCGTGAAGCCGCCGGTCGAGGCGCCGACGTCAAGACCGACGATACCGTCACAAGCCAGCTTGAAATGCAGCAGCGCGTGGCGAAGCTTCAGCGCTCCGCGCGAGACGTAATCGGCGGGACCGGACGTCAAGGCGACCGCATCATCCGGTGCCACCATCACGGCAGGCTTTGCCGCCACGTGCCCGCCGACCATGACCTCGCCCCGGAGGATGAGATCGCGCGCCCGCGCGCGCGTTGAAGCCATGCCGCGCGCGACGAGGGCTTGGTCGAGCCGCATCCTACGCGACGAAGAAGTCACGAGACGCCTTCTCCAACGGCCGCGGCCTGCAAAAAAAATCGCCCCGACAGCAAGCTGCCGGGGCTGAAGCCTGCGTCCGCGGGGGGATTTGGAGGCGGGCCGCAGGTACTCGGGGAACACTTGAACGAAACATAGCCTACGTCGTCCCCAGAAAGCCGTCGAGCCGTTGGCGCCAGGCGGGAAGTTGTGCACATTCGCCTGTGGATATTCTTGCCCGCGCGATGCCTGCCATCAGACCTCGTTGGCCTGAACGCCGCGCCCGAGAGCCCCGAGCACGGTCTGCACGATGCCGTCGGCGTTGAGACCGGCACGGTCGTACATGCGCTCCGGCTTGTCGTGATCGATGAAGACGTCGGGCAGCACCATCGGCCGGACCTTGAGCCCACGGTCGAGGTGTCCGGCCACTGCCAGATAGTGCAGGACGTGGCTGGCGAAACCGCCAATCGAGCCTTCCTCGATCGTGACCAGAACCTCATGCTCGCGCGCGAGGCGGTCGACGAGGCGGGTGTCGAGCGGGCGCATGAAGCGCGCGTCCGCCACTGTGGTGGACAGCCCGAATGCGGCCAGGCGGTCTGCGGCTTTGAGGCTCTCTGCGAGCCGTGTGCCGATCGACAGGATGGCGATCGTCGAGCCCTCGCGGACAATTCGGCCTCGACCGATGTCGAGCACCTCACCCTCGGCCGGCATATCGATCCCCACGCCTTCGCCCCGCGGATACCGGAGGGCCGACGGACGATCGCCGATGGCCACCGAGGTCGCCACCATGTGTTTGAGCTCGGCCTCGTCGGCCGCTGCCATGATGACGAAGTCTGGCAGGCAGCCGAGATAGGCCATGTCGAAGGAGCCGGCGTGCGTCGGGCCGTCGGCGCCGACGAGGCCGGCACGGTCGAGAGCGAACCGAACGGGCAGCCGCTGAATGGCCACATCGTGAACGATTTGGTCGTAGGCGCGCTGGAGGAAGGTCGAGTAGATCGCGACGAACGGCTTGAAGCCCTCGGATGCAAGGCCCGCGGCGAAGGTCACGGCGTGCTGCTCGGCAATGCCGACGTCGAACGTCCGGGTCGGGAACGCTTTGCCGAAAAGGTCGAGACCGGTTCCCGAGGGCATGGCCGCCGTAATGGCGACGATCTTCGGATCCTTTCGCGCCTCGGCGATCAGGCTGTCGGCGAACACCCGCGTGTAGCTCGGGGCGTTGGCTTTGGGCTTGGCCTGCGCGCCCGTGATGACGTTGAACGTGTTCACGCCGTGGTACTTGTCGGCAGACGCCTCGGCGGGTGGGTAGCCCTTGCCCTTCTTCGTGACGACGTGCAGCAGGATCGGCCCCTTGCGCGCGTCACGCACGTTCTTCAGCACCGGCAGCAGGATATTGAGGTCGTGCCCGTCGATAGGGCCGACATAATAGAAGCCGAGCTCCTCGAACCAGGCGCCACCCTGCCAGAGGTGGCGCGTGTACTCCTCCACCCGGGCCGCGCGACGCTCCCAGTGCTTGGGCAGCATCTTGGTCAGCTGCTTCACCGACTCGCGCAGATGGAGGTATGCGCCTGACGAGGTCATGCGCGCGAGGTAGTTGGAGAGGGCGCCGACCGGCGGCGCAATCGACATGTCGTTGTCGTTGAGAATGACGACGAGCCGCTCGTTGCGAACGCCGGCGTTGTTCATCGCCTCGTAGGCCATGCCCGCGCTCATGGCGCCGTCACCGATGACACAAATGACGTTGTTGTCGCGCCCGTCGAGATCGCGAGCGACGGCCATGCCGAGGCCGGCTGAGATCGAGGTTGACGAGTGCGCAGCGCCGAACGGATCGTACTCGCTCTCGGAACGCTTGGTGAAGCCCGATAGCCCTCCGCCCTGCCGCAGCGTACGGATGCGGCTGCGGCGCCCCGTGATGATCTTGTGAGGATAGGCCTGATGGCCGACGTCCCAGACGAGACGGTCCCGGGGCGTATCGAACACGTGATGGATCGCAACGGTCAACTCCACGACGCCAAGTCCGGCGCCAAGGTGGCCGCCGGTCACCGACACGGCATCGATGGTTTCCTGCCGCAGCTCTTCCGCGACCTGAATGAGGTCGCGCTCGGGCAGGCGGCGCAGGTCCTCCGGCTTTTCGATCCGATCGAGAAGGGGCGTCTTGCTGTGGGTGCTCATACCGTGACCGCTGCAGAAGCGTGAGGTTGCAGTCTACGCCCATCAGAGCCGTCTGCGAACCCGCAAAGACTTGTCATCAGTCGTTCATATAGGCATGGCTCGGCCGAAATCGGCCTGCAGCAATGTCGCGGCGCGCAAGTCGCACGGTCGTCAGCGCAGTTGGCTCCTTTCCGCTTGCTCGCGCGTTAAGCGAGCCGAGGCGGGACGGAGGGTGCAGCAGGAGGCCATAAATGTTGGATATGTATATGAGATTGATTGCTGGAGCTGCCGTCGCTGTCGCCACGGCCGTCGCCACTGGCCCGGTCTGGGCCCACGACGATGACGACGACGACCGGTCGCGCGCAATCTCCTACTATGGTCCGATCGTCACCTATGCCGGCCGGCCGGGATACCGCGTCTACGGCTATGGCCCGGTCTATGGCTACCGGTCGGTGGACGCGTATGGACCTGTGTACGGGTATCGGCCCGTCTACAGCTATCGGCCTGTCTACAGCTATCGGCAAGTCTATGGGTACAACGACGATTATGTCGTCGTCCGCCGCCCGAACCGGGCACTAGGCGTCTATGCGCCGCGGACGGAGCAGCCGATGTCGGAGGCGCGTCGCTACTTCCGGGCCGTGGAGCGGTCTGGCCGGTGACGGCCGGTCACTGAGGCTCTGGGTCGAACGGCTCGGTGGATCTCGGTGCACCGTCGGGGCCGAATGTGAGCCGCTCGACCTTGGCCTCGGCCTGCTTAAGTAGGCGGTCGCAGTGCGCCTTCAGAGCGTCACCTCGCTCATAGATGGCGATCGATTCCTCGAGCTCGACGTCGCCGCGCTCGAGACGGCCGACGATGGCCTCGAGCTCCTTGAGGGCCCTCTCGAAGCTCAGCTCGCGAATGTCCGCAAAGCGAGCCGCGGGGCGTCCAGTCGTCGTCTGCATCCAAATCTCCGCTCATCTGGCGTGGTCAGCCAGGACCGTTCGATCCTCGGCCGGCTGGGATCGTCCATCTCGAACGTGCAAAGGCCCAGCAGCAGGTGTTCAGAGCCATGAGTGACACGCGTCAGCTGCCGGCCTCCATCAGCTCCTTGACGTGCACCGCGGCGGATCTCGCCAGCGCCGTGAGATTATAGCCGCCTTCGAGCATCGACACGAGCCGGCCGCCGGCATGACGATCCGCAAGCGCGGCGATCTTGCTCGTGACCCAGGCGTAGTCGGCCTCGACCAGCTCGAGATTGGCCAGCGGATCATCGCGGTGCGCGTCGAAGCCAGCCGATACGAGCACGATGTCCGGGCCGAAGTTCCTGACTGCCGGCAGGATGCGCGATTCGAACGCCTCCCGAAACGGCTCGCCGCCATCGCCTGGCCGAAGCGGGGCATTGCAGATGTTGCCGACGCCGGTCTCGGACAGGCCTCCCGTGCCGGGATAGAGGGGCATCTGGTGCGTGGAAGCGAAGAACAAGTCCTTGTCGCTCCAGAAAATGTCTTGCGTCCCGTTGCCGTGATGGACGTCGAAGTCGACCACGGCGACACGCTCCGCCCCATGCCTCGCGCGTGCGTAATGCGCGGCCACTGCAATGCTGTTGAAAAAGCAGAACCCCATCGCCCGGGCCGTCTCGGCATGATGGCCGGGTGGCCGCACCTGGCAGAAGGCATTGCGGGCTTTGCCCGCCATCACCTCGTCGACCGCGAGCAGGCCGGCGCCGACTGCGCGGATCGCCGCCTCCCAGGAGCCCGGAGACAGGACGGTATCGGCGTCCAGCCGCACCGGGTCGCCGCCGGACGTTGGCCGGGCCTCCCGGATCCAGTCGATGTAGTCCTGCGGGTGGGCGAGCGCGATCCACGTCTCCGCGTCATCGCGCAGTGGCGCCTCGCGCCGATCCAGGCCCTGGAACATCTCGTGCCCGAGCACCTTGTCGATGGCCCGCATACGATCCGGCCGCTCCGGGTGTCCATAGCCGGTGTCGTGCGCGAGGAAGCAAGGATGCGTGATCAGCAGCGTCGACATGCGGGCCTTCCCGTGGGCTGTCGTGTGATGGTGCGTGACATTCTAGACGCATTCCCACAGCTATCGCCATTGTGATGGAGGAATCTGCAACACGTGAATTGACTAATTTTTCTTCCGTCACACATTTTGCTCCATAGTTGATTTAGCGGGTGAGCTGCCATGCATATTCGTTCAAGGAAGACGTCGGGTTGGGCTGCGGTCGTCGGGTTCGGTGCCCTGGCGCTCGCGGGCGTGTCCTCGCTCGAGGCCAGCGGCGAGACTGTCAGTCTCGAAGGCTCGTGGAGCGGCGGCGGGCAGATCGTCTTTCCCTCCGGCGAGTCGGAGCGCGCGCGCTGTCGAGCCAGCTTCCGCAGGCAGGGTGGCGATAGCTTCGGGATGAGCGCGACATGCGCCACGGCGTCGGCGCGCGTCCAGCAGAGCGCCGAGGTGACGCGGGTCTCCGGCAACCGCTTCCGCGGCGAGTTCTTCAACCAGGAATATGGTATCTCGGGCTCCATCCGCATCACCGTGCAGGGCAACAGTCTGAATGCCTCGCTCAGCGGCGGCGGAGGCTCGGCCCAGTTCAGCCTCAGTCGCTGACGTGACGGCCGGCTCAGCCGGCGACCCGTGTCGTCACGCCACTCGCGCCGGCAGTCAGCAATGCATCGATCAATCGGTGCACGCGAAGGCCCTCGCGGCCAGTGACCCGCGGATTCCCCCGTTTATCGACGGCGGCGAGAAAGTCGGCCCAGGCCGCGCGGTGGTAATCGTGCGGGAACGCCATCGGATCGGCACCAGTACCGCCAGCCGAGCCGTCTGGGTGCAAATCCTCCCGCGTGCCGTCCGCGCAGGTTACGCTGAGCGAGGTGCCGCCCAGCGATGCCGAACCTTTGGTGCCGGCGATGTCGATGCGCTCGGGGAAGCCTGGGTAGGCGGCCGTTGTCGCTTCAATGACGCCGATGGCGCCCGAGGCAAAGCGGACGCCGGCAGCGACCATGTCCTCGGTTTCCATGCGATGCACCTCAGAGGTCGTGACGAAACCACGCACCTCGGAGACCGGACCCACGAGCGCGAGCATCAGGTCCAGCGTATGGATGGCCTGCGTCATCAGCACGCCGCCGCCGTCACGGGCATACGTACCCCGTCCCGGCTCGTCGTAATAGCTCTGCGGCCGCCACAGGCGGATGCTGGTCGAGCAGTTGACGATCCTCCCGAGCCGACCCTCGACGAGTATCGCCCGCAGACGCTCGCCCGCCGGTCGGAACCGGTGCTGCAGCATGACTGCCAGCGTCACGCCCGCCCGCTCTGCCGTCGTCACCAGCGCTTCGGCACGGGCGGTGCTGATCTCGAGGGGCTTCTCGAGAAGAATGTGCTTTCCCGCCGATGCCGCGCGACGAACCAGATCGAGGTGGGTGTCCGGTGGCGTCAGGATGCCGACCGAGGTGATCGCGGGGTCCGCCAGCACGGCATCGAGATCGCCCGTGGTCGGGAACGGGAAGGTTGCGGCGAAGCGAGCCCGGCGGGCGGCGCTGGGGGCCATGGCGGCGACCACCTCGCAGCGGCCCTCTCGCGCCAGGTCGAGCAGAGCCCGGGCATGGGGTGTCACCGCCATCCCGAGCCCGATGAGGGCGAGCCGGTGTCCCATGGGGCTGTCCTGCTGCTGTCGGCTCGCGCCGGCTTCTCTTCAGGGCGTGGGTTGCTCTCCCCCGCCGGGCCTGTCATCCGAGAGTGATGCTGTCGACCTCGGCGAGATCTTCGGCGGAGAGCTGCCACGACGCCGATTTGACGTTGGCCTCGACCTGCTCGGGGCTGGTGGCGCCGGCGATCACGCTCGAGATGTTGGGCCGAGCCAGCAGCCACGAGAAAGCGAGATCGAGCAGCGTGTGTCCACGCTGCTTGGCGAAGGTGGCGAGCTCCGCGGTGACACGCCAGTTGCGGTCGTTGAGATACTTGTCCTGCCAGCGCCTGGTTTCGGTCAGGCGGGCCCCTGCCGGCATGTTGTCTCGCGAGTACTTGCCCGTCAGCAGTCCGCAGGCGAGCGGGAAGTACGGCAGCAGGCCCAGGCCGTACCGGCTCATCATCGGCATCAGCTCGCGGTCGGCATCGCGGACGAGCAGGCTGTACTCGTCCTGGCACGATACGAAGGCGTTGAGATTGCAACGCCGTGCCGTTTCCTGCGCCTCGACCACCATCCAGGCTGGGTGATTGGAGAGGCCAAGATGGCGCACCTTGCCGGCCCGGACCAGGTCGTCGAGCGTGCGCAGCGTCTCCTCCAACGGCGTCAGTGGATCGACCTGATGCACCTGGTAAAGATCGATGTAGTCGGTCTGCAGCCGCTTAAGGCTACCTTCGACAGCGCTCATGATGTAGCGGCGCGAGGCGCCCTTGAGCTTGCCCGCGTCGTCCATCTGCATGCCGCACTTGGTGGCGAGCACGATCCTCTGACGCTTGCCGCCCTTGAGCACCTCGCCCATCGCTGTTTCGGAGCCGCCGCGGCCCGAGTACATGTCGGCCGTATCGAAGAACGTGATGCCGAGGTCGATAGCCTTGTCGATGACCCGGCCGGTCTCCCGGGTGTCGATGCGGCCGCCGAAGTTGTTGCAGCCGATTCCGACGACGGAGACGCGAAGGCCGGACCTGCCAAGGTTGCGTTCGAGCATGATGGTTCTTCCGCTGGGGGCTTCCTCTTGCGAGGCTAATGGACAGGCCGTGGAATGGCCAGAGCTGGGGACGCTCGCTCGCTTGCTCGAGGGAGGCTGCAGGCGCTGACCCGCTTGCCCCCGGCTCTGAGCCGCGCACGGTGCCTTGCGCCGGCCGAGGAGCCGAGCCGTGGCGTCACCGTCTGTAGACCAGCACCGGCAGCATGCTGTGCGCCAGCAGCTTGGACGTCTCGCTGCCGAGCAGCAGCCGCTCGGCACCACGCCGACCGTGCGAGCCGGCCACGATGAGGTGGCAACCGCGCTCCTGTGCGGACCGAAGGATGCTGACGTAGGGCTGGTCACCCGTCAAACGAACTGTCTCGCAAGGGACGCCGAGCCTTTCGGCATGCTCTCGAATGGGGGCAAGGCAGGCGTCCGCATGGGCCTGCATGTGCTGGTCGAACTGCTCTTCGAGGTTGCCGACGGCGATCTCGCTCAGTGCGATCGCGCGCCACGTGGGGGTGACGATGACGGCGGTGAGGCGACCATCGAGCGACTTGGCAAGCGCCAGCGCATGACGGGCCGCCTCGAGGGCGAACGGCGACCCGTCGGTCGCTGCGAGGATGTGGCTGTACATGGCTATCGGCTCCATCGACGCGGGTAAGGCGGACGCTCAGTGCCACGCGCCGGCCGAAATCGGCGATCGGGAGTTGCCGGGCTTTGAGCGGAATTATCGATCGAGAGCCGGGCCTCCCGTCGTACCTGATTTCCACCGGCACCGCTCGCGCCGCCGCCCGATTGCGGCTATGAGATGGCGTCACATCGCGCTCGACCCGCGCGCCTGGAAGGATCGAGGCCCATGACACGGAGCGTTCTCGGCATCATCGGCGGCAGCGGGCTCTACGACCTTCCGGCCTTCGAGAAGCCGCGCTGGGAGAAGGTCGTCTCGCCCTGGGGCATGCCATCGGACGAGATCCTGTTCGCCGAGGTTGCGGGGCTGCCCGTGCGCTTTCTGCCGCGGCACGGGCGCGGGCATCGGGTGCCACCGTCCAACATCAACTACCGCGCCAATATCGACGCACTGAAACGGGCCGGCGTGACCGATCTCGTCTCGGTGTCGGCGTGCGGCTCGCTCAAGCCCGAGTATCCGCCAGGTCACTTCGTCCTGGTCGACCAGTTCATCGACCGGACGTTTGCCCGCGAGAAGAGCTTCTTCGGGCCGGGCCTCGTGGCGCACGTGTCGGTCGCCGATCCTGTCAGCCCGGCGCTGATGGACCAGATCGAGCGTGCCGCGAGCGCCGAGGCCATCTCGATGACGCGCGGCGGCACCTATCTCGTGATGGAGGGCCCACAGTTCTCGACCCGGGCGGAATCGAACCTCTACCGGTCATGGGGCTGCGACGTGATCGGCATGACCAACATGCCCGAGGCCAAGCTCGCCCGCGAGGCCGAGATCTGCTATGCGACGATCGCCATGGTCACCGACTACGACTGCTGGCACGAGGACCACGCCGAGGTCGACGTGGCAGCGGTGATCCGGGTTCTCAAGGAGAACGTGGCTAAGGCCCAGCGGCTGGTCACTCGCCTTGCGATGGACTTTCCGCGCCAACACCCGAAATGCCCCGTTGGCTCAGATCGCGCCCTCGACGTGGCCATCATCACGCCGCCCGAGGCCCGCGATCCCGAGATGGTGGCCAAGCTCGACGCGGTGGCCGGACGGGTGTTGAAGGCCAGTTGACGAAACGCAGCTACGACCGTTGACCCTTGCCGTCGCGCAACTAGATTCTTGCATCATGAGCATTCTCGACATCGTCACCATCCCAGACCCGGTCCTGCGCAAGGTGTCGGCACCCGTTGAGCGGGTCGACAAAGCGCTCCAGCAACTCGCGGACGACATGCTCGATACGATGTACGACGCGCCGGGCATCGGGCTGGCCGCGCCGCAGGTCGGGGTCTCGCGCCGCCTGGTCGTGCTGGACGTGTCCGACAAGGACGGGGAGCGCAGCCCCCTGGTCCTGATCAATCCGGAGATCGTCCGCCTGTCCGACGATCGGCGCATCTACGAGGAAGGATGCCTGTCGATACCCGAGGTGAAGATCGAGATCGAGCGTCCGGCGAGCCTGACGGTGCGTTATCTCGACCGGGACGGCCGGCTGCAGGAGCTTTCGGCCGAAGGCCTGCTCGCCACGGCCATACAACACGAGGTCGACCACCTTGACGGCCGTCTGATCATCGATTTCCTCTCCCGGCTCAAGCGCGACATCATCGTGCGACGGTTCAAGAAGCAGGCGCGGACCGAGGCATAGAAGGGGTACACAGGCGAGGTTTGGGGTTCACAGCCGGTCCCCTTGCATCTCCTTAGAGCTGGAGACCGCCCTATGCTGCGCGTCGTGTTCATGGGCACGCCCGAATTCTCCGTGCCGACGCTCGCCGAGATCATTGGTGCCGGACACGAGGTGGTAGCTGTCTACAGCCAGCCGCCGAGGCCCGCCGGCCGCGGCATGGAGCTACGGAAGTCGCCGGTGCACACGTATTCCGAGGCGGCGGCACTCCCGGTCCACACCCCGCGCAGTCTGAGGGGCGTGGCCGAGCAGGCCGCCTTCCGTGCACACGACGCCGACGTTGCGGTCGTCGTGGCCTATGGTCTGCTGCTCCCGAAGCCGATCCTCGACGCGCCGCGCCTCGGCTGCCTCAACCTGCACGGCTCCGCACTCCCCCGCTGGCGTGGTGCCGCACCGATCCAGCGCGCGATCATGGCGGGCGATACCGAGACGGCCGCCATGGTGATGCGGATGGACGAGGGCCTCGATACCGGGCCCGTCTGCCTCGCCGAGCGGATCCCGATCGGCCCCGACATGACGGCCGGCGAGCTCCACGACGTCATGATGACGACCGGGGCCAGCCTGATGGTGCGGGCACTTGCGGCGCTGGAGCGCGGCAGTCTCGTCGAGACGCCGCAGCCGACCGAGGGCATCACCTACGCGGCCAAGATCGACAAGGCGGAGACACGTATCGATCTGACCCGGACGGCGACAGAGGTTTACGATCATATCCGCGGGCTTTCGCCTTTTCCGGGCGCGTGGCTCGAGGCGGGTCCCGAAGGCAGGCGCGAGCGGATCAAGGTGCTCAGGGCGGCCCTGGCCGACGGCCGCGGCATGCCCGGCACCGTCCTCGATCTGGCAGGTCCGGTGATCGCATGCGGCTCGGGCGCGATCCGCCTCGTCGAGGTGCAGCGCGCGGGTCGCAAGCCGGTGAGCGGACCCGAGCTGATGCGCGGGTTTGAGCTTGGGCGGTTGTGAGGGGGTGCAATTGAGGCTGCGCTGTGCGGCGATAGGTCGGAGCTCGGCAGAATCGGGCGCCTTCCTGATGCAGCTTGCATGCCGGAAAGTTGTTTTCTGCGAATTTCCAGGAGGGGGATATGACGAGGCCCGATTCCAGCTTGAGGTCAATCATCGGGTTGGTCGTTCTAGCAACTATTGCGACTTATCCGAGCTCGGTCAATTCCCTTAGCCCTTATGAGCAAAGCCGTAGAGACCTCGGCGAGGATCTGACGCGCCAACACGAGAATTGGGAGCGGCAGCGGCGGGCACCATCTCCTGCAGCTCCTCAAGTAGCCCCGCGAAGGAAGCTATTTGGAGCGATTGCGGTGTCGGCTTCGACGGGTGCCGTTGGCTGGTCTCACGGTCAGAAGTCTCTCGATGCGGCAGAGAGCCGCGCTGAGCGAGAGTGCGCTGCTCACGCTGCCGATTGCCGTCGGGTGCTGTCCTGGGGGAATGGTTGCGGCTCGCTGGCGCTGGGCGATCGTTTCAACTGGGCTGTGGACAGTGCCCCAAATCAACATACTGCCGAGAGGGGTGCAGTGATGCAATGCGCCCGCTTCGACACGAATTGCCGGCCGTACCGTACGGTTTGCACGAGGTGAGGAGCACGACGATAGTAGCACAGTCGAAACGCGCGGACGTACGTCAAGGTATCGGCTACTCGGACGGCTTGAACCTGCCAGTGAGTATAGCGCTTCTGACGGTCTCGACGTAGCTCTGTCGATTCTCTCTTGCCTCTTCGAACAAGCGGGTAAGGGTCTGTTGATCCGCTTTCTTGATCTCGCACGAACTTGTGCGGCTTAACCATTCTGCTTCAATTAGCACTGGGTTCTGGTCTTGAAGCGGCTCGATCAAAAAGAACTTGTCGGACCTGGCTGTAGTCTTGCCGTGCCGCGAGCAATCGAGCGACAGAGTGATGGAAACAGGTTCGGGGGCTAGTTGTACCTCGACGTCTCGGGTGCTTGAGCCGGCGCTGCTCGCCCGCTTGTTGGCAGGGAGTTCGATCGTGAGGGCTATTTTGCCTTCTGGCCGGACGTGGTCGAGCATAGCTAGGAGATCACTAGGATCTTCCGTCGGTTTGCCATCGACTGCGAGGATGATAGTCCCTGGTTCCAGAACGTCTGCCGCGGGACTTCTCGGGTGAACGACTTGCACGACAACGGCGCTTGCATTCCGGGGCCGATCGACCCTGATCATGCCGATGCCCAGCCAACCAGCGCCGACCAATTTGGGTGGTTGGCCGAATGCGCCCTTCTGTGCTGCACCAGAGTCAGCAGACCGTTTGATCGGAGGCGAGCTTCCGCCACCGGAGCGCGAGCTCGATACGAGGTGGGCATTGTCGTTCACCTTCGACCGCCTCAGCGCCTCATCTATCGCCGCGGAGTGC
>JANRJI010000098.1:0-1872 GCA_033764055.1 Hyphomicrobiaceae bacterium
CTTGGCAATGTCGAGTGTCGAGAAGCCGTCGGCCAGGCCGTTGTCCGAGAACAGCGCCTCGTGCATGCACGGGCCCGCCGCACCGAACGGCGCGTCGAGCACGTCCTCGAGCGAGCGCAGAACATAGTTGGCGTTGAGCACGGCGTCCTCGGCGACCTGGAGCAGGCCGTCGGCGCCATGGCTGAGGATATAGGTCAGCGCGCGGGTGAACATGCCCATCTGGCCATGAAAGGCGACCATGCGGCCGAAGCTGGAGGCATGGTGATCCTCCATGCTCTCTTCCTCGATCAGCGCCAGCTTGCCGTCCTCGCTGCGTTCGACAAAGGGCAGCGGCGCAAACGGGGCGAGTGCTTCGGAGAACACCACCGGGCCCGAGCCGGGACCGCCGCCGCCATGCGGAGTGGAGAAGGTCTTGTGCAGGTTGATGTGCATCGCATCGACGCCCAAATCGCCCGGACGCACCTTGCCGACCACCGCGTTGAAGTTCGCGCCATCGCAATAGACGAAGCCGCCCGCCTCATGCACCGCGTCCGAGATGATCTTGAGATCGCGCTCGAACAGGCCGCAGGTATTGGGATTGGTGATCATCACGCCGGCGACATCGGGTCCGAGCCGGGCCTTCAGCGCATCCACATCGACGCGGCCATCGGGCTTGGCGGGAATGTCCTCGACCTGATAGCCGACGAACGCCGCGGTTGCCGGGTTGGTACCGTGCGCGCTTTCGGGCACGAGGATGACCGAGCGCTTGTCGCCGCGCGCCTCGAGCGCCGAGCGGATCGCGAGGATGCCGCACAGCTCGCCATGCGCACCCGCCTTGGGCGACATCGCGACGCCGGCCATGCCGGTCAGCTTGATCAGCCAGTCGCCCAGCTCGTCGATGACCGCCAGCGCGCCCTGAACCGTGTGGATCGGCTGCAGCGGGTGGATGTCTGCAAAGCCCGGAAGCCGCGCCATCTTCTCGTTGAGGCGCGGATTGTGCTTCATCGTGCACGATCCGAGCGGGAACAGGCCGAGGTCGATGGCATAGTTCTGGCGGCTGAGCCGCGTATAGTGGCGCACCGTTTCCTGCTCGGACAGGCCGGGCAGGCCGATGGCCGACTTGCGCTCCAGCCCGCCGAGCCGCGAGGCGGCCTTGGGGGCTTCGGGCAGATCGACGCCGGTGCGGTTCGCATCGCCGATCTCGAAGATCAGCGCCTCTTCGAGCATCAGCGCGCGATTGCCGGTGCTGGTCGCAAAAGCCGGCGATGCAGCGCTGTCCTCGGCAGGACGGGTGGGGCGTCCCTGGTTGTTCATGCTCATGCCAGCAGCTCCTCAAGGTTCGTGGCAAAGGCTTCGATATCGTCGAGCGTCGCGGTCTCGGTGACGGCGACGACCAGTCCGTTGGCCAGGTCCGCCTCCTCCGGATACAGACGGCCCAGCGAGACGCCGCCAAGGATCTTGCGATCCGCCAGCGCGCGCACGATCGAGCGAGCATCCTTGGGAAGAACCAGTGTGAACTCGTTGAAAAAGCTCGAGTTGAGCAGCTTGACGCCCGCAATCTTCTCGAGCCTTTCGGCCGCCGTCACAGCCATCGCATGATTGACCTCCGCTAGGCCCCGCAGGCCCTTTTCGCCCAGCAGCGTCATGTGGATGCTGAAGGCCAGCGCACACAGGCCGCTATTGGTGCAGATGTTGCTCGTCGCCTTTTCGCGGCGGATATGCTGCTCGCGAGTCGAGAGCGTCAGCACGAAACCGCGCTTGCCCTCGGCATCGACGGTTTCGCCGCACAGGCGGCCCGGCATCTGGCGGACATATTTCTGCTTGCAGCCGAACAGGCCGACATAGGGGCCGCCGAACTGCAGACCGACGCCGAGCGACTGGCCTTCGCCGACA
>JANRJI010000099.1:0-1828 GCA_033764055.1 Hyphomicrobiaceae bacterium
CAAGCCGTGCGGCCTCGTCGCGCAGCTGAGCGAGAACGGCACCGTCGATGCGAATGCTCAGCGGAACCTTTGCGGCAGAGGCGGCGACACGCACCTTGCCGGGGCGCTTCGTCAGCCGCGTCAGGTCATACTCCTTTTTCATATTCGGATGCCTCCCGGGAAGTAGCGCGGCGCGCCGAAATCAGGCGCACACGTCGCCATCGCAACGCTCGCAGAAGACGACGAGCAGCAAGCGGTCTTTGGTCGAGTAGCCAACGCGCAAGAACCGATCTTCGTCCTCCAGGTGATCCGGATCAAAGAATTCCGTAGCGCGTGGATCGGCCCAGATGGTCTGCGCCTCTTCGAACCAGACCCCGTGCTTGCGATGATTTCGAGTGTTCTTCGTTTCATCCCAGTCGAAGCGCATCGCCACCGACGGGAGTAATGCAATGTATATACAGAAGCAAGGGGCTGACTTCGGATTCCGATCGGCCTACATACCAGGCGGAACACCCTCCGCTATCGGGCCACGGAGGACATCCCCGCCTCGCCGGGACCCACGATCCGGGCGGCCGCTGCAGCCGCCACCCGGCCGCGCTTCCAGCCAGAATCGCACGACGACACTTGCGGCAGCAGTGCCGGAGTCGACGACCGCCAGCGGGATGATGCCCGTGGCATCTTCTTTCGCGCCCAAGCAAATGGTTTCGCCCGGGTGGATCGCGACAACGCCATTCACGAGAGCGCGTTCGTGCCCCGGCTCGCACGCCGGCACACCGCCCCTGACAGCATCGATAGCGGTCGTTGCTCCCCCCGTTGCGGGCGTCGGAGGGGTAGAGTGGGTGTCCCGCATCCATCCCGCCCTACTACGGAAGCCGCGCGCTGCCCCTCCTCCCGCCTCGCAAATTGCGATGAGCCGACCATGGGTGTCTCTGTATGCTTTCCTTGCTACCGTGGCGAAGCAACGACACAACCGAATCCCTTGATCATTGTCGTCGGTCCCGGCGGAGCCTGAGCCTCTTGCGCAACCATCGGGGCAGCCCTATTGTGTTGGTCAACCTTGACCAAGGAGCTCCCGATGGCCGCGGTGGTCTACAACATCTACGAAGCCAAGACGGCCCTGTCGCAGCTGGTCGAGAGGGCCTCTGCCGGCGAGGAGATCATCATCGCCAAAGCCGGCCGGCCGCTGGCCCGGCTGACGGCGATCAGCCGGAAGACGCGACGAAAGCCGGGAGGCTGGGAGGGCAAGGTGCGCGTCGCACGCGACTTTGACGCGCCCCTGCCAGCCGAACTGGAGCGGACTTTCCGTGGCGAAGACTGAGGCTCCCGACCGCGGCCTGCTGCTCGACACTCACGTGTTCCTCTGGTGGCGTGAAAACAGTCGCCGCCTGAAGGCACCGGCGCGCCGGGCGATCGAAAGGGCAGACGTCGTTCTCGTCAGTGCAGCGACCGCCTGGGAGGTGTCGATCAAAGCTGCCCTCGGCCGTCTCGTGATCCCGGACTCGGTGGCGGCAGGGGCGTCCGAAAGCGGATTCGAGGAACTGCCAATCCGCTTCCCGCACGCCGACCTCGCGGGTCGGTTGCCTCGCCATCACGACGATCCGTTCGACCGCATGCTCGTCGCTCAGGCGATGCTCGAGCGCTTGGTTCTCGTCACCCATGACGAGCGTATCCGCCCGTACGACGTTGCCGTCCTGTGGACGTGAGGTCGACCGTCCTCCCGTTCTCGACCGTTCCGCTACTCCCCGGCCGCCTCCGGCAACACCCAGGGATCGATGACCCGTCCCTCTGGCGGCGCCTGCAGGTCCTCGGCCGGGCCGCCTGGTCCGGGGCCGGCCGGGATGTTGCCGAA
>JANRJI010000100.1:0-20898 GCA_033764055.1 Hyphomicrobiaceae bacterium
CTCCCGAAACAACGCGATACGCTCTTCCATAGGGTTCGTTTCCCTGAAAGGCATCGCCCGATCCTCCTCGAATCGGACGAGCATGCCTGTCAGGAATCAACCCGGTCTGAACTGTCAGGACTCAGCCCGGTTTGTACCAGAACGAAGACTACCCCCCGTCCCCCTCCTCGGTTGTTTGATGGGCGGGCATCGATGGTTGCCAGCGCGCTCCAGGAGGTCTCGGCCGTCGCTGTGTTGCATGATCCCGTAGCTCAGCCGGATAGAGCCACCATGCAGTCTCTGACTGCACAGGAGCCCCCGAGCCTCGGCGAGGGGTGAGGAGGAGCGTAGCGACGACGAATCGGAGCGGCCTCCCGCGACGAGCGACGAGATTCCTCTGGTTGAAAGGACGTTCGGTCATTACAGGGTCATTACATGGACCAAGTTCATTCAGAGATGAGCCGCTTGTGTCGCGCGTAAACCGTTGAAATCCTTGGCGATCCCGGCAGGATTCGAACCTGCGACCCCCAGATTAGGAATCTGGTGCTCTATCCGGCTGAGCTACGGGACCATGCAACACAGCGACGGCTTCGGTTGCCTGAACTGGATTGGCCGTCATGACGCCCCTATCCGGGCGCCGCTCGACGAGACGCCGATATCGGCCGAGCTTCAGTGGGTTCTTTTTGACATGCAGCGGCGCAAACGACAACCGCTACGATGCGACCTCGGGACGGATCGTGCCGTCGGCGTGAGCTGGGAGCAACTCGGCCGCCACGCGATCACGCGTGGCGGTCTCGGTCGTGTCGTGGAGCAGCACCGGACGCTCGACGGTCGGGCGCTGAGTCGCGAGACCTCGAACGGTGCCCGCTTCCGCGCTCTCGTGTCCGTCCGGCCAGGATGGCGCGTCACGGGGCGTGCCGTGGGGAGCCCCAAGCTGCGTCTAACACTTCCGCACAGTGGCGGCGGCAGGCTCGGCTGGTGCTGCGACCCGCGTAGTCGATTGGCCGGTCTCGTCGGCTCGGGCGTTAGGGCCATGCCCGGGTTGTTGCACGCGAGCCAGGCTCCGCTCCTGCGCCGGTCGTGGCGGTCCCCGGCCGCAGCCGGGCGACCGACCTCGCACGGCCGTTGTCGTTCGGCGATCATGGAACCAGCACCAGTGCCCCGCTCGTCCGGCGTTGCTCGAGCCGGCGGTGGGCAGCTGCGGCCTCCGCGAGCGGCAGGGTCTCCGGCGTGCCGGCACGGATCGTGCCATCGGCGAGGGCCGAGAACAGCGTGCCAGCCATACGATCGCGGGTGGCAGTCTCGGTCGTGTGGTGGAACAGCATCGGCCGGGTGACGCTCGTCGATCGGGCGCTGAGCCGCGACACCTCGAACGGTGCCACCGGGCCCGACGACTGGCCGAAGTTGACGAGATGCCCGAGCCGCCCGAGGCAGTCGAGCGAGCCGAGGAACGTGTCCTTGCCGACCGAGTCGTAGGCGACATCGACGCCGCGTCCGCCGGTGATCTCGCGGACGCGGGCCACGAAGTCCTCCTCACGGTAGAGGATCACATGATGACAGCCGTTGCGGCGGGCGATAGCGGCCTTCTCGCGGCTGCCGACCGTGCCGATCACCTCCGCGCCGAGCCGGCTCGCCCACTGGCAGAGCAGGATGCCGACCCCGCCGACCGCAGCGTGCACCAGGATCCGATTGCCTTCGACGATCGGGTGCACGCGGTGCAGCAGCATGTGCGCGGTCAGCCCCTTCACCATGACGCTCGCCGCCGTGCGGTCGTCGATGGTTTCGGGCAGGCGGACGAGGTCGGCGGCGCGTGCGATCCGCTCGCTGGCATAGCCGCCATACGCCGCGGTGAAATAGGCGACGCGGTCGCCCGCCCGAAAGCCAGTGACGTCCGGGCCAATGGCGTCGACGATCCCGGCCGCCTCGAGCCCCGGGATGCCCGGCAGCTTCAGCGTCTTGTAGAGGCCGGAGCGGACGTAGCAGTCGTGGAAGTTGACGCCGACGGCTGTTTGGCGCAAGCGCACCTCGCCGGGGCCCGGCGGGCCGACGTCCACCGGCTCCACCTTGAGAACCTCCGGCCCTCCCGTCTCGCGCAACACGATCGCATCGGCCATCGACATGCCCTCCATCATCGCGGGCTGCCATTGTCCCGTCCGCAGCGCACCGTGTGCAAGGGGCTGGTGCCAGGGGCTGCGTGATCCGATGCTGATACCGACCCGATCAGGCCAAATGAACTCAAAGCTCCGTCCGGCCTGCGGGCCATCGCGCCCTGGGGCTCGGTGGCGCAGGGACATTGCCGACGGCGCAACCGCGCCATAGCCTGAGGCCGATGCCGGTCTCCTGCGGCCGCGCAGATCGACTATCGTATCGGCTCACAAGGTGATCACATGGCCATCAGCGGCAAGCTCATGACGGCGGAGGCGCGGGCCGCCGAGGGCATCGTGCGGGTGCTCGAGGAGGCCGGCATCGACATGGTGTTCGGCATCCAGGGCGGCAACATGGGCCGTGTCTACGACGCCCTCTACGATCGCCAAGATAGGATCCGCGCCGTGCTCGTGCGCCACGAGCAGCTCGCGAGCGTGATGGCCGAGGTCTACGGCCGCCTGACCGGCAAGCCCGGCGTCGCCATCGGCCAGGGCATCTTCATGCTGGCGAATGGCCTGCTCGGCACGCTGGAAGCGCACTTCGGCGCCTCGCCGATGCTGCTGCTCACGGATTTCTCGGACGTTGCCCCTTTCACGCTCCATGCACCCTACCAGAGCGGCACGGGCGACTATGGAGGGGCGGACACCCGGAAGACGCTCGAGGGCGTCACCAAGCGCACCTTCGTCGCCCACGAGCCGACCGAGGCCGTCCAGGCGACGCAGCTCGCCATCAAGCATGCGCTGACCGGCGAGCGGGGGCCGGTCGCGGTCGTCTACCACTCGAACGTGTTCAAGGGCACGGTCGACCCGGGGAGGCGGCCCTTCCTCTATCCGACGCAGCATTACCTGCCGAAGGCCCTGCCGGCCGATCCGGCGAGCGTGTCGGCAGCAGCCAGGGCGCTCGCGGCCGCGCGGCAGCCGGTGATCATCGCCGGCAACGGCGTGCGCATCGCCGGCGCCTACGATGGATTGCGAGCGCTCGCCGAGATGCTCGCCGCACCCGTGGCGACGACGGCCTCGGGCAAGGGCACCTTCGCGGAGACCCACCCGCTGGCGCTCGGCGTGTGCGGCAACTTCGGCCAGCGGACCGCCAACGCCGTCGTCGGCGAGGCAGATCTCATTCTGGCCGTTGGAACGAGGCTCGGTCCGGCCGACACCGCCAACGAGAACCCGCAGTTGATCGATCCGGCGCGCCAGACCCTTCTGCAGATCGAGATCGAGCCGAAGAATGCGAGCTGGTCGTTCCCGTGCGAGGTGACGATGATCGGCGACGCGGCGCTGGTGCTGGCACAGCTCGCGGAGGCGCTGAAGGCCGCCGGAGCGGCTTCGGCCGAGGCTCTGGCGGCGCGGCGCAAGGCGGTCGAGCAGGCGCGTGAAGCGCATGGCTTCTTCCAGGATCCGGCCTACACCTCCGACGAGAGCCCGGTGATGCCGCAGCGCATCTTCGCCGAGATCCGCAAGGCGACCGCCGAGGATGCGCTCTTCACCTGCGACGCCGGCGAGAACCGCCTGTTCATGACGCACTATTTCCAGACACGTGCGCCCGGCACCCTGCTGATGCCCGGCATCGGCGCCATGGGGTATGCTGTGCCGGCAGCGCTCGCCGGAAAGCTCGTCGCGCCGAAGCGCCAAGTGGTCGCGGTGACCGGCGATGGTGGCTTCTCGATGGCCATCAACGGCCTCATGACCGCGCGCGACGAGAAGATACCGATCGTCGTGGTGGTCCTGAACAACAGTGCGCTCGGCTGGGTCAAGCACGGCCAAGGCAACCGGACCATCGCCTCGACATTCTCGGAGATGGACTTCGCCGCCATCGCCAGGGCGATGGGCTGCCGGGGGCTCCGCTGCACGAAGCCGTCGGAGATCGCTTCCGCCATGGCCGAGGCGTTCGCTTCCGGCGAGCCGACGGTGGTCGATGTGGTCACCTCGTTCAAGCCGTCGTTCCGCGACGTGACGAGCCCGCTGGCGTCGGGCTGAGACGACGGCCCGACGAAGCGTCCGCATCGTCGGCTAGTGCAGCGCATCTGACGTTCGATACCCGCTTGCGGCCAGCTATGCAATCGAACGTCAGATGAATATTCTGCAATAGAATCATAGATCTACTAGTGTTCCTTATGGTACCGACATTTGCTCGTAGCCCAGCCGCAACGGGAAGCAAATGTCGGAACCGGAACACTACCGACCGCCCAGGCGCTCGAGGCGCCGGAGCGCGTCTTCGCCCGCCCCGAGCTCGCGGGCCTTCTCGTACCAGCGGCGCGCCTCTTTGGTGTCGGGGCGCACGCCGACGACGCCACGGCGGCCGAGCTCTGCGGAGTCGAAAGTCTCGCCCATGGCGAGGGCCCCCTCCGCTAGGCCGGCATCGGCAGCCCGCTCGAAAAGCAGCCTGGCCAGCGCGACATTGCCTTCGACGAGCAGCTTTTTGCCACGTGCGAGGAAGCCGATGGCTCGCTCTCGAGCCTCCTGGCTGAGCCGCGGAGCAGCGCCGGCACCAATCGACGGCGCAGGCGCCGGCGGCAAGGGGGCGGGCGGCAGGGCGGCAACCCCGGGCAGGTCGGGCGCTGCTGCAGACGGGGGCGATGGCTGACGGGGAGCGGCACGAACGACCGGTGCTGCAAAGCGCTGCGGCAGGCGGTCGATGCCGCCCCCGGCGTCGGCTGCCGCCGGCGGGGCAGGGGCGCCGGCTGGGCGGCTTGCCGTCGCTGCGGCGCCAAGCCCGCTCGGCGCCGACGGACGTTCTCCGAGCGCGACCGCGGCAACGACGAGGGCGAGCCGGGCCTCCGCGATCAGGCCGCCGTCGATCGACAGCACCGAAACGCGGACATCGCTCTTGCCGGTGAAGCCGGCCGGCACGAAGACTTTGAGCGTCTCGAGTGCGGCGAGCGGCACCGCCCATGCGCCCGGTGCGATGACATGGCCGTCGCTGAGCGCCATTTTCGGCGACAGGCCGTGGATGCGCACGAAGCTGTTGGGCGGCAGGTCGCCGCGGCCACCGAGTCGGATGTCGAGACTGGCCTCACCCGCCGGTGACGCCAGCACCGTGGCCGGCACCTCGAGGCGGGCGGTCGACGGCCGCGCTTCGCCTGGTGCCTTTGCGCCGGTTTGGCTCAAGGCGACAGGAACCGCCAGCAGCTCGATGATCACGAGTGCGGCCAGCATCAGCGGCCAGCCGTGACGGCGTCGCACGGCGACGAGAGATCCGATGTGGCCCCCGCGCCGCCCGCCGCGCTCGCTGGCGACTGCGGGCTCCCTTCGCATAGCCGATCTATGCCCCATCCCCACCCCCGTCTGGCCTCGGACGTCCCGGTTGTGGCCACGGCCATGCCGCGGGCCGGATGCCCGGCGCCGCGCACCTCATGTCCAGACCGTGAGCGTCCCGCAGTGGCTGCCGGCGCACGCGACTTGCGATAGGAGCCCATCCGTCCGGCCGACTCGCGAGCGACCGGGCTCTGCCCTCATTGCCGTGGCGCGCCGCCCTGCCGGCTGCGCCACTCCATGAACTCCTTGAACAGGCGCTCCTGCTCGGCTGGGTCGTTGGGTGCGGCCCGGGCGGCCTGCTGGCGGGCGGCATCGATGGTGGCCTGGGGTCCCTCACCCGCGGCCGCCGCAGCCTTGGACGGGGCCGCCGGTGCGGCCGTCGCCTGTTTCTCGCGGGTCGTCTTGTCGAGGCGCTCCTGCAGCGGAGCGAACCGCTTCCATCCCGGCACGCTGGCTGCGAGGTTCACGTCCTTCCAGTTCTTGTGATAGCCGGGGTTGGTCTGCAGTTGCGGCAGGCGCTGGAAGAGATAGTCGACGAAGCGGACCATGCGGCGATAGCGCTCCGTGTCGGCTGGCCAGTCGTAGACGGCGAGCACCGCGGGCACGGCGATCGTCGACACGCGCTGGCCCTTCTGGATCAGGGCCGGATAGTCCTCGTGGTCGAGGTAGGCTGGCAGGTAGTACTCGAGCGCATCAGAGTAGGTGACGGGCAGGAATTTGAAGCCCTCCGGCCATTGCCCCTTGAGGAACGGCGCCAGCGGCTTCGACGACACCCATACCGTCGCCGCGTACGCAGGGCCCTTGCGCATCTCTTGCATGGCGACCGAGTGGGGATTGAACTTGGCATCGATCTTGATCCCGAGCCGCTCGAAGATGATCGGCCCGCTGTAGGCGGCCGCCGTCCCCTCCGTGTTGAAGTTGACCACCTTGCCCTCGAGATCCTTGAGGCTGGTGATCTCCGGCCGCACGAAGATGTGCAGCTCGGAGGGGAAGAGGCTCGCCAGATAGTTGATGCGGCGTGAGATGCCGGCGATCTCCGGCGTCTTCTTGAAGTGCTCGAGCACGTCGCCGTAGACGATGGCGGCATCGACACCGCGCAGGTAGAGGAGATCGAAGACGTTGTCGAAGATGCCACGGGTGACGATCGGCAGGACGCGCATGTTGTCGCCGTCGTCGAGAACCCGGGCCAGCTCGCCGGCGAACTGGAGCGGCGCGCCTTCGATGCGGCCGGCGGCCAGCCCCACCGTGTTTGAGTTGATCGCCTCCTTGCGCCGCGACTCGCTGTCGGTGCGGATCGCACGCTGAACCCGTCGGGCCGGCACGAGAGGTGCCGCGGCCTGGGCGACCATGATGGCGGCCGGAGGAGGTGGGCTCCCGGCTTCTCCCTGAGCACGAGCTCCAACGGTGCCCACGATGAATAGGACTGCTGCGCCGACTGCCCCGAGCGCGCTACGCCACACACGCATCCCGTCACTCCTCCACTCGCCAAGGTCTCGGACGCAGTCGCGTCCTGCGCGGTGACGGCAGGCGGAGAGGGCATTCCTCATGCCCGAGCGGGCGGCGTGCCGACCGGCGGCAACGTTGCCCAACCCAATTGAAGCCCCCAAGCCTGTGCGTCCCCAACGCAGCGGAGCGACACCTTCGCCCCGCCGCGATACAACCGGCCGCCAAGCCGACGCTTTTGCGGCAGGACAGGGATAGATCGCGGCAGAAATGCGATTGTTTTGGGGCGTTGGGCCGGGCCGCGGATCGGGCGCAGGCGCTCCTTCCGGACCCGCCCTTTGCACCGGGAGGACGTGGCGGAATGCGCCCCCGCTGGCCGCGCCACCGCACTTTGCGCCCCGCCAGCTCGTCTTGACAGGTCTTGCTTGCCGCGGGCACAAGCGGGCCCTTGACCGTCCATCTTACCTGCGTGGTCTGCAGCGATTGAGAGGAGGAGCCTTCATGGCCGATGTGACCCTGACATTCCCCGACGGCGCCAAGCGCAGCGTCCCGAGAGGCTCGACAGGTCTCGACGTCGCCAAGTCCATCGCCCCGTCGCTCGCCAAGCGTACGGTCGCCATGATGCTCGACGGGGTCCTCATGGATGCTGCCGAAGCCATCGAGAAGGACGCAGCGATCCGCTTCGTCTCGCGCACCGACCCGGAGGCGCTGGAGCTGATACGCCACGACTGCGCCCACGTGCTGGCCGAAGCCGTGCAGGATCTTTGGCCCGGCACCCAGGTGACGATCGGCCCGGTCATCGAGAATGGCTTCTTCTACGATTTCGCCAAGGCCGAGCCTTTCCACCCCGACGACATCCCTCGGATCGAGAAGCGCATGCGCGAGATCATCGCGGGAAATGCGCCATTCACCAGGGAGGTGTGGAGTCGCGACCGGGCAAAGGAGCATTTCAGGGCCCAGGGTGAGCTGTTCAAGGTGGAGCTCGTCGACGCGATCCCCGTGGGCGAGGACGTCAAGATCTACAGGCAGGGCGTATGGCTCGATCTCTGCCGAGGGCCGCACATGACCTCGACGGGCCAGATCGGCAACGCGTTCAAGCTGATGCGCTTTGCAGGCTCCTATTGGCGCGGCGACGCGCAGGGGCCGCAGCTGCAGCGCATCTACGGGACGGCCTGGGCCAGCGATAAGGAGCTCGCCGACTACCTGCGCATGCTGGAGGAGGCCGAGAAGCGCGATCACCGCAAGCTCGGTCGTGAGATGGACCTCTTCCATTTCCAGGAGGACGCCCCGGGCACGGTATTCTGGCATCCCGCTGGATGGCAGCTGTTCCAGGGGCTGATCGCCTACATGCGCCGGCGGCAGGTGGCGGAGGGCTACGTCGAGGTCAACTCGCCACAGCTCATGGAGCGGGTGCTCTGGGAGACGTCTGGGCACTGGGAGACCTATCACGCCAACATGTTCGTCACCGAGACCGAGGACGAGCGGGTCTTCGCGTTGAAGCCGATGAACTGCCCGGGCCACGTGCAGATCTACAAGCACGGCCTGAAGAGCTACCGCGACCTGCCGCTGAAAATCGCGGAGTTCGGCTGCGTGCATCGCTACGAGCCGTCGGGAGCCTTGCATGGTCTGATGCGGGTGCGGGCCTTCACGCAGGATGACGCGCACATCTTCTGCACCGAGGATCAGATTGCCGAGCAGTGCCTCGACATCAACCGCTTCATGCTGTCGATCTACGAGGACTTCGGCTTCCATGACGTGCACATCAAGCTGGCAACGCGGCCCGAGAAGCGGGTCGGCGACGACCACCTGTGGGACAAGGCCGAGGCGGCGATGAAGGACGTTCTGGTCCGCATGGCGAGCGACAATCGCGTCACCAGAACCTCGATCGCCGAGGGCGAGGGCGCGTTCTACGGTCCGAAGTTCGAATATCATCTGCGCGACGCCATCGGCCGCACCTGGCAGTGCGGCACCACCCAGGTCGACTTCAATCTACCGTCCCGCTTCGGCGCCTTCTACGTCGACAGCGACGGCGAGAAGAAGACCCCGGTGATGATCCATCGAGCCATGTTCGGCTCGCTCGAGCGCTTCACCGGCATCCTGCTCGAGAGCACGGCCGGCCATCTGCCGCTGTGGCTGGCGCCGGTGCAGGCCGTGGTGGCGACGATCGTTTCCGATGCAGACGCCTATGCCCGCGAGGTGACGGCGCTCATGCGCAAGGCGGGGCTGCGAGTCGAGACCGATCTGCGGAACGAGAAGATCAACTACAAGGTTCGCGAGCACTCGTTGAAGAAGACGCCGGTGCTGCTGGTCGTCGGCAAGCGCGAGGCCGAGGAGCGCAAGGTGTCCGTCCGCCGTCTCGGCTCGGACAAGAGCACGGTCATGGCGCTGGACGAGGCGATTGCCGCGCTTTCCGCTGAAACAGTGCCGCCGGACCAGAGGGCCGAATGAGGCGCTTTCGCGGCGGCGCCCGCCGGCGCACCGTCGCGGTGGGCACTGCTCGGGGAGAAAATCCGGCCTCGATCAATGTCTTTCGGAGCTGGAGCGCAACGGCACTCCAGCGCCATTTTTCTCCCACAGACGATAACTATCGTTACAGGATTGAAAACGGTGAGTGATCGAACGACCCGGGCGGCATGAAGCCCTCGATCTTGCCGTTGTTCACCGGGTCGTTGACGGGCGTTGCGAACATCTGGAGTGGTTGACCATGCGTCACGATGGGGTTGTGGGGACGAGCCTGCGCAAGGCAGTGGTGGCAGGCGCCATGCTGGTTCCGCTCGCGGCAACGGCGGCTCTGCCGGCTGCGGCCGAGGAGATCATCGTCACTGTCGAGCACGTGAAGGCGCTCGATAAGGTCGACCTCCCGACCGCCGGTCAGGCTGACTTCTATGCGCAGGTCACGATCGACGGTAAGACCATCAAGTCGAAGTTCATCCGGCGCGCTGACGATATCCGTCCGGACTGGGTCATGGTCGTTCCCGTCGGCCGGGGCCGGTTCCCCGTCAAGCTCGAGATCCTCGATCACAACGTCCTGACGAAGCCGACGCTGGTCGACATCAACCGCCTGCCCAACAAGCGCGATCTCGATTTCGAGGTGAACACGCGCAATTGCACCATCAGCGGCTTCGCGCAGCAGTACAAGTGCCGCCAGGTGATCACGCGCGGCGGCGACGAGAAGCGCAAGGCGGAAGTGCAGTTCACGGTTGACGTCAGGAGGTAGGCGCCGACGCGTCACCAGCATCGCCGCTGCGAGGGGCCGGAAGGCTCCTCGCATCCTCGGGCCCGGATGCCTGAGGCTGGGCTCTGGCGCTGTTGCCATCGGATGCGTCCTCGGGTCTGCTCCAGGCAGCACCTTGATGAAGGAGCAGCGGCATGCTGGATCTGGGAATTGCGGGACGCACGGCGATCGTTTGTGGTTCGAGCCGCGGGCTCGGACGGGCTACGGCCGAGGCATTGGCCCGCGCCGGGGTGACCGTCGTCGTCAACGGCATCGATGCTGGGCGGGTCGAGCAAGTCGCTGGCGAGATCGCGCGGGCCACCAACGGCCGCACGCTTGCCGTCGCAGCCGACGTTACGACGCGCGAGGGTCAGGACAAGCTGTTTGCCGCCGTCGCCGAGCCAGACATTCTGGTGACCAACGCTGGCGGACCTCCGTTCAAGGACTTCCGCGAGCTCGACCGTGCCGCCATCGTGGCCGGAGTGACGGCCAACATGGTGACGCCGATCGAGCTCATTCAGCGTGCCGTGGACGGGATGGTCGAGCGCAAGTTCGGGAGGATCGTCAACATCACGTCTGTCTCCGTGAAGATGCCGGTGGTCGGGCTGGACCTGTCATCGGGTGCGCGGGCCGGCCTCACCGCGTTTCTCGCCGGTGTCTCGCGCTCCGTCGCGCACGCCAACGTCACGATAAACAATCTGCTGCCCGGCTTCATCCAGACGGATCGCTACCGCGGCGGCATCGAGGCCACCGCGAGAATCCAAGGGGTGCCCGCACCCGAGGTGGAAGCTGCGCGCATTGCCACCATTCCGGCACGCCGGATCGGCAGTCCGGCGGAGTTCGGCGCCACATGCGCGTTTCTGTGCAGTGCGCCTGCCGGATACATCACGGGCCAGAACATTCTCGTTGATGGCGGCATCTTCAACGCCGCTTTCTGAGACCTCGTGCGGAAACAGCCCGCGGACGAGCTTCGGCGCTAATGGCGCGGGTCGGCCGAGTCACAGGTCGATGCCGAGCGCCGGAAGCAGCCGCACGCTCAAGGCATAGAGCCCGACCGTGACGAGGCATGAGAGGCCGAGCGCCGGCCAGAAGCCCAAGCCCTGCCGCAACAGCCATGGCAACACCAGGAACATGGGCAGAGACGGGATGACCAGCCAGAACGTCGCCTCGCTGTAGGAGCCGACACGGCCGGCATCGCCCGTATCGCGCCACAGCCAAACCATGGCCAGGATCGATACGAGCGGCAGCGACGCGATCAGCGCGCCGATACCCGGACTGCGCGTCGCAATCTCCGATACCACCGCGATGATGAGTCCCGAGAGGAAGGCCTTCACGAGCAACTGGGTCACGGCCGGCTCCAGTGGTGCGCGGCAGGCGCCGAGGGAACGGGCTCGGTCAGCCGGCGAGCGCCTCCGGCTCGATCAGCAGCGTCGACTCGCCGCCGCTGACGATGGTGTCCTTGAGGCCGCGAGCAGCGACGGCATGGTTCTCGGCGAAGTAGCGGGCCACCGCGACCCGCGCCGCGACGCCGGCTGCAGCGCCGTCGCGCGTCGCCGCCAGCGCGGCCCGAGCCAGATAGATGCCACCCGCCGCCAAGCCGAACAACCGAAGATAGGGCTGGGCACCTGCCGACGCCGTTTCCGGGCTTTTCTGCAGAGCCTCGCCGAGCCATCGGGAAGCCTCGGCCAGTGCCGTCACGGCCTCGCCGAGCCGCTCGCCCATGTGGCCGAACTCCGGACGGTTCGAGGCACGCACCTCCTCGGCGGTCCGGGCCAGCTCCCCGATGTAGGCCTCGACCACCCTGCCGCCCTCGAGCGGCAGCTTGCGGGTCAGCAGGTCGATCGCCTGGATGCCGTTGGTGCCTTCGTAGATCGGCAGGATGCGCGCGTCACGGTAGTGCTGGGCGGCGCCTGTCTCCTCGATGAAGCCCATGCCGCCGTGCACTTGCACGCCGATCGACGCCACCTCGACGCCGATATCGGTCGAGAAGGCTTTGGCGACCGGTGTGAGCAGCGCGGCGCGATTGGCGGCAGCCTTGCGCTGGGCGTCGTCGGGGCCATGGCGCGAGATGTCGAGCTCGGCCGCGGTGGCGAGGCAGATGGCGCGCGCCGCCTGCGTCATGGCCTTCATCGTCATCAGGTTGCGACGCACGTCGGCGTGCTCGATGATCGGGCTCATCTCGCCGGCTTGGCCTCTGGCGGACCGCCCCTGCTTGCGCTCCTGGGCATAGGCGATGGCGCGTTGCGTCGCGCGCTCGGCGATGGCGACGCCTTGGACGCCGACCGCAAGCCGGGCCGCGTTCATCATGATGAACATGGTGTTGAGGCCGCGATTCTCCTCGCCGACGAGATATCCGACTGCGCCTGCGCCGCCCTCGCCGTACTTCATCACGCATGTCGGGCTGGCATGGATGCCGAGCTTGTGCTCGAGGCTGGCGCAGACCACGTCGTTGCGCGCCCCGAGCGTGCCGTCGGGGTTGACCAGCACCTTCGGCACGAGTAACAGCGAGATCCCGCGCGTGCCCGGCGGCGCGTCGGGAAGTCGTGCGAGGGCCAGATGGATGATGTTCTCGGTGAGCTCGTGATCGCCGTAGGTGATGAAGATCTTGGTGCCGGTGATGCGATAGCTGCCGTCCGGCTGGCGCACGGCCTTGGCGCGCAGATGCCCAAGGTCGGACCCGGCGTGGGGCTCGGTCAGGTTCATGGTGCCGGTCCATTTGCCGGACGCCATGTTTGGCAGGTACGTGCGCTTGAGATCGTCGCTGCCATGCGTGGCAATGGCGTCGATCGCACCCTGCGTCAGCAGCGGGCAGAGGCCGAAGCCCATGTTGGCCGAGTTCCAGATCTCGCCGGCTGCCATCGAGACCACCTCCGGCAGCCCTTGTCCGCCGAGCTCCTCGGCTGCGGCGAGCGAGGCCCAGCCACCCTCGGCGAAGGCGCGGTAGGCCTCCTTCCAGCCCGCGGGCGTCTCCACCCGGCCGTCGATGAGGCGCGACCCGGCCCGGTCGCCCGGGGCATTCAGCGGATCGAGCACCTCCGAGCCGAAGCGGCCGGCCTCCGCGATGACGGCGCGAATGGTATCCTCGTCGACCGTCACGGCTCCCGTCGCAATCAGGACGTCGAGGCCCGCGGCCGTCTTGAGTGCGACCATGATGTCGTCTACTGGAGCGCGATAGGTCATCGTTGCTGCCGATCCTCATGCCGCGGCAGGAACATCGATCCGGATGCCCGGATCGCCCCTGCGAAAGTCCAACGAGGTTTAGACGCTCCGTGCGACTTGCTCAACCGAGCCGCGAGACGATCGCCGATGCGGCCCGCCTGCTGCTGGCCGGCGAGCTGGTGGCGTTCCCGACGGAGACGGTGTACGGCCTCGGCGCCGATGCAACCAATGGCCGGGCGGTGGCACGCATCTACGCGGCGAAGGGACGGCCCCGCTTCAATCCGTTGATCGCACACGTCGCGAGCGCGGCCGAGGCCGGCATCATCGGTGAGCTCGGACCCCTGGCCCGCCGCCTCGCGGACGTCTTCTGGCCAGGTCCCTTGACGCTGGTCCTGGCCAAGACACCGGCGTGCCCGATCGCCGATCTGGTGACGGCGGGTCTCGACACGGTCGCCGTGCGGGTGCCGTCGCATCCCGTGGCGCTCGCGCTGATCGCGGCGGTGGGCAGGCCGGTTGCGGCGCCCTCGGCCAATCGCTCCGGTCATGTCAGCGCCACGACCGCAGCCCACGTCGATGCCGATCTGGGTGCCGGCGTGGCGATGATCCTCGACGCCGGCCCGACGATGCACGGGCTGGAATCGACCATCGTCGACGCCACTGGCGACGTCGCCGTGCTCCTGCGGCCGGGTGCCGTCACATCGGAGGCGATCGCCGACGTGCTCGGCCAGATGCCGGTCACCGCACCACCCCGGGCCGCAGCGGCGCAGCCGACGGCCCCCGGTCAGCTCGAGAGCCACTACGCGCCGGGGCTGCCCGTGCGCCTCGATGCGAGTAGCCCGCGTGAGGGGGAGGCTTTTCTCGCCTTCGGCCCCTATGCTCCGGCCTACGACGGACCGTTGATGAACCTCAGCCGCTCCGGCGATCTCGTCGAGGCAGCGGCAAACCTCTTCTCTGCCTTGCGCCGCCTCGACCAGTCGGGTGCGAAATGTCTGGCTGTGATGCCGATCCCGACGCACGGTCTCGGCTCGGCCATCAACGACCGGCTGCGACGCGCCGCGGCCCCCCGACCGGGCGTCGACGCATCGGCGATGCCCGAGGCGAACGGCGAGGTCAACGCATGAACCTCTACCTGCCCATCGCAGAGATCGCGCTGCCGCTGCCCGTGCTATTCGGCCTGGGGTTGGCGGTGGGCGTTCTGTCCGGCATGTTCGGCGTTGGCGGCGGCTTCATCACCACGCCGATGCTGATCTTTCTGGGCGTGCCGCCGGCCGTGGCCGTCGGCACCGGAACGAGCCAGGTGGTCGCCTCGTCGGTCTCCGGCGCGCTCGGCCATTGGAGCCGCGGCAACGTCGACCTCAAGATGGGCGCCTATCTGATCGTCGGCGGCCTGTTCGGCGCCACGACCGGAATCTGGCTGCAGCAGCTGCTCAAGGCCGCCGGCCAGCTCGATTTCTTCACGACGCTGACCTATGTCGTCATGCTTGGCACGGTCGGCGGCCTGATGCTGTTCGAGGCGGTGCGGGTGCTGTGGCGCCAGGCCGCCAAGCAGCCGACGGGCAGCGCCCGGCGTGGCGGCCAGCACAGCTGGATCCTGAAGCTGCCGCTGAAGACGCGCTTCCACGCCTCGAAGCTCTACATGAGCGCCATTCCGCCGGTGGTCGTCGGTGCCTTTGTCGGCTGGCTGACCGCGATCATGGGCGTGGGCGGCGGGTTTCTGCTGGTGCCGGCGCTGATCTACATCCTGCGCATGCCGACCCGCATCGCGCTCGGCACGTCGGCGTTCCAGATCATCTTCGTCGCCGCCTACGCCACGCTGCTGCAGGCCACGCAGAATTATTCGGTCGATGCGGCACTGGCCCTGCCGCTGATCACCGGCGGAGTCATCGGGGCCCATCTCGGCGTGGTGGCGGCAGGCCGGCTCAATCCCGAGCAGCTCCGTGCACTGCTCGGGGTGCTGGTGGTGGCGGTTGCCATCCGCATGGCGGCGGGGCTCGTGCTGCCCCCGACCGACGTCTACTCGCTCGACACGGGCGAGGTGCGTGTCGAGAAGGCCGCCGCTGCCAAGGCGCCGCCTGCCGAGAAGGGGACCAAGCGCTGACGATACCGGAGAGCTGACAGACCGCTGACGTCCCGTCCCGTGCCGCTGACAGCGCCAGTCTGCTACCGATACCGCCGAAGCGAGTGCGGCTGCCAGGGAGCAGGCCAGGGAGCAGGACGGTGGCGCAGACCGACCAAGCAGGCGACGATCGGACGGCCGGAGCCACTGGCGGGACCCCCGTCTGGGATCTGGGCGTGCGCCTCTTCCACTGGCTGCTGGTCACGGCCGTTGCTGTGGCTGCCGCCACGGGGCTTCTCGGCTCCAGGACGACGCTCGACGTGCACCTGGTCGCCGGCGGCGTTATCGCGACATTGCTCGCCGCCCGCATCGTATGGGGCTTCGCGGGGGGCACCTATGCTCGCTTCTCCAGCTTCGTGCGGGGCCCGCGAGCCCTGCTGGCCCACGTACGCGAGATCGCCGCCAACCGGGCTCCCCGGCATCTCGGACACAACCCGCTCGGCGGCCTGATGGTGCTCGCGCTGATGCTGGCACTCATCCTGCTGGCTGCCACCGGGCTCGTGCTTCTCGGCGGATGGAGCAAGGAAGGGCCGATCGCGCCGTTCGCGAGCTTCGCGCTCGGCGCTGCGGTACGCCCCCTCCACGAGGCCCTCGCCTACGGGCTCCTCGCGCTGATCGCATGTCACGTCGCCGGCGTGGCCGTCGAGAGCCTGCGCACCCGTGAGAACCTCGTGCGCGCCATGATCACCGGGCGGAAGGCTGGCGCGCGCGCCGGGCATGCGGCACCGCCGCGGACGGCCCGTCCGGTGCTGGCATGGTCGATGACGCTCCCCCTCCTGGCAGGCGCGAGCTGGCTTGTCTGGCACCTGTCATCGCGACCGCCCCTGGGCGTACCGGTAGGTGTCCTCGATGCCAGCTATGCCGCCGAATGCGGCGCCTGCCATACGCCACATCATCCGAGCCTTGCCCCTGCCCGCACCTGGGCGGGCGTGATGGCCGGCCTCGACGATCACTTCGGCGACAACGCTTCGCTCGGAGCGGAGCTGGCGAGGACGATCTCGGACTATCTGGCCGCCAATGCTGCGGAGCGGTGGGACACTGCTGCGGCCAACCTGCTTCGACGGCCGGCCACGTCCGAGCCGCTACGCATCACGGCCACCGACGGCTGGCAGCAGGCCCATCGCGCCATCCCGTCCGAGGCGTTCAAGACCAAGGCCGTCGGCGGCAAGGTCAACTGCGCGCGCTGTCATCAGGATGCCGACCGCGGCCGCTTTGCTCTGCGCGCTATCGCCATTCCATCGTCTGCTCAGGCCGCTTCGGGAGGATCCTCATGACGCCACCAGCAACGTCTCGTCGGTGCGACACGCGCCGGTTGCTTGCAGCCGCCGCCTTCGCCCTCGTTACAAGCGGGGGCGTTGTGATGGCTGCGATGTCCGCGCCCCAGCAGGCGATCCATGACGGCTACGCCGCCGCTGCCAAGGCCGCCGATCCCGCCTTCTCTGCCTTCTCTGCCGAGCGCGGCAAGGCGTTGTTCCAGGGCAAGCACACCGGTGGCAAGGCAGCGACGCCGTCCTGCACGTCATGTCATACGGACGATCCGAGGAAATCCGGCCAGACCCGCGCGGGCAAGGCGATCGAGCCTATGGCCGGCAGCGTCAACCCGAAGCGCTATACCAACAGGGACGACGTCGAGAAGTGGTATGGACGCAACTGCTCGGACGTGCTCGGGCGCGCCTGCACGCCGCTCGAGAAGGGCGACGTGATGGCCTACCTTCTCGGCCTTTGATATCGCCACACGACTATTGTCAGGAAGGGTAGCCAAGTCATGAGCACTCCGATCAGCCGGCAGCATAGGGCTGCGATTGCATCTGGAATCGTCGTTGCGTTCTCGGTGTCGGGCGCTGCGCCGGCCGGCGCCGACGGCAAGACGTATCCGCCCGTGCGCGACCCGCTGGTGGCCAAGGAGTGTGGCGCCTGCCATATGAAATTCCCCGCGGGGCTGCTGCCGGCGGCCTCTTGGCAACGGATCATGGCCGGGCTGAAGGACCACTTCGGCGAGAATGCCGAGCTCGACGCGGCGACCGCGCAGCAGGTGCTGTCTTATTTGATGGCCAATGCCGAGCCCGGGCCCAAGGCGGGTACCTCTGCCAGCGGTGCGGCTGGCGAGCCGCTGCTGCGCATCACCGAGCAGCCCTGGTTCAAGCGCAAGCACGGACCGAAGCGCATCTCCGCCGACGCGTTGAAGCGCAAGAACGCGCGCTCGGCGGCCGATTGCGTGGCGTGTCACGGCACGATCGCCGAGACCGCCGGCGTGTTCGAGGACTGACCCCGCCTTCCGGTATCGATGGCAATCTGCTGCCAGTCGGCGGCTCGCATCGTGTTGACGCCGGTTGGCGGAGCTGCGAGCAATCATCAGTCGCGCAGACGTCGTTCCGGCCGGCTCGACCCGACCAGTCTTGCGCGCACCACCGTGGCCGACGCGAGGACGGACACGATGAAGTTGCTTGGGCAGGCGGGCCGATTGTGCGTGCCGACGTGGTAATCGAGGGGGCATTGCATGCCACATTATGAATGGCTGCTTTTTGCACTGGTCGTCGCCGGCCCGCTGGCCGGCGCCCTGCTGCTGGACCGTGCCGGGGCCGGGCGGGCGATGAGCATGATCGGTCTGATGGTGCTCGCCGCCGGCGGAGCGGGGCTGCTTTACCACACCGCGCGGCCCGCCCCTGGGACCGCAAGCACGATCGCCTCACCCGGAGCTGTCTCCCCCGCGCGCGTGACCGCCGCGCCGCCGCCGAGGCCCGCGATGCCGGATCTCGCGCCGCAGCTAGCCGAGGAGAAGGCGGCGCACGAGCGCACCCGACGTGACGCGGCCGGGCTCCGGCTGCAACTGGTCTCGATCGAGGAGCAGCGCGGCAAAACCGCTTCAGACATCGCGGCACTGCGTGGCGAGCTCGACGCCGAGCGCGCCGCCCACGCGCGAGCGCGCGAGGCGCTTGTCGAGGCCAAGGCGAACAGTGCGCCCACTGCGGGCGCCGCCGCGGCGGCTGCGCTCGAAGCTGAGCGCACGGCTCACGCCAGAGCTCAGGCGGAGCTGGCTGCGGCGCGGGAACAAGTCAAGGCGCTCCAGGCGTCGTCGGCGGCGGCGGTCGACACTGCCGTCGCCAGTGTCCTGACCGTGCTCGACAGCGAGCGTGCCGCCCACGACAAGACGCGGATAGCTCTGGCCGCGGTGCAGGATCAGGTGGCTGGCCTCGAGGCGGCCCGCAAGCAACTCGCCGAGGACCTGGAGCAGGCGCGGCGTGGACGGGATGCAGCGAGCCCGACGGGAGGGCAGAAGGCTGCTCCGACGATGGACACGAGCCCACAGAGAGCGCAGGAGGCTGCCGCTCCCCCCGTGTCCGGATCCGCCGGCCCGGTGTCGACGGCGGCGGCGCCGATCGTGGCGCCATCACCGTTCTCGGGAACGAGGCCCGCTGCCGTTCCGACCCCGTCATCGCCGTTGCGGGCGACGCTCGCGGCAGGCTTGGTGACCAATGCCTTCACGCTCACAGCCGATCCGGATGAGGAGATCGTCCAGGGTCGGCGGGGCACGTATTATCGGGTGGTGTGTCGGGGGCAGGGCGGGAAAAAGCGCATCGCGTTTGCCAGCGGCAGCTACAACCCTGCAGACGGCGATGCCGGCGTCGAGGCTTGCGCGAGGTCGCTGCGCGAGGCGGTCATCTCGAAGCTGCCGGCGGCCGTGGACAGCGGTCTCTATGTGCTCGGCTATGCGAGCGATCAGCGGTTCATCAAGCCAAAACCGATCCCCGCGGCAGATGCGCACATGAAGTCGGTCAGCTACCTGCCACGCGCGTCGACAGGGGCACAGTTCGGCGCCACGGCGGGCAAGCTGACTGTCACCGCCTTTGCCAACAAGGAGGTATCGACGCTACGTGGCGCCTATATCGCGGATGTCGTCGGGACGGCAACCAAGGGTGCGCTCGCACCCGTGGCACTCGAGGGCACCGTCAAGCCGGCCTCCGACGAGGCCGCCACGAGCTTCGACCTGATCCTCTTCGCACGGTGGTAGCCCTCGCTCAGGCCGTCCCGAACTTGGTCTCCACCTCGACGCCGATATTCTGGAGGAACTCACCCGGCAGCACGCCACCGATACAGACGATGACCATCTGGTTGGCCAGTCCCATGGGCCGTCCGGACCAGACGAGGTCGACGCTGTGGGGATGGATGGCCGTGATCGTGCTGCCCATGAGGAGTTGCAGGCGGCCGCGGGCAACGGCCTGCGCGATACGGTCGCGAAGGGCCGGGCGCGCGCGCGTGAAAGCTTCGCCGCGATAGGAGAGGGTCACGCGTGCGCCCTCGGCGGCGAGCATCGATGCCGCCTCGAGTGCACTGTCGCCGCCGCCGATGACCAGCACGGTCATGCCGCGGAATTGGGTCGCGTCCGTCAGGCGATAGACGACCTTGGGGCTCTCCTCACCCGGAACGCCGAGCTTGCGCGGGGTGCCACGGCGGCCATTGGCCAGCAGCACGGCCCGCGCCGTGTACTGCCGATGCGAGGTGGTGACGGTGAATCCGCCGCGCCACGGAACGACGCTTTCGACGCGTTCCCCGTAGCTGATCGGTAGCTGGTGATCGTGTACGACCCGGGCCCACAGGTCGAGCAGCTTCTCCTTGCGCACCTTCCTGAACCGCACCTTGCCGAAGAGCGGCAGGGTCGCAGACCTCGTCATGACGATCTTGCCGCGCGGATAGTGGGCCACCGTGCCGCCGAAGCTCTCCTGCTCGATGGTAATGGTCCTCAACCCCTTCTCGCGGGCGGCTAGGCTCGCGGAAATGCCCGCCGGCCCTGCCCCAACGATGATCAGATCGAGCGGCCAGCCGCCGACGCCGTCGAGACGGGCAATGGCCTCGACGGCCTGCCGCCCCTGCTCGATCGCATTCGCGATCAGCCCCATGCCGCCGAGCTCCCCCGCGATGAACAGGCCCGGGACGTTGCTTTCGAACCGAGGTGTCACGTGCGGGATGTCGACGCCACGCGTCGCGGTGCCGAACACCAGGCCTATGGCATCCGCCGGGCAGGCGGTCTTGCAGGCGCCGTGGCCGATGCAACTCGCCGGCTCGATCAACTCGGCCTTCTCGTTGATGAGACCGAGCACCTTGCCCTCGGGGCAGGCATTGACGCAGGCGCCGCAGCCGATGCACTTCGCTGGGTCGATGACCGGATGCAGCGACGGCGGCTCGGACATCCCGGCCTCCTCGGCAGCACTCTTGACGGCCCGGCTGCGACGCACGCCGCGGGCCTGTACGACCCAATAGCCACCGATGGCGATCGCCATGAAGCTGAAGTAGAACGCATAGCTGTTGGGATTGGCAATGTTGGCAAGCTGGTCCCAATCGGCCAGCGTGGCCAATGGGCCGAGCGCGGCCCATCCGGCGTCCCACAGAGCGGCAATGGGCTCCGGCATGAAAAGCGATCCCCGTTGTTCGTCCCTCGGCCCGCAGCCGGTGTCTCCCGACACCCTCCCCCGTGGGCCAGCGCCAGTTTTGACGCGACTGGCTATCCAAATCCCTAATGACCGATTTGGTTTGGTCATTGGCGACATTGGGTCGGAATCTGGGCGGTGCGACTACCGCGACGTGTCGCGACG
>JANRJI010000101.1:0-10058 GCA_033764055.1 Hyphomicrobiaceae bacterium
GGGCAGCGGCGGCGGTCGTGGCCGTTCGCCCGCTGCTGTCGGCGTCGATCAGGAGCACCTCCTCGCCTGACCGGGCAGCGGCGAGCGCGAGGTTGAGCGCGACGGTCGATTTGCCCTGCAGCGATTCCGCGGCCGTGACGAGGCAAACCAGCGGTCCCGACCGCCGGCGGTCGATCGAGCCGAGGGCTCGGTAGAGACGGTCGGCCGCCTCGGCAGCCGCAGTCCCGGGCGCGGCAGAGACATATTCGAGTCCCCCGCCACGCTCGCGGTCCCGCCAAAGCAGACCGCCGAGGCCCCGCTGCGACGCGATCGGCATCGGATGGACGAGGTCGTCCGGCCGCAAGACCTCGAGTTGTAACGCCGAGCGTACCAGCGGGTCTCGCCCATCGCGCCACAGCCCCGCGGCCGCGCCGAGACCGAGACCGGCTACGCCAGCCGCGGCCACGAGCGCCAGGAGGCCGGGCCCGTTCGCGGCGCGGGCGGGCTCGGCCTGGGCCAGCACCACCGCCGAGCTCGGATCAATCAGCTGCTGCTCCTCCAACTCACGCGCCCTGACCAGGAACGTCTGATAGACGGTCCGCGCGGCCTCGGCGACGCGCTCGAGCTCGCGCAGCTCGACCAGCGCGCGGCCTTCGCCGAGAACCCGGGTCTTCATCCCCTGCAGCTGGACCTCGAGCGCCCGTTCCGTCGCGCGGGCGCGCTCGAGGCTGCTCATTGCCGTCTCGGCGATACGCGCCAGCTCCTGGTTGATGCTCCGCTGCGAGGCTTCCACCTCCTGGCGCACCTGACGCAGCAGCGGATGCGACGGCAGCAGCTGGGCCGAAAGAGCCGCCTCCCGCTGGCGGACCAATGCGTAGCCCGTTCTCAGTCGCTCGAGCGCCGGTGACTGCAGCGCCTCTATGCTGGCTTCGCCCGTGCTGCCTGCGGCGCGCAGCGCCTTCACCTCGGCGACACGCGATTGAGCCCGCACCGTTTCCGCCCGCGCGACCTGGAGCTGCGTATTGAGCTCGCCCATGCGGCTCTCGTTGAGCAGCCGGCCCGCGGCGCTGACGAGATCGTTCGATGCCTTGTAGCGCTCGACGGCACCGTCGGCCGCCTGCACCTGGCGCGCCAGCTCCTCGAGCCGGGCATTGATCGATTCCGAGGCGCGTTTCGACACGTCCACCCGGCTCGTGAAGCGGGCCGCGATGTATTCGCTCGCGATGGTATCGGCGACGCGGGCAGCCAGGGCGCGATCCTTGAGCGTCACCGCGATGTCGACGACGAAGGTGCTCGGCTGCCGGGACACCTTGACCGCCCGTTGCAGGCTCTGCAGTGCGGCCTGCTCGGGCGTCGCATCGGGAGCGTCGCTGCGGCCCAGCACCACCCTCGCTGCGCCACGAGCACTTTCCAGCGCCTCAAGGATCGAAGCGAGAACAGCCTTCACGGCCGAAGGGGAGCCCCCCTTACCGGCACCCAGCGCCACCTCGCGCAGCAGGCCAGCGCGCTCGATCACCCTGTTGAGCACGAGATCCGACGCGATGAAGCGCATCTCGCTTTCAATCACCGACACGCTCTGGTCTGCTTCACGGGCCTGCGGCGAGATGTCCTTCTCCAGGACACGCAAACCCCTCGGGTCGATCAGGAGCTGCGCGGTCGACGTATGGCTGCGCGGCACGAGCAGGCCGACGAGGCCTGCGGCGAGTCCGGCGAGCACCCCAGCGAGCACGATCGTCGACCTGCACCGGCGGAGCGCCTCGATCAACGCGACCGGCCGAATTGTGGTCGCGTCGGCGCCACCGACGGTCGGCGCGTCCACGGGGTGGATGCGGGCTCGCCTGTCGCTCATGTCCATCGCTGACTTCCACATTCGCCGTCGTTCGCGCAGCAGCCGTGTCGGCGGACCTCGCGGTGCCACGCTCACTCCCCACGCCGCCGGAGGGGTGCGGCGGCGTGGCCTCAAGCCTTCGAGCTATGGCCCGCGAGGTTGCGAGGACCCGAGAGGCAAATCCGGGCTGCAAGTTTCGAGCCATCCTGGCTTCCCATCGACCGGGACGGCACGCGGATATACCACCGAATAGCGCTGTGCGGCGGATCAATGAGCAGCCGTCTGCATAACATACTTTCTACGCAATCGTGCAGGGCCAGCGCTTTTACCAAGACGCGTGTGCGCGCCGCGCCAGGCCCCCGCAAACTCTACAAATTCGTTTCAAATCGTCCGCAACCGGGCTATAGCGGCCCGCAACGGTCCGTCAGCGGTGTTTCCGCCGGTGCGGGCGGCATCCAGTCGATCGGTCTCGAGTCAGGAAATGCGCATGTCGGCGTCCAGTAGCGGCCGGATCGAAATCCTCGGCGTCCCGATCAGTGCGCTCGATCTTTCTGGCGTCCTCGCAACATTGGCCGACTGGCTCGGCGAGCACCGGAAGGGCACTGCCAAGGGCCGCTACGTCTGCGCCTGCGACGTGCACAGCGTCATGCGGGCCCGGGACGATGCCCGCCATATGCGTGCTCTCAGGGGGGCCGACATGATCGTCGCCGACGGCACGCCACTCGTCTGGCTGAGCCGGCTGCGTGGTGAGAGCGCCCTGTCGCGCGTGCCGGGTCCCGACCTGCTCACCGCCGTCTGCGAGCGCTCCGAGGCCGAGGGCTGGTCCCACTATTTCTACGGCGGGGCCGAAGGTGTGGCCGACAAGCTCGCCGAGCGTCTCGCCCGCAGCTATCCGGGCCTCACGATCGCCGGCACCACCTGCCCGCCCTTCCGTGCCCAGACGCCCGAGGAGATCGAGCGTGACATCGCCCGGATCAACGCCTCGGGAGCCGATATCGTCTGGATCGGCCTCGGCTGCCCGAAACAGGAGCTGTGGATGCACGAGCTGAGCAGCCGCTTCCAGGGCCGCATCCTGATCGGCGTCGGCGCCGCCTTCGATTTCCACACGGGACGCATCGTGCGAGCGCCCCGGTGGATGCGCGACAACGGCCTCGAGTGGCTGCACCGCCTGATGTCGGAGCCCCGGCGGCTCTGGCGCCGCTACCTGCTTCTCGCCCCGCGCTTCCTGGCGCTGAGCCTCGCCGAGGCGGCCGGCGTCTTGGGCCGCCGCGCCCTCGCTCAGCCTGCCGGGCGGCCGCGGGCTTGATGGCTGGTCGTGCTCACGCCTTGGCGGTGTCGCCGAGGGCCATCCGCACCGCGAGCAGATCCCGCCAGGCGTAGCGCTTGGCATCCGGCTGCCGCAGCAGGTAGGCCGGATGCAGTGTCGGCATCACACGCACGTTGCGACCGCCGATCACGATCTCCCGCCACTTTCCCCGCAGCTTGGTGATGCCGTCGGCCACGCCCAGGATGGCCTTGGCCGCCGGTCCCCCGAGCGTCAGGATCAGCTCGGGTGCCACCAGCTCGATCTGGCGCTCGAGGAACGGACGGCAGGCCGCGGCCTCCTCCGGTGTCGGCGTGCGGTTTCCGGGGGGGCGCCAGTAAACGATGTTGGTGATGTGGACGTCGGGCTCCGCGAGGCCGATCGCCGCGAGCATCCGATCGAGAAGCTGGCCCGCGCGACCGACGAACGGCTTGCCGGCGAGATCCTCGTCGCGCCCGGGTGCCTCGCCGATGACCATCAGGCGCGCCGTCGGGCTCCCGCGATAGAAGCAAAGGCTCTTTGCCGTCGCCTTGAGCGCACACCCCTCGAAGTCCGCGAGCATCGCCCGCAGCTCGTCGAGCGTGCCAGCGCTGCGGGCAGCCTCACGTCCGGCCGCGGCCGGGCCTGTGGTGAGCCTCCCTGAGGGTGGACGCGCTGCCGGCTCGTGTCCCCGTTGCGCACCGGGCATGAACGGCGGTGGCGGGACCGCCAGCCGCTGCCGCGGTTCGGCCGTGGCCGAGGCCGGGGCCGGCGATGGCGGATCGAGACGCGACGGCGAAATTTCGGCAGTGGCTTCGGCGGACCCGACCTTGGCCGGCCACACGTAATCGGCGCCGGGGCCCTTGTCGCCCCGCGCGAGCCAGTCCGTCGCCACCTCCTCGTAGGCCACGTCGACGCCGGCCTCCCGCCACCAGGAGAGCAACGCGAGAAGCCGGTCGGTGCCGTTGTCGTCCATCATGGCTGGCCAGATTAGCCGCCCTGGCGCAGATTGCCAGCAGCCGCGCGCAGCGGTGCCCGAGCATGGAAGCTTGACGCTCGGGCAGACGGCGACCTATCGAACGCCGGAAACAATGGCATGGGCTGAGGGCTGGGAAGCGATGGCGAACGATCAGGCGGAGCTGCCGCCACGGGAGGCAATGGAGTTCGACGTCGTGATCGTCGGCGCTGGCCCCGCGGGTCTCGCGACGGCGATCCGCCTCAAGCAGCTCGCCGCCGAGACCGGCGAGGATTTCTCCGTGGTTGTCATCGAGAAGGGCTCCGAGGTCGGCGCGCATATCCTCTCCGGCGCCGTGATCGACCCCGTCGGCCTCGACAGGCTAATTCCCGACTGGAAGGCGAAAGGCGCGCCACTCGAGACAGAGGTCACGGAGGATCGCTTTCTCTACCTCGGGCCGGCCGGCGAGCTGCGCCTGCCGAATTTCCTGATGCCGCCCCTGATGAGCAATCATGGCAACTACATCGGCAGCCTCGGCAATCTCTGCCGCTGGCTCGGCGAGCAGGCAGCCGGGCTCGGCGTCGAGATCTATCCGGGCTTCGCCGATGCCTAGGTGCTCTACGACGACAGCGGCGCCGTGGTCGGCGTCGCAACGGGCGACATGGGCATCGGCAAGGACGGTCAGCCGAAGGACAGCTTCACGCGCGGCATGGAGCTGCGCGGCCGCTATACGATCATTGCCGAAGGGGCGCGCGGCTCACTCGCCAAGCAGCTCATCGCACGGTTCGGATTGTCTGACGGCAAGGAGCCGCAGAAGTTCGGCCTCGGCCTCAAAGAGCTGTGGGAAGTCCGCCCGGAGAGCCACAAGCCGGGTCTCATCCAGCACTCTTTCGGCTGGCCGCTCGACAACCGGACCGGCGGTGGCTCCTTCCTCTACCACTACGGCGAGAACCTCGTGTCGGTCGGGTTCGTCGTCCATCTCAACTACCAGAACCCGTACCTCTCTCCCTACGAGGAGTTCCAGCGCTTCAAGACGCATCCCGCCATCCGCGACGTGTTCCAGGGGGGCAAGCGGATCGCCTACGGCGCCCGCGCCATCACCGAGGGCGGCTGGCAGTCTCTGCCGGCGATGGTCTTCCCCGGTGGCGTGCTCGCCGGCTGCTCGGCCGGCATGGTCAACGTTCCCCGCATCAAGGGCAGCCACAACGCCATCCTGTCGGGTATGCACGCCGCCGAGGCGGCGTTCGCAGCACTCAAGGCCGGCCGCTCTCACGACCGTCTCGAGGGCTACGAGGCGGCCGTCCGCGAGGGACCTGTTGGACGCGACTTGAAGCGCGTTCGCAACGTCAAGCCGCTCTGGTCGAAGTACGGGACGTTCCTCGGCATAGGGCTCGGTGGGGCCGACATGTGGCTGAACACCCTCATCCCGGGCACGGGTCTTGGCCAGACCATCAAGCACGGCAAGCCGGACCATGCGTCCCTCGGCCATGCCAGCAGTTTCAAGCCGATCGACTATCCGCGGCCGGACGGCGTCCTGACCTTCGACCGCCTGACCAGCGTCTCGTTCTCGGCGACCAATCACGAGGAGGATCAGCCCGTCCACCTCAAGGTGCTCGACCCGAAGCTGCAGCGGCACTCCGAGCTCGGCGCCTTCGCCGGCCCCTCGAGCCGCTACTGTCCGGCCGGCGTCTACGAGTGGGTGGACGAGGAGGACGGCACCAAGCGCTTCCAGATCAATGCCCAGAACTGCGTGCACTGCAAGACGTGCGACATCAAGGACCCGAACCAGAACATCAACTGGACGGTGCCCGAAGGCAGCGGCGGTCCCAACTACCCCGGCATGTGAGGCCGGGGTGCCCGCATCCGTTCCGCGGTCGGCGGACACTGGGGCAGGCGGGGTCGCCGCCCCCCTTGGTGCTACTTCAGTAGCCCCGCCTCCTTGTAGAAGCGCTCGGCACCCGGATGCAGCGGGATGCCGAGCCCTTGCAGGGCCGTCTCCTTGCGGATCGCCTTGCCCTTGGCGTGGCCGCCGTCGAGCGCCGCGCGGGTCTTGTCGCTCCACAACGCCTTGGTGACCGCATAGACCAGCTCGGCGTCGATCTTCGCCGACGTCACCCACTGTGCACCAACCGATAGCGTCTTGACGCCGCCGACGCCCTTGTAGGTTCCTTCCGGGATCTCATCGGCCGCGAAGAACTTGAACTCTGTCCTGAGCTTCTCGGCCGGAGCGCCGTCGATGGCCAGGAGCTCGATGCCCGTCGTCGTCGCCAGCTCGGCCACGGCCGCAACCGGATAGCCGCCGGTGATGAAGAACGCATCCAGGCTGCCGTCCTTGAGCTTCTCGGCCGACGGCGCCGGCTTCAGGTTCTCGGCCTTGTAGTCGCCATCCTTGATCCCATAGGCGGCAAGGATCGCCTTGGCGTTGACGATCGAGCCCGAGCCCGGCTCGTCGATCGAGATGCGCTTGCCCTTCAGATCGGCGACCGACTTGGCGTTGAGGCCCTTCTTGATGACGACGTGCACCGTCTCCGGGTAGAGATTGGCGATGGCGCGCAACTCCTCGACCTTGGGCTTGCCGGCATAGATGCCGGCGCTGGAGTAGGCCCACGATGCCACGTCCGATTGCGAGAAGCCTGACTCGAGCGAGCCGCCGACGATGGCATTGACGTTGGCTACCGAGCCGTTGGTAGCGACAGCGCTCGCATTGACGGTGGTGTCCGAGATGGAGTTGGCGATGAGGCCGCCCACGGGATAGTAGGTGCCGGCTGTGCCACCCGTGCCGATGCGGAAGAACTTCTGCTGGGCGAACGCCGGGCCGGCCGCCGCCGCGAACGCTGCGAGCGACGCGGTAACGCGCAGTGCATCGCGGCGGGAAATCACACGTGTCATCGTCGGGTCTCCTCGTGCTCTGTCCGGTCGACGTGCCGGCTGTCGATCATGTGTTTGGCCACGGCGCGAGGGCGCGGTCAATGGGATCGACGTGGTGCCAATCGCGAAATCGAATGTCCAATTGTCCGGACTTTCCAGTGCATTTCACCGGCAGAGCACGTCGTCATCCTGCGTTGTGCCGGGCCGGCGCAGCAATTAATGTCGCTCGCTCCTGCCCGAGCGGCTCGGAACACCGCGCCGCCGCACGCGTCGCCGCACGGAGTGCCCCATGGCCGAGAAGTTTCCCGCCGCCCGCTTCACCGAGGCCGAGGCGCTCGAGTTCCACGCACGCGGCAAGCCCGGCAAGCTCGAGGTGGCGGCGACGAAGCCGCTGACGACGCAGCGCGACCTGTCGCTCGCCTACTCGCCGGGCGTCGCCGTGCCCGTGCTCGCCATCGCCGACAATCCCGCGCTGGCCTACGACTATACGAGCAAGGGCAATTTCGTCGCCGTCGTCTCGAACGGCACTGCCATTCTCGGCCTCGGCAATCGCGGCGCTCTCGCGTCGAAGCCGGTGATGGAGGGCAAGGCCGCACTTTTCAAACGCTTCGCCGACATCGACGGCATCGACTTGTGCCTCGACACCGAGGATGTCGACGCCGTCATCAATTGCGTGCGCTACCTCGGCCCGAGCTTCGGCGGCATCAACCTCGAGGACATCAAGGCGCCCGACTGCTTCGTCATCGAGGAGAAGCTGAAGGAGCTGCTCGACATCCCCGTCTTCCACGACGACCAGCACGGCACCGCCATCATCGCCGCCGCCGGACTTGTCAATGCGCTCGAGCTGACCGACCGCAGCCTCGAGAGCCACCGCCTCGTCATCAACGGCGCCGGTGCCGCGGCCATCGCCTGCGCCGACCTGCTCGTCGCCATGGGCATGCCTCGGCAGAACATGACGCTCTGCGATACCAAGGGCGTCGTCTACCAGGGCCGCAAGGACGGCATGAACCAGTGGAAGTCTGCCTACGCGGCGAGGACCAAGGCTCGGACGCTGGCCGAGGCGCTGGAGGGGGCCGACGCCTTCTTCGGGCTCTCCGCCAAGGGGGCCGTCACGCCGGAGATGGTGCGCTCGATGGCGCCGAAGCCGATCATTTTCGCCATGGCCAACCCCGACCCCGAGATCACGCCGGAGGAGGTCGAGGTGGTGCGCACCGACGCCATCATGGCCACCGGCCGCTCGGACTACCCGAACCAGATCAACAACGTCTTGGGCTTTCCGTTCATCTTCCGCGGTGCACTCGACGTGCAGGCGAAGGGCATCAACACCGAGATGAAGATCGCCGCCGTCAAGGCCCTCGCCGATCTCGCACGCGCCGAGGTGCCCGACCAGGTGGCCGCCGCTTTCCACGGCCGCCGCCCGACGTTCGGGCCCGACTACATCATCCCCGCGCCGTTCGACCCGCGCCTGATCACCCACGTGCCCCCGGCCGTCGCCAGGGCGGCCATGGAGACTGGCATGGCGCGCCGGCCGATCGTCGACATGGACGCCTACGTCGGCCGCCTCGAGGGACGCCTCGATCCGGTCGCCGGCTGGCTGCAGACGACGTTCGAGAAGATCCGCAACCGCCCGCGCCGCATCATCTTTGCCGAAGGCGAGGAGCCGGCCGTGCTGCGTGCCGCCGCCAACTATGCCAACCACGGCTTCGGCGAGGTCATGCTGGTCGGCACCACCGACACCGTGAAGGGCAACGCCCGCGAGCTCGGCATCCGGCTGCGCGACGACGCCACCCTGCTCGACACCCGGACGTCGCCCTACACCGCCACCTTCACCGACTATCTTTATGCGCGCCTCCAGCGGCAGGGCTATCTGCGCCGCGACTGCCAGCGCCTCGTCATGAACGAGCGCAACGTGTTCGCGGCGCTGATGGTGGCCCACGGCTACGCCGACGCCATGGTATCGGGCGCGACACGCAACTGGACCAGCGTCTTCAACGACGTCCAGCGCGTCATGGACGTGACGCCCGGGCGCCGCGCCGTCGGCGTCTCACTGGCGCTGTGCCGCGGCCGCGCGGTGCTGATCGCCGACACCAGCGTCACCGACATGCCGACCGCCGAGGAGATCGCCGAGATCGCCGTCGAGGCGGCCCGCGCCGCCCGCGGCTTCGGCATGGAGCCGCGCGTGGCGCTGCTCGCCTACTCGACCTTCGGGCAGCCGCGCGGTGAGCGCTCCGACCAGATGAGCCGCGCCGTCGAGCTGCTCGACGAGCGCCGCGTCGGCTTCGAGTATGACGGCGACATGGCGGCCGACGTGGCGCTCAACCCGGACCTGCGCAAACACTATCCCTTCTGTCGGCTCACCGACACGGCCAACGTGCTCGTCATGCCGGCCTTTCACGCCGCCTCCATCTCGACCAAGATGCTGAAGGAGCTCGGCGGCGCCACCATCATCGGCCCCATGCTGACCGGCTTCCCGCACTCGGTGCAGATCTGTCCCCTGGGCAGCACCGACGCCGACATCCTCAACATGGCGGCAATCGCTGCGTTCGGGGTCGGGGTGTAAGCTGGCGAATGCCGTCGGCCAGCCAGGTGATGCCAACCCGGTCGCTTAGCGCCTGTGTGCCCGGGGAAGGGCCGCGGAGACCATGGACCAGCTCAAGCTGCTGATCCTCTGGCCGATCGCGTTCAATACCGGCGCCGCGAGGACGACGCGCGGCCGCGCTCAATCTCCCTGATGAGGCCCACGCACGTCGGGGCGCAAGGCTCAATCCGCTGCTGCCCCTTTTCCGCTCGCAGAAAGCACTCGACTGCGATCCAGCCTCACAGCACGAGATCTGCCCCCCCGAGGAGCGTGTTCCGGCCGATCAGCAGCAACGTCATCTCTGCCGTGGCGCTGGCGTCGGTGTTCATCTCGACCAGCAGGTTCGACCCGACGACGCGCTGGCGGATCTCGCCCGCCGAGAACGAGGCATTCGTGTCGAGAACGAAGGCCTGGTCGTTGGCCAGCGTCGTATTGGCGTCGATGGCGTTGAGCCAGATCCGGTCCCCTGCCGTGAAGTCCAGGATGCGATCGTAAGCGCTGCCCGCCGAGTCGGCCACGGCGCCATAGATGAAGTTGTCGTTGCCGAGGCCACCGGTCAGGTAGTCGA
>JANRJI010000102.1:0-61990 GCA_033764055.1 Hyphomicrobiaceae bacterium
CCGCTGGCACGACCTGGCTTCATGACGGCCGGCGTGCTCGGTTTTGCACACACGGTCGGGGAATTCGGTGTCGTCTTGATGATCGGAGGCAATATTCCCGGGCAGACGAAAGTGCTGTCGATCGCGATCTACGACTTCGTCGAGACGCAGCGGTGGACGGAAGCGCACATCCTGGCCGGCGGCATGGTGGCGTTCTCGTTTCTCGTCGTTCTGACCATGTTCCTGCTCGAGAAGCGCATCGGGCGAGCCAGGCGATGATCGCAACATCCTCGATCGACGTTGTGCTGGCGGGGCCGCTCGGGAGTTTCACCGTCGACGTCGGTATGAAGGTGGGCACACGCGGCATCACCGCGCTGTTCGGGCCGTCAGGCTGTGGCAAGACGACGATCTTGCGCTGCATCGCCGGGCTCCAGCATTTGGCCGGACGGATCGCCATCGGTGACGATGTCTGGCAGGATACGAAAGCTCGATACTTCCGGCCACCGCATCTGAGACACATTGGCTACGTCTTCCAGGAAGCGAGCCTGTTCCCGCATCTCTCTGTGCGCGACAACCTGCTCTACGGCGCACGGCGGGTGAAGCCGGCAGTCCCTGCTTCCATCTCTCTCGATGATATTGTCGGGCTGCTCGGCATCGCCCATCTGCTCGGTCGCGCAACAACTGCGCTTTCCGGAGGCGAGCGGCAGAGGGTGGCCGTGGGCCGCGCCTTGCTCGCTCAGCCGCGCATCCTGCTTATGGACGAGCCGCTGTCGGCGCTCGACCGCATGACCAAGGACGACATCCTGCCGTACTTCGAGCGCCTGCACGAGCAGCTCGCGCTGCCGATCCTTTATGTCAGCCACGACCTCGCCGAGGTCGAGCGTCTGGCCGATACGCTCGTGCTCATGCGCGAGGGGCGGATCATTGCCAGCGGTCCGTTGCAGCAGCTGCAGACTGATCCTGCCCTTCCACTCCTTGCGTCGCCCGATGCCACGGTGATTCTCCCAGGCCGCGTCAGCCGGATCGACGACGACTACGCCTTGACCGAAATTCAGGTCGCCGGTGGTGTGCTCGTTGTCCCGGGTCGCCATGGCGCGCCGGGGGCGATGCGGCGGCTACGCATTGCCGCCTCGGACGTCAGCCTGGCCAGAACTGCCCCGACGGACTCGACAATTCTCAATTGTCTGCCGGTTCGCATCGTCTCGATCGACACGGCATCCGACGAGCCGCAAGCCAATGTCATTCTAGCACTCGGCCGTGATGGCACTGGCGACCGGATTGCTGCCCGCATCACGCGCAAGTCGCTCGTCGGGCTGGGTCTTGCGTCAGGCGCCGGGGTCTATGCCCAGATCAAGAGCGTGGCTCTCGTTGCCGCCCGCGCGGCCCCTGCCTCAACCGAACCCATTGGATTATAGCCATGAAGCTCAGCCCGAGAGATCGCCTCGAGGGATAAATCATCGAGGTGCGCAAGGGCGCCACGACGGCGCATGCGCAGATCGATGACGACGGCCCGATGGTCGCGGCATGGATCGCGAATGAAGCCGTCGATGAGCTGGGACTGCACGTCGGGCGCGTGACATGGTCCATCGTCAAGGCTTCGGATCTGGCAGGCTTCGGATGCGCTGGTCGGCGTCGCGGATTGAGAGAGCCGACTGTACGTCGAGACGAAACTTGGCCTGCTCCGCTGTTCGTGGCGCGATCCGGCGTGGCAGCGGGCTCAGCGAAGCTTCGGTACCTCGGGTTTCCTCTCCAGACAGTTCCCTCAATCCATTGGCTCCCTCGCCGAAGTCCGGATAGCCTTGCCGCTGACGCCGGCGGCCTTGCCGCGCGCGGCCAACCCGAGGGAACGTCTATGTCCACATTCGTCCTCATTCACGGCGCCTACCAGGGAGGCTGGATCTGGCAGCGGATCGCCAGCCGCCTCCGCAGCTCCGGCCATACCGTCTATGCCCCGACGCTCGACGGCTGCGCCGAGCGGAAAGGCGGTCTGCGCCCCGGCATCACCACCGAGACGCACGGCGAGGAGATCGCCCAGCTTCTCTACTACGAGGACCTCAAGGACACCGTCCTCGTCGGCACCTCGTCGGGCGGCATGGTGATGGCCGCCGCCGCCGAGCGCGCCCGCGACAGGGTCGGCCGGGTCGTGTTCGCCGATGCGCTGGCCCTGTTCAACGGCGAGAAGATCCGCGACATCGTCACGAGGCCCGCCTCGATCAATACCGATCTCGGCCTCGGGCCATCGCGCGAGGATGCCGAGAACCGCCTGTTCGCTGGGCTCGACAACGAGACAAAGCGTTGGGCCGCCGAGCGCATGACGCTGCACCCGACCGCCGTTTTCCATCAGCCGGTAAGGCTCGAGCGCTTCTGGGACGAGCCCTGGAAGGCGTCGGTTCTCTACTGCAGCCAGGCGCCGAATCCTGGCGAGGCCCACATCCGCCGCTCCTGCGACCGCCTGAAGGGTCGCTGGCACGTCATCGACACGGGCCACTACCCGATGCTGTCGACGCCCGACGAGCTGACGCGCTTCATTCTCGCCGATTAGGGGGCTGGCGTTCAACGTCGCTCGCCCTTGACAAGCCCTGCCCCCCGCAGGCGACAAGGGCGAGCATGAACTATCGCCACGCCTTCCACGCGGGTAATTTTGCCGACGTGCTCAAGCACGCGGTGCTGGCCCTCGTTCTCGAGCATCTCAAGCTGAAGCCCAAGCCGTTTGCGGTCATCGATACACATGCGGGCGTCGGTCTCTACCGCCTCGACGGGCCGGAGGCAGCCCGCACCGGCGAGTGGCAGCATGGCATCGGGCGCCTCCTAGGGCCCGACGCCGGGCCGCTCCCCGACGCCATCGCGCACCTCCTTTCCTCCTACCTCGGCGCCGTTACCGCCGCCAATCCTGACGGAGGCCTGACCCGGTACCCCGGCAGTCCGGCACTGGCGCTTGCCCTGATGCGGCCGCAGGATCGGCTTGTGGCGAACGAGCTGCACCCCGAGGATGCCGAGGCGCTGCGCCGCGCCATCGGTCGAGACCCTCGCGCCCGAGTGCTCGCGCTTGACGGCTGGCTGGCGCTCAAGGCCAACCTGCCTCCCAAGGAGCGGCGCGGCGTCGTGCTGATCGATCCGCCGTTCGAGGAGCCGGGGGAGTTCGACCGGCTGGTCCAGGCTCTTGGCGAAGGCCTGCTCAGGTTCGCGACCGGAACCTACTTGCTGTGGTTTCCGATCAAGGATGCGCGCGCCGTCGCCGCGTTCGAGGCCGCGCTCGCCCGCCTCGAGCTGGAGAAGCTCGTATGGGCAGAGCTGCGACTGACGCCGAGGACGGCAGGAGCCAAGCTCCATGGCACCGGGCTCGCTATCCTCAACCCGCCGTTCCGCCTTGCCGAGCAGCTGGAGACACTGCTCGCTTTCCTCGCAGGGCGCCTCGCGACCGAAGATGCCGGCGCGAGCTGGAGCGTGCGCCGGCCGGGCCTGCTGCGTGTGGGAACGTCGCCGCCTGACTATTGAAATGCAACCTTTTTTTGCTGATTTCGGCTTGCGCCTGCAGGCTGCTCTGATGATACTCCGCTTGCCCAGGCCGACGGACATTACGAGGTTGTGTCGCGATGCCTTGCACCTCGGACGGCAGAGCTTGCCACCGCCGTTCCCGGCGGGACCGCGGGCATCGCCTGGGCAATCTCGGGAGACCCCGCATGCGGCAGACCGGAATTGTCAAATTCTTCAACAAGACGAAAGGCTTCGGTTTCATCAAGCCGGACCAGGGAGGCAAGGACGTCTTCGTCCATGTCACCGCCGTCGAGCGCTCGGGCTTGAGCACGCTCGACGAAGGCATGCGGGTGTCGTTCGACACCGAGCCGGATAAGCACGGCAAGGGACCGAAGGCCGTCAATCTGCAAGAGGAGGCGTAGGACAGCCGACGCGGCCCACGCCGCGCCAGCGAGCGGGCGAGGCAGGTCCCCTTCCGCGCCGTCGCGGTCAATGCGGGCTATTTGGTGAAGGCCTTGCGCAAGATGCCGACGATGATCATGAGCAAGCCCCCGCCTACCCCACCGCCGGCCACTTGGCTCACGATCGTGCCGATATCGAGACCTGACGCCGTGGCCGCCACGGGGGCGTGCGCGATCAGGCGCTCGAGCACCTGCCCGCCGATGCCGCCTCCGATGATGCCGGCAAGCGAGTTGCCGAGGGTACCCAAGCTCAAGCTCTTGAGCAGCGAGCCGGCGATATTGCCCCCGGCGGCTCCGCTTGCCAGCTGAATGAGTAGAGTTACGATGTCCATATGCTTGTCCCCATATTCCGATCGGCAGTGCTGGCCCCGGCGCTCCGGAGGCCGCCGCCCAGTCTAGCGTAGACTTGCCATCAGTTGTGTGGCGGGCGCGCCCGGGATGACGAATCGGCACTCAGCGGCGATATCGTGCCCTTTGGGTGACATGCACGCATGAATGGGAGCCAGTGGCGGCAGCTCTTGAACACTTCATTCATCTTGTCGGTTAGAAGATTTGGTCAGGTTGGGCCTGCGAGAGGGCAAGGCAATGAAGTACGCATGGGTATGGGCACTGGCGGGCGCCATTGCTGCGATGGGGGCGGTTTCCTTGGAGCCCGCGATGGCGGACGAGGGGCCCAAGGCTTCGAAGTCGAGAAAGGCACCGCAGGTGCGGGGCTACTCCAGCCGCGGCGGCGGGTACTCCTATTCCTATTCGGACACGATCAACACCTATGGCGATTCGCGCTCGGTCTACGGTGCGACCCAGCTGTTCCGCGATCCTATGCTGGACCGCCAGACAAACGCTGGTCCGTTCGATCACGGCTTCTTCTTCGAGTCCGGCATCGCCCCGCGCGGCGGCAACTCGCCTTACATGAATTGAGCGGCTGACGGCGGCCCCGCCGTCGGCTCGCCATCTTTCTCGCCGAGCCTTCGCGCCGTATCGGCATCGGCGTTACGCAGAAGGCTCGCGAGCAACTGGTCTGCTCGCGACGGTCGGGGTAAACCAGCCGGGAAGGGCGCAAGAGCCGGGGGACAAGATGAAGCGCGCGATCAGCCTTTTTTCTGGTGCGGTGCTCGGTGCGGTCGCAATGGTCGGCATGGCTGGTGATGCGGCGGCTCGCTGTGCGCGCCTCGGCTTTTCCGTCAACGACTACGGCAAGGATGGGCCGACGAAGGACGCCAAGTCTCTGCTCGACAAACACATTGCCAATACCATGGCGAGCCGCGGCATCGCCAAGTACACGGTCGGAAAGAAGGACGTGAAGTGCGAGCTGTTCCTCGACTTCGGCGTCTTCGACGAGCACACCTGCAAGGCTGAGGCGACCGTCTGCTGGGCCGATGGTGCAGGCGGCCCTCCTCTCAAGAGCGTCAAGACGCCGGGCGAGCCAGCGGCAGCGCCCGCGAAGGCCAAGTCCAAGGCCCCTGCCAAGTCCGCGACGACACCACCCGAGCCGGCTGCGGCACAGCCGACGCAGCCAACGGTGGCTCCCGTTGCGCCCAAGGAGCCGGGCACGGGCAGGCCCGCGGCACCGGCCAAGACCAAGCCCGCACCGGCTTGATCCCCTGGTTGCCGGCTTCGGTGCTCAGGCCAGCCCCAGCAAAAAGCCTGCGACGGCATCGGCGGCAGCGGCGAGATTGCCCTTGCGGGTGAAGCCCGAGCTGCCCCGCGGCCCCAGGTCGTGGTCCCCATCGCCGATCCATGCGATGCGGATCGACGGAGCCAGCGCATATTCCTGCACCTCGACACGGCTCCCGAACGGATCGCGCTCCCCCTGAACGATCAGCGTCGGACACTGGAGCTGCTCGAGGTGCGCCGTCCGCGTTGCCTCTGGCGTTCCTGGCGGATGGAACGGATACCCGAGGCAGACGAGGCCGATCACCAATCCCTCGGTGCGCAAGTCGTCCGCTGCCATGCTGGCGACGCGACCGCCCATCGATTTGCCGCCGATCGCAAGGCGGCTGGTGCTGCCCGCAGCGGCGAGATGTGTCTGTGCCGCGGTTACGGCGGCTCTGTATTCGCCGGTCAGCGAGTCCGCCTTGGGCGCCGGGCGCCGCTTGCCCGACGTGCGGCGGGAGGCCATGTAGCCGAACTCGAAGCGCAGCACGCGCACGTTCCGCGCCGCCAGCAGCCCCGCCATTTCAGCGAGGAAGCGAGTGTCCATGCCGGCGCCGGCTCCGTGCGCGAGCAACAGTGTCACGGAAGCATCGGCAGGGCCGTCATCGAGAAGCTCTGGCATGATGGGGGCTCGCCGCGAAAGTGGCCGTCGACAACCGTGTTAGCCCCCCTAACGCGCGGCGCCAAACGACAATCCCGGTACGGTCTCGCGAACATCGCGGAAAACCTGGCGCCAGATGAGCGGCAAGCAGTCGGCTGTGCGATCACCACCCGCTGAACGGCGTCTCCGGCACGGGGGTCAACGGGGGCTTCCTGGCCTTGTAGGCGAGCAGGTTGTCGACCGTGAGCTGGCCCATCATCGAGCGCGTGTGAATCGAGGCGGAGCCGACGTGAGGCAGCAGAGTGAGGTTCGGGATCGTGAACAGGTCGGGGTCGATGCGTGGCTCGTTCAGATAGACGTCGAGCCCCGCCGCGAGAATGGTCTTCGACCGCAGCGCCGCCTTCAGGGCCGTCTCGTCCACCACCGAGCCCCGCGCCATGTTGATCAGAATGCCGCGCGGTCCGAGCGCCTCCAGCACCTCGGCGTTGATCAGTCGTTCCGTGGCCGGTCCGCCCGGCAGAATGACGAGCAGTGTGTCGACGTCCTTCGCCATGGCGACGAGGTTGTCGTAGAAGGGAGCGTCGGCATTCGGCTGTCGTGTCCGAGCGAAATAGCAGTGCGGAACACCGAACGCCTCGATCCGCCTGCCGATCGCCTTGCCGATGCGGCCATATCCGACAAGGCCGATGCGGCGATCCCTCAAGCTCGGCGTAAAGGGATAGTCGAGGCCCGTCGCGGCCCATTGGCCGGCGCGCATCCAGGCCTCGGCCTTCGACAGCTCGCGCACCGTCATCAACAGGAGGCCGATGCTGGTGTCGGCCACCTCCTCGGTGAGCACATCAGGGGTATTCGTGATCACGACGCCCCGCCGCTTTGCCTCCGGCACGTCGATTGAATCGTATCCGACCCCGTAGTTGCCGATCACCTTGAGAGCGGGCAGACGCGCCATCAGAGCGGCGTCCATCTTGACCCCTGTATGCGCACCGGTGCAGATCGCCTCGATCCTCGCGCCCGTCGCAGCCAGGAAGGCACCGAGGTCCGCGATCTGGTGCATCCAATGGGTCTCGAAGGCCGTCTCCAGCGCCTCGACGACAAGGGGCATCATCGGGCCGGTCGAGAGCAGCGCGGGCTTGGTCATGGCTCGATCCTGTCGCGGGGAAGCGGGTGGCGAATGCGGACGCCAGGTGCCGCCGAGCGGGCCCGCTCTGTGGCACATGTGCTCCGTCGATTAAATCACATTTCCAACGCGGTCGATGGGCAAGGTTCAGGCCGGAGGGCTGGTTTCCCGGCACTGCGCCGCTCATGCCGATCGCGCTCGACGAGAATAGGGCGCGGCGCGCGGGCAAAATGCTCTTTCGTGGCACGGGTCAAGGCTTTTTTTGTCCGCGCTGGTGTCTATAGACACTGCGAAGGCCGCGAGCAGCGGCCGATGGGAGTGTCGAGGTCATGCAGGACGAGCCCTACGACGTTGCGATCGTCGGCGGTGGCCACAACGGTCTCGTCTGTGCCGCCTACCTGGCCCGTGCCGGAGCCCGTGTCGTCGTCCTGGAGCGCAATGCGGTTGCAGGCGGCGCGGCGCTGACGGAGGAGTTCCATCCCGGCTTCCGCAACTCGGTCGCGGCCTACGCTGTGAGCCTGCTCAACCCGAAAGTGATCCGCGACCTCGACCTTGCCCGGCACGGCCTCTGGATCGTCGAGCGGCCGGCGGCGAACTTCTGGCCGGTCGACGAGCGGCGCTATCTGCTGATGCCGTTTGGTCGCGTGCCACGGCAGCGAGCGGTCGCGGCCTTCTCAGAGCGTGATGCCGATCGCCTTCCGGCCTACGACGCCGCGCTCGAAACCGCCGCGGCGGTGCTGCGCGATCTCGTTCTGGCGACCCCGCCCAATGCCGGCGGGGGCATCGTCGAGATGTTGCGCTCGGGGCTCGTCGGCCGGCGGCTCCTGCGGCTCGGGCTCGATCAGCAGCGCCTCATCGTCGATCTCTTCACCAAGAGCGCGGCCGACTTCCTCGATGGCTGGTTCGAGAGTGAGGTCGTCAAGGGCGCTCTCGCGTTCGACGGCATCGTCGGCGCCTACGCGGCGCCATCCACGCCCGGTACAGCCTATGTGCTGCTCCACCACTGCTTCGGCGAGGTCAACGGCAAGTCGGGAGTCTGGGGCCATGCCATCGGCGGCATGGGAGCCATTGCCCAGGCGATGCAACGCGCGGCGGAGACTGCCGGTGCGACCGTGCGCACTGGCGCAGGCGTGCGCCGGGTGCTGATCTCGAGCGGCCGGGCGACAGGCGTCGAGCTTGACAGCGGCGAGCGAATCGCGGCGCGCGCCGTTGCCTCCAACATCGGACCGAAGCCGCTGCTGCGCGATCTCGTCCACGAGGATGCGGTCGATCCGGAGGTGCGCCGCCGCTTCCTGCGGATCCGCACTGGCTCGGGCACCTTCCGCATGAACGTGGCGCTCGCCGAGCTTCCCGACTTCCGCTGCCGGCCGGGCACGGACCAGCAGGACCACCACGGCTCCGGCATCGTCATCGGCCCGACGCTCGACTACCTGGAACGGGCCTTCCTCGATGCCCGCATCGAGGGCTGGTCCCGCCGGCCGGTGGTCGAGGTGCTGATCCCTTCGGCGCTCGATTCCGGTCTTGCTCCGCCAGGGCGACACGTCGCGAGCCTCTTCGTGCAGCATGTCGCGCCGCAATTGCCGGCGCCGCGGGCGTGGGCCGATGCCACCGAGAAGGAACGCTTCGCCGATCTCGTCATCGATACCGTGACCGAGCACGCTCCGAACTTCCGCGCGGCGGTCGTCGGGCGGCAGGTGTTGTCGCCGCTCGACCTCGAGACACGGTTCGGGCTCGTCGACGGCGATATTTTCCACGGCCAGCTCGGCTTCGATCAGCTTTTCTCGACTCGACCCGTCATGGGCTTCGCCAATTACCGGCTGCCGGTGCCGGGCCTCTATCTGTGTGGCTCCGGCGCCCATCCGGGCGGTGGTGTCACAGGCGTACCCGGCCACAACGCGGCGCGCGAGATCGCGCGGGATCTCCGGCTGCGTCGTTGATCGAGAGGGCGAACGTCGCCGTCTTCGTCAGCGGCCCGCCGATGGGCGCGGGGCAGGACGGCCTGTCTGCGCCTTAGCCGGCTCCGTAGCATAGACGCTGCTGGCGATGATGATCAGCGAGCCGGCGACCGTCCACCCGTCCGGCAGATGCCGCCAGACGATCCATCCGAGCAGCGCGGCCCAGACCAGCCCCGTGTAGCGAAACGGCGAGAGCAGGGCGGCGTCACCGTGGCGGTAGGCGCTGATGATCAGGAAGTGGGCTGCCGCGTTGAGAAAGCCGTTGAGGGTCAGCCAGGTGGCCTCGGCCATGCCGACCGGGCGCCATCCCCAGAAAACCGTGACCCCGCTCGCCAGGATCACCAGAATGCTCGACCAGAGCAGGATCGACAGCGAGCTGTCGGTTCGCGCCAGGCGGCGGGTCAGCGTGTCGCGCAAGGCGGAGGCGACGGCCGCGGCGGCCGGCAGTAGCAGCGTCCATTCGAAGCCTGCGCCACCCGGCCGGATGATGACGAGCACGCCCGCAAAGCCGAGCAGGACCGCCAGCCACCGCCGGGGCGAGACGTGCTCGCCGAGGATCGGGACCGAGAGCACTGCGACGCCCATGGGGCTGGCGAAGGCAATCGCCGTCACAATGGGGATCGGCAGCGCGGCCAGCGATGCCACGATCAGCAGCGTGCTGCCGACGAAGGCGAGGCCGCGCATGGCCTGCAGCGGCACATCGACGATGCGAAAGGCGTTCGGCCCTGCGGTCGCGAGGCCGACGGCCAGCACGAGCGTCACCGCCGCAATCTGGCGCAGGCAGACGATCTGACCCACGGGGAGCGTTGCCGAGAGGTGCTTGGCGACGGCGTCGTTCCAGGCGAGGAACGCCGTCCCCGTCAGCATCAGCAGAATGCCCTTCAAGCTGCTCTGGACCGTGGACATCCGCTCCCCTCGTCGCCAATTGGGCGGTCACTCCTTCTCTGGCTGCCACAGCATCCGCCACAGCAGTCCATCCCTCAGCAACAGCTGGTGGCGCAGCACGAGGCCGACGTGCGCAGCAATGGTGCCCAGAAGCAGCCAGCCAGACAGGATGTGCACCCACTTGGCGATTGCCGCCAGCGACGGAAGACGGCCCAGGGGATCAGGCAGGTGCCAGACGCCGAAAAGATGCACGCCATACCCGCCCGCCACCACATAGAGGAACCCCGAGACCGGCATCGCGATCATCATCGTGTAGAGCACCTGCTCGGCGCGATGGATGAAGCTGCGCTCGCCTTCGGTCAGCGCCTCGGCCCAGGGCGGCAGCTCGCCCAGTCGGCGGTTGGCGAGCCGCGCGACGGCGACCAGCAATGCCACCAGGCCGATAGATTTGTGCCAGTTGTACCAGGCCGACTGCGGCAGCCCGAGAGCCAGCCCTTCCGGTCCGAGCCGCGTCATGACGCTGGCGGCCGCAAACTGGAAGACCATGAGACCAGCCATCAGCCAGTGCAGCAGCCTGGTCAGCACGCCGTATCCGAGCGGCGAGTTGAGCAGCCTCACGCGAAGCGCGCCTCGATGCGGCCGAGGGCGCCGAAGTCCGCCATGACATGGTCTCCTGGCTCGATAGCGAGCGGAGACATGCAGGTTCCCGTCGTCACGATCTCTCCTGGCTCGAGAGGGATGCCGAGTGCGGACAGCTCGTTGACGATCCAGGCGAGCGCGAGGCGCGGGTCGTCCAGCACGTTCGAGCCGATGCCGTCGCGCTCGAGGCGGCCGATGATGCGGCCGTGCACGGCATGGCGTGCGAGATCGATGCTGCGCCAGGCGTCCGGGGCCGGGGTGCCGAGCACGAAGTCGCGGGCGCAGGCGCAGTCGGCGATGAGCTGCGCGCCGCCGGCCGCGGCAAAGTCCGCGAAGCGCGAGTCCGGCACCTCGATGGACGGGATCAGCGCATCCATTGCGCCGACGGCCTCCTCGACGGTGTACCGAGCTGTCCTCGGTGCGATGCGCTTGCCGACGCGGAAGGCGAACTCCGGCTCGGCCACGCGCATGCGATTGCCGGCGAGCGAGATCGTCGCGCCCGAGGCATACGTCCGCTCGGCCGGCATGCGGCCGGCTATCGGGCCGTCGACGCCGATATGCACCTGGCCGGCTTTTGACGTGGCAGCGATCTTCCAGCCCGTGTCGTCGCGCCCGAAGTGACGGCGGACGGCGGCCTGGATCGCGTAGCCGTCGCGCCGCGTCGCTGGCCGGCCGGCCTCCGGCAGCGCCGTGATCACCGTTCCCTGCTGCCAGTGGCGCCAGATGAGTGCCGCCGCATCCTCGAGTGCATCCGCCATGGTCATGGGGCCCGCCACGCTGAAGTTTGTCCGGTCAACTGTGGCTGCGCCGCGGCGTCTCGGCAAGGAGCCGCGCGAGCTCACCCTTCCAAAGCCTGGCCATGGCGGTCGTCGCGTGGCCGCGCGTCGCCTCGCTGGCGGGAATGAGGTGGAGGCGCCCATCGCGGATACGCACCATCGCGCGCTGCATCAGGCCGGTCTCGTGAGGGTTGCGCTCGTCATCGGCCGAGACGATGGCGAGCACCTTCGCCTCGATTCGATCGAGCAGCGGCTCGGGATCGTAGTCTCGCGAGGCCTCCCAAAGGTAAAGGAGATCGTTGGCGTCGGCGGTGAATGGCTCCGCCAGGCGCTCCTCGAGGATCGCCTCGGCAGCGGCTCGGGTCGGTGCCAGCCGCTGCCACGCGATGGTGCCGCCGTTGGTCGCGATGCCGTGGAAGACCGAGGCTATCCGAGCGGCCGGTGGCTGCGTGGTGTAGTTGCCGCCATCCCAGGCTGGGTCGTTTCTGACGGCGTCGATGATCATGCGCCGCATGAGCCAGTTGCGGCTCGACATGGCCGTCGGCTGCGCCGCCATCGGCACCAGGGCATCCATGAATGGCGGATAGCGCGTCCCCCAGGTCCAGGCGTGCATGCCGCCCATGGAGTTGCCGAGCACGAGGCGCAGGTGGCGGATGCTGAGCCCCTCGGTCACCAGCCGGTGCTGGGCCTCGACCATGTCGTCGTAGGTGTAGCGGGGAAAGCGCGTGCGCAGTCCATCCGAGGGCCGCGACGACTTGCCTGCGCCGAGCGCGTCCGGCAGCACGATGAAATAGCGGGTGGCATCGAGTGGTTGACCCGCTCCGAACAACTCGCCGGCAAAGGCGGGCGTGAGCATGTTGGCGGCCGAGCCGGTGGTGCCGTGCAGCACGAGCACCGGCTCGCCGGCCGGGTCGCCGACCGTCGTATAGGCGAGCCGCACCTCGGGCATCGTCTCGCCCGTGTGGAAGCGAAAGTCGCGAGCGGTCCAAGTCGCCGTGCGGGGTGTGGGATAGGTCGGGTGGGTCATGGACGCCAGGATAGGCGGTCATCGCCGTGTCTGCCAGCTCGGGTTTGTGCGCCGATCGTTGCCGGCATCCGAGCAAGGGTCGATGTCGAGTGACGGCACGGGAACGGCTCCCGATGCGGAAGGATGTAGCAAGATCGTTGGTGGACGAGGGAGGGCCGGCGCGATACGAATGAAGTGATAGAAATCGATTTGGCGGCCCGATGATCAGCCGGCGAGCATTCACCTCCTTGGCCGCTGCTGCGGCAGTCACATCGGCCGCCGGCATCGCAAGGAGCGAGCGGTTCACCGCCGCCAATCCTCTCAAGCGGGGTGAGTTCGTTTGGGAGCCGCAGCGCTCGACGAGCGGCCCGGTGGTGCTCATCGTGTCGATTCCCGAGCAGATGGTGCACGTCTACCGCGGCGGCGTCGAGATCGGCGTGTCGACCTGCTCGACCGGCAAGCCGGGCCATCGCACGCCGACCGGCGTCTTCACGATCCTCGAGAAGCAGCGCGAGCACGTGTCCTCGATCTACAAGGGGGCGCAGATGCCAAACATGGAGCGGCTCACATGGGGCGGCATCGCCCTGCACGCGGGCAATCTGCCAGGCTACCCCGCTTCGCATGGCTGTATCCGGCTGCCGTTGAAGTTCTCGGCCCTGCTCTATGAGGTCACCCACCTCGGAGTGGCGGTCATCATAGCGGACGAGAGAACGCAGCCGCAGAGCGTGGTGCATCCTGGGCTGATGCTGTCCTCCGTCGCAGAAAGCGAAACCAGGGCATTGGTGCAACGGCTTGCGCAGAAGCGCTCGCCCGGCGGCTGGGAGACGGCGGTGCAGTATCCGCTCTGCTCGATCGTCGTCTCCCGCGCAGATGGCATGGCCTACGTCACCAAAGACGGCGCCGTGATCGCGACCTATCCTGCGAAAATTGCCCAATCCGCAAAGCCGCTCGGCACGCACTTGTACTCGCTGGTCGGTCCAGCAGCCGACGGCTCGGGGTTGCTCTGGCTGTCCTTCGGCCTCGGCAAGGCGCCGAAGGAAGGTCACATCGTGAACTGGCGAGGCGACAGCTCGCTTCGCCGCATTTCCTTCTACGACATGAAGCGGGCCCGGGAGATTGCCGAGGCTTTTCACCCCGGAACGATGCTGATGGTGACGGACGCGACCGCACCGCGAACGACGCGGTCGACGGACAAGCAGTTCGCCGTCGTCGCCAGCGACCACGAGACTTGAGGCTGTCGAGGCTCGAGACTGTCATGCCGAGATGGCGGCAGCCGCGTAAGCGGGTCGGAGGGATAATGCGTGCGAGTGGAGCATTCGATCGCGTGACCCGCTTGGCCGCAAGCCTGGGCATGCACAGTGAGATGGTGCAATCCCTCAATACCCTCGGCGCCTCGGCACGGCTCCCGGCCATCGGTGCGGCTCTGATACTGATCGGTGCAACTCTCGAGGCCAGGGCCCAACAGGCAGCCAAGTCCGTCCAGTTTCCGGCCGGGGCCAGCTCGGTCACCTTGAAGGGCACGATCTCGGGACGCGGCGACCGCACGTATCTCATATCGGCTATGGCCGGTCAGACACTTCAGACGCTCTTCAGCCCCACCAATCGCGCCTGCTCCTTCAATGTATTCGAGCCCGGGAGTGGACCAGCCGTGCACATCGGCACTGCAGCGGGCAACGAGTTCGGCCGGAGTGCGACACTCGAGGGCGCATATCGATTTCAGGTCTATTTGACGCGGAGCGCAGCACGACGAAACGAGCGCTGCCGCTACAGCCTGAGCATCGAGTTGACCGGAAAAACCGGAGGAAGCTCCGCTGGCGTCTCGGACGGGCAGATGCGGGATCGCTGCAAGGGTGAGGCGGCACCGATGTACGGCGTGCAGCCGCGCCGAGTGAGCGTCGGCAGTGTGCGGCGCGTGGCAACAGGCTTCGAGATCGACGGGACTGCCAACAAAGGGGCCGAGGGTATCAAGAAGCTTCGCTGCATCTTCAAGCCCGACCGCACGTTCAGCCACATCATGGCCATGACCTCGGACGGAGAGTGAGGCCGCTACTTCGCTGGAGTCTCGAAGCTCCCTGCAGACCTACTCGGCCGCGTCCTTGCTTGCCTCGCGCACCGACCCGATCGCCGGCACCTCGGCCTTGGCCACCTCCGGCACCTCGCAGCCCGTCGCGCAGCACCGGCCCGGCTGCCTCGACACGCGCTTGCCCTCGTCGAGCACACCGCGATCGAGGAGCTGCTCCACCATCTCGCGCTTCTCCGCCACGGGGTAATTCCGCCAGATCTCGCGCTTCATGGCCTCCGGGCTGCCGCCACCGTGCAGCGAGATGACGCTCATCCAGCTTCCCGTGTAGGAGGCGGTGAGGTCCTCCATCAGCCGCGCGACCTCCATGCGTTTGGCTGCAGGCACGTCGGGCCGGCCGGCGAGCACGGCCGACAGCGACGCCGCTGACTCCGGATTGTGATCCTCGTCGGGGCCGGGCAGCGCTACGACGAGGCCCCCCGAGACGTAGTGGGCGAGGCGGTGCATGTCGTAGATCTGGGTGGCCAGCAGCAGCTTGCCGACGTTCGCGAACACCGTGTCCGGCATGACCGAGCCGGCCGGATCCTTCATGGCGTAGACCGACGCGGCCACACCGCAGGCAAAGAAGCCCTCGACGATCTTGATCAGGTCGACCATGGCGTCGCGCACGTGTGCATGGCGCTCGGGGTCGAGCCCGTTCGCCTCGATCATCAGTGCGCCAGCGCCGATCAGCAGGTCGCCGAAGCCTGCCCGCGCACCGATGCAGGAGTGGCGGTGATGCGTGGCGTAGCTTGTCGTCATGAAGCCCGCCTCCTCGTACTGCCCGTCGATGAACACACGGTCGTGGGGCACGAGGACGTCGTCGAGCTGGATAACGGCTGTCGACTGGCCGTACCTGGCCGAGTAGAGCGCGGACGGATCGCCGATGCGCCCGGCGGGACGTGAGATGATGGTGACGCCGGGGGCATCGATCGGCACTGCGCAGGCCACCGCGAAGTCGGCATCGGCCTTGGTCATCGTTCGGCAGGGCAGGACCAGCAACTCGTGCATGTACGGCGCACCCGTCACGATCGCCTTGGTGCCGCGGATGACGATCCCGTCCGGCCGGCGCTCCTTGATGTGCACGTAGACGTCGGGATTGGCCTGCATGCCGGGACGCTTCGAGCGGTCGCCCTTGGCGTCGGTCATGGCGATGCCGTGCGACCAGTCGCTGTTCTGGCTCTCGTGCAGGTAGGCGAGAAATCGCTCGTGGCGGTCGGTGCCGTGGTTGGCGTCGAGCCGCTTCGTCGCCTGGAACAGCGCGTTGAGCGCGTCGTGCGAGAGATACCGCTGGGCGCAGCCCGATTCGCGGCAGACGAGCCGCACGGCCTCGAGCTTCATGAGCAGGTCGGTCGACGTCTCGTCGATGTGGAGCATGCGGTTGACGGTCTTGCCCGAGGTTCCCTGACGGGCCGTCATCAGCGGCTTGTGCTCGTCCCTCAGTGCGAAGTCGTAAGCGATGCCCGTCGCCGCGATGCCCGGTGCCAGGAGAGGCTCGTCGGCGACGCTCTCGACACGCTGCCCCTTGACGAATACCCGCGGCGCCAAGGCTCGGAGGCTCTCGCGGTAGTCGGCGGCGGACATCAGCATGGCGGGGCCCTCCAAGACCATAGTCTCGGCGCGACGTTAGCTGCCGAAGCTCTCGGGAGCAACGTGACATGGCTGGGAGGCAGGAAAAGGCGTATGCTTCCCACTCGCCGCGTTCCGGACTAGGGTTGGCCGACGTGCGAGCTGCAAGCTTCGGAGCGGCCGGCGACGACAGTGCTGATCGACGATCCGGGGCCGTGCGTGGTTGCGTGGTCGCCGGACCAGACGGAGGGGAACATGGCCGAGGACTATGCGACCGATATCAAGAAGTACGCCCCGGACGTTCAGCAGAAGGCGGTGGACGGCATCGTCAGGTTCCTGGGCATCGCCCTGAAGAGCAAGGATGCCTCGATGGTGTCGTGCTCGTCCAAGGACGAGCTGGAGCGGGTTCGCGAAAGCTTCCTCAAGCGCAAGCTGAAAATGACCGAGGACGATGCGGCGCTCGACAAGCGGGTGGCGGCGGTCTGTGCGCAGATGAAGGGCGACCCGACCAAGCATCGCGTGACGTTCTATGACCTGCTGGCCGACAAGGCGGGAAAGCTCGGCGATCTCTGAGCGGCCGCTACCAGGAACTGCCGAATCGAAAGCCCCGGCGGCATCGTCCGGGGCTTTCTTGCGCGCGTCAGCCTTGCTCCCGTCGTCGACGGCGGCGCTATCCTTTGCCCATCACGTAGTCGGGGAGCCAGAGCGCCACGCCAGGGAACGCCATCAACAGGAAGATGAGCACCAGCATTGCGCCGACGAACGGCAGAGCCCCTTTGATGACGTCCGACACCGGCCCGCGCTCGCGCATTCCCTGCACGACGTAGAGGTTGAGGCCGACCGGAGGCGTGATCAAGGCGGCCTCGATCAGGATGGTCAGCACGATGCCCCACCAGATCGGGTCCCAGCCGAGCTTGATGATGATCGGATAGATGAAGGGCGTCGTCAGGATCATCATGGAGATGGTCTCCATGAAGCAGCCGAGGATCAGGTAGAAGACGATGATCAGCAGCATCGTCCCGTACTTGCCGAGGCCGAGAGCCTCGATCGCCTGGCCGATGCCGTCCGTCGCCCCGAGTGCGGCCAGAACGAAGTTGAGGAACTGCGCCGCCAGGATGATGAGCATGATGATGGCGGTGGTGCGCATCGTGCCCTCGCCCACCGCCTTGAGCATGCTCCACGACACCTTTCGCTCCCACAGGGCGAGCAGCAGGGAGGCGACGACGCCGAGGGACGCGGCCTCCGTCGGCGTGGCCCAGCCAGCGTAGATCGTTCCGATCACGACAAGGAAGATCATGAGTGGTGGAATGAGATCGATGAGGCCGGCCAGGCGTTGGCCCCAACTCGTCTCTATCGGGGCGCCGCCCTTGGTTCTGTCCGTGATGCAGGCGACCAGAACGATCACCATGAACAAACCGGCGAGGAGGAATCCCGGGATGAATCCCGCCAGGTAGAGCCGCGGCACGCTGTTGTTGGTCAGCAGGCCGTAGAGGATGAAGTTGATCGAAGGCGGTATCAGGATGCCGAGCGTGCCTCCGGCCGCGATAGTGCCGAGAAACAACGACTCGTTGTAGCCGCGCTTCCTGATCTCCGGGATTGCCACGGTGCCGACCGTCGCAGCGGTGGCCACGGATGAGCCGGACGTGGCCGCAAACATGGCGCACGTGCCGATGTTGGCGTGCATCAGCCCACCAGGGAGCCATGACAACCATTGCGCGATGGCGTTGTAGGCCCGCTCGGCGATGCCGGCCCTGAGCAGGATCTCGCCCAGCATCACGAACAGCGGGATGGCGAAAAGGATGTACTCGCTCGACGAGTTCCAGATGATCTCGCCCATGGCGCGGTGCAACGGCATGAACGAGTAGAAGTTGTTGAGCGCCATGCCGAGCACGCCCATGACGGCGGCCACGGGGACGCTGATGGCGAGCAGGACGACGAGGCAGGCAAGGGCGGTGATCAGCATGGCCTACTTCTTCCCCCCATGCGGTGCCTCGATGCCGAGGCCTTTCAGCTCACTTTCGATCTCCTCGTCCTGGGACGAGGCCCCTGCCAACGCGTTGACGCCGGCGTAGTCGCCTCTGAGGAGGAGCTGGAACGTCCTGATGATTGCAACGGCGATCGTCAGGAAAAACAGGACAATGCCTGCCATCCAGGGCAGCTGCGCCCAGGCGAGGGGAACGCGGAGATTGGTATTGGACCGGTTGTACTCGATAAAATTGGTCATCGAGACGTCCCATGCCCGCTCGACCAGCGCGCCCACGAACAGGGCGAGGCAGAGCAGAGCCGCGAGATCGAGCCACCCGCGGACGGCCGGCGACAGGCTTCCATAGACGGCATCGATCCGGACGTGGCCACGGGTGACAGTCGCATAGGCCAGCGACCAGCTGGTGCCCACGGCGAAGAGGTAGCCCGAGATCTCGTCCGAGCCCGAGAAGGTCAGGTTGTCGCGGATCCAGACTCTGAACGCTTCGCCACCGCCGCCGCTGACCAGCAGCACGAAGTCGGGCACCGCCTTCCGGATCAGAACCTCGGCCGTTACGACCAGCGCGGCGATGAACAGCAGGGCTGAGCCTGCGACTATTGCCCCTCGTGATACGCGAGTGAGCCCGTTCCAGAGACTTTCCATGCTTCCCTCCCCCCACGAGAAAGCCCGGCAACCTGAGTTTCACCGGGCTTTCCCAAGTCGGTCATGCCATCGGGTTCATTCCGCCTTCGCGACGAGCCCGTATTTCTTCCCGATCAGGTCGGTCCACTTGGCAGCGCATTCGGCGCCGCAGCGCTTCGCCCAGCTCTTGAGCACGATATCGTTGAGCGCCTTGTCCCGCGCCTTGAGATCGGCCTCCGACGGAAGATTGAGCTTGAGCTTGCCGGGAGGACCTGCGGGGCAGGCTCCGGTGCCCGTCGTGCAGAAGACGCCGTCCTCGGTCTCGAGTTGAGTCGACTTCCATGAGCGCTCCTCGAGGCTCTTGACCTCCTTCTCGATCAGCGCACGCGTGTCCGGCGACAACTTGTTCCACATCGTCAGATTGGCGACGAGCATGCCGGCCGTGAAGCCGACAGGCAGGCGGAATAGCGAGTTGGTGACCTCCGGCCACTTCGCCTTGTAGGCAGGCATCGTGCCGGTAATTCCGCAATCGACGACGCCCTTCTCGAGGGCTGGAACTACCTCTCCGAAGGCGATCGTGACGCCCGTGGCACCAAAGGCCTGCACCAGGTCGGACTGCGATGTGCCTTGGACGCGGATCTTCTTGCCTTTGAAGTCCTCGACGCTCTTCACGTCGCCCTTGCAGTAGAAATTCTGCTCCGGCCACGTGTGCGTTCCGAGGATGATGGCGTTGTGCTTCTCCTTCATGACCTTCTGCATCTCGGGCATCCAAAGCTCCGAGATATCCTTCGCCATCTTGTAGTCGCGGGCCACGCCCGCGATGTCGAGCGCCTCGACGATAGCACCGCCGTCCTCGACATAGATGGGCAGGGCGAAGGTGAAGTCGAACACGCCTTGCTTCAGCAGGCGGAGCAGCTCCGTGCCCTTCAGATTCAGCTCATTGACGGCTTTGATGTTGCTCTTGAGCTTGTCGCCCGAGGCTTTGGGTAGATCCTCGGTCCAGAACGGCTTCTCGAGCTTCTGCCAGTTGGTCAGGAAGTTCCAGGTGCCGACGACATTGAACGTCTTGGACTCGATGTTCTGGGCATGTGCGCTGCTGGCGCACACCAAACCGGCCGCGACGACTGTCGCTGCGAGAAACTCACGCATAGCTCACCCTCCCACAGGCAGGTTGTTAGGGCCCCCGGCGGGACCTTGTCCGTTCATCGCAGGAAATGCCATGCCTCTGCAAGGCCCGAAAGTCCCTACGCCGTGCGCCAAGTTACAGCAGAGGCAGCCTGCACAGACGGCATCACGACATCCACGTGGTGCATGAGCCGACACCCGAGGTTCAGTGTGCGGGTAAGCTACACCCCGACCTCCTTCGTGACCACCTGGGAGTTGACGTCGTTGAGGCCTGGGCTCCAGCCCGGAAGGATGCCTGAGAACAAGCCGGCCATGCCGCCAGCGACGACCACGTTGAAGCCGCCGGGGCGGAGCTTCTGCACGCGCGTGCCTTTGAGCTTCGGCGAGACGCCTGGCAGCATGCCGTCGAGCCCTGCCAGGATGCTGTCGGCGTCGACCGTGGTCAGCCGGTCGATCTCGGCCTTGAACCGCGCTTTGTCCCAGCCGCCCTCGCGGAACACACGGTGGTGATCGGGTGCCATGACCAGGAAGGCGTCTGGACCCGGGAAGCTCTTGGGATGGTAGACGGCTTTGAGGCCTGCGGCAAAGCTCGCCGCCAGGGCTTCGGGCGTGCGCGCCTGCTGATCGATGATGCCCTGGACGCCGTATCCGGCGAAGAGGGTGACCGCAGACCTCCCCGGCGCGATTCCGCGCTCCACCGCGAGCGGCTCCCAGCTCGACACCTCCTCGTTCTCGGCGAAGCAAAAGGTCAGCTTGCCCGGATTGCCGAGCGTGGCTCGATCGACGCCGCCCGGCTTGCCGCCGCCGATGTTACGGATGGCCAGCTGCAGCGCGCGGCCGATGGTGGCGTTCGCCCGGTTGCCTTGACCCAGGACGTTGATGCCTGAGTTCATGCCGATCGCCTTGCGCACCGGACCGTTCACGATGACGATTGGGCCGATGTACATCGTCGTGGCGATGACGCCGTGCAGGCAAAAGGCGTCGTCGAGCACCGCCTCGACCGCAGCCAGCAGAACCGGCATGTACTCCGGCCGGCAGCCCGCCATGACGGCATTTATCGCCACCTTCTCGATTGTGACCGCCTCATAGTCGGGTGGCATCTGCCCCAGCACCTCGTGCGGATCGCGCTTGGTGCCCTGCAGCATGCGCCACACGCGTACCGGCGTCGGCGGCACGACCGGCAAGCCGTCGGACCAGTCACGGTCGAATGCTGCCTCGTGCTCGTCCTCCCACGCACCGACCTCGATCTTGCGGGATTTGAACGAGAAGTTGCCGTACTTGAGCGCCAGCTCGTCGGCGATGTTCGGGTCGGTGGTGAGCGAGCCGCATCCTGGCCGCTGCACGGGGAGGCCATCGCCCAGCCCCGGCACTCCGGAGAGCGCTTGCCATTCACCCCTGTCCCAGCCGATGGCCCGCGCCATCTCGCGGCCGCCCTCGAGCTTCAGCAGTGTCGGGACGGTCTCGATCTTGTGGTCCCAGGAGGTCTTGAGCTCGCGGTCGTCGATGACGGGCCCGGCGCCGGCCGGGAACGAGGGGTCGTCCTGCGTCACGATCGTCACGCGCGTTCCGGACTTGGCCAGGGCGGCGAGCACGGGCTCGACCATGACGCAGGTCGGACAATCGCGCTTGACGAACACGGCAAGGCCGTCGGACAGGGCGGGCATGGCGGTCGCTCCGGAGCAGCTTTCTGATGGCTCGGCAGCGGCCTGCAGCAGGCCGCTGATCGGCCGGCAGTCTGGCACCCCGAGCCGTGCTTGCAAAGGCGCCTCGCTGCGGTCTGCGATCGGGTCTACTGCGCGGACCGGGCTCGGTGTCGCCGGCCGCCTGGCGCGGCTACCGCGCCAGCCAGATGTCCTCGAAGCGCCAGCCGTTGTAGAGGCTGTTCTGCATGACGGTCAGCCCCTTGACCCGGGGGTGCCAGCAGGTTGCCGCGCGGTAGTGGGACATCATGGGCCGCACGCCGGCGAGTTGCAGCTGGCGGTCTATCTCCCAGACCAGTCTCATGCGCTTCTCGGGATCGATCTCGCGCGACTGCTGATCGACCAGCTTGTCCAGCTCGGGGTTGCAGTACTGGCTGAGATTGCGCTGCGAGCCGCAGACGTAGTTCTCGTAGAATTGCTGGTCGGGGTCGTCGAGGCCGCTGCCGACCATGCCGGCACTGAGGGTGAAGTCCTTGCGGGTCATTTTCGGCGCGTAGGCGGGTGTTTCGACGAGCTCCATCTCGGCATCGAAGTAGATGGCGCGCAACTGGCCGATCATCACCACGGCAGGATCGCGGAACAGCGTCGCATTCCGTACCGTCACCTTGACCTTAAGCGGCTTGTCCGGACCGTAGCCGAGCTTTCTCATGATCGCGCGGGCAGCCTCCCGGTTCGCGGTGACGTCGCCGGAGTAGCCTGGCACGTCGGCGAGCATCTCCGGCGGCATGCCCCAGACGCCCTCGGGAGACGGCAGCATGGCACCGCCGATGGCGGCCTCGCCCTGATAGAGGATGTCGTTGAAACCCTTGCGGTCGATACCGAGCATGATCGCCTTGATCAGATCCGGATTGTCGAACGGTGGTGCCGCGTGGTTGGTGCCGCCCTTCTTCTGTGCCATCGCGGGTGTTGCTGCGAGGCCGAGTGCAAGAGCAGCGACTGCGAGTGGAAAATGCGTGTCACGGATACGGCTCATCGAGGCGTACGACATTGCAGGTTCGGCCGCGGCCGGCGCTCGTGCCGGTCGTCAAATGATCGAGCGAACGTGGTTCAGCCGAGCTCGGCGAGCCGTGGCAGGACCTCCCTGCTGAACATGGTCAGGTTGTCGACCGTGTCCTCGTGCGTGATGTGACCGCCCTGGCCCATCATAAGCAGATGCCCGAACCCGCCGACGTGGTCGTAGAAGGCCTTCATCTGGTCGAACACCATGTCCGGTGTTCCGGCAAAGCAGATGCCGGCATCGATGAACTCGTCCACCGACGCTGTGAAAACGTCGACCTGCTTGCCATTGCGCAGCGACATGTTGCGCATGGCGACGCCAGTGCCGTAGCCGGGTGATTTGAGCGCCTGGGCGGTGGCGCTGACTGACTGGTAGCCCGGCGGGAACGCGAACTGAGCGCCGACGCGCCGCGATGTGCGGCTGTAGTCGAGGATCTGGTCGGCCCGCTTGTAGCCTTCCTCCTTGGTGCGGCCGACGCCGACCCTGGCCATGTAGGCGAGCCGGTCGAGCCCGACCTTGCGGCCCTTCTCGGCGGCGCCCTTCCTGTAGGCCTCATAGATGCCGGGCGTGCGATCGTAGCCGCTGTTGAGCACACCGATGACGTAGCCGCGCTGGCCGCCGACGAATGCGGACTCGGGGCTGTTGACGGTGAGCCAGATCGGCGGGTGTGGTTGCTGGTAGGGACGCGGCCACACGTTGACCTGACGATAATTGAAATAGCGGCCTTCCCAATTGAACGGGCCGTCGTGCGTCGTCATCGCCTTGAGGATGAGATCGTGCGCCTCCCAGAACCGCGGCATCAGGTCGGCCGGATTGCTGTTGGCAGGCGTCACCTCGAAGGGCGCACCCTTGACGAAGCCCATCTCGAGACGCCCGCGCGAGATGACGTCGATCATCGAGAACTCCTCGGCGACCCGCACGGCATCCATGCGGTTGCCGATCGGCATGCCGAGGCAGAGGAGGCGCACCTTCTTCGTCTCGCGGGCGAGAATTGCCATCGGCACCGTCACGACCGAGTCGATGCACGTCGCCGTGGCGTGGTGCTCGTTGGTCATGATGTTGATGCCGAGATCATCGCACAGCGCCCACTCGTCGAGGTATCGGTGATAGAGATCGGCCGCCACCTTCGGGTCGCACAACCGGCTCGGGATCACGTTGCGCAGCTGCGGACCGAGCTCCTCCCATGCGGGGTGGTAGGCGAGCTCGCTGAAATGCCAGACTTTCATTGCCATAATTGCTTTTCCTGCTCAGCGCCGGTTGGGCGCGCGCTCATTTGCGTGCGAAGGCGTCGAGGGCGCGGACGACGGCCTCCGACTGCTCGATCTGAGGATAGTGACCGGCACGGGGGATGAGCTTCAGCTCGGCCGCCGGAATGGCGGAAGCCAGCTTGTGCCCGTACTCCGGCTTCGCGAAACCATCGGCCTCGCCCCACAGGACCAGCGTCGGCAGGCTCACCCGGTGCAGCCAGCGCTTGAGGATCGGATTGTGCAGGTAGGGCTTCCAGCCGTAGTAGGCGAGGGCCTGACGCTCTCGGGCGATTGCCTGAACCTCGGACATCGACATCGTCTCGTAGCTCGGAGCGAAGCGGCCGGGATCGGCGAACAGGGCAGAGAAAGCGGCTGTATCGTTGAGATAGAAGATGTCCGCAAAATCACGCTCCTCGCGCCCCGAGAATTTCACGCCGAGCGACGAGATCAGCGCCAGTCGCGAAAGGCGTGCGCAGTTGCGCACGCACATCTCGAGCGCGATCCAGCCGCCGAAGGAGGCGCCGACCAGGGTGACGTTGTCGAGGCCGAGCTGATCGAGCAGATCGTGATAGAGGTAGGCGATGTCGTCGACCGAGCGGAAATCGGCCGGCATAGCGGCTTCACCGAACCCGGGGTGGCGCGGGGCAATCACGCGCCATGTCCTCGCGAGGGCCTCGAGATTGGGCTTGGCTCGATCGAAGAACTGCTCCGCATGCAGGTAGAGCAGGGGCGGGCCGGAGCCCACAATATGCACCTCGACAGGGGTCCCCCTGACGTCGAGCGTTTCCATAAAGCAGCCCTCACATCGTCAGCTTTTCGCGAAATGGTAGGCAGCGCGGAAACAGGCGCGCAATCAAAAAAGTCAACGCTCTGGCATCGTCTCGCGCAGCCGTGCTCGGCGCTCGCGCTGAAACGTGTAAATCCCGGCAGCGATGAGGATGGCGATGCCGGCTGCCGACGTCGCGTCGGGCAACTCGCCCCATACCAGGACACCGATCAGGATCGCCCACAGGATGCCGGCATAGCGGAACGGTGCCACCGTCGCGATGTCACCACCGCGGATCGAGGCGATCACCCAAAGGTGCCCGGCGAGCGTCAGCGCCGCCGAGAAGACGATCAGGAGGGCCTCGGCGAGGGTGGGCCAGGCCCAAGTCTCGAAGGTCGCCAGTCCCAGTGCCACCAGCGCGACGACAGCCTGCGACAGCATCATGATGACGAGCGGCGAGATGGTGCCGTCCAGACGGCGTGTCGTGATATCCCTCAGCGTGCCGCACAGCACGGTGCCGACCGCGAATATCGCCCAGACGTTGAAGGCGCTGGTGCCGGGCTTGATCACCAGCAGCGCGCCGATGAGGCCGGCGGCTACGGCGCACCAGCGCCGCCATCCGACGTGAGCGCCGAGGAAGATTGCCGATGCCGCGGTCAGCGACAGGGGGGTCAGCTGCAGGATGCCCACGATATCGGCGAACGGCATGCGCGCCACGGCGGCCTGGAAGAAGAGCGCACTGCCGGCGTCGCCCGCGCTTCGCCAAGCCATCAGCGGCACCAGCACACGGCGGGCGCTCGTGATCACACCGAGATGCCAGGCGGCCAGACTGACCATCATTGCAGAGCCGGCACAGCGCAGGAAGACGGCCTGGCCGGTCGGCACGGAGCCGGCGACGAGCTTCATCGCGGCGTCGCCCAGCGTGAACGCCACCGTCGCCAGGATCATGGCAGTGATGGCCCGAAGCGGGTGCTTCGCGGCGACCTCCGCGCTCGATGCCTGCTGGTCGCGGCTGGTGCTCGACATGATGCCATGGTGCCTTGTGGTGTTGCGCCGACCGGAGTGGAGCATTGCTCGCGATGAGATGACTACCCTCGTGTGGATGCCTGTGGTCAGCTTGACCTGCGAGTGGGAGCGATCACACGCATCGGCAGTGGAGCAGGTCGCACAGGGAGACGACGCAATGCAGCCCGGCAAGAGACTGATCGGCAAGACGGCCATCGTAACGGGTGGCGCCTCCGGCATTGGTGCCGAGACGGCGCGCATGTTCGCAGCGCACGGTGCGAGCGTGTTGTTGACGGATGCGAATAGCGCGCTCGGCGAGGCGGTTGTGAAGGAGATCGCAGCCGCGGGAGGGAGCGCAGCCTTCGCGGCTCAGGACGTGCGCAGCGAGGCGCGCTGGGCCGAGGTCGTCGCCGCGGCCGAGGTGCGCTTCGGCGCGCTTCACATCCTGTGCAATATCGCCGGCATCTCGGGCCGCGATCCTCGCATGAACATCCAGACCAGCATAACGGCCGGGCCCCGCCTCGCCGAGCAGAGCCTCGCGCAATGGAACGAGGTCATGGAGATCAACGCGACGGGCGTGTTTCTCGGCACCAAGGCCGCGATTCCGGCCATGCAGCGTGCGGGCGGCGGCTCGATCATCAACATCTCGTCGATCTGCGGCATCGTCGGCTCGCACGCCAATGCCGCCTATCACGCGTCCAAGGGTGCGGTGCGCATTTTCTCAAAGGCGGCGGCCATCCAGTACGCGCCGGACAGGATCCGCGTGAACTCTGTGCATCCTGGCTTCGTCGATACACCCATGACGAAACCCGGCCATTCCAACCCGGAGGTCGCGAGGAAGCGGCTGGAGGTGACGCCACTCGGCCGCTTCGGCACACCGGCCGACATCGCGGCAGGCTGTCTCTATCTGGCCTCCGACGAGGCCTCGTGGGTCACGGGCAGCGAGCTCGTCATCGATGGTGGCATGACGGCGAACTGAGCGGTTGCGATCGGGCCAAAGCTCGTTGGCCCGATCGGTGGCGATGCCGTCGCCTGTCCGGCTTCACACCTGGCCGAGCGTTCCCAGGCGGAACTGCACGCGCTTGGCCGCGGGATCGAGGCTACGCTTGAACTTCGGACCGTCGGTCGGCTTCACGCGGAGGAGGACGAAGCACGAGCCGTTCGATTCGCGAAGCATCTTCGCGCCCTTGGCGATGTCCGCCTCGCTCTCGACCGAGCACGTGGCCTTGATGCCGGCGCCGATGGCCATCTGCTCCAGGTCGACGCCGAGGCAGGTGTGGCTCTTCTGGTAGCCGGTCTCGCCGTAATGCCCGTTGTCGACGCAGAGGATCCGGAGGTTCGGCGGGTTGAGCACGCTCACGGTAGCGAGGGAGCCAATATTCATCAGCAGCTCGCCGTCGCCCGTGGCGACCAGCACCTTCTTGTCGGGACGCGCGAGCGCCAGGCCGAGGCCCATGGACACCGCCGCGCCCATGGCGCCGGCGAGGCCGTAGTAGTTGGCGCCGTCACGGGACATCGCGGCCATGTCCTTGGCCGTGCCGGCGAGCCCGGCGACGATGAGGAAGTCGTCGGCGTTGCCGACGAGAGCCGGAACGGCGGTGATGCGGTCGAGGGTGTAGCGCGGGCCTGCCGAGCGCTCTGGGGCTTTGGACATCGATTGCTCCGGACGTATTGGGCGCGGTTTCCGCGCAGATGAGGTCCTCACACTGGATGCCGTGCGGGCATCCAAAGGCGTCTCTAGAATGCTTTGGCGCCGATGAGACGTTGGCTCAGCAGGACGGCGACGGCCTGGCCGGACTTCCAGACCATGTTGGCGGCGGCGTCGATGGTCGGAACGACCTCCTCGGGCTTGGTCACTTCCAGGACGATGAAGTCGAGGGATTCACAGATCTTACGGGCCGCCTGACCCATGCCCATCTGCCAGGGGTTGCCCTCGCCGAAGTCGCCGCGCATGGAGAGGATGGTCAGGAAGGGGAACCTGCCGTTCTTCACCATCGACATGAAGTTCACGCAGTTGCCGAGGCCCGACGACTGCATCAGCAGGACCGACCTGGCGCCGCCGAGGTGAGCGCCACAGGCCAGTGCCACGCCCTCTTCCTCCGTGGTCAAGGCGACGGAGTGAACATCGTTGTCGGCGATCGAGCGGTCGATGCACACGCGATGTCCGGCGTCGGGCACGTAGGAGAACTGCGTCACGCCGTGCCGGCGTAGCGCCTCGTAAAGCTGGTTCTGCCAGCCGGTGGAAATCTCCCGGGCGTGCTCGTCCTCAGTCTTGAGCTCGGCCATGCGTGGCTCCTGGTGCGATTGGCGATTGGTCTCGATTGGTGCCGGAGCCTAGTGGTGCGCCCTGGCCGCGGCAAGCGGGCATGACTGCGGGCACGAGCGGCATGGACATCGGAGCTGCCGATTGGCACATTGCAGCTTCGGCCGGGCTCGCTCGACGGCCGGGCCCGTCGGCATCCGAGCGAGTCAAGCGGGATCGGCCCAATGCCCGAGCGCGAGAGGCGAGCCATCGCGGCCGAGCTGACACCGCCGTTCACGGTCCTGATGCCGGCGGCGCGAGCGGGACCGTTTGTTTTCTGCTCCCCGCACTCGGGACGGGTCTACACCAGCGAATTTCTCCGGCAGTCACGGCTCGATGCGCATGCGCTGAGGAAGTCGGAGGACTGCTTCGTCGACGAGCTGCTGGCCGGCGTCGTAAGTCTCGGTGCGCCACTGATCGCCGCCCGTTTTCCGCGGGCCTATATCGATGTGAACCGTGAGCCTTACGAGCTCGATCCGGACCTGTTCGACGGCCCGCTGCCGCCATTCGCCAACACCCAGTCCGTTCGCGTCATCGGTGGCCTGGGCACGATCGCCCGCATCGTCGCGGACGCCGAGGAGATCTATCGCGCCCGGCTGCCCGTGGCCGTCGCGCTCGAGCGCATCGACAGGCTCTACAAGCCTTTCCATGCCGCGCTCGCAACGCTCCTCGAGGAGACGCGGCGGCGCTTTGGCATAGCCATCCTGATCGATTGTCATTCGATGCCGTCCGCGCCCGTCGGTCAGCCGGCGTCGGCACGTCCCGACTTCGTCCTGGGCGACCGGTTCGGTGCCTCCTGCGACATCAAGCTGACGCGGCGGCTGCGCGAGGGCCTCGTCCAAATGGGCCACGAGGTGCACGTCAACCGGCCCTATGCGGGCGGCTTCATAACCGAGAATTATGGCCGGCCGGGGCGGGGCTATCACGCGCTTCAGCTCGAGATCAATCGGGCCCTGTACCTGCACGAGGCGTCGTTCGAGCGGAGTGCAGGATACGATCGGCTCAAGGCCACGCTGACGCGCGTGCTGGGGCGCCTCATGACGGAGGTGCCGGGCCTCCTCGGGGGACAGGCGGCTGCGGAGTAAGGCCCGTTCCGAGCCTGATAGCGGCAGCGCCTGCAGCGTCACAAAAGAAAAGGGGCCGTTCTTTCGAACGGCCCAAGTCTAGGGAGGAAACGCCCAAAGGAGGGCTGTGGAACCACCAAGCGCTGCTCGACGGGGCCACACCCCGTATGTAGATCTGCCCCTATCCCTCTTCAAGGGTAAAAATTGTGCGGCGCACGCTAGCCGTTGCCTGTCAGGCAGGCAGAGCGTGCTCGACTGAGAAAAAAGTCATATGAATCAGCGTTCATATCATTGCTGCATAGCAGTATTGCACTTCGCTTCTGATCCGTCGTATCGGTCCTCTGATGAACGAGCGACAGCGGTGCACGCCGGGCCCGAGACGTGATATCTGCTTCGGCGCGACGATCGTGGTGCCCCGCAACCGGCTGACCGGGATTCGTGCGGCGGGTGTGTGCCCCCTGCAGTGCCGTCAGGCGTGTAAGTCACTGGAGATACAGTTCAATGTCGACGACGGGACGACTGACTGCGCGGCGCTTGATCGAGACGGCACATCTTCTGGCCGATGCCTCCGGCCCCGTCGTGCTCAGGCACTTCCGCAAGCCGATGACCGTCGACAACAAGGCCGAGGGCAACGGCTACGACCCCGTCACGAAGGCCGACAGGGCAGCCGAGCGCATCATCCGACGGCATATTGCCAAGCTGCATCCGGACCATGCCATCCTCGGCGAGGAGATGGGCCTGAGCGGTGAAGGCCCCTACACGTGGGTCATCGATCCGATCGATGGGACGCGGGCGTTCATAACGGGCATGCCGCTGTGGGGAACCCTGATCGGCGTGACGGAGGGCGGCCGCGCCGTCGCCGGCATGATGGATCAGCCCTACACGCGAGAAAGAGTGTGGTCGGCTGGAGATGCAACTCACTGGCGTGGCAGCGATGGACGGATCAAGCGCATCAAGAGCTCCGGGTGCACCCGCATCGAGGAAGCCAGACTGATGACGACCAGTCCCGACCTGTTCTCGGCGGGACACGAGCGCAAGGCCTTCGAGCGGCTGAAGGCCGCGGCGCGGATGACGCGATTCGGTGGCGACTGCTATGCTTATTGCCTGCTGGCGGCGGGTCATGTCGATATCATCGCCGAGGCGGGACTGAAGGCCTACGACATCGTCGCGCTGGTGCCGATCATCGAGGCGGCGGGCGGATCCGTGACGACCTGGGATGGTGGGCGACCAGAAGGTGGTGGCCGCATCGTCGCCAGCGCCAGCTCCACCTTGCACGATGCCGTGCTGCGCTCGATTGCGTCGGGCTGAACTCCCCTGCAATCTCTCCGACTTGTGACTGCCTTGGTCGGTTCCGCGCCCGTCCGGCATTGCCGCGGAATGTGGACGTGGCGGGCCGCGACTGTCCTCGGGACGTGCAGCAATCCAAAAATTGGCCCGGAATAGCTCCGGATGTGGCCCGGTCGGGATCCTCGTTCGTTGCCAGGGCCTTCCGCCTCAGCGGCTGGACAGGGCCCTGAGCTGGTCCACGGCGTCCGCCGCCGTCATCCGCTCGAGGTCGTCCTTGGAGGAGGCTACGAGATCCTCGGCCGTTCGTAGCGCGCTCGCGACCTCGCTCGCCCGATCCTCACCCTCGAGGTCGATCAGGTGCTGGGCGAGGATGGTGAGGCTTTCCGGCTCGACCTCGGCGATGCCGCCCCGAACGAAAACGCGGCGCTCGGATGTCCCCATCTTGACCACCAGCGTGCCTGGCCGCAGCGTCGAGATGACCGGCGCATGACCTGCCAGGACGGTGAATTGGCCGTCCATACCCGGAACGATGGCCTCGCTCGCGTCGCCCGAGAGCAGCACCCTCTCAGGGGAGACCAATTCGAACTTGAAGGTGCCTGCCATGTCTCGCTCTCGGCTTTACGTATCGCTCTTGCCGCACGTCTGATGTGGGCATCCCGAACCGGGCAGCCCCCGTTTCCGGTCGTCATCGCCTCTCAGGCGCCGTCCGCATCGATGCCGGAGCCCCCGGTCGTTTCGCCCGATTGCAGCCGGGTGCCGCAAAACGGGCAGAAGATCATCGGCTCGAGCACGAGCGTCGGCTCCTCCTCCTCGATGTCGGTGATCCCGACCGTGAGGCAGAGGACGCCGTCGTCGTCGACTGTGATGGTCGGCTCGAACTCGTCCGCGGTCAGCACCGCGTCGAGGGCCGAGCAGCACGCGTCGCCCTTTTTCGCGATGCTCTCCGCCATGGGATCAGGCCGCCTCGGCCAGCTTCTCGGCCTTCTGCATGGCTTCCTCGATGGTCCCGACCATGTAGAATGCCTGCTCCGGGAGGTGATCGTAGTCCCCGTTGCACAGACCTTTGAAGCCTTTGATCGTGTCCTCGATCGAGACGAGCTTGCCGGGCGAGCCCGTGAACACCTCGGCGACGTGGAACGGCTGCGACAGGAAGCGCTCGATCTTGCGCGCGCGCGCCACCGTCATCTTGTCCTCCTCCGAGAGCTCGTCCATGCCCAGAATGGCGATGATGTCCTGGAGCGACTTGTACTTCTGCAGGATCGACTGAACCTGACGGGCGACCGCATAGTGCTCCTCGCCGACGACGCGCGGCTCGAGGATGCGCGAGGTGGAGTCGAGCGGATCCACGGCCGGATAGATGCCCTTCTCGGCAATCGACCGCGACAGCACGGTCGTGGCATCCAAGTGGGCGAACGACGTGGCCGGCGCCGGGTCGGTCAGGTCGTCGGCCGGCACGTAGATGGCCTGGACGGACGTGATCGAGCCCTTCTGCGTCGTCGTGATGCGCTCCTGCAAGGCGCCCATGTCGGTGGCGAGCGTTGGCTGATAGCCGACCGCCGACGGAATGCGACCGAGGAGGGCCGACACCTCAGAGCCCGCCTGCGTGAAGCGGAAGATGTTGTCGACGAAGAACAGCACGTCCTGGCCCTGGTCACGGAAATGCTCGGCGACGGTGAGACCGGACAGCGCGACGCGCATGCGGGCGCCGGGCGGCTCGTTCATCTGGCCGTAGACCAGGGCGCACTTGGAGCCCGCGGTCGAGCCGTTGTTCTTCTTCGGATCGACGTTGACGTTCGACTCGATCATCTCGTGATAGAGATCGTTGCCCTCACGCGTGCGCTCGCCGACGCCGGCGAACACCGAGTAGCCACCGTGCGCCTTGGCGACGTTGTTGATGAGCTCCATGATCAGCACCGTCTTGCCGACGCCGGCACCGCCGAAGAGGCCGATCTTGCCGCCCTTGGCATAAGGCGCGAGCAGGTCGACGACCTTGATGCCGGTGACCAGAATCTCGGCCTCGGTCGACTGCTCGGCGAACATCGGCGCGGGCTGATGGATGGCGCGTGTGGCCTTCGTGCGCACCGGGCCCGCCTCGTCGACCGGCTCGCCGATCACATTCATGATCCGGCCCAGGCACTCGTCACCTACGGGCACAGCGATGGGCTGGCCCGTGTCGGTCACGTCCTGGCCGCGGGTCAGGCCTTCGGACGAGTCCATCGCGATGGTGCGGACGGTGTTCTCGCCAAGGTGCTGGGCGACCTCGAGCACCAGACGCTGGCCCTGGTTCTGCGTCTCGAGCGCGTTGAGGATCTCCGGCAGATGCCCGTCGAACTGGACGTCCACGACGGCGCCCATCACCTGCCTGATCTTGCCGACTTTGTTCGATGCCATCACCGCCTCCTTGCCCACAATCCGGTGCCCGCGTGGGCTCCTGCTCGTTCGTCACGAGCGGGCGACGCCTTAGCTTGTCGTCACCCGCCACATCTTCTTCTTCACCGTCTTGCCCCGCTCCTCGATCTCGACCTCGGTCTTTCGGAACGTGCGGGTCTCGGTGTCCTCTTCCTTGTTGCGTCGGCGGATCGTCACCTTATAGGAGCATTCGTAGGCGTAGCTCTTGGGGTCGACGAGATTGCACTTCAGGTTGTCGACCTTGCCCACCTTAGGGCCTCTGTAACGCCCCTTCGAATCGGTGAAACCCTCCGCGTCCGCGACGTAGGCCTGCAAAGCCTCCACCATCTCCGTCTGGGTCGGCGGGGACTCCCCTGCGAGGCATCCCGACAGCAATCCACCTACGACCAGGGATCCAATCACTACGATCTTTTTTGCCACGTTCGTCGTCCTGTCCAGTTGCGCCGTGCCCTAACCGGCTGCGTTGGCCAGAACGATCCTAGTCTCCCTGCGTTAATGGATCGGTCATCCCTGATGAGGTCGATGCTAGAGTGCCTCGGCACCCGAGATGATCTCGATCAACTCCTTGGTGATGTTGGCCTGCCGCTGGCGATTGTACTTGATCGTCAGCTTGTTGATCATGTCGCCGGCATTGCGTGTGGCATTGTCCATGGCCGTCATGCGCGCACCCTGCTCGGACGCAGCGTTCTCCAGCAAGCCCCTAAAGATCTGCGTCGAGATGTTGCGCTTCAACAGGTAGCCGAGGATCTCCTCCTCGGACGGCTCGTACTCGACGGCGGACTCGGCCCTGCCGCCCGCCGCTCTCGCCTCGGGAACCTTGGCCGGGATCAGCCGCAACGCAGTCGGCTTCTGCGTGATCACGTTCTTGAACTCGGAGAAGTAGATCGTCGCCACGTCGAACTCACCGTTCTCGAACATGGCTAGAATTTTCTCGCCGATGGCCTCGGCGTTGACGAACCCGAGCTGCTTGACCGAGCGGAGGTCGACCCGGTCGGTGATGTTCTTGCCGAGGTCGCGGCGCAGGTTGTCGGCGCCCTTGCGCCCGACGCACAGGATCTTGACCGTCTTGCCCTCACGCAGCAGGCGCAGGGCGTCCGACCTCGCGAGGCGCGCGATGTTGGCGTTGAAGCCGCCACACAGACCGCGCTCGGCCGTCATGACGACGAGCAGGTGGACGTCGTCCTTGCCGGTGCCGACGAGAAGCGGTGACGCACCCTCCCTGTTGGCCCGGCGCGCCAGATTGGCCAGCACCGTATCCATCCGCTCGGCATAGGGACGTGCGGCCGTCGCGGCATCCTGGGCGCGACGCAGCTTGGCCGCGGCGACCATCTGCATGGCCTTCGTGATCTTCCGCGTCGCCTTGACCGAGGCGATCCGGTTGCGCATGTCCTTGAGTGAGGCCATCGGACGTTCCGATCCTGGGCGGCGCCGGGGGCAGACCCCTGGTCGAGAGCTTGGCGAATTTGAAAGCGAGGGGCCGGGCTCCAGCCCCTCGCCGGCTTAGACGAATTGCTTCTGGACCGTCTCGACGACACCCTTCAGCTTGGCAGCCGTCGCGTCGGACAGATCCTTCGACGACCGGATGTCGTCGAGAATTGCCGCGTTGGGGCCACGCAGGCTGGCCAGCAGCGCGTTCTCGAACTCCTTGACCTTGCCGAGCTGAAGGGGATCCAGGTATCCGTTCGTGCCGGCCCAGATCACGCAGACCTGCTCCTCCATCTTCAGCGGCGAGAACTGCGGCTGCTTGAGAAGCTCGGTCAGACGTGAGCCTCTGTTCAGCAGGCGCTGCGTCGTGGCATCGAGGTCGGAGCCGAACTGGGCGAAGGCGGCCATCTCGCGATACTGGGCGAGCTCGCCCTTGATCTTGCCGGCGACCTTCTTCATGGCCCGCGTCTGAGCCGACGAGCCAACCCGCGACACCGAGAGGCCGACGTTCACGGCTGGACGGATGCCCTGGTAGAAGAGATCCGTCTCGAGAAAGATCTGGCCGTCGGTGATCGAGATCACGTTGGTCGGGATATAGGCCGACACGTCGTTGGCCTGCGTTTCGATGACGGGCAGGGCCGTCAGCGAGCCCTTGCCAGCCGCGTCGCCCATCTTGGCGGCGCGCTCCAAGAGGCGCGAGTGGAGATAGAACACGTCGCCCGGATAGGCCTCGCGGCCCGGCGGGCGGCGCAGCAGCAGCGACATCTGGCGGTAGGCGACGGCCTGCTTCGACAGATCGTCGTAGATGATGACCGCGTGCATGCCGTTGTCGCGGAAGAACTCGCCCATGGCGCAGCCGGCGAACGGAGCCAGGAACTGCATCGGCGCCGGGTCGGAGGCGGTGGCGGCAACGACGATGGAGTACTCGAGGGCCCCGTTCTCCTCGAGCGACTTCACGAACTGGGCGACCGTCGAGCGCTTCTGGCCGACCGCAACGTAGACGCAATAGAGCTTCTGGTCCTCGGGTGCGCCTGCGGCGTTGAGCGGCTTCTGGTTGAGAATGGTGTCGAGCGCAACCGCCGTCTTGCCGGTCTGGCGATCGCCGATGATGAGCTCGCGCTGGCCACGGCCGATCGGGATCAATGCGTCGATCGCCTTGAGGCCAGTCGCCATCGGCTCGTGCACCGATTTGCGCGGAATGATGCCGGGCGCCTTGACGTCGACGCGCGACCGCTTGTCGGCGGCGATGGGCCCCTTGCCATCGATCGGATTGCCGAGGGCGTCGACGACGCGGCCGAGCAGGCCCTTTCCGACGGGAACGTCCACGATCGCGCCGGTACGCTTGACCGTATCGCCTTCTTTGATGCTGCGGTCGTCGCCGAAGATCACGATGCCGACGTTGTCGGTCTCGAGGTTCAGCGCCATGCCGCGCAATCCGCCGGGGAACTCGACCATCTCGCCGGCCTGAACGTTGTCGAGACCATAGACGCGGGCAATGCCGTCGCCGACCGAGAGAACCTGTCCGATCTCGGAAACCTCGGCCTCCTTGCCGAAGTTCTTGATCTGCTCCTTGAGGATCGATGAGATCTCGGAGGCCTTGATGTCCATCAGCGAACCTCTTTCATGCGCGTCGAGAGAGAATTGAGCTTGGTGCGGAGGGAGCTGTCGATCATCCGGCTCCCCATCTTGACGACGAGGCCGCCAAGGATAGCTGGATCGACCCGGGTCTCGATGCGCACATGCCGGCCGGCTGCCGTGCCTTTGAGCGCATCCTCAAGCGCCGCCCGCTGCCCATCGTTCAGCGGGTGTGCAGAGACGACCTCCGCGGTCACCTCGCCGCGGTGGCGGGCCGCGATCTGGCGGAAGATCTTGACGATGTCGGAGAGCGCGAACAGCCGGCGGCTGCGCGCGAGGAGCTTGAGGAAGTTGACCGTCAGCTGCGAGAAGCCGGCACTGGCGGCCAGCGCCGTGACGGCCTTGCCCTGGTCGTCGGCGGAGATCACCGGGCTGCGCACCATGCGGGTGAGATCGGCACTCTCCGCCAGCATGCCTGCCAGCGTCGTCATGTCTGTCTCGACCGCGTCGAGAGAGCGCTCGTCCCTGGCCAGGTCGAACAGCGCGGACGCATAACGTCCCGCCACGGATGCCATGATTGGTTCGTCAGTCGCCACGATCGATCCCGCTGCCGCCGCTCTGCTCGCCGATTGCCCGGGCCGCCGAACTGAGCCGGCTGCCTGGGCGCCGACCGCTGGCTGATAGCCCTCGACGGGCGCCCGCGTTTAGGGAGGAGACAACCCAAGTCAAGGCGCGGCGTAATAGGACGGCGCCCGTTCCTGGATCGTGGGCCGACTTAGCATGCAGTCCGGCAAGCTTCAACCGGTCGATCGGTGGGCGGGATGCCGCATGACCCGGCAGGCCGTCGCGCGCATCACCGGCGACCGAAGTTTCGACGCCCATCGGCTCGCGCCCCGGCGACAACGCTGTTAACAGGTCGATCCAGCTTTGCTGGCTTCAAGAGGCTGCTCGTGTCGAACCTCCCAATCCTGCTGGTCACGCTCGAGGCTGACCCTGCCTCGCGACACGTCATCGAAGCGGAGGTCGCCGGGGCGGCGCAGGTCGTCTATCTCGCTGACCTTCCCGCCGCAGCCCGGGCAGGGGCGCTCGCATCGGCGGCTGTGCTGCTGTCTCGCAATACGGCCAAGGAGCTGGCGGCCGCCGAGCCCACGCTGCTCGCTGGGGCGCGGCTCGTTCAATTCGTCACCGCCGGTGTGGACTATGTGCCGCTGGCCGACTTTCCGCCCGGGCTCGCGGTGGCCGCCAACGGCGGGGCCTATGCCGAGCCGATGGCGGAGCACGCGCTGGCGATGACGCTGGCGGCCTTGAAGCGGCTCCCTGTCGAGCATGAGAAGCTCGCGCGGCGCGAGTTCGACCAGTTCCGTTCCAACCGCATGCTCGCCGGCTCCGTGGTCGGCATCCTGGGGTTCGGCGGCATCGGCATCGCCACTGCGCGCCTGATGCGTGCGCTCGGCGCTCGCGTTCACGCCGTCAACCGCAGCGGCCGTACAGACGAGCCAGTCGACTGGATCGGCACCGAGAAGCAGCTCCCTGCCCTGCTCGCCGCGAGCGACGTCCTCCTCCTCAGCCTGCCCCTCACGCCGGCGACCAACGGTCTGATCGGTGCAGCCGAGCTTGTCGCAATGAAACCGGACGCCGTGCTGGTCAACCTCGCCCGCGGCGAGATCGTCGACGAGGCGGCGCTGTTCGCGCATCTCCAGGCGCATCCTGGTTTCACTGCCTGCATCGATGCCTGGTGGGTCGAGCCGGTGCGCCATGGGCGATTCGAGATGGGGCACGATTTCACGAGCCTGCCCAATGTCATCGCCTCCCCGCACAACTCGGCCTCGGTGAAGGACTGGCGACATGTTGCGCTGCGGCGTGCCGTAGGGAATGCGCGGCGCGCGCTGGTTGGAGAGCGCCCCGCCAATCTTGTCCCGCCGGCCGACCGGATGCAGTGATGCGGCTCCCTTTGTTGCGCCCCCGCCCGCGTGGAATGACCGTCGTTCACAGAAGCTTGACTAGATATTATGAACGATGTTTTATATTTAATTCCGCATCGAGACGTTCCGCTTTGGATGTAGGGCGCCGTCACCGGGACGGCAACGCCCCTTCTACTTCAGCAATTCGAGGAGCCGATCATGGCGACGATTTCCAACAATACCGGCGGCAGCGACAGGCGGTCGGCTCCGGCTCTGGAGAACAACCTGTTCGAAGGCTTCGGTCTGGGTGCCGACAGCCTGACAGGCGGAAAAATGGCCGACATCTTCCGCATGGGGGCCCTCGACGGCCTGGTCGACGTCGTCGATGGCAGCGTCGGCACCGACACCATCGACTACTCGCTGCTGGCGTCGACTGTCGAGATCACGTTCGGCGAGGGCACGACGCTGGGCACCGTCAAGGCCATCGTCTCGCCCAACTCGAGCATTCCGATCGTCGCCGCTCGGCTGCAGAGCATTGAGAATGCCATCGGCTCGAGCGGCAACGACACCATTACGGGCAACTCCGCCAACAACGAGTTGAGCGGCGGCCGCGGCAATGACACCATCGTCGGAGGCGGCGGCAACGATACGATCAGCGGCGGCTTCGGCAACGACAGCCTGGAGGGCTCGGCCGGCACCGACACCGTCTCCTACGCCTACTACAATGACGGCGGAATCGAGGTCCACCTCAGCGACAGGCTGTTCAACTCGGCCACTTCCCCGATCGTGAGCGGCTTCGCCAATCAGATCGTCGAGGTCGGTGCCGACCCGGTCGAGGACGGCTCGATCAACGGCTTCGAGAACGTCATCGGCTCGAACAACCGCGACATCATCAAGGGCAACCACGAGCTCAACGTCCTCGATGGCGGGGGTGCCGACGACGTGCTGCTGTCGCGGATCGACGGCTTCCGCGACACCATCATCGGCGGCAACGGCAACGACACGATCGACTATTCGGGCTGGTCGTCGAACGGCATCGGCTACACGTTGGACATCCGTCTCGGCGAAGGCGCGGCCGCCGGAGCGACAACGCGCCCGCTGACAGATCTTCCGGCCGGGCTCGTGGAGGACGTGCTGATCGGCATCGAGAACGTGACCGGCACGGCGGGCGCGGATTTCATCGTCGGCAACAGCGGCGCCAACATCCTGAAGGGCGGCGACCAGGCCGACACCATCACAGGCGGCGACGGCGCCGACACCATCAACGGCGACGCCGGCGGCGACTATCTCCGCTCGCTCCTCGACCGCGATCGCGACACCATCAACGGCGGCATCAACTTCGATACCCTGCAACTCGACGCCGGCAATGCTGACCTGGCCGGCAGCGTCATGGTGCGACTGGGAGAGGGCGCCCAGGCCGGCTTCGTCTCTGCGGAGCACGTGCTCTTCCGCTTCACCAATCCCTTCACCGGAGACGTCACACAGTCCACCGTTCACGTCGTCGAGGACGACCTGATCAACATCGAGCACGTCACCGGCACCGCAAGGAATGACGACATCGGTGGCAATGGGCTCACCAACCTCCTCAGGGGCGAAGGCGGCAACGATCGCCTGGATGGCGCGGGCGGCAACGACACGCTGGTTGGCGGCCTCGGCGCCGACACCTTGCTCGGAGGCTCCGGCAGCGACCTGTTCCTGTTCGACCTCGGCGACAGCAGCCTCTCCGTGATGGACATCATCCAGGGGTTCGAAGTCGGCAGCGATATCTTGAGCCTCGTCGGATTGCGCGACAACGTGGCGGACGGCGCGTCCCTGCATCGCGTCAGCGCCTTGACCGGCGAGGCGGGCGAGATCGTGATCTTCAACTCGGGCGGAGGATCGCTGCTGCACGTCGAGCTCGACGGTGTCGCGGCTCCGGACTTCAGCGTCTTCGTTGCAGGCGTAGCGCCGGGACAGCTGTCCGGCAATCTCCAGCTTTGAATGGCGACGCGCATGGAGCGCCGGGCCGCGGTCCGGCGCTCCATCGCGCCCACGGTGAGGAATATTTTTCCGCAGAACCGAGGCTCGGCCTTTTAATTGAGAACACAATTTCATATCATGGTGGCCGACCGCCCCTATTGGATGATGGCTGCCACATGCTCGACGCCATGGACCTCAAGATTCTCGCCATCTTGCAGGGAGACGCGACGCTGCCCGTCGCGGAGATCGGCAAGGCCATTGGTTTGTCGACGACCCCCTGCTGGCGGCGCATCCAGAAGCTCGAGGATGCCGGTGTGATCCGCCGGCGGGTGGCGGTGCTAGATGCGGCCAAGGTCAATGCCGGCGTCACCGTCTTCGTCTCGATCAAGACCGACCAGCACAGCCTGGATTGGCTCGAGCGCTTCCATGCCGCTGTAGCCGACATGTCCGAGGTCGTCGGCTTCTATCGCATGTCGGGTGACGTCGATTATCTGATGCGCGTGGTCGTGCCGGACATTGCGGCGTACGACGCCTTCTACAAGCGCCTCATCTCGCGCATCGAGATCGCCAAAGTCTCGAGCGCATTCGCTATGGAGGAGATCAAGAACACCACCGAGCTGCCCTTGAAGTTCGCTGCCGCCGCGGCGAAGGCTTAGACCTTGTCGCTCGATCTGGCTCTCGTGAGGGGCATCGAGGAGCGGGCCTTCAACGCCTGGCCGGCTCTCCAAACGCTCGTTGCCGACGGCTGGCTGTTGCGCTTCGCCGATGGTTTCACGAAGCGCGCGAACTCCATCAATGCGTGGGCGCCGATCGTGCCGGTCGATGTGATCGTCACCCATGCGGCGCCCATCTACGCGGGACGCCGGCTTCCGCTGGTCGTTCGGCTGTCGCCGCTCGCCGACCTGGACGCCGATGCCGTGCTGGCTTCGCGTGGGCTCGCTCGTTGCGACGAGACGATCGTCATGATTGTGCCGCTGTCGGAGCTGACGGACGCACCACCCGATCCGACGGTCGTGGTGTCGCCGGAGCCTGGCGACGCCTGGCTGGCCGGCTTCGCCGCCGCCAATGGCGTCCCCGGTGCGCGCCGCGCCGTGCACGACCGGATGCTGGCGCTGATCCCGCAACCGGCCGCATTCTCCCAACTCATGGTCGGCGGCCAGGCGGTGGCCTGGGGACTGGCGGTGGTCGAGCGCGGCATGGTCGGGCTGTTCGATATCGTCACGGCGCCGCAGAGCCGCCGCCAAGGGGCGGGGCGCCGGCTGGTGTCGGCGCTGCTGGCGTGGGGGGCCAGAAATGGCGCCAGCACCGCCTATCTCCAGGTCGTTGCGGCCAACGCGCCGGCCCTCGAACTCTATGAGCGGCTCGGATTCCGCGAGGCCTATCGCTACCACTACCGAATCGGTGAGCTGCAGCAGCCCTGAGCAAGGCGGGAACAAAACGGAACATTGCGATTGCGTAACGAGAACAAACTAAGTACATTGGGCTGGAATTGCACGCGCGCCGTCACTCGTGGGATAGAGAAGGGGACCTGCCATGGCCATACCGGAGCTCAGGCTCGTCGAGGGAGAGAAGATGGACAAGTCGAAGGCGCTCGACGCGGCCCTTGCGCACATCGAGAAGCAGTTCGGCAAGGGCTCCATCATGAAGCTCGGCCAGAACGACAAGACGATCGATGTCGAGGCGATTTCCACGGGCTCGCTCGGTCTCGACATCGCCCTCGGCATCGGCGGCCTGCCAAAGGGGCGTGTGGTCGAGATCTACGGTCCGGAGAGCTCAGGCAAAACGACGCTGACGCTGCAACTCATCGCCGAGGCTCAGAAAAAGGGCGGCATCTGCGCCTTCATCGATGCCGAGCACGCGCTTGATCCGGTCTATGCGCGCAAGCTCGGCGTCAAAGTCGACGAGCTGCTGATTTCGCAGCCGGATACGGGCGAGCAGGCGCTCGAGATTGCCGACACGCTCGTGCGCTCCGGTGCCGTCGACGTGCTGGTGGTCGATTCTGTGGCCGCCTTGACACCCAAGGCCGAGCTCGAGGGTGAGATGGGGGACGCCCTTCCGGGCTTGCAGGCGCGGCTGATGAGCCAAGCGCTCCGGAAGCTCACCGCCTCGATTTCCAAGTCCAAGACCATGGTTGTTTTCATCAACCAGATCCGCATGAAGATCGGCGTCATGTTCGGCAACCCGGAGACGACCACGGGTGGCAATGCGCTGAAATTCTATGCTTCGGTCCGCCTCGATATCCGCCGCATCGGGCAGATCAAGGCGCAGGACGACGTGGTCGGCAATCAGACCCGCGTCAAGGTCGTGAAGAACAAGGTGGCGCCGCCATTCAAGCAGGTCGAGTTCGACATCATGTATGGCGAGGGCATCTCGAAGACGGGCGAGCTGGTCGATCTCGGCGTCAAGGCTGGCATCGTCGAGAAGTCCGGCGCTTGGTTTTCCTACAAGGGCGAACGGATCGGTCAGGGGCGCGAGAACACGAAGACTTTCCTGAAGACCCATCCGAAGCTCGCCGACGAGATCGAGGACGCGATCCGAGCCAATGCCGGCATTGTCACCGAGAAGCTGATGGCGCAGCCGGAGGCCGACGAGGCGCAGGACGCCGACGAGGGGCCGGACGCTGACGGTGTGCTACCCGATGTCGAGGAGGGAGGGACGGGCAAGCGGGCCCGGCGATAGGCTCGCCTTCCTGGTCCTCTCATGAAAATGAAAGGGGACGCGAGAGACTTCTCCCGGACGGGCATGATGCGCGGCACCCATTCGCGAGGAGACCTCGGTGGCTCGAGAGGCGAGGGCAGGCTCAGTGAGCGCCACCATCGATAGAGCTGCCAACGGCGGCGGGGCCGACGGTGCGCTCGCGCTGTTCTCGGGTGGCCAGGATTCGACGGTCTGCCTTGCCTGGGCGCTGGCCCGCTTCGATCGCGTGGAGACGATCGGGTTCGACTACGGGCAGCGGCACCGGGTGGAGCTCGATCAGCGGCCGGTCGTCAGGGCAGGCTTGGCCGGCCAGCGCCCCGACTGGGGCGCCCGGCTCGGACCGGATCATGTGCTAAGCCTTCCGGCACTGGGAGCGATCAGCGAGACGAGCCTGACCCGCGACATGGCGTTCGCCCTGTCTGACACCGGCATGCCCAATACGTTCGTGCCCGGCCGCAACCTGTTGTTTCTGACCTATGCGGCGGCACTTGCCTGGCGGCGCGGGATTGGCACCCTCGTCGGCGGCATGTGCGAAACGGATTTCTCCGGCTATCCGGATTGCCGCAACGATGCTCTGCAGACATTGGCGCGAGCCTTGGCGCTGGGTCTCGACCGTGAGGTCGTCATCGAGACGCCGCTGATGTGGTTGAGCAAAGCCGAGACGTGGCGTCTCGCCCACGACCTCGGCGGTGACGCGCTGGTCGATCTGATCGTCGCCGACACGGTGACCTGCTATGACGGTGATCGGTCGACGCGGCATGACTGGGGCAGCGGCTGCGGACGGTGTCCGTCCTGCGGGCTTCGTCGCAAAGGGTGGCAGGAATGGCGATCCGGGAAAAGTTGATCGAGGCTGTCGATGCGGCGCTCGACGGGCAATGGGATCGCGCCCACGGTCTGGTCCAGCCGCACGAGGCGGACGCGACGGCGTGCTGGCTGCACGCCTGTCTGCACAAGATCGAGCCGGACGAGCAGAACAGCCGCTATTGGTATCGGCGCTCGGGACACTCCTACGAGGAGTATGCAGACCCACGCGCCGAGCTCGCGGCAATCAAGGCGGCGCTGACGTATTGATCCGGCGAGGCAGCATCCGAACGAAGCCGTGCCGGCCTCGCTGGTCCGCGCGCCACTGCGCAACGTAAGGCGTATCGAGCCGGCCGTCAGGTGGAGATCTCGACTGCCGGCTCAGTGCGGGGACTGCGCTCCTGATGGATGGCGTGGAGTGCTTCCGAGAGCACGTCGATCGTCGCGTTCGCGCCCACGGCCTGCTCGGAGAGCAACCGCCGGAAGGCGCGAGCCCGAGGCTGGCCATGGTAAAGGCCGAGAATGTGCCTGGTTATATTATTGAGTCGCCCGCCCCGGGCCATGTGCTCGACGATGTACGGGCGCAACGCCTCGATCACCTCATCGCGGGTGGTCACGGGGGCGTCGGCCGCGAAGAGCCTCGAATCGACCTCGGCCAGCAGCCACGGCGTCTGGTAGGCCGCGCGCCCAAGCATTACGCCATCCACGTAGGCGAGGTGGCCGAGCGCTTCCTGCAGTGTCGCAATCCCGCCATTGATCACGACGGTCAGCTCGGGATGGGCCTCTTTCAGCCGCCGCACGCGGGCGTAGTCGAGCGGCGGGATCTCGCGGTTCTCTTTGGGCGAGAGCCCTTGCAGCCATGCCTTGCGGGCATGCACGATGAATGTGGTGCATCCCTCGTCGGCCACAGTCGAGACGAAGCGCTCGAGGTCTGCCTCGCTGTCCTGGTCGTCGATGCCGATGCGGCACTTGACCGTAACGGGAATGCGCACGGCGGCTCGCATCGCCGCGACGCAGCGGGCGACCAATGGCGGGTCTGCCATCAGGCAGGCACCGAAATATCCGCCTTGGACGCGATCCGATGGACATCCGACGTTGAGATTGATCTCGTCGTAGCCCCAGCTTTCGCCGATTTTCGCCGCGTCAGCCAGCCGTGCCGGATCCGAGCCTCCGAGTTGCAGCGCGACGGGGTGCTCCGCAGGCGTGAAGTCGAGAAGTTGGGCGCGCCGCCCATGCAGGATGGCGTTGGCCGTCACCATCTCCGTGTAGAGCAGCGCGCGCCGCGTCATGATGCGATGGAAGAACCGGCAGTGCCGATCAGTCCAATCCATCATCGGGGCAACACAGAATCTATGCATTTGATTTTGCGTGTATTTTTCCGTGGGCTCTGAGCCTAGAGAGAGAACGCGAGCACTCAACAACCATCACTTGTGAGCAGCAATGTGCAGTACCCGTCAGGAACATTGCACACGAATTGCTCACGGCCCCGCGTGAGCGGCATGAGCAGTGCTTTCCAGCAGCGTGAGCAGTTTTCCCATGGCGACCTACACAAAGCTACCATCCGGCCAGTGGCGGGCTTCGCGAGGACGACGGCCAGCTCACCATCCCCACAGCCAATTTCGAGAACGCGCATGCCGCTGACGTCACCGAACCCGGTCCAGCATCACCTGGCGCTCGATCCCTTCCGTGGTGGCACCGATCTCGCTCGCACACCAGCGGCTGTACACGTCCGGTGTCAGATCGGGCAGGGCACACGGGATCTCAGACATGTGCGACGCGCCAGTCCTGCAGCAGTCCGGATCGGGTGGATCGGCCATCGTACCAGACGGTCGCAGGACGGGACATCCCCCTGCAGCTCGTGGGCCCCCGCCCGGCGCCGAAGGGCCCACCACTACCCCTTTCCTTCGGCCGTCACGCGGATGTGGAGCTCTCGGAGCTGGCGGGGGCTCGCCTCGCTGGGGGCGCCCATCAGCAGGTCGGAGGCCTGCTGATTCATCGGGAAAAGGGCGACGTCGCGCACGGTCTTGCAGCCCGTCAGCAGCATCACGATCCGCTCGATGCCGGCCGCCATGCCACCGTGCGGCGGCGCGCCGTACTGGAAGGCGCGGTAGAGGGCGCCGAAGCGGGCCTCGACCGTCTCCGGCGCGAGACCGGCGATGCCGAACGCCTTGACCATGGTGTCGGGTCGGTGGTTGCGGATGCCGCCCGAGGCGATCTCGTAGCCGTTGCAGACCATGTCGTACTGGTGTGCCTTGAGGCGCAGCAGCGCCTCGGTGCCTTCCCTTTCGGCGGCCTCGAGTGCCGCAAGCCCGCCCTGGGGCATCGAGAACGGGTTGTGCGAGAAATCGATCTTCTTCTCGTCCTCGTTCCACTCGTAGAACGGAAAATCGACGATCCAGCACAGCGCGAAACGGCTCTCGTCGACGTGCTTCAGCTCGCGCCCGATCTCGTCACGGGCGAGGCCCGCGAACTTGTAGAACTTGGCCGGATCGCCGGCTGCGAAGAAGCAGGCGTCGCCGATGGCGAGGTCCAACTGCTCGAAGATCGCCTTGGATCGGTCCGGACCGACGTTCTTGGCAATCGGACCGGCACCGGCCGCACCTTCCTCGGCTCGCCACATGATATACCCGAGGCCAGGCTGGCCCTGCTTCTGCGCCCAGCCGTTCATGCGGTCGCAGAAGGCGCGACTGCCGCCGCCCTTGGCCGGGATTGCCCACACGCGCACCTTAGGGTCGCGCTCGATCATCTGCGCGAACACCTTGAAGCCCGAGCCGCGGAAATGCTCGGTCACGTCCTGCATCTCGATCGGATTGCGCAGGTCCGGCTTGTCGGAGCCGTACTTCTGGATCGCCGTGTCGTAGGGGATGCGCGGCCAACCCTTCGTCACGGGAAAGCCGTTCGCGAACTCCTCGAACACGGACGTGATCACCGGCTCCATGGTCGAGAACACGTCCTCCTGCTCGACGAAGCTCATCTCCACATCGAGCTGGTAGAACTCGCCCGGCAGGCGGTCGGCGCGGGGATCCTCGTCGCGAAAGCACGGCGCGATCTGGAAGTAGCGGTCGAAGCCCGCCATCATCAGGAGCTGCTTGTACTGCTGCGGCGCCTGCGGCAGCGCGTAGAACTTGCCGGCATGGATGCGGCTCGGCACCAGGAAGTCGCGCGCCCCCTCGGGGCTCGAGGCCGTCAGGATCGGCGTCGGGAACTCGTTGAAGCCGGCCTCATGCATCCGAGCGCGGATCGATCGCGTGATCGCCAGTCGCTTCATGATGATGGCGTGCAGCGTCTCCCGCCGCAGATCCAGGAAGCGGTACGTGAGCCGCAGGTCTTCCGGGTAGTCCGGCTCCCCGAACACCGGCACCGGCAGCTCCTTGGCCTCCGACAGCACCTCGATCTCGGCGGCATAGACCTCGACCTCGCCCGTCGGAAGGTCGGGGTTTATGGTACCCTCGGGGCGCTGGCGCACCTTGCCGTCAATTCTGACGACCCATTCGGAGCGCAGCCGCTCGGCAATCCTGAAAGCCGGGCTGTCGGGATCGGCGACGACCTGGGTCAGACCGTAGTGGTCGCGCAGGTCGATGAACAGCACGCCGCCATGGTCGCGCACCCGATGCACCCAACCCGAGATGCGGGTCCCGGCACCGATATCGGCGGCTCGAAGCGCGCCGCAGGTGTGCGAGCGGTAGCGGTGCATGGGTCTACTCCGGATGCGGCTGGCAGGCGCGCTGCGCCCGCGCGAATGTGGGGCCGTCATCCATGGGTGACGTAGCAATGTCAAGGCGGCCTCGGCGCAAAGCGCCGCGCACCGGCCATTGAACGGAATTCATGAATTCCGCAGACCGTACCCTGCACGGCGCGATTTCCGGACGACAGCCCTGCGCCCGTGAGCTATATCCGCAGTCCATGCGAGTCATTTCCACCACCAATGACCTTACAGCTCTGTGCCGCCAGCTCGCCGACCATCCGTTCGTGGCGGTCGACACCGAGTTCATGCGCGAGACGACGTTCTGGCCGAAGCTGTGCCTCATTCAGCTGGCCGGCCCAGGTATCGAGGCCATCGTCGATCCCATGGCGCCTGAGATCGACCTTGCGCCGTTCTACGCGCTGATGGCCGACGAGCAGGTGACCAAGGTGTTCCACGCCGCGCGGCAGGACATCGAGATCGTTCACATCAAGACCGGCAAGGTGCCAAAGCCGGTGTTCGACTCGCAGGTGGCCGCGATGGTGTGCGGCTTCGGTGACTCGATCAGCTACGTCAACCTCGTCAAGCGCATAACCAATCGCGATCTCGACAAGTCGTCCCGTTTCACCGACTGGAGCCGGCGGCCCCTGACGGAACGCCAGCTGGTCTACGCACTCGGTGACGTGACGCATCTGCGCGATGTCTACCTGCACTTGAAGGCCCAGCTCGAGCGCAGTGGACGCACCCATTGGCTCGCCGAGGAGATGGCGGCGCTGACCGATCCGGCCACCTACGCGTCGGAGCCCGAGAGCGCCTGGAGGCGGCTCAAGCTCAAGGTGCGCAACCGGCGTGCGCTCGGCGTGCTGATGGAGCTGGCCGCCTGGCGCGAGCGCATCGCCCAAAGCCAGGACGTTCCGAGGGCGCGCGTGCTGCGCGACGAGGCGCTCTACGACATCGCCAACCAGCAGCCGACAGAAGCGGCCAGGCTTTCCGAGCTGCGGACATTGAGCGATGGCTTCGCCCGCTCGGCACGGGCCAAGGACATCGTCGACGCCGTCAAGCGCGGACTGGCACGCGACCCGAAAGGCCTGCCCGCTCTCGACCAGGGCCACGGCGTGCCAGCCGACGCCGGCGCGATGGTCGACCTGCTGCGTGTCCTGCTCAAGGCTGCTGCGGGCCGGCACGGCGTGGCGCCGCGACTGATCGCGGATACCGAGGATCTCGAGCGGATCGCCACCGAGGCGGAGCCCGAGGTGCCCGCGCTCCGAGGCTGGCGACGGGAATTGTTCGGGGAAGATGCCCTGAGGCTGAAGCGTGGCGAGCTGGCGCTCGGCATGCGGCGGGGAGAGGTCGCCGTCATGGAGACGGCGCCGGCATCAGATCGAGGTGCCTGAGGGGCAACTCTCGGGAGATGCTCCTCCGGGCCCGGTTCCGGCCGAGTGACTTCCGGGGGAAGGTCCCTGCATCGACGGCCGGATGGTTGGGGGATTGGACCGTGCTGACACTGCTCCTTGGACTCGTGATCTTCATCGCCATCCATCTGGTGCCGACACAACCGGATATGCGGCGCGCGCTGGCCGTGCGCATGGGCGAGGGAGCCTGGAAAGGTGTCTTTTCGCTGATTTCGCTGGCCGGTTTCGTGCTGATCGTCGTCGGCTATCACAAGCTCCAGCTGCACCCTGGCAAGAACCCCGTTCTCTGGTCGCCGCCACCCTGGGGTCGTCACGCGACCATGGCGCTGATGCTCCCGGTCTTCCCGTTGCTCATCGCGACCTACCTCCCGGGGCGGATCGCGGGCGCCATCCGCCACCCCATGATCACGGCGGTGAAATTCTGGGCGCTGGCCCATCTGCTGGTGCGGGGCGACCTGGGCTCGATCCTCCTCTTCCTGGGGTTGCTCGCCTGGGCGGTCTACGACCGCATCTCGCTGAAGCACCGCGAGGCCGCGGGCCTCGTCACAGTCAAGTCCGGCCCCTTGGCCAACGACGTGATTGCCGTCGTCGGGGGGCTCATTCTCTACGCGGTGTTCGTGAAATGGGGGCATCCGGCGCTGATCGGCGTGCAGCTCATTCCATGAGGAGCCGCGCGACACGAATCCGCCCGAATGGCGGGCGAGGAGACAGTCGGGAGCAGCCTGCACCGCGCAGTGCAGCTTTCGTTCTCCTGACGGCCGCGCTATAGCTCGGCGACGAATGGCATAGGATCCGGTCGCGCCATCGGGCGTGGGTCCTCAAGGAGAAGCGCGCACTCATGGTCGATCGCACCGACAGTTTCCTGCGAGAGGTGGACGAGGACGTCCGGCGCGACCAGCTCATGCAGATCTGGGAGCGCTATCGCGTCCTGATCGTCGGAGGCATCGTCGCGCTGTTCGTGGCCGTCGGCGGCTTTCAATGGTGGAAGGCGAGCCGCATCGCCTCTGCCGAGCGGACGGGCGCGGCGTTCGAGGAGGCCACTCGGCTTGCCAGCGAGGGCAAGAACGACGAGGCGCTGAAGACCTTCACAGACATGAGCAAATCCGCCCCGGGCGGCTACCAGGCCCTGGCACGGCTGCGAATTGCGGCTGCGCAATCGGCGGCCGGACGCACGCCCGAGGCGCTGGCCGCCTACGAGGCGCTGGCTTCCGACGGCAGCTCCGACGAGCTGTTGCGCGATTTCGCCTCACTGCAGGCTGCCATGTTGAGATTGGACCAGGCCGACTGGACCGAGATGAAGAATCGGCTGACACCTCTCGTCGATGACAGTCGGCCCTGGCATGCATTGGCTCGTGAGGTGCTGGGAATGGCTGCGTACAAGGCCGGTCAGCTGGACGAGGCGACAAAGCTGTTCGAGCAGATCCTGGGCGACCGGGCGACGCCAAACGGCCTGAGCAAGCGCGCACAAGAGATGCTTGGCATACTGACGGATGCCGCCGCATCCAAGGCAGCGACGGGAGCGGCAGCCCAGGATGCGCCGAAGGCTACGGCGCCGACCGACGGCAAGGGCGATGCCGCCGCTAAGAAGTAGCGCCGATGCCGGCGGGGACAGCCGGCGGTGCCGATGGGGGAGCATGAGGCCGATGCAGGCAAGCGCGAAGGCGTTCAGGACGTCGAGGCCGCTTCGTTTCACCGCCTGCGCCGGCTTGGCGATGGTGGCGGCCGTCCTCGTCGGCGGCTGCTCCGGCGGTCCCCAGATTCCCCGTCTGTCCGACCTCAATCCTTTTGCGGAGAAAGAAGTGCCCTTGCCGGGCAAGCGAGTCGCCGTGGCGCTCACGGAGAGCAAAGCCGGCCTCGATGTAGCGACGGCCGACCGACCGATCGTGCTTCCGCCACCCCAGCAGAACGAGGCGTGGTCTCAGCCCGGTGGCCCGGCCACGAACTCGGCTGGCCATCTCACGCTCGGTACCAGCATCAAGCAGGTCTGGAGCGCTGACGCCGGCCAAGGGTCGTCGTCCTACGGTAAGCTGACCGCCGGCCCGATTGTCGCCGACGGACGGATCTATGCCCTGGATACGCGCGGCCGCGTGTCGGCCTTCACGACCGGCGGCGCCTCGGTCTGGAAGGTCTCCCTGACGCCACCCGGCGAGAAGGACCACAAAGGCTATGGTGGTGGGCTGGCCGCCGAGGGCGGTCGGCTCTTCGCGGCGACGGGCTTCGGCTATGTCTTTGCGCTCGACTCTCAAAGCGGGAAGAAGCTCTGGGAGAAGAACCTCTCGTCACCGATCCGCAGCTCGCCGACCGCGGCGGGAGGGCGTGTGTTCGTGATCTCGTCCGACGGGATTGCCCGCGCGCTCTCGGCGGCGGATGGAGCGGAGCTGTGGGCGCATCAAGGACTTGTCGAGCGGGCGGCGTTGCTGACCAACAGCAGCCCGGCCGTCGACGGCGACGTGGTCTTGATGCCTTATCCTTCCGGCGAGCTGGTAGCGTTGAAAATCACCGACGGCCAGCCGGCCTGGACCGAGACGCTGGCCCGGACCCGGTTGGCATCGTCGCTCGGCTCGATGACGGACGCGGGCCGGCCGGCAGTAGATGGCGGCACCGTGTTCGCGGTCGGCCATTCGGGCCGCATGGTCGCGGCCTCCGTTCGCAGTGGCGAGCGGCTTTGGGCACTCAACGTGCCGGGCATTCAGACGCCCGTCGTCGCTGGTGAGACCGTGTTCGTCGTCGACACCGGCGGCCAGCTCATGGCCATCACCCGCCGCGACGGCAAAGTGCTGTGGACCGTCAAGCTCCCCGGCACCAACACTTGGTCTGGGCCGGTCGCCGCCGGAAACCGTCTGTGGTTGACCTCCAACAAGGGCCAGCTCGTGGGCGTCGACGCGGCGACCGGCCGGGTCGACGCGCAGATCAACATCGGTGCACCGAGCTACATCGCGCCGATCGTTGCAGGCGGCCGACTCTATGTCATGACCGACAACGCACGGCTGCTCGCCTTCAATTGACGGTGAGGTCCGGTCATCCGTAGCCGGGCAGCCTGCTACTCGCCGACGATCCGCTCCTGCTGTGGGAGGACGTTGCAGGGATCGCTCGAGGTCTTGGCGTGCACGGCGGCCGTGACGGCGACAAGCAAGGCGGCACACAGCACGCCGGCGGTTACGATCATGCGCATGGCAACTATCTCCCGGTCATTCGAGCGCCACTCGTCACGAGAAGGCGGACGGAGGGGTGTGACCGGACATATGGGTGCTCGAGCCGCACCGAGCAGATAAGCTCACTGCGACGTGAGGAGTTTTGAAGCCGCCCCTCCGCCAGCTCAGCCGGCCGGCGACCAGGGCACCAGCCGCAGCGCCGGGAAGGGGACCACGGTCGCATGGCGTGGTCCGCCCTCGCTCCGCGTGGCGCCGCATACCGCGTCGATCTCGCGGAGAACCCGGTCCATCGCGTCTCGGACACCGGCCATATCCGCCGAGGCGCTCATGTCGTCACGCATGTAGACGAGGGTCTCGCGGACCGTATCGAGGTCGACGCTAGGCCGCCTGGTGCCGCCTGACGGGTCGTGCTGCACGACCGAACTCCCTTGAACGAGCTGCCATTGGCGGCAGAAGTTAACAAAACGTTACCGAGCACGACAGTTGTGCATCCGGACGCGCGCCCGTCAAGCGCCAAAGCCCCGAGAATTTTCTCGAATTGCTAATGTCCCGAAATGGCACGGGAATGCCGAGTGTTTTACCCGAATCCAAAGACGAACTTTTCACGCATTTTGGGCAGTTTCCCGAGGAGGACGGAGCGATCCGCTGCGGCGGTGCTCGTCGCGTCAGATAGCGGAGCATCGTGGTGTCGAAGCCGGGCGTATTGATTATCGTCGAGAACCTGACCGTGCCTCTCGACCGGCGGGTCTGGCAGGAGGCGACGACGCTGAGGGATGCCGGCTACACCGTTTCCATCGTATGTCCCCGTGGCGGTCGCTATACCGCAGCCTACGAGCTGCTCGACGGCATCCACGTGTTTCGCCATCCGCTGCCTCTCGAGGCAGATGGTGTCGTCGGCTATGTCATCGAGTACTCTTCGGCGCTATTCTGGGAATTCCTGCTGGCTTGGCGCGCCTATTTCAAGGTGGGGTTCGATGCGATCCAGGCATGCAATCCGCCGGACACGATCTTTCTTGTCGCGGGAATGTTCAAGGCGCTGCTCGGCACGCCGTTCGTGTTCGATCACCATGATATCAATCCGGAGCTTTATGAGGCGAAATTCGGTCGGCGCGGCTTCTTCCACCGCCTGCTGATCGGCCTCGAGCGCCTCACCTTCCGCACGGCAAACGTCTCGATCGCGACCAACGAGACCTTCAAGGAGATCGCCGTCCGGCGCGGTGGAATGGACCCGGACAAGGTCTTCATCGTTCGCTCGATCCCGGACGTGTCGCGGTTCAAGCGACTGGAGCCGCGCACGGACATCAAGAACGGCCGCAGGCATCTCGTCGGCTATGTCGGTATCATGGGGGCACAAGACGGGGTGGATCTGCTCATCGATGCCATGCACCAGATCGTCAACGTTGGAGGCCGGCGCGACGTGCAGTGCGTCATCGTCGGCTCCGGCACTGCGGTCGAGGGCCTGAAAGCCCAGGTCGCCCGACTCGGCCTTGACGACTACGTTACGTTCACGGGTTTCATGTCGGGCGAGCCGCTGTTGCGGGCGCTCTCGACGTTCGACATCGGCGTCATTCCCGACCCGAAGAATGTCTACAACGACAAAATCTCGATGAATAAGCATTTCGAGTACATGACGCTCGGCATTCCCTTCGTCAGCTTCGACCTGGTCGAGGGCCGCAAGATTTCCGGTGATGCTGCGCTCTATGCGTCCGACAACTCGCCGGTGAGCCTGGCCGATCGGATGTCGACATTGCTCGACGACGAGGATTTGCGCTCGCACCTCGTCGGCCTCGGACGCGACCGGGCCAAGGCGCTGCTGCGGTGGGAGACCGAGCGGGCGCAGTTGCTGGCCGCCTACGAGACGGCGCTCGGCGGCCGGTCCAGCACAGAGGCGGCGACGCGCGAGGCTGCAACGAGGGCCTGACGCGGAACAGTGGCGGGGGCTGGCGCGTTTCCTTGGCGGAGGGATGCCCTCATGCCTTGGCGCTTCAGCGATATCGCGAAATCCTTTTCTCGGGCGGTCGGCACACCGACGGCTCTGGTGCTCGCTTGCGTCGTCGTCATCGCGTGGGCGATAGCGGGGCCGATTTTCGCATTCTCCGATACGTGGCAGCTTGTGATCAACACGGGCACGACGATCGTCACGTTCCTGATGGTGTTCCTCATCCAGAATACGCAGAATCGCGACTCGCGCGCCATTCACCTGAAGCTCGACGAGTTGATCTGTGCCGTCGATCATGCACGGCTTGAGCTCGTCGATGCGGAGGAGCTGTCCGACGAGGAGCTCGACCGCCACCAGCGCGAGTTCAAGCGAAAGCGCCGCGATGCGGCGACGAACGGCAATCCAACCGGCACCCGGCTGGAGCGCACATCTGCGGGCACAGGAAGTGGAGCCGCCCGCGCCGAGTGCAGCAAGAACGGCGTCAACGCCGCCGCACCGTGAGACCGACGGTTCAGCGGACGCTCTCCACTGCTACCGGGAACAACGGCGCCAGCCCGCCCACCTCGATGATGGGATGGGCGCAGAACTGGTAGGGCGGCTTTACGGCTCGTAGCCCGCGTCCCTCACGACACTGTCGAGGAAATCACGACACGTCGGGTACGCCGGGGCGCACCTCGGCGACGCTCATGTCGCGCCCAAGCCCTCTGCCGTTCTCGAAGAACTTCTTCCACTCCGTGTAGCCCACATAGTAGTCGAGCAAGGGATGCTGGCCAGCCTCGCCCTCCCAGCTCGCCGCCCGTACCGGCGCTCGATCGTCTTGGCGTCAGCGATCACTCGCTATCGGCGGGTGGCTGGAATACGGGCAGTTTTCCGGGTCATATTGGTGCGGGCTCCAGACGAAACGGCTGCCTCCGCGAACTCGATGAATGTGCGGATGAATCTCAGGTCGCGCTTGTCGGCTGGCGTCACGATGCAGGTACGATACGTCTCCGGCATATCGAGGAGAGGCCGTTCCATAAGCTGGCGGGACGGAAAGAAGCTATCCTCCAGGGCGATACCGGTGCCGACGTCGTGCAGTACGGCTTCCTTGACGACCGGATAGGTCGTCATCTTGATGACGCGGGTGAGGCTGAGCCCGAGCTTCTGCGCTTTGGCAAGAACGACGCGCTGCGTCAGTGAGCCGTCCTCGGGCAAAATAAGGGGTTCGTCGGCGAGATCGGCGAGCCGCAGGCGCGACTTGCGCATCACCGACGTGTCGGCCCGGCCGATTGCGACGAGACGGGAGCTGACGAGCTCCAACGCGAAGAGGTCGGCCGACGCTGGCGGATCGGCGATGATGGCAACATCCACCTCGCGCGAATGGAGCAACTCCACTGCTGCCGCCCAGCTATAGAGCGAGAATGTAATTTCGACTTTCGGGTAGAGACGACCGAACGCAGCGATGATCGGCATCGACGGGCGCGGGGCATTGGCGATGATGGAGAGATGTCCGGCGGACAGCTCTCCGTAGGCTCCGATCTTCTCGTTCACGAGTTGCTCGAGGATGCGGATGCGATCCGACAGCGCGAACAATTCGTGCGCCGCTGAAGTCAGCTCGAGGCCGCTCCGGCGGCGCACGAAGAGCTTCGTTCCCATCGCTTGCTCGAGACGCGCCACATGCTGAGTGATCGAAGACTGGGTGACGCCCAGAGCGGCCGCGGCACGCGAAAAACTGCGCTCGCGGGCCGCGTGCGTGAAGGCAGCGATCTGGTAGGGGCTGACCTTCATAGGGGTGTCCAGCTTCCGGGGACGGCTTCGCGTTTCATTAGCGCGGCTAATATGACTTCATGTGTCTGTCAATCACGGTTGCTACGCCGAGGAGGGGCACGTCACCGAACGAGGGCATCGCATGGCACAGGTGCTGCTTCGAGAGATCCGCAAGACGTTCGACCGCACGGCGGTCTTGAAGGGCGTCGATCTGAGGATTGGCGACGGCGAGTTCGTTTCCCTGGTTGGGCCATCAGGATGCGGCAAGTCGACATTGCTCAGGATCATAGCGGGCCTCGAGCGGCAGACCGGGGGCACCGTAGAGATCGGCGGCGATGTGGTCGATCACGTGAGGCCCGCCGATCGTAACCTCGCCATGGTCTTCCAGTCGTACGCGCTCTATCCGCATCTCACAGTCTTCGACAACATCGCCTTGCCGCTTCGCATGCGCCGGCTTTCGGCGACCGAGCGGCTGCCGGCAATTGGCTGGATGCTGCCTGGGAGGCGGGCCAAGGAGCGCACGATCACCGAGAGCGTAACCGCAGTTGCAGACCTGCTCGGCATGAAAGACCTGCTGGCACGAAAGCCCGCCCAACTGTCCGGCGGCCAGCGCCAGCGCGTTGCCGTCGGCCGTGCGATTGTGCGCGATCCCCGGGCCTTCCTGCTCGACGAACCGCTCTCCAACCTGGATGCGAAGCTCCGGGTGCACATGCGCACCGAAATCGCCCAATTGCATCGCCGCCTCGCCGCAACCTTCATCTACGTCACACACGACCAGGCCGAGGCTATGACTATGTCGGATCGCATCGCGGTGATGATGGACGGCAACATCATTCAGGTCGGGACGCCTGACGAGATCTACGACGACCCGAGTGATCAGCGGGTCGCAGAGTTCATCGGCAGTCCCAAGATCAACATTCTCGACGGTACAGTTGCCGAGCACGGTGCGCTGTCGCTCGGCGGACGACAGATCGCTGCGGGAATTCACGCCAGTCCCGGGACGGCAGTGCGTGTCGGCGTCAGGCCGGAGCGCGTGCGGCTTGCGGATGCCAATGACGCAGTCGTGACGGGACGGCTCGTGCATCGGGAAAACCTCGGATCTGAAGTTCTGGCCCACGTTATTCCCGTCGGCCAGCGAGAGCCGATGATCGTAAGGCTCGACCACGGCGCAGACATCGGCCTTCGCCTGGAGTCGACCATCGGTCTTGGCTTCGCGGAGAACGATCTGAGGGTGTTCGACACGTCAGGGCGGCGTGTGGGCCGCTATTTCGAGGAGGCTGCCCATGGTTGACGCCTCGCTGGCCCCGCAAGCCGGCTACCACCGACCGTCGCGCGCGATCCGGGCTGAGACGTACAAGGGATCGTGGCTGAACGAGCGGACGGCACTCATGCTGCTGACCCCGGCCACTTCGCTTATGGGATTGCTGTTGATCGGGCCAATCGTGGCGGTCCTTCTGATGTCCTTTACGGACTATCAGCTCGGGGCGGCAACGTGGTCGTTCGTGGGTATCGCCAACTATGCCGACCTATGGACAGACAAGGTGTTCTGGCGAGCGCTGACGAATACACTCTTCTACGTCGGGATCGTCGTGCCCGCCTCGGTGCTGCTCGGGCTGGGCATCGCTCTGCTCATCGAGGCCGGGACGACGCTTCGCGCCTTCTACCGCGCCGTCTTCTTCATTCCGGTGATGGCGACCCTGATCGCGATCGCGATCTCGTGGGAATACATGCTCCACCCACAGTTCGGGCTGATCAACCTGATGCTGAAGGCAGTCGGACTGCCAACGTACGCCTGGCTCGCCGAGCCGGAGCTCGCGTTGACGACGCTGGCCGTGATCGGCGTCTGGCAGCTGTTCGGGTTCAACATGGTGCTGTTCCTCGCCGGCCTCGTGTCGATCCCCAAGCACCTCTACGAGGCGGCGGAGATGGACGGAGCACGCTCAGCGTGGTCGCGGTTCCGGCTCGTCACTTGGCCCATGCTTGGCCCCGTGACGATGTTCGTCGTCCTTATTTCCGCGATCCGGTCGTTCCAGGTGTTCGACACGGTTCACGTGCTGACCAAAGGAGGTCCGAGCAAAGCGTCGGAGGTGCTTCTCTATTCCATGTACACCGAAGGCTTCGAGTTTTTCCGGTCGGGGCTGGCGGCTGCGATCGCCGTCGTCTTCCTCGCATTTGTCCTGGTGCTCACTCTCATCAAGTCTCGGTTGATCGAGAGAAAGGTGCACTTCTGATGCCGCGCGTGAACGCCATCCTTGCAGGCTTTCTGCGCCACGCCATCCTGCTTTTCCTGGCGGTAATCGTCCTGCTGCCCTTCGCGTGGATGATCTCGACCTCATTGAAGCCGCAGGCCGAGGTGTTCCTGTCGGAGATCCGCTGGTGGCCGGAGCGCCTCCACGTTATCGAGAACTATCGCGCAGCCTTCGAGAAGGCGCCGCTCGCTCGCTTTCTGCTCAACGGCGTGATCGTCACCGTCTCGATCTTCGTCTTACAGGTTCTGATCGCTCTGCCCGCCGCCTATGCGCTTGCCAAGCTTCGGTTTTGGGGACGCGAGACGGTGTTCGCACTCGTCCTCTTCTGCATTCTGATCCCTCCGCAGGCGATCGCAGTGCCGCTGTTTCTACTCTTCCACCACATAGGCATCCTCGACAGTTATGCGGCTCTGATCCTGCCGTTCACAATCTCCGTGTTCGGCATCTTTCTGATGCGCCAGTTCTTCATGACCGTCCCGGACGATCTGGTGGATGCGGCGCGAATGGACGGCATCTCGGAGTACGGAATCGTGTGGTGGGTGATGCTGCCGACCGCAATTCCCGCTGTCACGGCGTTCGGGATCTTCTCAGTCGTCGCCCATTGGAACGACTATTTCTGGCCGCTGATCGCAGTGAACTCGAAGCACCTCTTCACGCCTCCTGTCGGCGTCGCAACCTTCCGTAACGAGGAGGCCGGAACCGACTACGGTCCGCTGATGGCTGCAGCCACGATCATCATCACCCCATTGATCCTGGTCTTCCTCGTCGCGCAGCGCCGCTTCATCGAAGGGATCACGTTCACGGGAATGAAATAACGGCGAGAACGGACGGGCCACGTCCGCATGATCACTCACAAACGGAGACAAACATGCTGAAGCACGCCCTGCTTTCGGCCGCGGTGGCACTCGTCGCCATCCCGGCCCCGGCCCAGTCGACCGAGGTGGTCGTCCAATACCCCTACGGCGAGCTCTTCAACGAGACGCACAAGCAGATCGCCGCGGAGTTTGCCAAGAAGCATCCGGAGATCAAGGTCACGTTCCGCGCGCCGTACGATTCATACGAGGAAGGCACGCAGAAAGTACTGCGCGAGGCGATCACCAAGCAGATGCCCGACATCTCGTTTCAGGGATTGAACCGCATCCGCATCTTCGTCGATCGCGGCATCGCCCAGCCGCTCGACGAGTTCATCAAGTCTGACAAGGAATTGGAGGCCGAGGGCTTTCACGCGGCCATGTACGATATCGGCACCCAGAACGGCAAAGTCTACGCCCTTCCGTTCGCCATCTCGCTGCCGATCATGTACGTCAACCTCGACCTCGTGAAGAAGGCCGGCGGCGATCCGTCCAATTTGCCGAGGACCTGGGACGAGGTCATCGAGTTGGCAAAGAAGATCAAGGCGCTCGGCCCCGACACGAATGGCGTCACCTACGCCTGGGATATTACCGGCAACTGGCTCTGGCAGGCCCCGGTTTTCTCGCAGGGCGGCAGCATGTTGAACTCCGACGAGTCCAAGGTCGCCTTTGACGGGGCCGAGGGCATGTTCGCGATGGGCACCCTTGCTCGGCTGGTCAAGGAAGCCGGCATGCCGAACCTAAACCAGCCCGACATGCGAGCGGCCTTCGCGGCCGGCAAGACGGGTATGCACTTCACGTCGACCTCCGACCTCAACAAGGTCACCGAGATGGTCGCAAAGAAGTTCGATCTGAAGACGCACACATTCCCGAGCGTCGTTGCTGGCAAGGGTCGCCTGCCGGCCGGCGGCAACCTCGGCGTCATCCTGGCGACAGACCAGGCGAAGAAGGCCGCTGCCTGGAAGGTGATGAAGTTCTGGCACGGGCCCGAGGGCGCGGCGATCATGGCCAAGACCACCGGCTATATGCCGCCGAACAAGAAGGCCAACGACGTCTACCTGAAAGATTTCTACGTCCAGAACCCCAACAACTACACTGCGGTCAGCCAGCTCGCGTTGCTCACCAAGTGGTACGCATTCCCTGGCGAGAATGGCCTCAAGGTCACGGACGTCATCAAAGACCACCTGAACTCCATCATCACCGGCAAACGCGCAGGTGAGCCGGAGAAGGTGTTGGCCGAGATGACGGCCGATGTCCAGAAGCTGCTGCCGAAGAAGTAGACCGGCCGCCACCGGAGGCGAACACGATCACCTCGCCTCCGGGATTCGGGTCGAGAGATTGAACGAAAGCGGCGGGCGCCGATGCGCCAAGGGAGGGATCGCCTCATGAAGCTCATCCATTTCAGCGATATTCATCTGACGACGCCCGGCCAGACCATTGGGGGCCGCGATCCAAATGAGAACTTCGAGCGCGCGCTCAACCATTGTCTCAAGGATCACGCCGACGCTGAGCTGATGGTGATCACCGGCGATCTCTCGGACTGGGGCGACCGCGCCGACTATATCCGCCTGCGCGATCGCCTGTCCCGCCTGCCGATGCCGGTGAAGCTCTGCATCGGGAATCACGACAACCGCCAGACGTTTCTCGACGTATTTCCAGAGGCTGCGGACGAGCACGGCTTCGCTCAGGGCGTGCACGACGTCAGCGCCGGACGTTGCCTCTTTCTCGACACCTGGGCTCCCGGCACCCACGCCGGCCACTACTGCGCGACGCGCCTCGATTGGCTGGAGGCGCGCCTGACCGAGCATGAAGGTCCGTTTTTTCTATTCATGCATCACAATCCCATCCCGACACATATTCGGCCGGTCGACACGATCAGCTTGATGGACGACGAGAATTTCCGTGCCCTCGTCGCACGCCAAGCACGGAAAGTGCGTCACATCTTCTTCGGGCACTGCCATCTGCCGATTTCGGGCTCGACCGCCGGAGTGCCGACGACGTCCCTGCGCGGGACGAACCACGCGAGCATCGTCAAATTCTCGGAGCGGGACGTGCTGCTCGGCTCCGATCTCCCCGAGGCCTATGGCGTCGTGTTTGCCGCTGCCGACTATGTCACGGTCCACATGGTGGAGTTTGGCTACGCGGGCCCTATCCGAATCGAGGGACGGCCGGATTATGCCGACTGGAACAGGGAGACGATGCAGCGATGAGTTTGTCATACTGTCCGACACGCACTTCGTGTCGGATGGGACGCGATGCCTGAAGCGCTGGATCCGGTGTGGCGTCCGCGAGGCCCGCTCGCCGCTATTGGGCGCAATCATCCAGAGGCTCTATTGTGGCCCATCGTCATCACTCGACGTTGCCCGCTGAGGCGAGCGCGCTGCTTATGACAGCCTGCGGGAAGTCCTCGCAGACGCGTTCCGTTCCGTCCTACTCATGCTTGGCCATCGCGACCAGGGGCGGCCAGTCCGCGAGGGTTCTCAAGGCTCGGACGATGACGGCTCCGGTCACACCCAGGGCACTCGCGTGCTCAGGCCTCTTAGGATGATCACGCTCGACATGCTGAACGAGTATAAGCGACCGCTCGCGACTGCGGTGTCGTCCGCTTGACGGATAGCGGCTCAGGAGGCGACGCCCTGCGTCTCCGGTGGCTGCCAGCTCCAGGGCAGCAGCTCGGCGGCGTGGTTGCTGATCTCCCGCCGGCCGTCGTCGAGGTAGCGCGTCAGCTCGAACCAGCGTCGTCGCGCGTAGCGAATGGCTTGCGCCAGATCGCTGCGGCCAGGCAGCCGCTCGAGCCTGACGATGGTCGCATCCGCTGGTTCACCATCGGCCATCACGGCCAGCCCACGCCGGAGGGCACCACCTGGACGCCGGAAACCGCCCGCAGGCAGGCGCTCAAGGTTCTCGCCGATCCAACCATCGCCGAGGCCAAGGCACTCCCGGCCGGTCAGGCCACTTTCGCTGCTGTGGCCGAGCAGTTTCTCATCAAGCACAGTCCCAAGCTGCGCCCGCGCACACTTGTCGAGTACCGCCACATCGTCACCCACTGCCTGCTGCCGGTCTTCGGCACCCAACCTGTCGCCTCCATCGTCCGCCCTCAGGTCAGCTCGGCCCACGCCAGCTGGAAAGCCCACCCCCGACGCGCCAACTTTGCGCTCACAGTTCTGTCAAAGCTCATGAGCTGGTGTGAGAACGAAGGCTTCCGCCCCGATGGCAGCAATCCTGTCCGCCGCGTCGATCGTTTCACCGAGGCCAAACGCCAGCGCTATCTGACCTCGGCCGAGCTGCAACAACTTGGCATCGCCCTCGCCCGGGCCGAGCGTGAGCACCTGATCAGCCCCTTTGCCGTGGCCGCGCTCCGGCTCCTGATTCTCACGGGCGCCCGCCTCTCCGAAATCCTCACCCTGCAGTGGTCCTTCGTCGACACCGAGCGTGCCATGTTGTTCCTTCCCGACAGCAAGACCGGCGCCAAAACCATCCCCCTCAACACCGCCGCCCTGGACATCCTCAAAACCTTGCCGCGCACCCCTACGTCATCGTCGGCAAGAACAACGGCGATCACATGAAGAACCTGTACAAGCCCTGGGCCATCGTCCGCGATCTCGCAAATTTGCAGAATGCCCGCATCCATGACCTCCGGCACACTCACGCGAGCGTCGCAGTCGCCTCTGGCGCCTCGCTTCCTATCATCGGCAAAATCCTCGGGCATTCCCAACCGGCCACCACCCAACGCTACTCTCACCTCGCCGACGATCCGCTGCGCCAGGTGAGCGAGACCACCTGACCTGCTCCCCTGAAATCCCTCCACGTGATAGTTGAATCCATCCGTGGAGTGAGGCGCATGCGCAAGAGTCGTTTTAGCGAGAGCCAGATCATCGCGATCATTCGGGAGCATGAGGCGGGCGCCAAGGTCGAGGACT
>JANRJI010000103.1:0-35128 GCA_033764055.1 Hyphomicrobiaceae bacterium
GCCCGCGAGCGGCCCGGCCTCGCCGAGGTGATCGACGCCAAGACGGCCTGCACTGCGGCGATCATGCACCGCAACGACGTGCCCTTCGATCTCCTGCCGGCCGGACAGATCGAGGATCTGCGGCCGACGCGCGCCCGGCTCGAGCGGCTCGCCGAGAGCCTCTTGGCTCCACTCGCCGGCTATGACCTCGTCTTCATCGATGGGGCCATCGTCGGGCGCGACCGGCTGACGCTGGCGCTGGCGGCGCGCTCGGATGTGGCGCTGCTGGTCGTACAGGCCGGGAGCGGGCGGAAGTCTTCGACCGCGGAAGGAGCCGCCATCCTCGCGCGGGCACACGGCGCCAGGCCACACATCGTGCTGGTCCAGCCGTGACGCCTGTCGACTGGGCCTTTGCGGCAGGGAGCCGCGCGTGAGCGAGACCGCAACCGGTGGCGACGGCCTCGGCCGGCGCTCGATCACCGCCATGCTCTGGGGCACTGGTGGCAGCGCGCTGCGCATCGTCCTCCAGATCGTCTCGCAGATCGTGCTGGCGCGGTTGCTCGGCCCCGAGGCGTACGGGGTGTTCGCCGTCGCGCTGGTCGTGGTGCTGCTGTCGAGCCTGTTCGCCGATGTCGGCCTTGCCTACGGCCTCATCCAGAAGCCGGCCGTCTCGCCCGAGGACGTGCGCTTCGTGTTCACCTGGCAGGTGGGCCTCGGCGTGGTCATGACGGGGCTCGTCTATCTGGCTGCGCCATGGATAGCGGGGCTCTACGGCGATCAGCGGCTGGGGCCGGCGCTTGCCGCGCTGTCGGTGAGCTGCCTCGTCAATGCGGCGGCGGCAACGTCCGGTGCCCTGCTGCGGCGCGATCTCGACTTCAAGACGCTCAACATCGCCTCCGTGGCGAGCTATGCGGCTGGCTTCCTCGGCATCGGCATCCCGCTGGCGATGGCCGGTGCCGGGGTGACGGCGCTGGTTGCAGCCTACCTCGCCCAGACGACGATCCAGGCTGTCGTCCAGTACATTCGGCTTTGGCATCCCGTGCGACCCCTGATCTGGCAGCCTGGCGCGCCAGCCATGCTTGATTTCGGGGCGACAGTGCTCGCGACCAACCTTGTCAACTGGGCTATGAACGGCATCGACCGGGCCATCGTCGGCTCGTGGCTGGGCCTGGCATCGGCCGGCCTCTATGCCACCGCGTACAATCTGATCAGCACGCCGCTCGTCGCGGCGCTCGCGCTGCTGCAGTCGGTGTTCTACTCGGCGAGCGCCAAGCTGCAGGACGAGCCCGAGCAGATGCGGCGAGCTCTGACGATCCTGTTCGGCGCCGTCACGCTGTTCGTGGCGCCGGTATTCGCCGGCGCCGCGGCGTCGGCCGAGACGCTGATGCAGGTGCTCTACGGCTCGAAATGGGCGGGGGGCGGCGAGGTTCTGGCGCCACTGGCGCTGGCCATGCCGGTCTATCTCCTGATGGGCCTCGCCATCCCGGTGCTGTGGGCGTCGGGGAGCACGCGCAAGGAGCTCCAGCTGCAGGTGCCGATCGCGCTGGTGTGGGTGGCGGCACTGTGGGCCGTGGCGCAATCCGGCTCGCTCGGCGCGCTCGGCTGGGCGGTGCTGCTGCTGTTCCTCATGCGTGCAGGCGTCATCGTGGGCGCGACGCTGAAAGCGGTGTCGATGCGGTGGGATTCGGTCTGGCAGACCTGCCGTCCAGGGCTCCTCGTCGCGTCGATGGCGGGCCTTGCGGCGCTCGTGGCGGATCGCGCGCTCGGGCCGTGGCTCGGACACGGGCCAAGCCTGCTTGCGGTCGATATGCTGGCCGCCGGGTCGGTGATGGCGGTGGGGCTGCGTCTGGTCGGCCGGTCGATCGGGGATGACCTCACGCACCTGTTGCGTCAGCTCGCCGACCGGCTTCCACGGGGCATGGGGCACGCGGCTTTGCGTCTGCTCCTCGGCCTCTGACGGCGGCCGATCGCACCAGGCTTGGCGCGCTTGCCTGCGGCGCTCGCGCCGAGACGGGCGAGTGGCCACCGCGCCGGCATGTGCTAGCTTGTCGCAGCATTGGCAAGGCAGGCACCAACGGAGGCAGCGATGACCACGGCAGCCGAAGGATGCGAATTGACCGAGTGTGGCCCAGGCACGCCGATGGGCAACCTGATGCGGCACTACTGGATCCCGGCGCTCAAGTCCTCGGAGCTGGTCGCAGACGGCGATCCGATTCGCCTGATGCTGCTTGGCGAGAAGCTGGTCGCCTTCCGTGACAGCCAGGGCCGGGTCGGCGTCATGGATCACAAGTGCCCGCACCGATGTGCCTCGCTGTTCCTCGGACGCAACGAGGCGGGTGGCATCCGCTGCGTCTACCACGGCTGGAAGTTCGACGTGACCGGCCAGTGCGTCGACATGCCGAGCGTCGCGCCGCATCAGGATTTCAAGCAGAAGGTGCGTGCCCGCGCGTTCCCCGTGCGCGAGAAGGCCGGCGTGGTGTGGGTCTACATGGGCACCAGGGCCATGCCGCCGGCGCTGCCCCAATTCGAGATCCTCGACATGCCGGAGGGCGAGATCAACGTCGCCTTCGTGCAACGCAACTGCAACTACCTGCAGGCGCTGGAAGGCGAGATCGACACCTCGCACTTCGGCTTCCTCCATGCCGGCCACGTCGACGTCGACGACGTGTCGGAGGACGAGCCGCTGCGCAACACCATCGTCAACCGCGCCCCCGAGTATCACGTCGCCGATACGCCCTGGGGCACGCAGTACGGTGGCTACCGCTCGGTCGGCCCGGGCGAGACCTACTGGCGCTTCGCCAATTTCCTGTTCCCCTTCTGGACGCAGGCACCGAACGGCGAGTTCCAGAGCCATATGCACGCCCGCGCCTGGGTACCGCTCGACGACCACCACACCATGTTCGTTTTCATCTGGTGGAAGAAGGCCAAGGCCGCCAACTCGATGCCGACCCCGCTGTTGAAGGACGGCACGCCGATCGGGGGTGCCGGTCGCGCCAACAGGCTGTTGCCCAACACGACGGACTGGCTCGGCCGTTGGCGGATGGCCGACACCGAGGCCAACGATTGGGGCATCGACCGCGAGGCGCAACGCAGCAACCGCATCTACACCGGGATCGAGGGCATCCACCTGCAGGATCAGGCCATCACGGAGAGCATGGGGCCAGTCACCGACTTCGCCTTCGAGCACCTGGCGCCGTCGGATCAGATGATCACGCGCACCCGGCGCCGCCTGCTGATGGCCACCCGCGCCCTGCGCGACAAGGCCACCCCGCCGCCCGGCGCCGACGACGCGAGCGTCTATCGGGGCGCGCGAAGCGGTTATCTGACGACGTGTGATCAGGGGGCCTGGGAGGAGGTCTATGCGGCGGAGTTGAAGGCCGCCGTCCGTCCTCGAGCGCCGTAAGCGCCCGGCCGCTGAAGGTGATCTCGCAAAGCGGAGGGTCACCGCACGTGCCGCGCTCAGCCGTGATAGTCTACGTGATAGTCCAACAGTGGGATCCTGCTCACCCCACGCCCTTCGTCCCAGTGTCTCCCGGCTTGGCGCGGGTTTCCAGGAACTGGATCATGGCGCCGGCGACGTCGACGCCGGAGGCGCCCTCCATGCCCTCGATGCCGGGCGAGGCGTTGACCTCGAGCACCAGCGTGCCGCGGCTCGAGCGCAGCATGTCGACGCCGGCAACGTTCAATCCCATGGCCTCGACGGATTTGATCGCGGTCGCGCGTTCATCGGGGGTCAGCTCGACCGGCTCTGCGCGGCCGCCACGGTGCAGGTTCGAGCGGAACTCGCCCTTGCGGCTGGTGCGCTTCATGGCAGCGACCACCTGGGTGCCGACGACGAGCGCCCGGACGTCCGTGCCGGCGGCCTCCTTGATGTACTCCTGAACCAGGATATTGACGTTGGCAGCGGAGAACGCCTCGATGATCGAGGTGGCGGATGCCGTCGTCTCGGCAAGGATGACGCCCATGCCCTGGGTGCCCTCCAGGAGCTTGATGATGACCGGCGCGCCGCCGACCTCGGCGACGACCTCCTCGGCCTTCTTCGGCCCGTGCGCGAACGCCGTGTTCGGCAGGCCCACTCCGGCCCGGGCGAGAAGCTGCAGCGCACGCAGCTTGTCGCGTGAGCGACCGATCGCGACCGATTCGTTCAAGGGGAACACGCCCTGCATCTCGAACTGGCGGAGCACAGCGAGGCCGTAGTTGGTCACCGACGCGCCGATGCGCGGAATGACGGCGTCATAGGGCTTGAGGGTGCGTCCGCCATGCCGCAGGACGGGTTTGTTCGAGGTGATGTTCATGTGCACGTGCAGCGTATTGATCACGTCGATATCGTGGCCGCGGGTGTGCGCCGCCTCGACGATCCGCCGGTGCGAGTAGAGGCTCGGATTGCGGGCGAGCATGACGAGCTTCATCGGGCCCTCTCCTTCTCCGGCCCGGCTGGCTGCCTCACAGGGCACGTCCGGCCGGACAAAGCCGGTTATAGACCATCGGCGGGGGCCGGGGAGCCCGCAGTCACAAGCTCCCGGACGTCCGCTGGCGCCCGCGCGAGATGCCGCGGGGCCGGCGCAATGCGTTGCCTGATTCTGTGCTATGAGCGGGCGCCTCGGAGGTCGTCCGACAACACGGGAAGCGCCGGGCGGAGCATGCGGAGAGCGGTTGGAAAGTCTCTCGGGTCGCGGATCGCGAGCTTGGCGGCGGAATTGGCGCTGCTGCTGGCCCTCGCCATGGCAACGCTCGCGCCCGGGCCTGCCCGGGCGCTCGACATCGAGTTCTCCGGCCGGCCGGTCAAGCTCGACATCCTGGCCCTCTACGACGGGCGCCGTGAGCGACAGCCGCACCTGACGCGCATCCACAAGCTCGCCGAGATGCCGCTGAACCACATGGGGTTCCGTGTCGTCTATCAGGATGTCAATGCCCGCCTGCCGGCACCGGAGGCACTCGGACGCTATCTCGGGGTGCTGACCTGGTTTGCCGAGCCGCTGGCGAGGCCAGAGGCCGTCCTCGGCTGGATTGATCAGGCGCTGGCCCGCGGACTGAAGTACGTGGCCCTCGGTGAGATCGCCCCGCGCGAGACGGATGCCATGCTGCCCCTCGTCAATCGCGTGCTCGCGCGGATCGGCCTCGAGCACGGGGGCACGTACGTGGACCTCTCCTGGCGGGCGCGGGTGGTCGACCGGGACCCGGACATGCTGGGGTTCGAGAGACCGATCGACAAGGTGCTGCCGGGCTTTCCAGTGCTGAGCGTGCGCGGCGACGATGCCGACGCCCATCTCGTGCTGGAGGGACCGCTGGGCGGTGGCCGGGTGCGCTCTGCGGTGGTCGCCACCTCGTCCGGTGGTGGCTATGCGTCGGGGAATTTCGCCGTCTACTACGAGCCGAACACTGACCGGATGCGCTGGACGCTCAACCCCTTCGCGTTCTTCACCCGCGCCTTCGGCGACGAGCGACGGCCGGTCCCCGACGTCACGACGCTGGCCGGCAGGCGCATGTACTTCTCGCACATCGACGGCGACGGTTGGAACAACGTCTCGGAGATCGAGGGGCATCGCGACCTGCAGCGGTTCTCAGCCGAGGTGATCGAGCGGGAGGCGATCGTGCCGTTTCCCGATCTGCCGGTCACCGTCGGCGTCATCGCCGGCGACGTCGATCCGTCCCTCGGTGGCAATCCGACAGCTGCAGCCATCGCGCGGCGACTCTACGCCCTGCCGCAGGTGGAGGTGGCGACGCACACCTACTCGCACCCCTTCAACTGGCAGTTCTTCGAAAGATACGACCGGGTCGAGGAGGTGCGGCGCATCGACCAGCATGCGACGCCTGCCCTGTCGTTGCGCGAGCGTTACGCCCGCCAGGTGTTGAAAACTGCCGGACGGCCGATGCCGGCCGATCAGACCGACAAGTACATCGCGGGCTCCGACGACCTGCCGCGCACCTACTTGCGCTATCCGTTCGATCTCGAGCGCGAGACGGCCGGCGCACTCGAGGTGTCGGAGGGGCTGGCACCGACCGGCAAGCGCGCGGCGATCTACCTCTGGAGCGGCGATACGACGCCCTTTCCGGCCGCCATCAAGGCTGTCCGTCAGGCCGGTGCCCGCAACATCAATGGCGGCGACTCGCGCCTCGACGCGGAATACCCGTCGGTCGCCTACGTGCCGCCGATCTCACGGCCCGCGGGCGCCGAGCGTCAGATCTATGCCGCCAACAGCAACGAGAACACCTACACCAACGACTGGACCGGTCCCTACCACGGCTTCTTCATGCTGGAGCATACGCTCGCCAACACCGAGAGCCCGCGGCGCCTCAAGCCCTTCAACCTCTACTATCACATGTACTCCGGCGAGAAATCTGGCGCTCTCGCCGCCGTCAAGCACATCCTCGGTAAGGCACGCCAGGACCGGGTGATCCCCGTCCGGGCCTCGCAGTATGCCGCAATCGCCGACTCCTTCTTCGGGGTCGAGATCGTCCAGGTCGACCTGTTCTCGTGGGCCGTCAGCCGGCGGGGCGCGTTGTCGACGGTTCGCTTCGACGAGGCCGACCAGCTGGCGGTGGACCTCGCCCGTTCGATCGGCATTCTCGGCTCGAGCCGCCACGGGACAGCGCTCTACGTGGCGCTCGATCCCGGCATCGAGCGGGCCGTGGTCACGCTGCGCGGACGAACGGCGGAGCAGGCCGCGCGGCGCGAGACTGCGGCCCGAGGTGCCGCCAGCCTGATCGACAGTCGCTGGATGGTCCGCGACCTGGTGGCGGAGGAATGTGGGTTCCGCTTCACCGCAGAGGGTTTCGGCACCGGCGACATGTCGTGGCAGACTGGCGCCGGCCGAGGTTTCCGCGTCACCACGAGGCGCGGCGCCGCGATCCTGTCGGAGGAGACGCGGTGGGCCGACGAGCAGGGAAACTTCAACGTCCGCATCGGGCCATCGGCGATCGAGCCGCTGGAGATCAGGTTCACGTGCCATGACTAGTGCGCGAGCCCTGGCGGGACCGGATGGACGCACCAGGTCGCCGGGCAGGCTGCACTGGCCGGCTTGGCTGGCGCCGCATGCGCTTGTCATGGGCCTCGTTTTCGCTGGCGCGCTGGTCGTCGGCTATCTGCTGCTGCCGGACGACAACGAGCGCATCGCCATGCTCGAGCGCGACGGACACGACAAGCAGGCTCTCGAGTTCCTCGAGCAGCGATTCAATGCCGGCGACCGGACGCACCGGACCCTGTTCCAGCTGCAGAGCCTCTACGAGGCGCGCGGCGACCTGCCGCGGGCGCGACAGCTGCTCGAGCTGCTGGCAGCGGCGCGTCCGCGCGATCCGAACGTCCTGCGCCATCTCACGGAGTTCTACCGGACGACGCAGGATGAGGCCGGTTATGTCCGCGCGCTCGAGGCGCGGCTCGCCCTGCGCTATGCCCAGCCGGTGTGCAAGGAGCTGATCGGCATCTACCGCCGCGCCGGCAACTATGACGCCGAGCAGCGAACCCTCGAGTCCTGCCGCCAGCGAGGCTATCGGCGACCCGACGACATCATCCGGCTCGCGCAGCTCATCGCAGCCGACGGCAAGCTCGCCGAGGCTGCCGTGATCTTGCGGTCGGTCGACGACCGGCGCCGTCTGCGCGACGACGGCGACCGGCTGATGCTGTTCGCCGCGCTTATCGAGTCGGGCGAGGCCGAGGAGGCCAAGCGGCGCGCGGCACGCTGGTTCAAAGGCAGCAAGGACGATGCGCTCGTGCTGCAGATCATCGACAGCCTGGCCACCGGGAGCCGCCACGACCTCGCCATCGACCTTGCGCGGGAGGTCGGCAAGCCGGGCGACTCGATCTCGCTGGCCGTCGCCGAGCTGATGCTCGACCGCGAGCAGATCGAGGCTGCGCGGTCCTACCTCAAGGGTTGGCTGGAAGCGGCCAAGTTGATCGACACCGACATCATGTCGCGCATGATCCGCGCGGCCCTCGACGCCGAGGACGCTGGTCTCGCCTACGCGGCGGCCACCAGACACGGTCTCGAGAAGCTGCAGCAGGACGATCTCGTCGCACTGGCGGAGGCCCTGAGCGCCATCGACGATCGGACGGCCTTCCAGGCGGTCCGCCAGCTCATCGAGCCGGCATATCTGAGGGAGAACGCCCTCCTCTCGGCAGCCATCGAGGTGGATAGCGGAAAGCCGGAGCCTGCTCGTCAGCTGCTGTCCCGGGTCGAGGTGAAAGCGCTCGACGAGTGGCGGCTGGCGCTGTGGACGCGGCTGATGACGTCGACGGGCCGGCGAGCCACGGCCGAGCAGACCCTGCGCGAGATCGCCATCGTCGCAGGGTCGGTTGCCTCGGTGCCGCCTTCGGCTCTGACGGAGGGCGAATCATCGCCGGGCGCGCCAGTGAGCCAGCGGGCGCCGAGCCCGATCACCCGTCCGACGTCGGCGATCCCGAGAGCCGGCACGGCGGCCGAGGCACCGCAGGTGACGAGGCCTGACGTGGCCCGTGTCCCGGGCCGTCTCATTCGCAAGGGCCGGTCGGCGGGGCCGGTCGCGAAGGGTGCGCCACGGCGGTCGCGGCTGAAGCGCCCGCCGGCGAAGGCCGTGCCCGCGCCGGCTTTGGGCGCCCCGATCGCTGTGCCTTTCCCCAACCCCGGATAAGCCTGTTTCCACCGATGTGTACGACACATGGCATTGCGCGGCCGGTCCGCCATCGTCTAGTGGTTGCCACCCGCAGGGCGCACGCAGGGGGATCATGACCGACGAGCACCAGAGCGCCGCCGAGACGTCACGAATCGCAGCGCCGCCCGGGTCGGGCCTGCCGGTGCTGCCCCCGCTCGCAGCCGCCATCGAGATCCTGCTGCTCGTCGTCGTGCCGGGGCTGCTGGACCATCTGGTGCCGGGTTTTCCGTCCCTGAACGAGACCCAGCCGCACGTCTTCTGGCTGCCTGTGCTGTTGCTCAGCATGCAGTACGGCACGGTCAGCGGGCTGCTCGCGGCGGGGGCCGCCATCGTGCTGTCGTCGGTGGTGGGATGGCCGGAGCAGGACATCGGTGAGAACCACTTCAGCTACCTGCTGCGCATCTGGCTGCAACCCGTGTTGTGGCTTGCGACGGCGATCGTGCTCGGTCAGTTCCGCCTGCGCCAGATCGAGCGGAAGGAAGCGCTCATGCGGGCGGTTGCGGAGCTGACGGACCAGCGACAGGCCATCGCCGCGCATGCGCGCCAGCTCAGGGCCCGGTGCGAGAGTCTCGAGCGGGTGCTCGCCACGCGGCACGATCCAGACGCCCGCAGCCTGCTTACGGCAGTCGGTGGCGTCCAGTCGCCCGATCCAGCCGAGGCACGGGCCGCGCTGCACGCCGCCATCGGGCTCGCCTTCGGCGACTGCACCCTGTCGATCTGGACCCGCGATGGCGGAGCCTTGAAGCTCGCCGACCGGTACGGCCCACCATCCGCCGGTGCTCAGGCCGACACGTTTTCGCCGGGCGATGCGCTGCATGCGGCCGTGGTGGCACAGGGCCGAAGGCTCTCGGTGCTCGCACCCGGCGACGAGAACGAGCTCGGCAACGCCGGACTGGCAGCGGCACCGATCGTAGGCGGGGATAATGTCGTGGCGGGCATGGTCCTCCTCGAGCGAGCCGGGCCGGGTGAGATCGACGAGGGGGTCACGCTGCGGCTGATGGCCATGGGACGGATCATTGCCGACCGCATGCGTGACGCCTCCGTGCCGTCGCCGGCCGTGCTGCCGCGGCCTCAGCTCGTCCCGGTCATGGACGGATCCGGCCGGGCGCGGATCTGGCGTCAGGTCCGGTGGCGCGGTGGCAGCCGCAGGTCACGTGCCGGCGGCAGGCCGGGATGAGCAAGGTGATGCAACCAGCCGAGCATGGCATGGCTGGCGAAGCCGACGCGGTCGCTCGCGTGTCCGTGACCGAGCGGCTGTTGCTGCTCGCCGTCGCCGTCGTCGAGGCGCTCGCCCTCTTCGGGCTGGCAAGGGCGGAGGCGCCGGTCCTCGCCTTTGGCGCTGTTCACGCGGCGGCGCTGGCCGCCATTGGGCTTCTGGTCCTCCTCGCTCGCGCCCGGGGACGCGACACGGCCGTCGCCTTGCTGGCGCTCGTCGCCTGCACCGCCATCGGCCCCGCCGGCGCTCTCGGTGCGGCGCTGCTCGGCGTCACGGGCGGGCAGGAGCGCAGCCGCCGTCTGATCGAGCGCTGGTACGAGCGTATCGCGATGTCGACGGCGATCGATCCCGAGATGCGCCTTCACGCCGACGTGGAGGTCGGCCGCATGCTCGACCCCTCGGCGCCGTCGCCGCGGGCCTTCCCAACCGTGATGACGTCAGGGAGGCTCGTCGAGCGCCAGGTCATTCTCGGGCTCATCGCCCGTCACTTCGACCCGGCCTACCTGCCGACGCTGAAGACCGCTCTCGAAAGCCCCGAGCCGGTTCTACGCGTGCAGGCTGCGGCCGTCGCCGCGCACGTCGGCCCGGCGGTGCGCCAGCGGTTGCGCGATCGCCTCGCGGCCTTGCCCGGCATGGCAGAGGGTCAAGGGCCGGCATTGACGGCACTCGCCGAGCTCGAGCTGCTGATCGGCTCCGGGCTGCTCGACGAGACCGAGCGCCTGCAGGCCAGGGAGGCGGCTGCGCAACTCGGCGACCGCATCGTGGTGGCGCCCGCCGCACGGCCGCCGCGTTTCGCCTCGGGTGGCGACGTCGCCGCCGAGACCGTCCGCCGCGACACCCTGGAGCGCCTCCTCCTCGAGCGCCGCCGCTTCGCCGACCTGAGGGCGCTGAGGAGCGCGGAGCGTATCGCTGCTCGTCATCCGGCGGCGCGGCTGCGCCGATTGGGCTCGCGCCGTCCGCGACCCGGGGCGGCCGCATGACCGGCGCCTTGACCGAGACGACGGGCCGAGAGACGGACGTGTGCATTCTGGTAGAGGGATGCTACCCGTACGTGCCCGGCGGCGTGTCGGGCTGGATCGACTGGTTGATCCGGTCACAGACCGGGACGAGCTTCCAGATCGTCGCGCTGTGGCCGAAGCCGACGACGCAGCCGCCGCGGTACGCACTGCCGCCCAACGTCGTGGCGCTGCATCACCTTTACCTGCAGGATTTCGGCGCTGAGCCCGTCAAGCGTCTGCGGCTGCCCGACGGGCTGGATGAGCTTGCCGCGGCGCTGGGCGAGCTGATGGGGCGGGGAGGGCGCGGTGCGCTGGCCCGCGTCGATCAGGCGGTGAGGCGCACGCGTGGCCGTCTCCCCTTGCCGGTGCTGTTCAACTCGCCGGTCGCCTGGGAGATCGCGCGCCAGGGTTACGGCGCCGACATGCCGTACGGCTCGTTTCTCCATTACTTCTGGGCGTGGCGGGCACTACTCGGCGGCCTGCTCGCCACCCTCGAGTTCCCGCTGCCCAAGGCGCGCGTCTATCACACCATCTCGACCGGGTATGCGGGCGTGCTGGCGGCCCGCGCCGCGCTCGAGACGGGCCGGCCGACCCTGCTGACGGAGCACGGCATCTACACCAACGAGCGGCGCATCGAGCTGCTCATGGCCGACTGGGTGGCCGACACGGTCGACAAGGGCCATGCCATCGACGATCCGCGCTTCGACCTTCGCGACATGTGGGTGCGCGCCTTCGAGGCTTACGCCCGCACCTGCTATGAGTGCGTCACCGAGGTGATCACGCTTTACGAGGACAACCAGCGCGCCCAGCGGCTGCTCGGCGCTCCGCTGCAGAGCCTGCGAGTCGTTGCCAACGGCATCGATCTCAAGCGCTTCGCCGGTCTCCGGCAGGCCGGCGACCGCGACCGGCCGACGGTTGCCCTGATCGGCCGGGTCGTGCCGATCAAGGACGTGAAGACCTTCATCAGCGCCGCGGCGCTGCTCAGGACACGCATTCCGGATGTCCACGCTCTGATCCTGGGTCCGACCGACGAGGATGCGGATTATTTCGACGAGTGCGCGGCGCTGGTCGCGAGCCTCGGACTCGAGGGGACCGTGGAGTTCACCGGCACGGTCAACATCGTCGAGTACATGTCGCGAATCCACGTCGTGGCGCTGACCTCGCTGAGCGAGTCGCAACCGCTGGTGATCCTGGAGGCGGGCGCGGCCGGCATACCGTTCGTCGCAACCAATGTCGGCTCGTGCCGCGAGATCCTCGAGGGCCGGCCCGACGAGACCCCCGCGCTCGGCCCAGGCGGCATCGTCACCGGTCTGGTGGCACCCGGCGAGGTGGCTGCCGCGCTCGAGAGCCTGCTGACAGATCACGCCCGTCGGCGCCGTTACGGCGACACGCTGCGCGAGCGCGTCAAGCGCGTCTACACCGCCGAGAAGGCGGCCGATGCGTATCGGGGCCTCTACCGCCAGTATATCGAGGCGCCGACGCACGGCGTGCCGCGTCCGGCGGCCTGAGCCGCGGAAAGGATCACGATGGCCGGCATCGGCTTCCAGCTCAGAAAGCTTGCCCAGCGCGAGACGCTGTCCTCGGTCCTCGCCGCGGGCGGACACGCGGCGGTGATCGCCGCCGGTCCCTGGCTGTTCACCATCCTGAGCCTCGCCGGCATCGGCATCACCACCGAGCGGCTCGTCGGCCTCGACGCCCTCGCCGAGTTCCGCGTGGTGATCATCTACGCCTTCGCGGCATCGCTGGTGCTTGCCGCCCCTGTGACCATGGTCGCGACCCGCCTCGTCGCCGATGCCCTCTGGATGAAGCGGCCCGGCGACGTGCGCCCGCTGCTGATGGCCGCGCTGGCGACGGCTTTGGTGGCGGTCGGCGCGGGCACGCTGCTGCTCGTCGCGTGCTTCGACCCTCCGCTCGTCAGCGGTCTCGCGCTCGTCTCCGGCTCCTGCCTCGTCGGCCTGATCTGGGTGGTGCTGTCGTTCTGCGGCGCCGTGCGTGACTACAATGCCGTGACGCTCGCGTTTCTGGTCGGCCTCGTGGTGTCGATGGCGGGGAGCATCGCCATCGCCATTCTCGGCGGCAAGGCGCCGCTGATGGTGTGGGGCTTCCTCGCCGGATTGACCGTGACGTTCTTCGGCCTCGTCGGACGCGTGCTTGCCACGTTTCCGCAGTCCGCCCCCGATCCGGCCGTCGGATTCCGCCTGCTGCGGCGCGGCTTTGGCGAGTACTGGCGCCTCGCGCTCGGGGCCATCGCCGGCACGGCGGGGGTGTGGATCGACAAGTGGGTTCTCTGGTTCTCGGACGCCGGCGAGGTCCTGGGCAGCGGCCTGCGCCACGCGCCGCTCTACGACAGCGCCATGTTCATCGCCTCGCTCGGCATCATCCCGGCGCTGGCGGCCTTCGTCATCCGGCTCGAGACGGACTTCTTCGATCGCTATCAGCGCTACTACGCCACCATCGGCGGCCACGGCACCTATGGGCAGATCGAGGAAGCCCGGCGCGAGATGCACGTCCACACGCTCGAGAACCTGTCGCTCGTCACCCTCGGCCAGCTCGGCATCTCCGCGGTGCTGGTGCTGCTCGCGCCGGTCATCATCGAGGCGCTGGGGCTGCAGTTCCGGCAGGTGTCCATCCTGCGGTATGGTGCCCTCGGGGCGGTCTTCCAGTTCATTTTCATCGCCTGCTCGGCGATGCTGCTGTTCTTCGACCGGCGGCGGACCTACTTGCGGGTGCAGATCCTGTTTCTGGTCTCGATGGCCGGTGCGACGCTCGCGACCGCCGTGATCGGCGAGGAGTACTATGGCGTCGGCTACTTCGCGGCCTGCGTTCTGACCGCCTTCGTCGCCTATCGTTTGGCCGACCGCACCTTCGCGGACCTCAACTACCTGACGTTCATCGGAAATAATCCCTCCGTCGCTGCCGCGACGAGCTACGCGGGCGGCGGCTTCGCCGGGCGCCTGCGCCGCCTGCTGGGACGGCCGGCCTAGGCCTCAGCCGCCACCCGCCGCCCGGATTGCGGCAGGCGGCCTCGGCAGTCAGGCTTTCGCGATGCGCTCGCGGCCGCCCATGTAGGGCCGTAGCGCCTCGGGGACGACGATCGAGCCGTCCGCCTGCTGGTAGTTTTCGAGGATCGCCACCAGCGTGCGCCCGACCGCGAGGCCCGAGCCGTTGAGCGTGTGGACGAAGCGCACGTCTCCTGGTTTGCCCTTCGGCTGCCCACCCGCAGCCGGGCTGGCGCCTTTCGGCCGATAGCGCGCGCCCATGCGCCGCGCCTGGAAATCGCCGCACACCGAGCACGACGAGATCTCGCGATAGGCGTCCTGGCCGGGCAGCCACACCTCGATGTCGTAGGTCTTCTGCGACGCAAAGCCCATGTCGCCCGTGCACAGCAGCATGGTGCGATAGGGCAGGCCCAGGCGCTCGAGGATGGTCTCGGCCGAGCGCGTCATGCGCTCGTGCTCGGCGAGTGAGGCCTCGGGCGTGGTGACGGAGACCAGCTCCACCTTCGTGAACTGGTGCTGGCGGATCATGCCGCGCGTGTCGCGCCCCGCCGAGCCCGCCTCCGAGCGGAAGCAGGGCGTGGCGGCTGTGAACCGCAGCGGCAGCGTGTCCTCGTCGAGGATTGATTCGCGGACGAGATTGGTGAGGGAGACCTCGGCGGTGGGGATGAGCCAGAGTGGCAGCGGAGTCCCGATTGCTGCTGCCTCAATTTGTTTTACCAAGCCAGCCTGAAGCTCGAGCTCTTCGGTGTCGGCGTCGATAACTCTCTGAATATCTTCCAATACACTATCGTCTGCCCCATCGTATCTCTTAGCTTCTTTGAAGGATTTCCAATTGCCGATTTCCCGTTCTATGCGCGATAGAATACCCTTAGCATGCTCGAGTTCGCTTAGGATCGGGCTCCTACAAGTAAAAAGATCATTCTCAAACTTCGGCAGATTCGCCGTCCCATACGCCGCATCGTCGCGCACCAGCAGCGGCGGATTGACCTCGGTGTAGCCGCCGATGCCGTCCTTGGCCTCGGCGGTGTGGATGTCCAGCATGAACGCGGCGAGCGCGCGCTCCATGCGGGCGAGGGGACCTTTCAGGTAGACGAAGCGGGCGCCGGAAACCTTGCCCGCGGTCTCGAAGTCCATCATGCCGAGCGCCTCGCCCAGCTCGAAGTGCTGCTTGGGGACAAACGTCGGAGCGCCCTCGGCAATAGTGGGTCCACCGGCCGGTTGCTGGTGGGCAACAGAAGGCCGCGCGATAAGAGCCTCGCCCCAGCGGCGCACCTCCTTGTTGTCGTGCTCGTCCTTGCCGAGCGGAACCTCGGCCAGCGGCAGGTTCGGAATCCACGCGAGATATTTGTCGACCTCGGCGGTCAGCTCGCGCTCCTTCGCCTCGCCCGACGCGAGCAACTCCTTGAGGCTTGCGACCTCGGCCATCAGGGCCTCGGCCTTGACGTCGTCCTTGGCCTTCTTGGCCGCGCCGATCTCCTTGGACGCAGCATTGCGCCGCGCCTGCGCCTCCTGCAGCCTGGTGACGTGAGCGCGCCGCTGCTCGTCGAGCTTCAGGATGGCTTCCGCCGAGAACCGGCCCTCGCCCTCACCGAGGATGCCACGGCGCTTCAAGCCTTCGTTGAAGGCGGCGGGATTGTCGCGGATGGCCTTGATGTCGTGCACGGGGTGATCCTCGGCGTCGATGGGAGCCGGTATTGTCGTTGGCGCGAGGTCCAGGGCCTCGCCAACTCGACCTGCGGATGCAGGGTGGTTTAGTCGGGAGGGCGGACGTCGTCCAGCATCCCCGGTCCGGCTGCTGCACGCCCCCCAAAAAGGAGGGGGCTCGGGGGCCCTGTCCCCCGAACGGGTTTGGGCCCGTGGCCCAATCGCGCCAGCGGCGCGACCGGCGACTTGTCTCGCTCAGATACGGTGAGACCCGGCCTGCCTGACAGGCGAATTACTCCCCGGCCTTCGCCATTGCCGCCTGCTGCTGTCGCGCCATGCGGTCGACCAGCAGGATCGACACCTCGTAGAGCAGGATGGTCGGCCCCATCATGGCGAGCATCGAGAACGGATCGGGCGGTGAGAGCACCGCCGCCGCGCCGGTGATGGCGACGATGGCATAGCGGCGGAAGCTGCGCAGCGAGTCACCCGTCACGATGCCGGCGCGGGCCAGCAGCGTCAGGATCACCGGGAGCTGGAAGCAGATGCCGAAGCCGAAGATCAGCGTCATGATCAGCGACAGGTATTCCGACACCTTCGGCAGCAGCTCGATGGCCGCCTTGCCGTCCCCCGCGGCCTGCGGCGTGATGTCGAGCGAGAACGAGATCAGCATCGGCATCACGAGGAAGTAGACCACGAGCGAGCCGAGGAAGAACAGGATCGGCGTGGCGATCAGGTACGGCACGAATGCCTGCTTCTCGTTCCTGTAGAGGCCCGGCGCCACGAACTTGTAGACCTGGTTGGCGACGATCGGGAACGACAGGAACGCAGCGCCGAACATGGCGAGGCGGATGTTGGTGTAGAGCTGCTCCAGGAAGTGGGTGGCGATCAGCTTGGCTTTCTCCTCGCCGACGACGCGGACGTAGGGCCAGACCAGGACGTTGTAGATCGGCTTGGCGAAGAAGAAGCAGAGCACGAACATGCCGGCGAAGGCGAACAGCGAGGTGATCAGGCGCTGACGCAACTCGGTCAGGTGCTCGATCAAAGGCATGCGCGAGGCGTCGATGTCCTCCTGACCCTCGCGGCGCTTCTCGGGGTCCTGTGCAGTGCCGACGGGCGTCATGTCCTGCATGGGTGTCAGGCTCCCTGGCGCGGGGCGGCATCGCCGATCGTCGCGTCAGCCGTTTCCCGCGGCGGCTCGGCCGGGATCGCAGGAGCCGGCGACGGCGGCTCGATGGCGCCGGGGTCGTCGGTCCCCACCGGCTGCGCGGGCTCGGCTCTCTCCACGTCGGACGTGCCCGGCTCGGGCAGGGCCTGATCCGGCGCCGGCTGTGACAGGTCGGTCCGGGCGATGTCCGACACCGATCGGTCGATGTCGCCGAGCTCGGTCTCGACCGATCGTGTCGCCTCGTCGAGCGTGCTCCTGGTCTCCTGGCCGAGCGATTCCACCTCCTTCTTGAGGTCGGCAAGCTCGCTCTCGCGCATCGCCTCGTCGAACTGGGCGCGGAACTCGTTCGCCTGGCGCCGGATCATGCCCATGTAGCGGCCGACCGTGCGCAGCAGCGCCGGCAGGTCCTTCGGGCCGACCACGATCAGCGCCACGACGGCGAGGATCAGCAGCTTTGACGAGGTGAGGTCGAACATCTCTTCTTTCCGGCGCCGACGGAGAGCGAAAGCCGCTCCGCTTGCCTCGGCTCAGGCGGCCATCGTTTCCCCTGCCGACGCGACGCCGTGCGAGCCAACGGCCCTGTCGACGGTCTCGATCCCGCCGCCGCGCGGCAGGCCGCGTCAGCCGACCTTCGTTCCCGTGCCCGTCGGCTGCACGCCGGGCGTCTTCTGGGCCTCGAGCGCTTTGGCCTGCTCGGCGGCCTTCGCCTCGTCGGCGTCGTCCTGGAGGCCCTTCTTGAAGCTCTTGATGCCCTTGGCGAAGTCACCCATCACGGCCGAGATCTTGCCGCTGCCACCGAAGAACAGAAGGGCAACTGCCAGGAAGATGAGCCAATGCCATACGCTCAAGCTGCCCATGTGCCGTCATACTCCCGCGCAGGCGCATGCGCGCCGTTGATTTTGCGGCACTATCGCAGAGGCGACGGGGTGCTGCAAGTGAAGCTCCGGAAAGGTTCTTACCATAGGGCTGTGCCGCAGGGCGCAGGCCGGTGGAGCGCGTTGCGGGTCGACGATCGATGTCAGGGTCGCCAGGCGAGAAAGTTCGCGATGAGCCCCAAGCCCAGCCGCTGGCTCTTCTCCGGGTGGAACTGCGTGCCCGCAATGTTGTCGCGGCCGACAATGGCCGTGACCGGGCCGCCGTAATCCGTGCGCGCCACCACCGCCGCGGGGTCCGTCGGCACAAGATGGTAGCTGTGCACGAAATAGGCGTGCAGCCCGTTCGGGCCGGTTGCAAGCCCCTCGAGCAGCGCGTGCGGGCGCATCACCTCCAGCGTGTTCCAGCCCATGTGCGGGATCTTGAGGCTCCTGTCGCTGGGCTCGAGCACACGCACCTCGCCGCCGATCCAGTCGAGCCCGGGGGTGACCTCGTGCTCGAGCCCGCGCGTCGCCAGCAGCTGCTGTCCGACGCAGATGCCGAGGAACGGCCGGCGCTTGCCGCGCACCACGGTCTCCAGCGCCTCGCGCATCCCGGCTACCGCATCGAGGCCCCGCTTGCAGTCGGCGAAGGCGCCCACTCCCGGAAGGACGATACGATCGGCCCCGAGCACTGCTTTCGGGTCCGATGTCACCTCGATGCGTGCATCGGTGCCGCTGTCCCTCGCCGCCCGCTCGAAGGCCTTCGCCGCGGAATGCAGGTTGCCGGACCCATAGTCGATGATAGCGACGCGCTGCATGCCGTCAGCTCCGCCTGAGAGCCAGCATCACGCCGCCGAGGCGCCCTTCCCGGCTGCCCGGCAGCACGGGTGGTCGCATCGGCAGGAATGGCTGGCCGGCGAGCCACGATTCGAAGAAGCGGCGCTCGCAATCCTCGACCGTCTGTCCGTTGACGCTGGCGATCATCGCATAGCCATTGCGCTTCAGGGTCCACCGTTTGATGGCATCGGCCTCGAATCCGACCAGCACGTGCAGCGCGAGCACCAGCCAGCTCGCCGGCTCCTGGCTCATCCCCGTCGCCCAGACGATGCCCTGCAGCAGGGCCGCGACGCCGAGATAGGCGAGCAGCGCCAGCCACAGCCCGTTGGCGAGCATCCAGAATGGGGTCAGCAGGGCCGCGGTCCAGGAGAATCCTTCCTCGACGAAGACCAGCGCCTCGGCGCGCTCCATCCGGTCGGCATGGGCCCCGGGTCGCTCGTGAACGGTGAAGGTTCTCATGTGTGGCGCCCTCTCACCTCGTGTCCGGCTTCGTGCGCCGCGACGTCCGTCCGCCGGAAGTACCGGCAGATGCTAACCGCCGAGATTGCCCTTGGTCGAGGGCACCCGGCCAGCCTGTCGCGGATCTGGCGCAAACGCCATCCGGAGGGCGCGGGCCAGACCCTTATAGCAGGTCTCGGCAATATGATGGTTGTTCTCGCCGTAGAGGTTCTGGACGTGGATCGTCAGGCCCGCGTTCTGCGCGAACGCCTGGAACCACTCCTTGAACAGCTCCGTGTCCATCTCGCCGAGCTTCGGCCGCGTGAACTCGACTTTCCACACGAGATACGGCCTCCCCGACACGTCCACCGCGACGCGCGTCAGGCACTCGTCCATCGGCAGGTCGATCGAGGCATAGCGCGTGATGCCGGCCTTGTCGCCGAGCGCCTTGGCGACGGCCTGGCCGAGCGCGATGCCGCTATCCTCCACCGTATGATGAAAGTCGATGTGCAGGTCGCCCTTCGCCTCGAGATCGATGTCGATCAGCCCGTGGCGGGCGAGCTGCTCGAGCATGTGGTCGAGGAAGCCGACGCCCGTCGCGATGCGGTAGGCGCCCGTGCCGTCGAGGTTGACGGTGGCTTTGATCGCGGTCTCTTTGGTGATCCGCTCGACGCTGCCCGTGCGCTGCAAATGCCGCCCCTCGCCGCTTGTGCCCTGGTCAGCCAGCGTCTATCACGCTTCGAGCAATCGAATCCACTGAGTTTGGAGCCACTTGGGCTCTCCCGGCGAGCGTTGAGGAGCCGCTTCCCATGACGACACGAGGCGCGGGCACGGGCGAGGTCTGGCACGGCACCACCATCCTGACCGTGCGCAAGGGTGGCCGCGTCGTCGTCGCGGGCGACGGGCAGGTATCGCTCGGGGCGACCGTCATCAAGAGCAACGCGCGCAAGGTGCGGTCGCTCGGAAAGGGCGACGTCATCGGCGGCTTCGCTGGTGCGACGGCCGATGCGTTCACCCTGTTCGAGCGGCTCGAGGCCAAGCTCGAGCAGTATCCGGGCCAGCTGACGCGCGCCTGCGTCGAGCTCGCCAAGGACTGGCGCACCGACCGCTTCCTGCGCCGCCTCGAGGCCATGATGCTGGTCGCCGACCGCGAGCGGACCCTGGTGCTGACCGGCACCGGCGACGTGCTCGAGCCCGAGCGCGACGTGATGGGCATCGGCTCGGGCGGAACCTACGCGCTGGCGGCGGCCCGCGCCCTCATGGATACCGATCTCGGTGCCGAGGCGATCGCGCGCAAGGCCATGGCGATCGCCGCCGAGATCTGCGTCTACACCAATACCAGCCTTGTGATCGAGAGCCTGGACTCGAGCCGCTGAGCTGCCATCACGGGCCGCTGCGGTCGCTCGATGGCAGTGCCAGAAGGTCCATTGACCGGCCCGCCAGCCGCCGGACGTCGACGAGATCGACTCGCGCACCCGCTGTGGCCGAACGTTGTGCTCTCTGCGCAACAACCAGGACGCAAACCGACCTATCCGGCGCGACCGGGCGGGCCTTCGGGCGAATCAGCCCTTGCTTAACGATCGGTTAACGAGCTACCGCTGCTAGTCAGTAAGGGGATGTTGATCGTTGCGTCGTGGGGGAAGTCCATGCGTGTGTCATTCGGGTCCGGAGATGTGGTCGCTCCGGGAATTTCGACGGTGCTCGGCGGCGCATTGAAGCGAGTCGCGAGCTACTCCGTGCTGGCAGTCGCTGCGGTGGCGGTGGGAGGCACGGGGGCGTGGGCGGAATGCCGGCGATCACAAAATCCTCCCACTGGCATTGTTGACTTGGCACCTATGGCAAGCGGTACGACCGTAAGCTCGATCATCTCGACGATCAGCACGGTCAATACGTCCTCCCTGGCGCAGTCGTCGGCTTTCGTCGGTTCGCCGCCGAACCCGCAACCCGACCAGCAGGGTGGTGGCCAGTGGTCGCGTGTCATTGCCGGCACGACCGAGGCCCACAACAACACCACGCTTTCGGGTAATGGAAGCGGCATCATTCCAGGAGTTGGTGCGGTGGACTTTACAGGGTCCGGCGACTGCCGCTCGACGACCCAACACGACTTCGTCGGCACTCAGGCCGGCATGGACATCGGCCGCTTCAATTTTGCCAATGGCGGCAATATCAGCTGGGGCATGACCGCTGGATACTTCGACATCACGTCGAAGGACAAGACCGCAAACGTTGGAACTTTCAGTGGTGACACACAGGCGCCATTCGCGGGGCTCTACTTGTCGCTCAACAGCGGAAACTTCGCCTTCGATGCGCAGGTTCGCGGCGACTACCTGAGCATGGAATTGAGCGATGTCGATCACGGAATGTTCAAGCACCCGTTGACGGCACGCGGATTGGCATTCCAGTTCAATGCAAGCTATCGATTCAGCCTCGCCAACAACTGGTTTATCGAGCCCTCGATCGGCGGTGTCTCATCGCGCACCGAGGTAGACCGCCTCGAGGTCCCTGGCGGAATCAACGTGCCGGCGGCTCTTACACCGAGCGTATCGATGCCTGGTGTAGTCGAGATAGACGACATCAACAGCCTTCAGGGTCGCGCCAGTCTTCGGGCGGGAACGACGATCGTAAATAGCGGCATTGCGTGGCAACCGTTCGCGACGGCAAGTATTTTTCACGAGTTTGCAGGCAGCGTCCGGACTGATACGACAAATGCTACGGGCTTTGGCGGGTTCCCGGGGGTAGTTGGCAACATTAATACTACGTCGTTCACCAGCCGCGAGGGAACTGTCGGCCACGTCGGTCTCGGTCTGGCTGGCGTGCTGCTCAATACCGGGTGGCTCGGCTACGTCCGAGGTGACTATCGCTTCGGTGAGAATATCGAGAGCCTGAGCGTCAATGCCGGCATCCGCTACCAGTTCTCGCCCAATAATCAGCCCATGGGCCTGAAGGACGGCGGTGGCGATCGTCCGGACGAGAGCTACAACTGGACGGGCATCTATGTCGGTTACTCGTCGGGCGCCAATTGGGGCGAGCAACATTGGGTATTCGACGGCGTAGGCTCGACGACCTCACCCAAGTTCCAGGGCGCCATGGTTGGTGGCCAGGTCGGCTACAACTACCAGATCGGTCGAGCAGTGCTCGGTATCGAGGCTGATTATAGCTGGTCGAATGCCGAGGGTGGCAGCCGTTGCCCCAACTCGGTGTTCTTTTCTTGCATCGCCGAGGTCAACAGCATCGGATTTCTCACCGGTCGGCTGGGTTACGCACACCAGCGCGCCCTCTACTATGTAAAGGGCGGTTTGGCGTTCGGCGAGGTCGAATCACGGGGCAAGTTCAACCTCGACGGAGCAGGACTAGTGTTGGCCAATCCCGTCCTGAGCGATACCGAGACGCAGACTGGCTGGGCTTTCGGTGCGGGCATGGAGTACGCGCTGACCGACAAGTGGTCCGTGCGCGGCGAGTGGCTGCATTACGATCTGGGCAGCGAGAGCTTCCTCGTGCAGGCCCCCAACGTAACGACGCGTAACGACACTTCCGGTAACGTCGCTCGAATCGGCGTCAACTACCACTTCGGCCACCGCGAGGAGCACCACGACTCCATCAAGTGAGCCGGTAGAGTGCGGCGACTGCCGCGCCGGCTGCCGAAGCAGGATCTCGAGCCCCGGTGCAGGCCACTGCATCGGGGCTTCGGTTTGACTGCAGCGGCGTGATCACGGAAAGCCACGCGGCTTGCGGTCTTGGCTTTGGCCGTCAATCGCAAATGGGACGCCACACGCACGGAGCGACGCGGCTCCATGGTTCGTGGCGCGAGGGGCACCCCAACGGGCCCGCGCGGGGTGCCGGCATCGCCCGAGGCCAATCCGCAGTCGCATCGACAGTGCGGACCAACCCAGGTGGCGCGGCCGTTCCTCAGAACACCGGCGGCCAGAACCGGCCGTGTGCGTTCCGCGATGCGCCGTCACGCTGGCGATCGGGATGGCGGGGCACAACGTCCGGCCCTCCGCTGTCGCGACGCGAAAGCGCCGGTGGGCTCGTGTCGCTCCTCTGACGCACCGCCGGCAACCGGCCGTCGCTGGCATCGACCGTCCCGCTGGCGTGGTTTGGCACCAGCGCTGATCCCGTCGAGGGCCTCGGCGGTGGCGGCGGTGCGGCGCCGGTGGCTCCGCCCGCGGTGCCTGCGGCGCCACCACTTGAAGGGCCGGCCGTGGTCGCGAGAGCTCCTCCGTCCGTGGCGCCCTGCTGGGCAGCGGCAATGGATGCACCCGCCGCGGCGAGCATCACCGCAGCGGCGATCGATGGGATTAGCCTGCTCATCTGGAAATCTGCTCCAATTGGGTCTTCGACCCGCCAACGCGCCCGAGCTACGCTTCGTGCCATCGCTTGGCCGTGCGCCGGGGCGCACCACTGCCGAGACGGTCGACCTCCGGCCCCCCACGCTGCCACTGACCTGCGATGCCTGTCGATCCGCTGGTCCCCTCACATCGGCCCGACGCAGCGGGCATCTCACGGCAGCAGTTTGTCGCCGTCATGGCGGGCCTCTCATGTCTCGGGGAAGAGAGGGAGCTGACCGGCCGCAAGCCCCATCCCGGCACCGAGTTGCAGCCGTCGCCTCCGTAAGCCTCTCGCTGCTACCCGAGCCTAGAACGACGGCACTCTGACGGAGACACTGCCGCCGCCACCACCGCCACCGCCGCGGAAGGTCACGCTCCCACCGCCACCGCCACCGCCGCCACCGCCTCCTCCACCCCCGCCGCTGTTGCGGGACGCGCGGCGCTCGGCGGCTGCGGCTGCGGCTGCATCACGCTGACGCTGGGCCTTCTCGTCGGCGAGGCGCTGGGCACGCTCCTCTGCCTTCTGCTTCTCGCGAGCCCGTGTGCGCTCCGCCTCCTGGCGCGCCTTCTCCTCGGCCCGCTGCTGGTCGCGTTGGCGAGCCCGCTCGGTCTCCTGCTGACGCTGCCGTTCCTCGCGGGCACGGCGCTGCTCCTCCTCCCGCCGCGCCCGCTCCTGGTCGAGGCGAAGCTGCTCGCGCTGCCGCTCCTCGAGCGTCGGACCGGGACACACCGGGCGCTGGCGCTTGTCGAGCCAGTCGAGGAGGTCCTCGGCATCGCCGATCGTGGCGCGGGCGAGCTCCAGCCTCGGCGTCGCAGCATCGTGACTGCGCAGCCGGTCGAGCCCCTGGAGCGCCTCGCTCTCGCTGCCCGTGATCTCGCCGTCGAAGCAGTTGTGCTCCTTGAGCGAGATCTGCATCTCCTTGAGGAACTCGAGCCTCTGTGCAGCCGACAGCACCAGCGTGCGCCGGCGCTGCTCCTCGGCGAGCCTCGCCGCCTCTGCTTGGCGCTGCTGCTCCGCCTGAAGGCGTTGGCGCTCGGCCTCCTCAGCGGCCTTCCGCTGAGCCTCCGCCGCAGCGACGGCCGCGAGGCGCTGGCGCTCGGCCGCCTCCACGAGCCGGCGGTCGGCCTCGATGCGCTCGCGCTCCTGGGCCTCGGCGGCGCGGCGTGCCTCGGCCGCCGCCGCCTGCTGCTGGCGCTCGAGCTCGACGCGGCGCTGCTCGGCGGCTTCCGACTCCGCCCGCCGGCGGGCTTCCGCTGCTGCCGCCAGTCGCTGGCGCTCGCTGTCCGCCCGCTGGCGCTCCGCCTCGGCCCTGGCGCGAGCCTCTGCTGCCACCCTCTGACGCTCGATCTCGGCCGCGGCGGCGCGCTGACGCTGTGCCTCCTCCTCGGCTCGGCGCGCCTCTTCGGACGGCAACGGCCCCTTCGGCGCCTCGCGTGCCACCGGTGCACCTGCGCTGCCGCCTCCGGAACCCGGTCTGATCACACTGGCCACCAACCGGCTCATGCTGCGGCTGGCATCGTCGAGCGTGAAGCCGAACAGCATCATCGAGCCGACCGTCGCGAAGACCGCGATACCGGCCGCCAGTCCAGCGAGGCGCCGAGCGCCGAGCCCGCGCCGTTCGCCCGCCTCTGACGGCTGCGCGGGGGAGCTCTGTGGCGCCTGCTGCCCGGCCGACCTGTCGCTGGCGCCGGGCCTCGTCGAAGGCGTCAGCCGGTGGGGGGAGGAGGCCCGTGGCTCGGCTGGACTTGCGCCCGGCGACGGGCGCGACGGCTGCGGCCGCGACGGTGTGGATCTGTTCTGGGCGGACGGGCGCGAGGTGCGTCCCGGAAGGCTCGGCCGTGACGGCGACCTGCCCCCGCTGCCGAGGCCGTCGGAGCCGATCGCGGCGTCGTCGAGGCCGCCGCCAGCGAGCCCCATCGGACCGCCGAGCTCAAATCCGGTTCCCGCCAGCAGGGCCGGGCGCCATTCGCCGACGCTTTGCGGGCGATCCTTGGGAAACACCATCAGCGACCAGTCGACGGCGTCCAGAAATTCCGTCCTGTAATCGCCGATCGTCGCAGCGGATGCCGCCACGTAGTCGTCCTGCAACGTCCGGGTGGTCCCTTCGGGCGGCATCTTGCCGGTCACGCAGCGATAGATCGTTGCGCCCAACGCATAAATGTCGGTCCACGGACCCTGCGCCTTGCTGTCGACCGAGTATTGCTCCGGTGGGGAGAAGCCTTGCTTGACGATACCGGTCAGGGTGCCGGTCGCCTCCGCGATCACGCGGCGTGAGGAGCCGAAGTCGAGCAGCACGGGATTGCCGTCTGCGCGCAGGATCACGTTGTCCGTCGCGATGTCGCGGTGCAGGAATTCGCGAGCGTGCATCAGCTCGAGCGCTCGCAGCAGGTGGACCAGAATGCGGTCGAGCTCGCTCTGCGACGGCGGCCGGCCGAGTTGCCCCAGCCATGCCTTCATGCTCGGCCCCACCTCGTAGCGCATGACCATGTAGGCCGTGCCGTGAGCAGGGAACACGCTGATCACGCGGACGATCGACGGGTCGTCGAACTGGGCGAGCGTCTGGGCCTCGCGGAGGAAGCTCGTGCGCAGATGGTCGAAGACTTGGCGGTGCTTCTCGGTGCGCGGTCGCACGGTCCGCGTCTGGTCGCGCATCGCGAACTCGGACGGGTAGTATTCCTTGATGGCCACCGCCATGCCGAGGCCGACGTCTACGGCCTCGTAGGTAATGCCGAAGCCGCCGGCGCCCAGGACGCGCTCGATCCTGTACTTGCCGTCGAGAACCGTGCCCCTGGGGAGGACCTCACGATAGTCCATGCCACCCTCTGAAAACGGTCGTACTGCCGCCCGCCCCCCGGCCGGCTGTCGTGCTAAGTCATGACTTTTCGACAACCCTTTGTAAGATGCAATGAAACCGCGGGTTGCTTATGGTGACTCCAACTTTCTTGACGGCAAATCTACTATACGCTGCCCCTGCTGAACAGTGTCGACGTCGCACATGTTCGTGTACGGCCACTCGTCCGGCCGCAGTATCAATCGAGCAGCAGGCCTTTCGGCAAGGCCACGTCGGCGACGGTGACGAAGATGACGTGCAATGCCGCCGTGGCCACGATAGCTGCCGGAATGCCGGCTGCGGGCCTCCAACGCGATACCCACAGGAAGGCGAGCAGAAAGAAGCCGAGAGCCGAGAGGTCGAAACCTGCGAGCGGGATCGCTGTAGCGAAGCCGATCAGCGCGAGCAGCATCATCAGATGGTCAGGCAGGGGGCGGCCGCCCTCGCTGCTTTCCGCCCGTGGGATGGACACGGGCGGCTTCCATGCGAGCAGCAGCCCGAACACGGTCATCAGGGCGGCGATGACCATGAGATAGCGGTCGGGTCCGAGGCTGTCGAACGTCGCCGTCTCGCGCACCTCGGCCTGGATGCGGAGACCCTCCAGCATCGACAGGAGCCCGAGCAGTGTGAGTGCGGCGCCGGGCATCCGGCCGATCATGCGAGCCTCCGCTTGGCGGGTCATCGAGGGCTGCACACATGGCTGTGCAGCCCAGCCGCGCTCAACCCCGGCCGACGTTGCGGCCGCGCACGGGCACGCCGAACTCCTTGTGGCAGACGTCGGCGAGCGCGGCGACGCCCTCGCGGATCTGGGCTTCGCTCGGATTGGCGAAGCAGAGCCTAAGCCGCGACCGGGCGTAGCTCTCGCCGAGCGCCCACTCGGGACCCGGATTGAGGGCGATGCCGGCCTTTCCCGCAGCCTGGAACAGACGCATCGTATCGACCTCGTCCGGCAGCTTGATCCAGAGGAAGATGCCGCCGGCCGGCTTTTCGAACTCGGCGGCCGTTCCGAACTCGGCCGATAGCGACTCGATCAGGACGTCGGCTTTGCGCTTCAAGGCTTTGCGCAAGGACTTCACGTGGCTGTCGAAGTGCGCGGTCGCATACTCCGCCATCACCATCTGCTCGAGCGCGCCGGAGCCAGCGTCGGTCTTGAGGCCGAGGATGTTGCCCATCAGCGGCCAGCTCGCGACGAGGTAGCCGAGCCGCAGCGCCGGTGCGATCGACTTCGAGAACGAGCCGATGTGGATGACGCGGTTGTTGCCGGCCATGCCGCGGAAAGCCTGCGGGCGCTCGCCCGACCACGTGAGATCCGCGTAGCACTCGTCCTCGAAGATCGGCACGCCGTGCTTCTCGGAGAGTGCCAGGATCTCCCGCCGCCGGCCCGCGCTCATGACGGTCGCCGTCGGGTTCTGGACGGTCGGTATGGTGTAGATGTATTTCGGTTTGACGCCCTTGGCCTTCAGGTCGTCGAGGGCGTTGGATAGCGCGCTCGCGCTCATGCCGTCGTGGTCCAGCGGAACACTGACGATGTTGGCCTTGCACCGCTTCAGGCGGGTGATGGCGCCGCCATAGTTTGCCTGCTCGATGAGGGCCGTGTCCCCGGGTGCGATGAGCAGCTGGTTGACGAGGTCCATGCCCTGCAGCGAGCCCGACGTGATCAGGATGTCGTCGGCAGTGCAGCTGATGCCGGCGTCGGCCTCGAGCTTGCGGACGAGGAACTGCCTGAGCGGACGGTAGCCTTGCGGTCCGCTCTCCAGGCCGTAGGTGGCAAGCGTCTTGCCCTCTCGCTTCAGCACGGCGTCGGCCGCGGCCCTCAGCCCCTCGACCGGGATGCTGTCGGCGTCGTTGTGGCCGCCGACGAAATTGTACTTCGGGAAGCCGCTGTACTTGACCGCGGCGGGCGGCAGGTCTGATCGGATGAGGCCGGTGTAGTCGAGTGGCGTAGCGGTCATGGAATGTCCTTCGCGGGCGCGCGATCGAGGGTTGGTCTGGCGAAATACTGGAGGATCGGCGCGGCGTTGTCATCCGCGCCGCGGTGGAGGGGTGCGCCTGGCGCCGCGGCGCGTATAGTCTCCGATGCCATGCCCAACCGTGGAGCCGCACGTGCCCGACCTCGACAGGACCCATGACCCGGACCGCCGCAGCTGGGTGGCGAGCGCCAACACGGCCGCCTGCCACTTTCCGATCCAGAATCTGCCGTTCGGCATCTTCTCCATGGACGGGCAGTCGCCACGGGCGGGTGTCGCCATCGGCGACCGCGTGCTGGACCTCTCGCGGCTCGCAGGCGCCGGTCTCCTGTCGGCGGCAGATCCTGCGCTGTGGCATGGACCTGATCTCAACCCGCTCCTCGCGGCCGGTCCCGCGGTCTGGCGCGGAGTGCGCCTGGCGCTGAGCGATCTTCTCGAGGCCGGTAATCCGAGCCTGCGCGACGCCGCGGTCCTGCGCGAGAGCGCGCTGGTGCCGATGGCCGCGGCGCGGCTGCATCTACCGATATTCGTTCGCAGCTTCACCGACTTTTACGCCTCGCGCGAGCACGCGACCAACGTCGGCGCGCTGTTCCGGGGCCGCGAGAATGCGCTGCCGCCGAACTGGCTCCACATTCCGATCGGCTACAACGGCCGGGCCTCGACGGTGGTGGTCAGCGGCACAGATTTTCACCGCCCCCTCGGCCAGCTCAAGGCGCCGGAGGCCGACGCCCCGACCTTCGGTCCCTGCCGGCGCCTCGATTTCGAGCTGGAGCTCGGCGCCATCGTCGGCACGGGCAGCGAGCTCGGCCGCCCGGTGACCACGGGCGAGGCCTACGACATGATTTTCGGCTACGTGCTTCTCAACGACTGGTCGGCGCGCGACATTCAGACCTGGGAGTACCAGCCCCTCGGGCCGTTCCAGTCGAAGGCGTTCGCCACCACGATCTCGCCGTGGATCGTCACGCGCGACGCGCTCGAGCCCTATCGGATCGCCTGCCCGGAGCGCGTCCACCCGCTGCTGCCATACCTGCAGGAGCGCACACCGAATAATTTCGACATTCATCTCGAGGCGTCGCTCGCGCCCGCTGGCGGCCCGCGCGGTGCGAGCGTGATCAGCCGCACCAATTCCCGGCATCTGTATTACTCCGCCGCCCAGCAGCTCGCGCACCATGCCGTCTCCGGCTGCCGCATGTGCACAGGCGATCTTCTCGGCTCCGGCACGATCTCGGGACCGACCCGCGACAGCCTCGGTGCTCTCGTCGAGATGACCCGTGGCGGCAGCGTGCCGGTCCTGCTGGAGTGCGGGGCGACGCGAACCTTCCTCGAGGACGGCGACCGGCTGGCTCTCACCGGCTGGTGCGAGGGGCGCGGTCACAGGGTAGGCTTCGGCGAATGCAGCGGCACCGTGCTGCCGGCGCCTTGTCAGCCCGAGTGGTAGGCTTGCCCGACGTCGACGCCCGCCTGCCGAAGAGTAGGCGCGCCCAAAGGAGGATCAGACATGGCAACCGATCTGGCCGCCAAGGCCCGCCGCTTCCAGGAGCTTCATGCCGGGCCCGGTGCCTTCGTCGTCGCCAACGCCTGGGATGCAGGATCGGCGCGAATGCTGGCCTCTCTCGGGTTCCCGGCGCTGGCCACGTCCAGCGGTGCCGCCGCGGGCACGCTCGGCCGTCGCGACGGGCGCATCACGCGCGAGGAGGCGATCGCTCATGCCCGGACTGTCGCCGCAGCGACGGACCTGCCCGTGTCGGGCGATCTCGAGAACGGCTTCGGCGATACGCCGGAGGATGCGGCAATCACGATACGGGCGGCCGTCGGAGTCGGGCTCTGCGGCGGCTCGATCGAGGATTATTCGGGAAGGAGCCTCTATTCCATCGACCTCGCCGCGACGCGAATCGAGGCGGCCGTCGCTGCGGCACGCGCCTCTGCGACGCCGTTCGTGCTGACGGCGCGCGCCGAGAATTTCATCCGTGGCAATCCCGATCTGGACGATACCATCCGTCGGCTCAAGGCCTACGAGGCGGCGGGTGCCGACGTCCTGATGGCGCCGGGCCTGCCTGATCTGGATGCGGTGCGCAAAGTCTGCGGCAGCCTGGCGAAGCCATTCAATTTCATGGGCGGCATCAAGGGGCGCTCCTTCGGCGTGGCCGATCTGGCAGCCGCCGGCGTGCGGCGTGTGAGCCTCGCAACCTCGCTTTACCGCGCCGCCATGACCGGGCTCTTGACTGCCGCGCGCGAGGTGAAGGAGACGGGCTCGTTCGGGTATCTCGACACGACGCTGGCCACGCCTGAGATGAATGCCTTCATGCAGGACTGACGCGCGGCGGCAGAGGCGCGTCAGGCGCTCGTGCGCTGGCGCCCGAGCAGCACGGCGCCCGCGAGCCCGAAAGCCGTGAGCAGCGACATCGCCAGATAGGCCCGTCCGCCGTGCGCCTGATAGAGCGGGCCGGCCGCCACGGTGGCGAGGCCCATGCCGATGCCGGCCGTGATGCTGGCGTAGAGGGCCTGGGCGGTTCCGGCCGCGTGCGGCGGCACGATGGCTGCCATCATATGCAGCGCGCCGAGATGTGCCGCACCGAAAGTCAGGCCGTGCAGTGCCTGCAGCGGAATGAGCGCGGCGAGCGGCGGATCGAGCGCCATCGCCGTCCAGCGAACGAGGCCCCCCACCGCACCGGCGAGGATCAGGCCAACGGCCCCCACCCGCGCGACGCACCATTTGGAGACGGCGAAGACGCCGATCTCGACGCCGACCCCGATCGCCCAGAGCACACCGGCCCATGCCGGCGCCAGCCCCTGGCGGCGCCATTCGATGACACCGAACGTATAGAAGACCGCGTGAGAGGCCTGCACGGCGCCGGCCGCAAGCAGAAACAGCTGGAAGCGGCGATCGCTGGCGAGCGCCAGTGCATCGGCCGGCGAGAAGCGGCGCTGGCGAATGGCCGCGCCATCCGTCCCGGCTTCCACCGGGAGGGCATGGGCGACGGCCGCCGTCAGCGCAGCCCCTGCGAGCAGCAGCCACAGGATGGCCTCGACACCGAGCCGCTCGAGCGCCACCCCGGCGATGAAACCCGCTGCGATGAAGCTCAGCGATCCCCACAGCCGCATGCGGCCGTAGTCGAGCCCGCCGACACGCACGCCGCTCATGGCCAGCGTCTCGGCCAACGGCATGATGCCCGTGGTCGCCAGCGCCATCAGCACGATGACCGCGAGAACCGGCCAGAATCCGTGCGCCGTGCCAAGCAGCATCAGTCCGCCGAGCGACGCCCAGGCCAGCACGACGGCGGCACGCCGCCGGTCCCCGGACCAGTCCGCGGCCATTGCGATCAGCGGGCCAGCGACGATCCTCAGGAACATGGGGGCGGCCGTGATGACTGCGATCTCCGGTCCGCTGAGCCCCCGCCAGTCGAGCCACACCGGCAGATACGGCAGCTTGATTCCGGCGACGAGGAACAGCGCGCCGAAGAACAGTGCGATACGCCAGGCGTAGGCTGGCGCGAGCGTCTGCACGGCGACAGACGCGTCAGCCTGGCTCGCGGTAGGCGCCACGGCGGCCTCCGCCTTGCCGTCGGCCGGAGTCTCGCTCATGCCTCACGCCGCGCCCAGGATCGAGCAGAGCATCCCTGCATCGATATTGCCGCCCGAGACGACGACAACTGTGGTGCGGCCTTTCGTGGCGAGCCGGCCCGCAAGAATTGCAGCCAGCGCCGCGGCTCCACCCGGCTCGATGACCAGCTTGAGATCGGCGAAGGCGAAGCGGATCGCGGCCCTGACCTCCTCGTCGCTGACGACCAAGCCGCCGGCGAGCACGCTTTTCGCCACCGCGAACGTCGTCTCGCCCGGTGTCTCTGCGAGCAGCGCATCGCAGATCGAGCCCGACAGCTTGTCGTTCCGCTCCCGCCGCCCCGACCTGAGCGAGCGCGCCATGTCGTCGAACCCCTCGGGCTCGACGGTCAAGATCTCTGCCTTGGGCACGCTCGCCTTGACGGCCAGCCCGATGCCGCCGGCGAGACCGCCGCCCGAGCATGCGACCAGCACGGCGTCCGGGGTCGCGCCCACGGCGGCGGCCTGTGTCACGATCTCGAGCCCGACCGTGCCCTGACCGGACATCACCTGCCAGTCATCGAAGGGATGCACCATCGCCGCTCCGCGCTCGGCACAGAGCCGGGCCGCGATCGCCTCGCGATCCTCCCCGACGCGGTCGTAGGGGACGACCTCACCGCCGAAGGCTCGGGTGCGCGCGACCTTCATGGCCGGCGCGTCGGCCGGCATTACGATCGCCGAGGTGACGCCAAGCAGCGTCGCAGCCGCCGCGACGCCCTGCGCATGGTTGCCCGACGAGCACGCGACGACGCCACCCGGGAACATAGCGCGGTCGACCTGAACGATCTTGTTGTAGGCGCCGCGGAACTTGAAGGCACCGACGCGCTGCAGGTTCTCGCACTTGACGAGCACCCGCCCCCCGGCCTTCTCGTTCAGTGCCGGATGCTCGAGCAGGGGTGTCGCTACCAGATGGGGCTTCAGGCGCTCGTGTGCGGCGCGGATGTCCTCGATGGTGGGCAGGCGCAGGCTCATCGGCGTTCCCATCTTTGGCGGGCGGTCCCCACTCCTGGTCCGCTCTGACGCCAGCCGTCAAGCGGGTCCGTACGGCCGGGCCGGAGCCTCGGCCGCTCTCACCATGCATTTCCCGGTCTCGCCATCTCTTTGACAGCCGGCCGCCCACTTGGCAGCCTGTGGCCCCTCAGCCGGCATGCTGCGGCGCCCAGGCAAGGACTGCGACCCGATGACCGACGTCAATCTCCGCTACGGCATCTTCCTCGGGCCCCATCACCCGGTCGACGAGGACCCGACCTACCTCATCCACCGCGATCTCGAGTTGATGGAGTGGATCGACAAGCTCGGCTTCGCCGAGGCCTGGATCGGCGAGCATCACTCGGGCGGATTCGAGTTGATCTCGTCGCCGGAGCTTTTCATCGCAGCCGCTGCCGAGCGCACCAGGCATCTGAAATTCGGCCTCGGGGTCGTGTCACTGCCCTATCACAACCCCCTGATGGTCGCGAACCGCATCATCCAGCTCGACCATCAGACGCGCGGGCGCGTGATGTTCGGTGCAGGTCCCGGGTTGCTCGAGGGCGACAGCACGATGATGGGCATCGATTCGATGCGCAAGCGGGACCGGATGGCGGAAGGCCTCGACGTCATCCTTCGTCTGATGGCGGGCGAGTGGGTGACGGAGAGGACGGACTGGTATGACTTCACCGACGCCCACGTCCAGCTGCTGCCCTACTCGAAGCCGCGTCCCGAGGTGGCGGTCGCCAGCGTCGTGACGCCGTCGGGCGGGAGGCTCGCCGGCAAGTACGACCTGTCGATGCTGTGCATGGCGGCGCTCGGGCTCGGCTTCGATGCGCTCGACACCAATTGGAAGGTCGCCCAGGAGATCGCCGGCGAGCATGGCCGCACGATGGACCCGCGCAATCTGAGGCTCGTCGTTCCCTGGTACATCGCCGAGACCCGGCAGAAGGCGCGGGATGATGTGCAGTTCGCATTCACCCGCTGGCTCGACTACCAGCGGGCGCAGGACGCGACGCGCTACAATGTCCCCGCCGGCAAGGACCCGATCGACTGGTATGTCGAGAGCAACCTCGGCATCATCGGCACCCCTGACGACGTGATCGCGGTGATCGAGCGTCTCCAGGCCAAGCAGGGCGAGTTCGGCTGCTTCTGCCAGTACGCGGCAGACTGGGCCGACTGGGAGGGCACGAAGCGCTCCTACGAGCTGTTCACTCGCTACGTCACGCCGCACTTCAACAAGTCGAACGTGAACCGCCAAGCATCGCTCGAGTGGCTGCGGCGCAACAACGAGGCCAATGGCGCGAGGCAACGGGCTGCGGCCGCCGCGATGTTTGCCCAGCACAATGCCGACCGCCAAAGGCGAGAGAAGGGAAGCAACAGCGGCGGCTGACCCGTCGCCGCTTGGCCTTCGCCGGTGCGGATTTGCCGTTCGGGGGCCAGGGGCCGCGCGCTCAATCCTCGCTCGACCGGTAGGCGTCGTCCTCCGTCAAGATCTCGTAGATGCGAGCCGGGTTGCCCGTGAGCGGATGTCCCTCCCGGTCGGCGAGGTCGCCCTCGCCGCGCGCATAGACGACGGCCACCTGAAGGTCCTCGAGCGTCGGAGCGAGGGCGAGCACCTCGGCGAGCGTATGGTCGCTGACCGGGCCGATGACCCTGCACACCTCATCCGATGTGGAGACGGATATGGGCGCGCGCGGGGAGTGGGCTTGCATCGCATCCTCCGTGGGTTGCCTCGGCGAAAGCAGAGGGGAGCACGAGTGCCCGCCGTCACAAATCGACCCGCGCGCACGCGCCTGCTTTGACGCTGCTCAATGTCGTCTGGAGACGATGCGCCCGATCTGTCGGAGGGGAGGGGCCAAAGGGACGGTGCGCCATGTCCAACACTACCCGTTCTCCACGCGTGGTCGATGTCAGGATCGGCGCGCGAGCGCTCGACGGACAGCTCGGCCTTCCACCAGCGGCCACGGGTCTCGTCATATTCGCCCATGGCAGTGGGTCCAGTCGGACGAGCCCCCGCAACCGGGCCGTAGCTCGGGCGCTCAACGCGCGCGGCCTCGCGACGTTGCTGTTCGACCTTCTCGCCGTGGACGAAGCGGCGGACCGGGCCAATGTGTTCGACATCGAGCTGCTCGGGGATCGCGTCGTGGAGGCCGCAGAGTGGGCTCGGACGAGCCCGGAGGTGTCGCACCTTCGCCTCGGGCTGTTTGGCGCCAGCACCGGCGCGGCGGCCGCACTCGTCGCCGCGGCGAGACTCGGTCCGGACATCGGTGCGGTCGTCTCGCGAGGCGGGCGACCGGATCTGGCCGGCAGCAGCCTTGCTCGCGTTCAATGCCCCACCCTGTTGATCGTCGGTGGCGCCGACTACGGTGTCATCGAGCTGAACGAGGCGGCATTCGCCAAGCTGCGCTGCGAGAAGCGGCTCGAGGTCGTTTCCGGCGCGACCCACCTGTTCGAGGAGCCAGGTGCGATGGACCGCGTCGTCGAGCTCGCAGGCGCTTGGCTCGAGGGTCACCTTCGAGGCAGCACCCCGAAGGTGCCTTCCGGTGTCAACAGCACTTGGAGTTGTCCGGTTTTGATAGCACACGACATGGCCGCTTCTCTGTGGTCGGATCGTGTCCGGCGGAAGCGGGGGACGCCGGTGTCGTGGGGGGCCCGGGTTTCAGGCCGGGCACCCTCTTCCT
>JANRJI010000104.1:0-88070 GCA_033764055.1 Hyphomicrobiaceae bacterium
GCTGCGCTCGCGCTCGCAGGCGTCATCGATATGGCGGCCGAGACGGCGCGCATCAAGAAAGAGATCGCCAAGGTCGAGGCCGAGGTGAAGAAGGTGACGGACCGGATCGGCAATCCGCAGTTCATGGCGCGGGCGCCGGAAGAGGTGGTCGAGGAATTGCGCGAACGGCAGGCTGAATGGGAAAGCAAGGGCCAGAAGCTGTCGGCGGCCCTCGGACGGCTCGGCGGCGGCTGATGTCGGGGCGCGCGGCGGTTCTCTGCCAGCCGTCCCGTCCGGATGGAGCGGCATGACGCAGATACATCCGGTGACTTCCGTTCCGATCGTGCCGTTGCGGCCGCAGCCCGACGGCCGGTGGAGCGTCGTTGGAGCGGTGGCGTTCGTCGCGGCGATCATGGCGGTCTCGATGCTGGCGGCCTTTCTGCTCCAGACGTGGCATGGGGCGTGGTACGCGAGCCTCGATGCGTCCGAACGTCTCGACGTGCCGTCACCGGGCAGCGCCGAGGTGCTGGTGCCGATCCAGCTTTTTGCGCAGATGGTGCAGGCCGTACTGATCTGGAGCCTGGCTGGAATCTGGCACGCCGACCGGCGGGCGGCACTCAACCTCAGGCCAGCCGGGCTCAGCGGGCAGCAGTGGCTCGGGGCCATCGGCATCCTGTTCGCCGTCAAGATCGGCGCCACGCTCGTCGCTGCTGGCGTGGTTCAGCCGCAAGCGCCGCGCGATGCCGGGCCGTTCACGGAACTCGTCCGCTCGGATCGCATGTGGCTCCTCTTCCTCGCGACGGTGGTGATGGCGGGGCTGACCGAGGAGTTGCTGTTTCGTGGCGTCCTCTCGCGCACGCTCGAGGGCACCGCGATCGGGTTCTGGGCGGGGGCCGCGCTGGCCAGCGCCGCATTCGCGCTGCTGCATCTCCAATACGGAGTGGACGGCCAGCTCGTGATCTTTGCCGTCGGCATGGCGTTCGCGTGGATCCGGTCGTGGTCGGGAAGTGTCTGGCCGGCCGTCGCGGTGCATGCGCTGAACAATGCGCTGGCGCTGCTCATCATGCGGGCCATGGTTTGACGCGACGGTCGGGGCGATGGACGCGTCCGGCCGCGTAGGATCACAGGTTGACGGGTGGGCGACCTCTGTGTTTCGTCTTTGACGTGGATCAAGACGGCGAAGGGAGGCCCAATGTCCGCAGATGGCGGGACGGACGTGCTGGCTGCGGCGGGGCGTATGGCGCTGGCGGAGGCGCTGGAGCTGCGCGAGCGGCACGGGCGCCCGGTGCGGGTCGGTCTCATCGGCGCCGGACAGATGGGCACGGATCTCCTCGTACAGATCGCCATGATGGCGGGCATCGACGTGGTCGCGGCGTGCGATTCGACACCTGAACGGATCGAGACCGGGTACGCGATGGCCGGTGCGCGCTGCCGGAAGCCCGAGGTGGTGGCGCGTCCGGCGGAGGTGTCCCAGGCCATCGCGCGCGGACGGCTCGCAGCCGTGCAATCGCCCGATCTCGTCTGCCAGGCGCCGGAGGTCGACGTCGTCATCGATGCGACCGGCAATCCCAACGCGGGCGCTCTCGTCGCGCTGACGGCCATCGAGGCGCGCAAGCACATCGTGATGATGAATGTCGAGGCCGACATCACGGTCGGCTCCTATCTCGCCGATGCCGCGCGGCGAGCCGGCGTCGTCTATACGCTCGGCGCGGGCGACGAGCCGACCTCGACGATGGAATTGATCCGCTTCGTCCGGACGCTCGGCTATCCGGTCGTGGCAGCCGGCAAGGGCAAGAACAACGCCTTCAACGTCGATGCGACCCCCGACGACTACCGGGCCGAGGCCGTACGGCGGAACATGAACCCCCGCATGCTTGTGGAGTTCGTCGACGGCACCAAGACCATGGTCGAGATGGTTGCCATCGCCAATGCCACGGGCCTCGTTCCAGACATCCCGGGCATGCATGGCCCCGCTGCACCCCGCGCCGAGCTACACCAGTACTTCTGCCCGAAGGAGGAAGGCGGTCTCCTCTCGCGCAAGGGCTGCGTCGACTTCTCGATCGCCAAGGACGTGGCGCCGGGCGTTTTCTGCGTGGCGGAGATGCGCCACCCGCGGCTGCGCGAGCGCATGAACGACCTCCACCTCGGCGCCGGGCCTTACTATACGTTCTATCGGCCTTACCACCTGACGAGCCTCGAGGTGCCGCTGTCGGCCGCTGCTGCGGTGCTCCACGGCGAGAGCCACATGCATGCACTGTCGCGCCCGGTGGCCGAGGTCGGTTGCATTGCCAAGCGCGATCTCGCACCCGGCGAGACACTCGGCCGTATCGGTGAGTACGAGTATCGCGGCTTCTCTCTGACGGCCGACGACGCCCACGCCAGGGGCGCGCTCCCCATCGGCCTCGCGCAAGGCGCCGCCGTCACGCGGCGCATCGCCAAGGGCGAGCTGATCACCTACGGCACCGTCGAGCTGCCCGCCGGCTCCGACATCGTGCGCGTCCGCCGCCTCCAGGACGAGATGGTCGGGAGGTAGCGGTCAAACCCTGGCGGCTGCCCCGTCCCCGACGTTCGCGCCCGCCCATCTCAGTCCGGCACCTTGCCGCGGGCGGCCCAGGCCGTTGCCATGTAGGAGCGCGGGCCATCGAGCTCGCCGTCGATGTATGCGAGCCGCACCTTGTCGCGGAGTGCGACCTTCGCGTCGCTCGAGAGCGTCCTGACATACTCGGCGTAAGGGCCGTCGCTGCCCTCGAATGGTGCCCAGAAGTCGTCGAAAGAGGCAAACTCCATCCGCATCGAAAGCGTATCCTGGACGACATCGGTCAATCCCGCTGCCCCGAAGGCGCGCGCGAGGTCACCCGGCCGCGCCATGGGCCGTGCCGCCGCCTTGGCGCGGCGCTCGACGGCGGCCGGATCCATCGCGGCGGCCGTATCCCAGAACATGCGCCACCACACGAACCCGCCTCGCGAGTCCCAAGTCGCTGCCGCAATCGTTCCGCCCGGTCGCGTCACCCGCCGCATCTCGCCGATCGCCTTTTCCGCCTGCGGAACGAACTGCAGCACCAGCATCGCCAGGGCCGCGTCGAATTTCCCGTCGGGGAAAGGCAAGGCGCAGGCATCGCCGACCTGAAACTGAATGCGCGAGTCGGCATTCCGGCTACTGGCGTAATCGATATAGGCCTGCGAGAAATCAATGGCGTGCAGCTCGCGCGGGCTTGCGCTTCGAGCGAGCTCCGCGACGAGATTGCCTGTTCCGCATCCGACATCGAGCACGCTGGCGCCATCGGAGACACCTGAGAACGCGATGAATTTCGGCGCCAGCTGCCGGCTCCACCGGCCCATCTGCAGCTCGTATCCATCCCCGTCCGAGGCCAGAAACAACGAAGCGGTCGCCATGAAACGTTCCCCATGAAGCAAGCGTTCTGAAACGGGCCCGACTATGCCGTTGCCTGATGATCCAAAAACGTATTGCGGGTCCGGTCATTCATCATAGCAGGACGCGGCCTCCTGGCGGTGAATTCTCGGGCTCTGCAAGGAATTTGGCTTTTGGCGATCGGCCAGCATCACCCCCGGAGCGGAGCCCTCGCTGGTGCCAGCAGGCAGCCGCGAACTGTTCCCGACGTGCCACTGCGGCAATTCTGTCGCTTGCCCGTGCTTGGGCCACGATCACAGATTGCGGCCATGATCGACCGACGACATCGTCGATTCGTTGCTGGGGCCAGTGTCTTTGTCTTGATGGCAAAGATACTTCTGGCCCTGTTCTGTCACGCGCCCTCGATGAGGGCCGCACACCTGACGATAGACGAGGTTCTCGGCGCAATCGAGATCTGCACGTCTCACGGAGCGCAATCGCCCGGAGGCGGCGGTCCGGTCCCCGACACCTCGAAGTCTGACCACTGTCCCGCCTGCGCCCTCGGCAAGGTCCTGGCGCTCGCCCTTCTCCTCAGTGTTGCATTCATTTCCTTCGGGCCAATTCCGGCTATCCGTTGGGCGCGGCACACAGTCTGCCTGCTGCCCGGTCATTTCCGACGTGGTGGCGTTCAGAGCCGAGCGCCTCCCCTGGCTGCCTGACACCGATCTCATTGGCGATCGTGCGCGGCGTCGCTCGCGCCCACCTCGTTCATTCGGAGAATACCCATGCGCTTCACTGCGCTCGTCGGGGCCGGCACTGCCGCGCTCCTCACAGCCACATCTGCACACGCTCATCATCCCGGAGGCGCCGGCAATGTCGGTGGTGCCGGACCTATCGTCACGATCTCCGCGGATACATTGGCCCAAGGTCAATCGGCGGTCTCGATCATGTTCGAGCTCACCAAGATCGGAGCTTTCAGCGACGCCCAGCTCTCGGATTTCGCCTCGAAGCACATCCATGCCCATAGCATGGACGCGATCCTGTCGCCGTCGCTGGCCGTGGCCTACGGCATCACCAACACCCTCATGATCAGCGCCCGGCTCCCCTACGTCTCGCGCACCGACATCCGGGAAGGGCACCACGAGCACCATCACGGCGCCCCTGCGACCAACGAGGCTGTGGCGCGCGGAGATGCCGACGGCATCGGCGACCTGTCCGCGATGCTGCAGTGGCGCTTCGTCGACAACAAGGAGTCCGGGACGCGGTGGGCGCTGCTCGGCGGCGCCAAGGCGCCCACCGGCGCAACCGACGTCAAGGACAAGGCCGGCGAGCTCTTCGAGCTCGAGTTCCAGCCGGGCTCCGGCGGGTGGGACTGGATGCTGGGCCTGGCAGCGAGCCAGAGCTTCGGCCTGCTTTCGTTCCACGCCAACGCTCTCTACACGTTCGTCGGCGAGGGCGACCAGCGGACCGATCTCGGCGACCGCTTCCAGTACAATCTTGCGGTTGCCTACCGCCTCTTCGGCGGCTCGTCGGGCGAGTCGAGTGGCTCCCGTCACATGCACCTCGGCGGGCCGCCCATGTATCATGGGGCCGGTCGGAGCCTGAAGGATCACCACGAGCATACCGAGAGCCCTGCGGGCCCGGCTTTCGATCTTGTGCTGGAGCTCAACGGCGAGTGGCACAGCCGGGAGACCATCGCGGGTGTCGAGGAGCCCAACTCCGGAGGCAACGTCGTTTACCTGGCTCCGGGAGCGCGCCTCTCGGGCGGGAGATGGTCGGCATTCACCTCATTCGGTATTCCGGTCGTCAACAATCTCTACGGCGTGCAGGCGGAGCCTGATTATCGGCTGCTGTCCGGAATTTCCGTCACCTTCTGATTGATCGTCATGCGCGGCGAGTGAGCCAACGGTCCCGGTCGGGGCCGTTGGATTCGCTGCCTGGTAGGATTCACGAGATGCAGCATGTCAAGCGTATCCTTGCCACCCTCCTCGCCCTGTGTTTCGGCGCCGCCATCGCGGTGGCCCACGGTGTCAAGACGAGGACGATCGAGGTCGTCCACCCCTGGACCTTCGGCGCGTCGGCAGGCGACGACATCAATGTTTGCATGAAAATCAAGAATATCGGCCGCAGGGACGATCGGCTCGTCCGGGCACAGACGCCGCTCGCGACCTCCGTCTCGCTCGTCGAGCCGGTGCCTGCCGCGCCGCAAGGGAGCCGCACGGTGCAGGCCATCGGCGTCAAGGCCGGACAACACGCCGAGCTCGCGCTGTCCGGTCAGTCGATCCTGCTCCGCGGCTTCAAGAAGCCGCTGTCGCCCTACGACACTTTCACGCTGTCCCTGGTTTTCGAGAAGGCCGGCCGCATCGATGTCGAGGTCCTGGTCGAGGAGGGCTCGGTAGCCGAGCAGTCGAAGAAGTAGCTTGGGCTAATGCCCAGGATCACCCCGGCATGGCCGGGGCCGATCCATGGCCCACCCCTCTACCCCTTGCTCTTCTCGTAGCGGGCCCTGGTCTCGGCATTCATCGGATAGAGGCCGGGCAACGCGGCACCCTTGCCGACCTCGTCCATGATCCACCCTTCCATCCGCTCCTGCTCGGGTGCGGTGGCGAGCACCTCGGCCAGCAATGCTTGCGGAATGCACACTGCGCCATCGTCGTCGACGACGATGATGTCGTCGGGAAACACCGCGACGCCGCCACACCCAATCGGCTGCTGCCAGCCGACGAAGGTCAGCCCTGCGACCGAGGGCGGCGCCGCGCCGCCCTGGCACCACACCGGCAAGCCTGTGCTCATGACGCCTGCAAGATCGCGTACGACGCCGTCCGTGACGAGGCCGGCGACGTTTCTCTTCATCATGCGGGCACACAGAATGTCGCCGAAGATGCCGGCATCCGTGATGCCCATCGCATCGGCCACGGCGATGCAGCCCGCCGGCATCGCCTCGATGGCGGCTCGGGTGGATGTGGGCGAGGCCCACGAGGCGGGCGTGGCCATATCCTCGCGTGCCGGCACGAAGCGCAGCGTGAAGGCCTTGCCGACCTTGCGCATATTGCTGCCCGGCCGCAAGGGTCGGGTGCCGCGCATCCAGACGTTGCGCAGCCCCTTGTTGACCAGGATTGTGGTGATCGTGGCCGTGGTCACGGCCTCGAGAGTCTTGATGGCGGCGGCGTCGAGGGACATCTGACCTTCCATGAGGATGCGAGGCGGCAAGGCGGCTGACGACCAGCCACCGAGGCTGACGGTTGTACCCCCTTGCCGATTACCGTTACAACGCCCCTTCTGGACAGGGCCGGCTCGAGCCCTTCAAAGAGGACGTGCCCGTGGCCGAGAAGAAGGACGCTCATAAGACAGTCGCGGAGAACCGGCGCGCGCGCTTCGAGTATCGCATCGAGGACACGTGGGAGTGCGGCATCGCGCTGACCGGCACCGAGGTCAAGGCACTGCGCGCCGGTCAAGCCAACATCGCGGAGAGCTACGCATCCGCCGAAGGCGGAGGCATCCAGCTCATCAACGCCTACATTCCCGAGTACTCGCACGCGGGCGCATTCTTCCAGCACAACCCCCGCCGGCCGCGGCAGCTTCTCCTCAAGGCCAAGGAGATCCACAAACTGCGCATCGCGGTCGAGCGGCAGGGCATGACCATGGTGCCGCTCGAGATCTACTTCAATGAGAGGGGCCGCGCGAAGCTCAAGCTGGCGCTGGCGCAGGGCAAGAAGATCCAGGACAAGCGCGAGGACATCAAGAAGCGCGAGTGGCAGCGCACCAAGGCTCGCATCATGCGCGAGAAAGGCTGACGTCAGGCGCGCAAGCCATCCCGCGCAAATCACCTACTGCGGGGTTTCAGCCGTGGAATGCCCGCGCCGTCGTGTCGACGCTGGCGACCGGGCCGGCAGGATGCGGGCTTGCGCAGTGCCGCGCAGCGCGACTTGATCAGCGCGACAGGCGGGGGCTGTTGCGCTGATCAAGTCTACTACCCGCAGCAAGAGGGCGTGCCGCCGGTAGAGGCCGAATCGGCATGTTCCGGTAAGCAAAACGAAACCCGGACGCCGATTATCTACTTAAGTTAGTCGGCCAAAACCGCGGAAGTCAAGCACGCAAATCCAACGATGCCGACGGCTTTCCGGACATCATGGCCGCGAGCCCGGGCTCGGGCCGCAAGCGGGAAGCCCTGCGAAACGCAAAATGGCGGATAAATCAGGCCGGGCAGCCGTCAGTGCGTCTCGAAGAACCAGAAGACGGGTCGGTCCAGGATGACGGCCAGCTGATACAGCCGGGACGCGCTCACGCGTGTCCGCGCCGTCTCGTATTTCTGCAGCTGCTGCGGTGCGAGATCGGCCCTGCTCGCAAGGTCTATGAGGCTCAGATTTCTCGCCAGGCGTGCCTCGCGAAGGCGCCGCCCGATGTGTTGGTCCATCGAGGTCGGAGCCCGTGCCCGAGCAATGTCTCCGCCGATTTTCGGCTCGACGTTGACACTGTCGCGACGCGCCTTGCTGGCCTTGCCGACTGCCATCACCGCTCCACTCAGGTCCCTTGTCCAGCGCACCTCGCGCGTAGGCTACATCGCCGGCCACAGTGGAGGAAGTGCCAAAAAGCACATGACCGGAACAGCATCACCTTCAAATTTGCCGAAAGTGCGCAGTCACCTGCACGTCGATCGCCGCAGGAAGACGTCGCGCCAATTGCCGCACCCCGGCAGCGTTTCGGTCTATCCACACAAATCGTACGTCGTCGCATTTACCGCGAAGTGCTTAACACTCGATTAGGGATAAGTCGTCGGCAACGCCGCCGACATTCGCGCTTGATATATATCTCTATCTGGTGCGAGAAGGAGCTTCATCGGGAGGATTGTCCATGCGACCCGGCAAGTTGGCGGCGACCCCGGCAATCCACCAATCCATTGGCCGCCCCGTTCTGGCGGATCTCACGATCGAGCACGGGCCGGTTACGCTGCTCGGCCGCTTCTTTCTGCTAGCGGACGGCCTGCTCGCCGAGGCCGGTGTCACACTCTATCGGACGACGTTGGCCGAGGCCGCGGCGGCCCAGTCCGCCAATGTCGATTCGTGGAATATGTTCCCGCCCATGCTGGATACACGCCTTTCCGCAATACCGGATGCCACGTCATACGGGCTTCTGGGCCGAAACGAGCGCGGCGACGTCGTCTGTGCGCAGGGTGGACGCATCTACGACCTCGGCGACCGCTCTTTCGCAGATATCGTCGCCGACCAATCGTTTTTCTACGGAACGGAGATTCCGCCGGCTCCTGGCAAGCCGACTGCTGAGGTCGCGGCCCCGTCCGCACCGCTCGTTCGTGGACGCATGGTCTATTCGGGTGCTCTTTGGGTTCGCCCGGATTACCGCGGCAAGAACCTCTCTGGCGTTCTGCCGAGATTTTCTCGCTGCTATGCCCTCGCCAAATGGAATACCGACTTCACCGTCGGAATGGTCAGCGAGAGCAACATCGTGCCGAAGCTCCTGGCCGCCTATGGCTACAACAGGATCGAGCCCCGCTTCACGATCCACAATCTCGCGCCCACGTCGCTGAGCTGGGCCTTGCTGCTGATGCGGCGGGACGAGTTGGTCGAGGATCTAACCGGCTTTGTCGACAGCCGGAGCGCGCAAATTGATGCTGCTGTCGGAGACGGCCGCGCTCAGGATCAGGCGCGGCTCGTTGCGGACCGTAACGGATAACGTCAGGCGGGAATAGCAGGCTCGGGCCGCGCCGATCGACGGAAACTCGAGGACTGCGTCGACCTCGTCGAACATCGGCTGATCCGACTCGAGCGCCTCGCGATGCTGGGCCGCGACCCACAGGCCATAGCGCTCGTCGGCGTAGCTGCAAAGCGAGCTACCGACTGCGGTCGCCAGCCATGACGGGTTGAAGGGCGTGTAGCTCTGCCCGATGCCCCTGACGATCGTATGCCCGCTCTCGGGGTTCAACTCGTGCAACGACCAACGTCCGCAGAACAATTTGTCCAGAGGTGCCTTGACCTCCTCCAGTGACGGCGAGGTGCCGAAAATTCTGCGCACTGCAGACAACTTCCCTCGGTGGGGGCTCTTGCGTCGCTCGATGGGGCGGCGAAGCAAGCGATCCTCCTGTCCGCCAACGCTTTTTTCGCCGGCCAGGGCCGCGAGCAGGCTTTGAAACTTGCCGCGGTCGCGAACGATGAGATGGTTCCAGGTGTCGGTGAAATAGTCGAGGCCGATGGTCGCCGGCACATGATCGTGGACATAATACAGGGTGGATACGATCGTCGCCGGCTCGAGAATGGACGGACGACAGGCCAGCCGGATGAAGTGTTCGCCGGGTGCGAGCGAAACAAAACCCAGATTCATGACCGCATAGCGGATAAGCTCCTGGCCCGCCAGCCGTCCGCGGAGCGTCCTCGACAAGGCCGGATCGGTGCTGCACCATAGCCGGCCGTCCTGGTCGATCAACTCGGCTGCCGTCCCCCAACTACTCGCCATGCTACCCCTGCTCAGTCGAGCTCCCGAACGAACTCCGACACCGCCCTGTCGAACCCCTCCGCGGCCTCGATGTTGATCGAATGCCCCCCGTCGAGATCGACGATCCTCACCCTGGGCATCTCGGCCGCCACCTTCGCACGCATCGGCTGGAAGCGCTTCTCCCAAAGCCCATTGACCAGCATGGCGGGAACTTTGACATCACCGAGGCGGTGGGCAATCGACAGGTCCGGCGACGTCAGCGCGATCGAGCGAAGGATGCCTTCGGGCGCGATACGATCTGCATCAGCCACCATTTCCGATTTGATCTCCTCCGGAAACCGCTTGGCGTGCCTCGGATGAATGCGAAGCGCCTCGAGCGCCGCCTTGCCTCCCTGCTCGATGCTGCGTGCGCGCTCCTCTTGGGCCGCGGCCCTTTCGGGGTCGTCCTTCGGCGACAAGGCCGAGATCGAGTTCGTGAAGACGACGCCCATGACCCGTTCCGGCCGCTCGATCGCATACTGAATGGCGAGCCCCGCCCCGAAGGACTGCCCGCAAACGACCCACCTCTCGGCTCCAAGACGTGCTCGTATCGCCTCGAAGGCTGCAATGTAGGATGCGACCCTGTAAGGTTCCGCCTCGACCGGCGCCGGCGAGCGTCCGTGGCCAAGTAGCTCCACCAGCACCGGGCTGGTGATCTCTTTCAGCGCCGGCAGATTGATGCGCCACTGCGACCGGCTTGAAAGAAAGCCGTGCACCATCAGCATGTGGGGTCCGACCCCGGCGTGGGTCTCGTAGTAGGGCATCATGGCGCGGGACAATCGGCGTGTGTTGGCGGGCGGGAAGCCCAATGGCACAATTCCGGCAGGTGATCCAGTCCACTTCGCCAACAACGCGGTGAACGGCGGATCGGCATAGGCTAGGCATCCGGCAAGGAGCCGGCAAGCGGCGGGAGAGTGAAGAATGCGGCAGATGGTTCTCGTCGGCTTCCTGCAGGCCCAGAACTGCTCGAATTTCTCCGCTTCCTGGCGCCATCCGGCAAGCCGCACCGACTTCATGACGGCTGACTTCTACCGCCACATCGGACGCACCCTGGAGGCAGGCAAGTTTCAGCTCGCTTTCTTCGACGATCGCCTGTCCATGCCCGAGTTCCAGTCGGGCAACTATCAGGAGGCGGTCGAGAACGGCGTCAGGTGTGTCAAGATGGACGCCTTCACCTGTATGACCGCGATCGGCATGGCGACCGAGCGGCTCGGCCTCGGCGTCACCTACTCCACCACCTATTACGAGCCGTTCCATGTCGCCCGGTCGTTCGCCACGCTCGACCAGCTCACCGGCGGCCGGGCGGCCTGGAACATCGTGACCTCGTTGAACGACGCCGAGGCCCGCAACATGGGCCGTGATGCAATGCCGGAGCATGACGAGCGCTATGACCGCGCCGACGAGTTCCTGGAGGTCGTTCTAGGCCACTGGGACACCTGGGAGGACGACGCCCTCGTCGTCGACAAGAGCACAGGCTTCTTCGCCCATCCCGGGAAGGTCCATCGGATCGACCATCAGGGCCGGTTCTTCAAGTCACGTGGTCCCTTCACTGTGCCCCGATCCGCCCAGGGGCATCCCGTCCTCATCCAGGCCGGCCAGTCCGGCCGCGGCAGGCGCTTCGCCACGGAGTGGGGAGAGCTGATTTTCTCCTACAACATCGGCGTCGAGGCCGGCCGCAAGTCCTACGCCGAGTACAAGGCCGCCTGCGCCGCCACCGGGCGCGATCCGGCCAGCATGAAAATCGGCACGCTGGTCTATCCGGTCGTGGCGGAAACGCGGGCGGAAGCCGAGGACAAACGCGCCCTGCTGGAGACGCTGCCGAAGGAGGTCGACAGCCTCCTCCTGCTGACCGAGGCGATGAACTTCGATTTCGGCTCCAAGCCACTCGACGAGCCGTTCACCGACGAGGAGCTCAAGAGCTTCCAAGGCCTGCACACGATGCGCGATCGCGTCATCGCCGAGATGGGCGGTCGCAAGCCGACCATTCGCGACTTCATCCGCATCTCCGGCAGGGGCCGATTGCAGCAGCCCTGGGTCGGCAGCCCAAAGGACGTCGCCGACAAGTTCGAGGAGTACTTCACCGCTCCGGCCTGCGACGGCTTCGTCGTCGGGGCAACCTCGGTGCCCGGCACATACGAGGATTTTGTTCGCTTCGTGGTTCCTGAGTTGCAGCGCCGGGGCCTGTTCCAGAAGGAATATCGCGGCGCAACGCTTCGGGAGAACCTCGGCCTCGCGCGACCCGAGGTCGGCGCATGGCGGAGCATCCGGCGTGGCGCACGGGCCAGCTAACGGCGACAACCTGCGATAGATGCAAATTCAACCGCGGATTGTTTGAACGCGGCCTACCGACTGGCAGACACTATTGCTGCAACGAGTACTTTCGCAGCGACGTCGTTTCGTCAGTTGGTAGCCCCGTATCGTGTTGAGTCCTTTCGCATTTCTCATCGCCAGTCCATTTTTCGCAGTCGGCGCGGCCGTTGCTCACGCCGATGTCTGGTCGACCGCGGTCGCAAGCGAACGTCCTATCTCCTATTACGAAGCCTCGGCGGGTGCAGACGCCGTATCAGGAAGCTGGTCGGCCTACGGCGGGCTGACCGCAGCGCTGCTCGGAGATATCCGCGACGACGGCTGGCGCGTGCGCACCTCCGGCGGCTACGGCCGCTATCGCTATGCGCGCCCTGCATTCGATCCCTTCAGCAAACGGCTGATCTGGCCCGAGTTCCGCGGTGAGATGCTCTTTGCGGATGCGATGATCGGGTACAAGCACACATTCGGTCGACTGATTGTAAAGGCCTACGCCGGATTGACCGAGGAGCAGCATCTGATCAGGCCGCACGCCCCATCGCTTCTCGCCTTCGACGACGAGAACGCCGTGCAAGGCTCTCGCCGCGGCTTCAAGGGCGCTTTGGAGACGTGGCTGGATTTCGGCAACTGGGGCTTTGCGCAGATCGACGCGAGCTGGAGCGCGCCATTCGAGGCCTACGGGAGCAGAGCACGCCTCGGCTTCAGGCTCGATGCGACCTGGTCGGCGGGCGTCGAGGCCTCCGTCTTCGGCAATCTCAACCACGACCATGGGCGGGCCGGTGCGTTCGTTCGCGCAGAGTGGGCGTGGGGCGAGGCTTCCGTCTCGGCCGGTGCCGACGGCGACGCAAAAGACGTGCAAGGTGCCTTCGGTTCGCTCGGGCTTCTGCTCCGGTTCTGAGCCGCCGCTGCCGATTGCGCGCTGCAATATCGGCAATCCCTCTGTTCGGCAGCCCGAAGCATGCTACGCTTCATGATGACAGAGCCACAGAATCGGCCGTCGAATTGGGTCCGTCACTTGGGGAGACAACCATGAAGGCCATCCTGGTTCCCACCGACCAGAGCGAAATCATGCCGTCGGTGCTGGCGTCCGCCGAGTTGCTGGCCCACAGGTGCGAAGCTTTGGTCGAAGGGGTTGCGCTGCGGCCCGTTCACGTGGAGATCGTGGCCCCTGATCCGATCGTCGCCGTCACGTTTCCGCCGGCCGACTGGAACGACGCCGAGTTCGTCGGCAAGGCCCGAGCCACCTTCGAGGCCCGCTTCAGGAACGCCTCGGGTCTGCGCTACCGCTGGCGCGCCGGCCCCTCGATCGACGACGCCGAGCTCGGCAGTCTCGCCCGCGTCTACGACATCGTGGTCGTCGGTCGTCCCTCGGCCAGCGGTCGCGGCCCGCGCATGACGACGCTCGAGAGTGCGCTCTTCGAGAGCGGCCAGTCGGTTCTGGTGACACCGCCGTCGCCACCCAAGCAGATTGGCGAGAACGTTCTCATCTCGTGGAACTGCTCGACCGAGCAGGCCCGAGCCACCGCTTCGGCCATTCCGCTGCTGCGGCAGGCCAAGGCCGTGACCATCATCACGATCGAAGGCCTTACCGTCGCCGGTCCCACCGGCCAGATGGCCCAGGACTGGCTGGCGGCGCACGGCATCAATGCGCGCGAGGTGACGATGGGCAACGGCGGGCGCAAGCCGGGCGAGGTGCTGCTGACCGAGGCCGAGAAGCTGGGCGCCGACCTGATCGTCAAGGGCGCCTATACGCAGAGCCGGCTGCGGCAGATGATCTTCGGTGGCGCCACCAGCCACCTGCTCGCGCACAGTTCTCTGCCCATGTTGATGGCGAGATAGGCCAACCTCAGCCGAGGTCCGACCGCAAGATGTAGCCCACGACAGCCGTGGTCGCATCCAGACGGCGGGCACTGGTGCGCGTCTTGTGGGGGATATGCTGCCAAATGCCTTGATGGCGCTGACTGCCTGCGGTTTGTTTGCGCTCCAGCTCCGGCAGATGCTCGTCTTGGAGGCACGCATGCGATCGCGAACGGCTTTTGCCCTGACCCTTGCTGGTGTGCTGCTTGCCAGCTCGCTCCCCTCCGCGTTGGCCAGCACCTGTCATTCCCACGCGGTGAAAGCCAAGGGAGCCGCTGGCCTCCTCGAGGCCACGGCCAAAAGCCGGGCGCGTTCCGCCTGGATCAAAAAAGTCCGTACCAAACGCAAGCTCGGCCCCGCCTATGCCGCCTGGCTCAGGGCTCTTAGTCCCGCCTATGCCTGCATCAAGGTTGCCAAACGCATCCAGTGCGAAGCATCGGCAGTCCCGTGCAAGCTCCCGATGGCCGAAGCCGCGGCGTCACCGCCGAGAAGCAAGTAGGGGCCGGACACAGACAGGATGAGGCCAGGCGGATCGATCCGCCGGATGCCCGCTGACGAGGCGAGACACCACACGGCCGACGCCCGGCGCATCGCCCGCAGCTTTGCGTCGCGTCAATGCAGCAGGTCGGGCAACACCAAAGGTGGACCGAAAGCACAGAGGACGATAGCCCCATGCTTCGCGCCATCGCTCATCCGACCGATTTCGCCACCGACGGCGCGGGCGCTTTTGCGCACGCCTTGCGCCTTGCGGTGGCCTATCGCTGCCGCCTCGATCTGCTGCATGTCCACAGCCCTGACGATCGGGGCGACGGGGCGGACTTTCCCCACGTTCGCGACATTCTGCACCGCTGGCATCTGCCGCCGGCGGCGGCCCCAGTGGAGGCCATAGAATCGCATTTGGGTGTGACAGTCCGCAAAATCGCAATCAGGGATCAGACCGCGGTCGATGGCGTGGTGCACTATCTGTGCGACCATCGACCGGATCTCCTCGTCGTCGCAACGCACGCGCGTCAGGGCCTCAGCCGCTGGCTGCAAGGCTCGATTTCGGAGACGGTCGCTCGCGCAACCCATCTGCCGACGCTGTTCATCGGATCTGCCGCGCATGGGTTCGTGGCCGAGGAGACGGGAGTACTTCGTCTCGATCGTACCTTGATGCCGGTTGCCGTCGCGCCGCGACCCCAACGCGCGTACGAGCAACTCGCTCGGCTGCTGCAGCCCACCGCGACGACCATCTATCCGGTGCATGTCGGCGAAGGCCGCCCCGCGCTGCACACGGCTGATGGCCGACAGGTAGACATCGCGACTACGAGCGGTGCGGTTGTGCCGGCTATTCTGGAGGTCGCGAGCCGGATCGGGGCTGATCTCATCGCGATGCCCACGGCCGGGCACCAAGGCTACCTCGACGCCCTCCGAGGCTCCACGACCGAGCAGGTCGTACGCCGCGCCCCGTGTCCTGTTCTCGCCCTGCCTGCCTGAGAAACGCAATGCTGCTCGTCTGCCTTACAACTTTATAAAGATTATACGAATGTAGGTTTTTATTAACCTCTCACCTGAGTTTCGCCTGACCGTGACCCCAAAGTCGCTCAGATGCTCGTCCACTGATCCATCCGCGGATCGACGGGGACGGGTAGATGCCGAGACTGGCTGGCAGGTGGGTTCGAGCGGGCGGTCGCGAGGCCGCGCCGTTTGGCAGCCAGGATATGTGGCGTGCAGCGCTGCTTCTCATGCTCGCGATCATCTCCATCACGTCAACGGTGGGGCCGATAGAGGCGCGATTGGCGGCGCGCCTGGGACGCGCCCTGGAAGCACGCATCTCACGTCCGATGCTGGCTGCCGACTGGCGGGTCGACGGCATCATCGTGCTCGGGGGCTCGACCACCCGCGTGGCAGCGGCGCTGGATTTGGCGCGGGCGCTCCCCGAAGCCGCGGTCGTGCTCAGCGGTCCAGGGCCGAGCGAGATCGATCTCGCCCGGACAACAATCGCGGGCTCAAGACTGCTCGTCGACCGGCGTGCGCAGAACACGTTCGAAAATGCGCTGATGAGCAAGCAACTCGTCCGACCGCGGCCTGGCGCCTGCTGGCTTGTCGTGACGTCGGCGGTTCACATGCCGCGCGCTGTCGCTTCATTCAAAGCGGTAGGCTTCCCCGTCGTGCCGTGGCCTGTCGAGGATACGCCGCGCCAACAGAGCGCGGCTTCCGGGTGGATCTGGCACGAGGTCTTCGGACTTCTCGGCTACCGAGCAGCCGGCCGCACCCAAGACGTCCTGCCCAGATGCCCCGACGGTTTCTGCACGGCGGGCGCGTCACGGCCGGTATGTGGCTCTTGAGGCAAACGCCGTACCCGGCCCGGACGCTGGAGACTGCCGTCCGGGACGAGCTGACGTCGAGCCCTCGTCGCTTCCTCGAGGGTGACGAGGCCGAATAGCTGGCGGGCAACCGAGAGGCCCTCTGCGTCCATAATCGGGTCACCGCCGTGTCACCGCCGTTGCCAGCCGCCCGCAAAGATGGTGCCCTATGGTCCGTGGCCTCGCGCCCGATGCCCAAAACCAACGACGAATGCAGTCGAGGAAACGTTCTCCATGTCTTTCGAGCGGCTTTTCTCCCCCCGTGCCATCGCCATCATCGGCGCATCGGGCGATCTCACGCGCATCTCGGGCCAGCCGATCCAGGCGCTGATCAACTCGGGCTACAAGGGGCCCGTGCATCTGGTGAACCCGCGCTATCAGGAGCTTCACGGCCGCAAGTGCCATCCCACGGCCGCGGCCATCGGCGAGCCGATCGACCTTGCCGTCGTTGCAGTGCCGGCCGCGGGCGTTCCCGCTGCCATCCGCGACTGCGGAGCCGCGAAAATACCTTTCGCGATCATTCTCACCGCCGGCTTTCGCGAGTCCGGTGACGAGGGCCGCGAGCTCGAGGCCGAGCTCGCCCGCGCCTGCAGGGAGGCTGGCGTTCGAGCCATCGGTCCGAACTGCCAGGGTGCTCTCTCGACCGAGTCGCGCATGTGGTGCGTGTTCGGCTCCATCGCCAGCGAGACGGAGCTGACCCGAGGCCCTGTCTCCTGCGCCTTCCAGTCGGGCGGCTTCGGCTATGCCGTCGTCAATCTCGCCGAGGCCCAGGGCGTCGGCTTCCGCACCGTCGTCTCGACCGGCAACGAGACCGACATCACCATGCCGGAGCTGCTCTCCGGCATGCTCGACGACGCCGGGACCGAGCTGGCTTTCGGCTACATGGAAGGCACGCCCAATGCCCGCGCGCTCCTCGATCTCGGGAGGAAGTCGCTCGAGCTGGCCAAGCCCGTTCTGATCTGGAAGGGCGCCCAGACCGACATCGGCACCAAGGCCGCCGCTTCGCATACCGCCAACCTCACCGGCAACTACGATCTTTTTCAGGCCGCGTTCCGCCAGTCGGGGCTGATTGAAACGCAGGACGTCGAGGAGATCGTCGATTTCGCCAAGGTGGCGAGCCAGAAGCGCTGGCCGAAGGGCCGTGCGATCGGCGTGCTCTCCATCTCCGGCGGATCGGGTGTCGTCTTCGCCGACCGTGCTGCCAAGGAAGGTCTCACCCTGCCGCCGTTCGCTCCGGATACGTTCAAGGCGCTGCGGGCCATCATCCCGTCGTTCGGCGCCGCCGACAATCCGGCCGACACCACCGCTGCCGTCATCAACGACATGGCCCTCTTCACGCGCACGCTCGAGATCGTGCTCGCGGATCCCGGGATCGACCAGCTATCGCTGCTGCTCGCCTCGCTGCCGGGAGTGGGAGCGCTGAAGTGCGCCCAGGCCATCGCGGCAGCCAACGCCAAGACGGACAAGCCCGTGCAGGTCGTCTGGTCCGGTCGCAAGGCGAAATCGGAGGAGGCCTGGAAGGTCTTCGTCGACAACGGCATTCCGTTTCTGCCGACGCCGGCCCGTGGTGCCAAGGCCGCTGCGACCCTCGCCCGCTTCGCCGAGGACCGCCGCCGCCTGGTCGGCCGCAAAGCCCCCGACTACGCCATGCCGGCGGGCCTTTCGCTGCCGGCGGGCGCCGTGACGCTCTCGGAGGTCGAGAGCAAGGCCGTTCTGAAGGCCTTCGGTGTCGGCGTCACCAGCGAGGTTCTGGTGCCGGCAGGCGCCGACGTCGCCGCCGCCACGAAAGGGTTGAAGGGGCCTTTCGCCGTCAAGATCGTCTCGCGGGACATTGCCCACAAGACCGAGGCCGGCGGCGTCAAGCTCGGCATCGCAGCGGCCGGCCTCGCCGCGGCAGCGGCCGAAGTGATCGCCAATGGCAAGCGGTACAAGCCGGGCGCCATGATCGACGGCGTGCTGGTCTCCGAAATGGCATCAGGCCTCGAGGCATTGATCGGTGTCGTCAACGACGAGGCATTCGGGCCGTGCGTCACGTTCGGCCTGGGCGGTGTTCTGACCGAGGTGCTGAAGGACGTGACCTTCCGCATCGCGCCGTTCGACATCGAGACAGCCCGCGACATGATCGGAGAGCTGCGTACGGCCAAGCTGTTCGACGGCTATCGCGGCAAGCCCGCCGCCGACAAGGCGGCTCTCGCCCAGATGCTTGTCGAGGTCTCGCGCATGGCAGCCGCCCTCGGCGGACGCCTCAAGGAGATGGACATCAATCCGGTGTTCGTCGGCGCCAGGGGAGAGGGCTGCCGCGCGGCGGACGCGCTCGTCGTGCTGAAGGAGTAGACCGGCCCCGATAGCCCCCGACACTCCCGTTGATCGGCTTTTCCAATCGCAGTGGCGCCCGAGCCAAGGGCTCCCATATCCGTGCTCACGCGAGCCGCCGGCCGCGAGCGGGTTAAGGGGGATCGGGGTCAGGTGCGCTATCCAAAGACGACGCTCGTCCTCACCCTCCTTGTGGTCGTCGCCGGCGTGCTCGCGGTTGGCTACGCGCTACGCCGGCCGGCAAGCCCGCTGGCCGCCGTGCAATCGTGGGATTACCAGCTTCAGAAGCTCGACCTCGATCGCCTCGCTCGGTCGAAGGCCGACATGCTGGTGATCGACTACTCGCGAACGGGACACGCTTCCGGCGCCCTGACCCAGGCGGAGGTTCAGCGGCTGCAGGAGCGGTCAGACGGCCGCCGGCGGCTCGTGATCGCCTACCTGTCGATCGGCGAGGCAGAGGAGTATCGCTACTACTGGCGCCCGGAATGGAAAACCGAGCCGCCGCCATGGCTCTTCGCCGAGAACTGCCGGTGGCCGGGCAATCACCTGGTTCGCTACTGGCTCGACGGCTGGAAGGAGATCGTCTTTCGCTCACCGGACTCGTATCTCTCGCGCATCGTCGCTGCCGGGTTCGACGGGGTCTATCTGGACCGGGTGGACGCGTTCTGGGACCTCCGCGAGCGGTACCCCGACGGCCGCGCGCACATGATCGAGCTGGTTGGTGAGCTCGCCGCACATGCGCGCAGACTGCGCCCCGGTTTTTTGGTCATCGCCCAGAACGCCGAGGCCCTGCTCGACTCGCCCGACTACCGGGCGTCGATCGATGCCGTCGCGAAAGAGGACCTGCTGAACGGGGTCTCCGGCACCGCCATCGCGAATGACGCCGCCCTGATCGGCTGGAGCCTCGATCGGCTCCGGCTGCTCACAGCGGAAGGAAAACCGGTCCTCGCCGTCGAGTATCTGCGCACGAGCGAGGCCATTCGCGCAGCGTCCGCTAGGCTGACCGCGCTCGGCTTCCTCGCGACGTTCCCGACGCGCGCCCTGGACGGCCGCGACCCTCTCGAGCCGGATCCACCCGCCCTGCACGAGACGACCGGTACGCCGGAGTTCTCGGTGAAGCACTGCCTGTGAAAGAGGGCGATCAGGCACCGGCGTTGCGCCTGGCCTCATGCAACACGCGCTCCTCCTGAGCCCGCATCTCGGGTGTCAGCGCGGCGCCGAAATCGTCCGCCTCGAACACCGGGCGGATCTCGACCTCGCAGTCCTCGTTATGCGGATTGGGGCACCGCCTCAGCCAGTCGATCGCCTCCTGCATCGACGCGACCTTCCAGAGCCAGTAGCCGGCGATCAGCTCCTTGGTCTCGGCGAACGGACCGTCGATAACCAGTCGATCCTTGCCCGAGAAGCGCACGCGGGCCCCTTTGCTCGACGGATGCAGCCCCTCGCCCGCCAGGAGGATGCCGGCCTTCACGAGCTGCTCGTTGTAATTGCCCATCTCGGTCAGCAACTGCTGGCTCGGCATCTCGCCGGCCTCGGAAGCCTTGCTTGCCTTGACGATGACCATCACCTTCATCGCTGCATCTCCTCGATCTGTGGGCATGAAACGGCACTGGCGCTGGTTGAACGCACGCCGACCCCAGGACGATGCAGGGCCGGCTGATCCGACAGGCGGCTGCGAGCGACGTGGCGCCACCCGTCGGCGTGGGAAACCGAAAAACCGGACTGGCCTGCCCTCAAACCGGCTCTGACTGCGGCGGCTTTGCCTGTCTTTCGCCCGCCTCGTCCTCCTCGGGCGCCGTAAAGCCTCCCTCGGCGACGAGGCGTGAGAAGAGGCCACCTTGCTCGACCAGCTGCCGGAACCGGCCCCGCTCGACGATCCGGCCCTCGTTCAGGACGAGGATCTGGTCCGCGTTCGACACCGTCGAGAGTCGGTGCGCGATGATGAACGTCGTCTTGCCCTGGCGCAGCGCATCGAGCGCGCGCTTGATCTTGCCTTCCGTCTCGGAATCGAGCGCGCTGGTCGCCTCGTCGAGGATCAGGATCGGGGCATCCTTCAGGATGGCCCGCGCGATGGCGAGCCGCTGGCGCTCGCCGCCGGAGAGTTGCGCCCCCCGCTCGCCGATGACGAACTGGTAGCCGCCGGGTTTCCTCATGATGAAGTCATGAGCTTCCGCGAGCCTCGCGGCCCGCTCCACCTCCGCATCCGTCGCCTCCGGCCGGCCGATCCGGATGTTTTCGGCGATCGTTCGGTTGAACAGGCCCGCTTCCTGGAACACGACGGCGATCGAATGTCGGAGCGATCCGAGCGTCACGTCCCGGATATCGCGCCCATCGATGCGAATCTGGCCGCTGTCCGGCTCCCGGATCCGTTGCAGGAGCGCGAGCGTCGTGGTCTTACCGGACCCCGTAGGGCCGACCAGCGCCACCGTCTCACCCGGCCGGGTGGTCACATCGACGTCGAAGACGCCTTGCGCGCCGGGGCCGTAGCGAAACGATACGTTGTCGAACACCACTTCGCCGTGCACGCTCTCGAGCGGCACCGCGCCCGGCTTCTCGACCACGTCCGCGCGCGCGTCGAGAAGGTCGAAATAGGTCCGCAACGTCGGCGCCTGCTGGTTGGTGCGCACGACGAATCCCGAGAGCTGGTCGAGCTTGGCGATCAGCAGGTTCGCGAAGCCGACGAACGCAACGATCGAGCCGACGGTGATCTCGCCGCGCGCCGCGAGGACGGCGCCGAAGGCGAACACCAGTAGCATGGCGATGGTCGCTGCCGAACGCGTCAGCACCGTGAGCAGGCCCCACCACGTCAGCACCGGGTATTGGGCATCGAGCAGCCGCCCCATGATGTCGCGCATGGCTTTGAGCTCGGCACCATGGCGCGAAAAGCTCTGCACCACGTTGACGTTGCCCAGCACATCGCCGACCCGGCCGTAGACGTTGCTGTGGTATCCTTCCACCGCCGCCTGGCCGTCGCTCGTCTTCTGCACGACGAGAATGTTGACGATCACGTAGACCGCGGCGAGCACACCCAGGATCGACGCCATGCGCCAGTCCATCGTGACTGCCACCGGGATCAGATAGAGGATGCCGATCAGAGCCGTCAGCTGCTCGCGCAGGAACGACAGCCACAGCCAGAACAACGCATCGGTGCCGGCGAGGATGGCGCGCACCACCGAGCCCGTGCCTGTTCGCGCATGGTAGCTGATCGGCAACGTAATGGCCTGCTCGAATGCGTCCCCGAGCGCCGCTAGCCGTCTGCGATGGGCTAGCCGGTCCGCGGACACGGCTACCACCACGCTCGCCACGATGCCGATGAGCCCGAGCACCGCCCACAGCGCGATGATCGAGAACGCGCCTTGCCCTTTCGCCAGCGCATCGACGACCTGTCCGAAAAGTTGCTGCTCGATCACCTGGATGATGGCGATTGCCATTCCAGCGATGACGAGCGCCGTCGCCAGTGCCTTCTCGGTACCGAGGAGGGCGAGAGCACGCAGATAGAGCTGCCATGCGCCGGCTGCGCGCTGCGGGGGCGAAGTAAGCTGCATGGTGTCCTGGCTCAAGCGGTGTTGCGCGGAGTGTGGGGGCTCCCGGAACGCTTGGGCCGGCGCCGAGGATGCTTGATCCGGTCCTTGGCGGAGAGCCAAGCGAACACCGCCGGCATGAACCATGGTGTGCCGGTATACAGCGGTACCGGCGGCGGCGGCCGGAAGTCGAGTGCCGAATTTCCCTCGGGAAGGCCGAGCACCTGCTGCGCGGCCTTCTGACCGGCCCAGCGTGCCCAGACGACGCCCGAGCCGCAGTAGCCGGCCGCATAGCGCACGCCGTCCTTCGAGAAGATGCGCGGGATGAAATCGCGGTTCATGGCGACGTGCCCGAACCAGCTGTGGGTCAACGGAACGTCGTCGAGAACCGGGAAGATGTCGACCATGGCCCGCCTGAGGCTCTCGGTCGGCCATTGCGGATCACCCGAGATCGTTCCGTCGCGACCACCGAACAGGATGCGCCGCCCATCCGGCGACGGGCGATAGTAGTAGTGCAGTGCCCTGGTCTCGCCGAGCATGTACCCCTTGGGGCACAGCTCCTTCATCAGGTTGTCGGACAGCGGCGCCGTCGCGATGATCCGGCTGCGGACCGGTACCATCCGCCGCTGCAGCCAAGTGTCGACCTTGTCGGTGTAGCCGTTGGTGCCGACGATGACGTGGGCAGCCCGGACCGTGCCCCGCGCCGTTTCGACCTCCCAGCCCGTTGCCTCGCGGCGGATGCGCGTCACGCCCGTCTCGCCGTGCACCACTGCCCCCGCGACCGTTGCCAGCCGTAGGAGCCCGGCGTGGAGCTTCGCCGGATGCAGCCCGCCGATGTCGAGGCGAACGAGCCCACCGTGATAGAAATCCGAGCCGATCTCGCGCCGCTGCTCCGCGCGAGTCACCGCATAGGCCGCGATGCCGAGAACACGCTTCAGGCGCTCAGCCTCCCTGGCGAGGGTCTCATAGTCCGCTGCCGTCGACGCTCCCGTGAAACGCCCCGTCAGCTTGAAATCGCAGTCGATGCTTTCGTCGGCGATGAAGCGGGCCAGATCCTCGCGCGCTGCCTTCGCCTCGAGCTCGATGCCGCGTGCCCGCTCCGTGCCGAAGCGCCGCTCGTGCTCGGCGAAGCTGTGACGAAGACTCCCCGACGCGATGCCGCCGTTCCGCGTTGAGGCGCCTTCACCGGGCCGCTGTCGATCGAACACCTGCACCGACCGTCCCGCACGTGCCAGCGTCAGCGCGGCCGAGAGGCCGGTGTAGCCGGCACCGACGACCACCACGTCCGACCGCCCGGCGACCTCGTGGCGAGGCAGGATCGAGGGAGGCGCCGCCTCCCACCAGTAGGGCTCGTTGCGAAGCATGGACCGGCGTCCCGTTGAACACTGGCGCGCACGCCAGCAGGCGCCACGCCCTGCGCGCTCGCCGACCTCACTCTAAGCGCGAACGATATGGCGGGACAACGGCGGATGGACGGAGCGATCGACGAGCATGGCCGCGGTGAGGATCGCCGCCATGCCGGACGACCGACCGGACGGTGACTGAGCGCCGTGCCGCCGCGGCTCGACCGTGCGCCACGCGTCCGCCGAGGTGGCAGCCGCATGGCGGCTAGACCGCACCGCATCCTACTCGGATTCCCTGAAGGGCGGCCGGACCGGCATCATCCATCATGACACCGGACCGTTCACGATGAAATGCCTGCGCGCCGGCTACTTGGGCGCGAGGATCATGATCATCTGGTTGCGACCCTCGAACTTGGGCTCGAACTCGACCTTGGCAATACCTTCGGTGTCCGACTTGACGCGTTGCAGGACCTGCATGCCGAGATCCGTGTGCGCCATCTCTCGGCCGCGGAAGCGAAGGGTGACCTTCACCTTGTCGCCCTCCTCGAAGAAGCGGCGCATGGCCTTGAGCTTGGTGTCGTAGTCGTGATCGTCGATGGCCGGGCGCATCTTGATCTCTTTGACCTCGACCACCTTCTGCTTCTTGCGGGCCTCGGCGGCCTTCTTCTGCTCCTGGTACTTGAACTTGCCGTAGTCCATGATCTTGGCGACCGGCGGCGTGGCATCAGGCGAGATCTCCACGAGATCCAGGCCGGCGTCGATGGCCTTGCTCAGGGCCTCGAGCCTCGGCACGATGCCGACGTTATTGCCTTCCTCGTCGATCAGCCTGACCTCGCGCACGCGAATGGCCTCGTTGATCCTCGGACCCGTTTGCTCGCGCTCGGGCGCGGCTCGCATTGGACGACGTATGTTCGCTCTCCGTAGGTTGCTTCGATTGTCAAATGAACTGGGCAAGGCCGCCGGGTACTCCCCAGCGCGTTGCCTATGCACAGAAGCGCCGACGCGGTCGCGGCACCTCGACGCATGGTGCGGGACTTTGGCACGAGCACAGCCGAAGTCAAGATGAGGGGTGACCGGAAAGGGCGACGATGGCCTTCCCGGACGTGAATTGGTCCCAACGGGCAGCTAGATCGGTCCCGAGCAGCTGGTCGTAGACGGCCAGCGTCGAGCGCCGCATGGCTGACAACGTGAAGCGCGTGGCGATGTGGCTCCGGGCGCGGGCGCCCATCGCCGACCGCTCGCTCGGTGAGAGTGCCAAAGCTGCCCCGATTGCGCCGGCCAATGCCGAAGCGTCACCCGGAGGCACGAGCCAGCCGGTTGCGGCATCGGGGCCGACGCGCGCCATGGCCCGAACCGTCTCTGGTGGAGCGCCGATGTCGGTGGCGATCACGGGGCAGGCCAGCGCCTGGGCCTCCGCGGCTGCGCGGCCGAACGCCTCGGGCTCGGTCGAGGCCACCACGGCGACCTGCGCCACAGCGAACGCCGCGGCTATATCGTCCACATGCCCCGCCAGCAGCACGCGGTCGTCGATCCCGAGGCGGGTGGCGAGCTCGGCCAGCTCACGCGCATAGCCGTGCCGGCCCTGATCGTCGCCGGCGAGCACGACCCGCGCCTCTCCCAGCCTGCCGGAAGCTGCCAATTGCCCCACCGCCTCGATCAGCACGCGCTGGCCTTTCCAAGCTGTCAATCGCGCCGCCTGCAGAATGACGGGTGCATCCGCAGCGATGCCCCAGCCCGCACGAAGCCTAGCGATGCGCCCGGCGCAGATGGCCGCAGGGTCGAACCTGGCCATGTCGACGCCGCGGTGGATGACGCGGATTGTCGACTCCGGTGTGCCATACCGGGAGCGCACCAGATCGGCCGTGTAGCGCGAGTTGGCGATGACGATATCGGCCCGCGCCATGACGCTGTTGTAAAGCCGCTTTAGCGGGTCGCGCTCTCCGTAGGCCCCGTGATAGGTGGTGACGAACGGCGTGCCGGACCGCCGCGCGGCGATCAACGTGCTCCAGGCCGGCGCCCGGCTCCGCGCATGCACCAGATCGACGCCCTCGCTTGCCATCAGTCGGCCGAGGGCCCGCGCATTGAGCAGCATCCGCACTGGGTTCTTGGTGCCTGCCGGAAACTCGATCAGCTCTCCACCGGCCGCCGGCACTCGGTCCGCCATGCGTCCGCCTTCCGTCAGGACAAGAGAGCGCCCCCCGGCTGCCACCAGCGCCTCGTTGATCTCGAGCGCCGACAGCTCCGCCCCGCCGGTGTCGAGCCGCGGCACGATCTGCAGTATGGTCGGTGACTTGGCCACCACGGCCTTCAGCCTCGCTCGCTCAGCTCCCGGGGAGACAAAAACGGTATGCTGCCAGCCGAACCGCAATTCATGGACGTTGGCCATGGCGCGGATTGCCGCCGGATCGCTTGTCTTGTGTCCTGCGGCCGCGCGGGCGCCGGAGCCGGCATCGTTTGGTTGCCTGGCTTCAAGTCGGAGATGACCAGCCTCAAGGCCACCGCTCTCGCCGACTGGGCCGAGGCTAAGGGTCGGGCCTGCACCCGCCTCGACTACTCCGGCCACGGCCGCTCTCCGGGCCGGGTCGAGGACGGCACCATCGGTCGCTGGCTCGATGAGGTGACCGCGGTGTTCACCCGCGTGACGAACGGCCCCCAGGTCGTCGTCGGCTCGAGCATGGGCGGCTATCTCGCATTGCTGCTCCTGCGCCGACTGATGGCGGAGCAGCCGGATCACGCTGCGCGCATCCGGGCGCTCGTCCTGATCGCCCCCGCCTGGGACATGACCGAGCGACTGATGGAGCCGCGTCTCGGCGAGGCGGCGAGGCGTGATATCGCCGAGAAGGGCGTGTGGCTCAGGCCGTCCCGCTATGGCGACGGACCGTATCCGATCACTCGCCGCCTGCTCGAGGAGGGACGGGAGCACCTGATTGGCATGTCGGCGTTCGATCCGGGCCGGCCGGTGCGGATTCTGCACGGACTGCAGGATCCCGATGTGCCCTGGGAGCATACCCTCGACTTGGTGGCGCACCTGGACGGCGACTGGACCGAGGTCACAGCGGTTCCCGACGGGGACCATCGCTTGTCCCGCGACGAGGACCTCACGTTGCTGTTGCGGATTGTCGAGGAGGTCGCTGCATAGCCTTGCGATGTGCCGCCCCCGGTCATGGCGTCGCGCACTGGTTCCACGTCGCCGTTGACCGCAATATGTCTTCGGTGCTCACTCAACCCCGGCAAGTCAACCGGCCCTGGCTCCGACAGTCCGGTGCCCGAGCCGCCTTCGGATCAAGCAAGGAGAGCCTCATGACCACCGCCGCCGATCCCGTCGTCATCGTCTCCGGCGCCAGGACACCGATGGGCAGCTTCCAGGGCGCGCTCGCGAGCGTCACGGCTCCCGAGCTCGGCGCCGTCGCCATCAAGGCGGCGGTCGAGCGCGCCGGGGTCAAACCCGACGAGGTCTCCGAGGTGCTGATGGGCTGCGTGTTGCCGGCCGGCCAGGGCCAAGCCCCCGCCCGCCAGGCCGCCCGCTACGGCGGCCTGCCCGACAGCGTGCCTTGCACCACGGTCAACAAGATGTGCGGCTCCGGCATGAAGACCGTCATGATGGCCTTTGAGGCGCTGCATGTCCGCCCGAAGGACATCATTGTCGCAGGCGGTCTCGAGAGCATGACCAACACGCCTCACATCCTGCCGAAGCTGCGCTCCGGCCAACGGCTCGGTCACACCCAGATCTACGACCACATGTTCCTCGACGGCCTCGAGGACGCCTACGACAAGGGCCGCCTGATGGGCACCTATGCCGAGGACACCGCCCAAGCATACCAATTTACCCGCGAGCAGCAGGACGCCTACGCCATCGAGAGCCTCGCCCGCGCCAAGCGCGCCAATGAGGACGGCTCGTTCGACAAGGAGATGGCACCGGTCAAGGTGAAGGGCCGCAAGGGCGACACGGTCGTCGCCCGCGACGAGCAGCCGTTCTCCGCCGACCCCTCCAAGATCCCGGGTCTCAAGCCTGCCTTCCGCGAAGGCGGCACCGTCACGCCGGCCAACTCGTCTTCGATCTCGGACGGTGCTGCGGCCCTGGTTCTCATGCGTGAGAGCGAGGCGAGGCGCCGCGGCCTGAAGCCGATCGCCAAGATCGTGGCAACCTCGAGCCAGGCGCAGGAGCCGGCATGGTTCACGACGGCCCCGATCGGCGCCATCCGCAAGGTGCTGAGCCAGGCGGGCTGGAGCCACAAGGACGTCGGCCTCTACGAGATCAACGAGGCCTTCGCCGTGGTCACCATGGCCGCCATGCGCGATCTCGACCTGCCGCACGACAGGGTCAACGTCAACGGCGGCGCCTGCGCGCTCGGCCACCCCGTCGGCGCGTCGGGTGCCCGCATCATCGTCACGCTGCTCAATGCCATGGAGAAGCGCGGTGAGACCAAGGGCGTCGCCTCGCTGTGCATCGGCGGCGGCGAGGCGACGGCGGTGGCCGTCGAGCGCATGGCTTGAGGTAGGCCGGGAGCCGCCATGCATCGCATCGAGATTGTCACCGCCGACATCACCACGCTGGACGTCGAGGCGATCGTCACGGCGGCGAACTCGGGGTTGAGGGGCGGCGGCGGCGTCGACGGCGCCGTTCACCGGGCGGCGGGCCCGGAGCTGCTGGCGGCCTGCCGTGCCATTGGCGGTTGCCCTACGGGCGAGGCACGTATCACACCGGGCTTTCGGCTGAGAGCAACCCACGTGATCCATGCCGTCGGGCCCGTCTGGGAGGGTGGGGACGATGGCGAGGAAGACCTCCTCGCCGCTGCCTATCGCTCCTCACTGCTGCTGGCGCGCAGCCACCGGCTCCGATCGATCGCCTTCCCGGCCATATCGACCGGCGTCTACGGCTTTCCGGTCGACAGGGCCGCCGGCATTGCGGTCGCCACGGTCGTCTCCCATCTGTCGGGCGACCGCATGTTGGATCGCGTCGTCCTCGCCTGTTTCGACGACGCATCGCGGCAACGGCATTCCACGGCGCTCGAGGGGCTTGCCACAGGACGAGCCTGCTGTGGATAGTGAGCAACATTTAATGCGTGCTGTCTGAGCGCGCCCGACCGGTGCCACGATCAAGCCGCATATATGCTGCGATGGGCCCGGGACAGCGGCTGCGGCGGGAGTATCCAGGATGCTGGAGCAGGTTGGAGACGGGGATCTGAGCCGCCTGGTCAAGGCGCTCGGCGACCACAGCGGCAGCCTGTTGACGCTGGTGGCGGTGGTGTCGCTCGCCGCCCTGGTCCGACGCCTCCTCGTCCGTCACGGAAACAGCGGCGTTGCCGCTTGGTTGTGGACCACCTTCACCACCAACTGGCAGCTCGCCCTTCTCGGAACCGCTGCGGCATTGCTTTCTCTCGCCTCTGGCTGGCGCACCTGGGACGGCATGCAGAATTTCACCGGCGAGCCGGTGGCGTCGCTGCTGATGACGTTCGGCATCCAGGCCGTGATGCTGATCATCGCCTGGTTGATTGGCGAGAGCTTCGCGTCGGGCCTGCGCACGCGCCGCACCGGCGACGGCGGTGCCTGGTCGAAGATCGAGCCCGCGATCGGTGGCATCGTCGGCGTCCTCTGCGCTATCGGGGTCATGGCCGCCATCGCCAATGCCTTCGGCGCCTTCGACAGCATGCGCTCCACAGCCACCGGCAGGAGCGGCTGGACCGAGGTTGCCGACAAAGCCCTCTATTTCGGCGTCGGACTGCTCATCCTCGCCACGCTGCTGATCAACCACCGCAGCGACGTCGTGCAGCCCTACCTCCAATCGGCGCGGCTGATCGCCAAGAATGCCATGCTATGGGTGATGTTCCTGCTGTGCATGGGGGCGGGCGTCTTCTTCTCGTTCGATTCCTTCTTCAACTCGATCTTCCCGCAATCCGAGCGCGCAAGGTCCGCCGACATCCGCTCTCAGCGCCAAGTCGCCGGCGTCGTCAACGACATCGGCGCCCTCGCCTTCAGGCGGCAAGCCGAGGAGGCCGAGCTGCTGTTCAAGAGCTCCGGATGGGCCGCCTACGAGCGCAACCTCGCCGAGCTGTCGCGGGCGAGCCAAGGCGCCGAGCTCGAGATCGAGCGCTACTTCGTCGAGCGCATGGAGGCTCACAAGAGCGCCATGGCCGCTCAGCAGGAGCGGATCGCCACCGCGAAGGGCGGCCAGGCCAGCCTCACCTCGCGCAAGATCGTGCTGACCGACGAGCTGGCGCGCCTCAAGGGCGAGCGCCCGGCGCTGGCCGCCGAGCTCGCCGAGAAAAAATCCGAGCTTGACACCCGCGCCAGGGGTATCGACGCCAAGCGCGTCGAGATGATGGCCGAGGAGAAGGGCGCCGAGGGCACGCTCAAGGCCGGCAAGGGCCCGGTGTTCCGCCAGCGCAAGGGCGAGCTCGATCAGCTCCAGGACGCCCTCAAGATCCAGGAGGAGCGCGTCCGCGACGCCCAGAAGCGAATTGCCGCCTCCGACGGCCGCATCATGCAGATCGAGCGCGAGGTCGCCCTCATCGATGCCGATCTCGCCAAGCTGAAGGGGGAGGCCGACACCGCCGAGCAGCGCATCCAGGTGGCCGAGGCCACGAAGAGCGGTGACACCGATACGCCCAAGGTCGATCCCGCCCGCGTGCGGTCGGCTTTCGAGCGCGCCCACGGCGAGTTCCGTCAGGAGCCGACCGTCGAGAAGCTCAATGCGCTCGCCACCCAGTGCACCCAGCTGCTGACCGCGATGGCATCGACGCCCGCGACCAAGGACCGCGTGCGCACGATCGACTGCGACCCGAAGCAGGCGACGGAGGCGGCGAGCCGCGTTTTCGCGCTGAATGTCGGCCTCGTCACGTTCGCGCAGAGCTGTTCGGGCGGCGCCAAGCTGCCGCAGACGGGTGGCACCGACGCCCTCCTGGCATTCGGTCGCAAGTGCCTTCAGGATTCCGGGCTCCCGACCAAGGACTCGAGCGAGATGGCGGCACGGATCTCCGCCATCGATCTCAATCGCGACGACAAGGCCCACCGTTTCGTCGTCACCTGGAACGCGTTTCTCGACGGGAATCGCCTAGCCTACCTCTCGCTCGCGATCGCCATCGCGCTCGACAGCCTGATCTTCATGGCTGGCCTGTTCGGCGCCAACGCGGTCCGCTCGCCGCTGACCGAGATCGACGACCACGGCGACATGACGGCCGACCAGCTGGAGGCTGCCATCGATGCCACGCTCGCCGAGACCATCGATGCGCGCGGCACGATTGCCGCGCTGCTGGGCGCCATGCACCCGGTCCGCAAGGTGGACGGCTTCGCGTCGGAGATCGTGCTCGATGAGCGCGAGCCGCTGATCGACGAGATGCGCAAGGTGCTCAATGCCGGCTCGAACATTTCGGCGGTGCGCCCGGTCGGGGACGACCGTACGCGCTACCTGCTCCACGCAGGGTTCACCCGCTATCTGACGCTGGCCCAGCGCAAGCCCTGGAAGGTCAAGACTGTCGCGCTCGATCGCAAGGAGCTCGTCAACGTGATCGGCGTGGCGCTCCTGCCCGAGCCCCACCTGAATGCCGAGATCGTACTCTCCGAGATGCACCCGATCTCGGATGCGCAGGGTTTCGCCGCCGAGACCTCACCGTTCAAGATCGAGGATCAGGCGCGCCGCCGCCTCGTTCTCAACACGCTTGGTGCCGGTGCCACGGTCCAGGGCGCCGTCAAGCGGGAGAACGAGACGGGCCGCTACTTCGTCTCGACCGACTTCTACAAGACTCTGCTGCTCATGCGGGCCGCCGCCATCCCCGCCTTCCGGCCGGACGTGGTGCGGGCGCGCTATGCCATCCCCCCACAGGAAGCGGCGGCTGCGCCTCGCCTCGCCGCTGCGCGCCCCGATGCCTTGCCGACCCATCTCGAGGCCGGGCCGGTGCCGCAACTGACGGACCGGTTGCACGTTGCTCCGGCTCAGGCACCGCGCATGCCCGACGCAGAGGCACCGCACCACGCGCCTCGACCAGCAGGGCCAAGCGTGCCTGTCGTGCCGCCGCCGCTGCCCGCGGAGGTCCGGCCGTTGCGGGCCAGCGATGGTCCCCCAGCCACGCCACGCGCAGCCGAGCGCCAGCGTCCGCCTCTACGCCCCGAGATGCAGGCCCAGGCTGGCCCGCCGCCGCATGAATCGAGCCTCGGCGACGACATTCGGTCGGACATCATTCACCTCGCCGGGCTCCATGCCTGGAGCGATCGCGAGATCGGCATCGCCCGGCAGCTCGGTGCCGAGTCCGAGCCCGAGCAGGCCCTGAAGCGGCTGGCCGGCCGCGCGCCGCGACTTGCGCGCCTTGTCGGCGACACCATCGACGACAACCGATCGAGCCTGCGCGAGGCGTACGAGCACCTCCGCGCCCATCATTCCGGCGATGCCATGTACAATCAGGTGCTCGAGACCGTGGCCATCGAGCTCGACGAGCTGATGCCGATCCTGATGCTGACGCCGGGCGGACCCTACCAGCAGATCCTCGACCGTCTGATCTACGATCTCGAGAGTCAGGCAGGCGAGGGCACGCTCGGCCCCGCCGAGACCACCCTGCTCAACCGTGCCCGCGCCCAGGTCGGCGCCCTCAAGGGGCTGTCGGACTCCGCCAACGACCGCTACATGCGGATCGTTCGCATCATCGATCAGTACGACGAGCGGACCGGGTCCGGCCTGCCACCGCTCGAGCAGATCCGGGCCATCGACAAGCGTGCGGCGGGCTGACGACCCTGCCGCTCGAGGCGAGCCCGCACTCCCGCAATCAGGCCCGCATCGGGCGATGCGGGCCTTGACATATCCGGCACGGTGATGCCCCTTACCGCCCCTTCCAGTTGGGCTTGCGCTTCTCGGCGAAAGCCTTCGGGCCCTCAACCGTGTCCTCGCTGTTGGTCATGGCCACGAAGGCCGGATAGCTGAGATTGCGCATCGAGATCTCGGTCGAGGGCACGTCGAGCGAGCGCATCACAACCTGCTTCGTCGCCCGGATCGACATCGGCGAGCATTCGAGGATCATGCCCGCCCAGCGCCGCGCCTCGTCCATCAGCTTGTCGTGCGGCACGACGGCCGTGACGAACCCGAGCTGAAAACCTTCCTCGGCCGACACGTGGCGCGCCGTCAGCATCATGCCCATCGCCTTCTTGAGAGGGATCTGGCGAGACAGCCGCTGCATGCCACCGGCCCCGGCCGCCAGCCCGACCTTCGGCTCCGGCAGCGCGAAGCGTGCCTTGTCGGAGGCGATGATGATGTCGGAGGCCAGAGCGATCTCGAAGCCGCCTCCCATGGCAACCCCGTTGACGGCCGCAATCACCGGCTTGTCGAGATCGAAGCGGTTGCAGAGGCCGGCAAAGCCCTTGGGGGTCGCCGGCGGACGCGTGCCGTGCTTGGCCCGGTACTCCGAGTGATACTTGAGGTCGTTGCCGGCCGAGAACGCCTTGTCGCCGGCGCCTGTCACGATTGCGACCCACAGGTCGGGGTTCTCGTGGAACTCGTCCCAGACGGCCGTCAGCTCGTCGTGCGCCAGATGGTGCAGCGCGTTCATAACCTCCGGCCGGTTGAGAGTCACGATCATCAGCCGCCCGTCGACCTGCACCTTGTAGTACTTGCCGTCTTTCAGCGCCGCCATGGGTCTCCTCCGTGTTGCATTGGCCGCGACGCGCGCGCCGAGCGCCGTCGGGGCGTCCGAGTGGAGCACATTGCGGCGCCTCTGTCAGATCCTGCGGTCGCGCACGGGAACACACCGATCGCCGCTTCGCGCAATTGCCACCCGCGCGCCCTCATGCTGATATCCGAGCAACGAACGTTCGCCGAGAGCCCCATGTCCGCCAAACCCTTCATTGCCGACGAGATGGTCGCCGCCTACGCACGAGATGGTGTCGTGTTCATCCCCGGGCTGCTTTCCGATCGCCTCGAGGCCCTCGCCGCGGACGTCGAGGCGAACATTGCCGCGCCGAGCCCCCTCAACCGCTCCTACAAGCCTGCCGACGGCTCCGCACCATTCTTCCAGGACTACTGCAACTGGCAGCGCTATCCGGCCTATCGCAGGGCCATTCTCGAGAGCGCCATGGCCGAGTGCGCCGCCCGCCTCATGCAGTCGCGCACGGCACGCATCTTCCACGAGCACGTGCTCGTCAAGGAGCCCGGCAACTCGATGAAGACACCCTGGCACCAGGACCAGCCGTACTATCTCGTCGAGGGCCGCCAGTCGGTCAGCTTCTGGGTGCCTCTCGATCCTGTCCCCCGCGCTATCTCGGTCGAGTACGTCGCCGGCTCTCACAGGTGGGGCAAGGACTTCCGGCCCCAGCGCTTCGACGGCACCGCCCTCTACCAGGGCGACGCCAGCGAGGCAGTTCCGGACGTCGAGGCCAAGCGAGAGGACTGGCCGGTGCTCGGCTTCGACATGCAGCCCGGCGATGCCGTCGCCTTCGACTTCCGCACGTTGCACGGCGCCCCCGCTAACACCACGGCACGCCGCCGCCGTGCCATCTCGTTCCGCTGGGTCGGCGACGACGCCCGCTTCGCCAAGCGCAAAGGCCGCACGTCGCCGCCGTTCCCGGACCTCGCTTTCGAGGACGGCCAGCCGTTCGGGGGACCCGAGTTCCCCATCGTCTGGCCGGCAAGCGCCTCTCCCGCCGGATGACGCAGACCTCCGGATTGGGCAGCATCAGCCCGAGACAGTGGCTGATCCTGTTCATGGTGCAGCTCGCCACCATGCTGAACGGCATGACCATCACGCTCGCCAACGTGGTGCTGCCGCAGATCAAGGGTGCGATGTCGGCCACACCCGAGCAGATCGCCTGGGTGGTCACCTTCAACCTCGTCGGCACAGCCGCCGCCACCCTGTTGACCGGCTGGCTGTCACGCCGGCTCGGCTGGCGCAACGTGATGTTCGTCGCGACTCTGGGCCTCACGCTGTTCTCGTTTCTCTGCGGCATGGCACAGAGCCTCGAGGCCCTCGTTCTGTTCCGCGTCGGCCAGGGCCTGTTCGGTGCCCCCATCATGCCGATGGGGCAAGCCATCCTGCTTGCCTCCTTTCCCCGCCACCTTCACCCCTTCGTCATGATGCTCTGGGGCATAGGTGGCGTCATCGGTCCGGTCACCGGCCCGGTCCTCGGTAGCATCATCAGCGAGGCCACGAACTGGCGCGGCGCCTTCTTCATGGTCGTGCCACCGGGCATCATCGCCACCGCCATCGTCTGGCTCGCGCTGAGCAAGCACACCGAGCGCTCGACGGCGGAATTCGACTGGACCGGCTTCATCGCCCTGAGCCTCGCCATCGGCTCGGCACAGCTCATGCTCGACCGCGGCCACCGGCTCGATTGGTTCGACAGCACCGAGATCGTCGTCGAGGCGCTGCTGGCCGCGATCGCTTTCTGGGTGTTCCTGGTGCACAGCCTGACCGCAAAGCGTCCGTTCCTCGATCTCGGCGTGCTGCTCGACCGCAACTTCGCAATCGGGCTGCTCCTGGTGTTCGTGCTCGGCATGCTGAGCTTCACGCCCATGGTGCTGTTCCCAGGGTTGTTGCACGACCTGCGCGGGTATCCGGACGACGCCATCGGCATGCTGCTCGCCGGTCGCGGCTTCGGCAACTGGGCCTGCTTCCTGATCATCGTGCCGATGACCAAGCACTACCCGCGCCTTACTGTCGCGACCGGCCTCGCCGCACAGGCAGTGTCGGGCTTCGCCATGGCCCGGCTCGACATCAATCTGACCCAGAGCCTCGTCTTCTGGACCAATTTCGTTCAGGGCTTCGGCTTCGGCCTCGCCTTCACGCCGCTGTCCGTCCTGACCTTCGCCACGCTGCCGGTGCGCCAGATGACCGAGGGCATGGCCATCTATCACCTCGTGCGCAACTTCGGCTCGTCCATCTTCATCTCCATCTCGATACTTTTACTTGTCCGTTCGAGTGCAGCCAATTACGCAGGGCTCACTGAGGTCGTAACCCATTTCAACAAGACGCTGGCACTGCCGGAAGCCATCGGACTGTGGAGCACGGCGACACCCCGGGGGCTCCTGACGATTGCCGGAGAGATCCAGCGCCAGTCGGCAATGATCGGATACATCAATGCATTCTATCTCTTCGCGATGACTGCGGCGGTGGCAGCGCCCTTCGCATGGATCATGCGATCGCCGCCGCCAGCGCAACACGCCGCATGACGCCCAACGCAATTGAGCACGCGGGCCCGTGTGCCGTATCAATGCCGCCCGACGAGCCCCAGACGCCCATCGCGACAATCCCGAGGTGCCGACCGTGACCGAGCTGATCGAGAAGCTGCGCAGAAATACGCCGCCCTTCATGAGGCTGCTCGGTGTCGAGCTGGTCTCTGCCACGCTCGACCGCGTCGAGGCCCGCCTCACCGTCCGCGAGGACATGGAGAACGGCTCGGGCATCACGCACGGCGGCGTCTATATGAGCTTTGCCGACTACCTCGGCGCCATCGGCACGGTGGCGAACCTGCCCAAAGGGGCCTCTACGACAACCATGGAGAGCAAGACCAACTTCTTCCGGCCTGCCCCGATCGGCAGCGTCATCACGGGTGTCTCGACCCCGCTGCACAAGGGGCGGCGCACGATGGTCTGGCAGACACGGCTGGCGGACAAGGACGACAAGCTGCTGGCGATGATCACCCAGACGCAAATGGTGATCGTCAAGGAAGGATGAGCCGCGTTGCGGGCTGCAGGCGCCGGCAGCCGGGACACCCGGCTCGGCGCGGATCGGATCGGGGATGGGAGCAGACATGAGCCAGTCGAACCTCATGATGGGCGCTGTGCTGCTGCTCTGCTTCACCATGAACATGCTCGCGCGCGGCGCGACCGAGGTGTTCGCGGTGTTCCTGCTGCCAGTCGAGAGGGCGCTCGGTGCATCCCGCTCCGAGATGACCGCGGTTTACTCCCTGTTCATGCTGGTCATCGGCCTCGGAGGACCACTCGCCGGCACCACCTTCGACAAGCTCGGCGCGCGCGCTTCCTACTGCACCGGCCTCGTCCTGCTGGGCGCCAGCCTCTATCTGGCCGGCAGCATCACGGCCGTCTGGCAATACGCCTTGACCGTCGGCCTGGCGGCGGGCCTGGGCGTCTGTCTGCTCAGCATGATCACGGCGAACGCCTTGCTGAGCCGCTGGTATGAGGCCCGCCTCGGCACAGCGATCGGTATCGCCTACGCCGCCTCGGGGCTCGGCATCCTGATCATGGCGCCGGTCGCCCAGCTGATGATCGTCGCCTACGGCTGGCGCGACTCCTATCGCATCATCGGCGGAGCCCTCGTAGTCGCCGCCGCCCTGACGGCCGTGCTGCCGCTGACGCGCATGTCGCGCGGCTCTCCCGCCTGGCAGGAACGCCATGGCAAACGCAATACCCTGAGCTCCGGGTGGAGCGTCGCTGGCGCCATTCGAACGCGCACCTTCTGGGCGCTGTTCTGCGTCTACATGTTGACGTCACTGGCCTCGTTCGCGGTGACCCCGCAATCGGTCGCCGCAATGGTGGAGGCCGGCATCGCGCCCCTGGCAGCCGCAGGTGCCTTCGGCCTCTCAGGCATGCTGTCCCTGATCGGCAACTCGACGATTGCCCCGCTGGTCGACCGTTTCGGCCAGCGTCTGATGCTTTCGCTGTCCTATCTCGGCACGATCATCGGCATCCTGTGCCTGGCCGCCTTGCCGTACTATCCATCGATGGCCCTCGTCTATGCCTGGGCGATCCTGTTCGGCATCAATCAGGGAACGCGCGGCCCGATCATCTCGACGATCACCGCGACGCTGTTTGCCGGCGGCGGCGTAGGCCGCATCTACGGCACGATGGCGCTCGGCATGGGCGGCGGAGCCGCGGCGGGCTCGTGGGCCTCCGGCCTCTTGCACGACTACACCAGCAGCTACCTGGCCTCCTTCACGCTGGCGGCGTTGTGCGCGGCCGTCGGCATGATGACGTTCTGGACCGTGCCGCTGCTCAGCGACGCCCGCCGGATCAACGAGGAGCGACATGCAGCAGCCACGAGCGCGCCCGATAAGCCGCCCGCCTCGTGACGACAGGCTCGGGGAGCGCTGCCGACGGCCCCAAGCTGGGGAGCCGCAACGATCTGCGCAGCGCTCTGCACGAGCTGCCGTATCGCGTGACTCGGGCCGAGGCACGGCACGGCACGGATCACTGCGGTAGACATTACTCCGCAGCATCCTTCCGAGGCGACTTCGCCGGGGTCTTTTTCCGGGGCGCAGCCTTCCTGGCGGGTACGCCGTCGTCATTGGCGGCCGATGACGCAGCCGACTTCGCGCCCTTGGTCTTCGCCTTGAAGCCGCCCTTCTTCCCGCCGCCCTTGGCCGCCCGCTCGGCAAGCAGGGCGACCGCCTCCTCGACCGTCACGTCGCCGGGCTCCTTGCCGCGCGGGATGGTGGCATTGACACCGTTCCAGGCAACGTAGGGCCCGTAGCGGCCGTCGAGGACCTCCATCCGGCCGCCCTCGGGGTGCTCGCCGAGCTCCTTCAGCACCTTGCGCTGGGCTTGGCCGCGGCCGAACCGACCGACCTTGCCGGCCGCCTTCTCGGCGAGCACGGTGACGGCACGGTTGAGGCCGATCTCGAATACCTCGTCGACGCTCTCGAGGTTGGCATAGACGCGCTTCTTCTCGTCCTCGCCCGCAGCTGCTTCCTGCACCACGAATGGGCCAAATCGTCCAATGCCCGCAAGGATCGGCGCCTGCGTCTCGGGATGCTTCCCGACGAGGCGCGGCAGGCTGAGGAGACGCAGGGCCCGCTCCAGATCGAGGGTCTCCGGCTCCCATCCCTTAGGCAGGGAAGCGCGCTTCGGCTTCTCACCCTTGGCTGCCGCATCGCCGAGCTGGACGTACCAGCCGAAGCGGCCGTTCTTGAGATGCACCTCGAGTCCAGTGTCGGGGTCGACGCCGAGGCTACGGTCCTGGCCCGCTTGCTCCTCGCCGTCGGCAGGCGGCGACAGCGAGCGCCGGTAGGTGCAGGGGGCCGTCCCGTTGTCGCCCTTGTAGTTGCTGCAGCCGATGAAGGCGCCCGAATCGCGGCTGAGAACCAGCGACAGCGTACCCAGGCCGCAGCGGGGGCAGGTGCGCGGATTGGAGCCGTCCCCCCTGTCCGGAAAGATGTGCGGCGCAAGCAGCTCGGTCAGCGCCTCGCGCACCTGGGCGAAGTCGAGCTCCTTGGTCTCTGCCACCTGGCTGATGAACTCGCGCCAGAAGTCGCGCAGCACCTCCTTCCAGGCGAGCTTGTGATCGGAGATGAGATCCAGCTTCTCCTCGAGGCTCGCCGTATAGTCGTATTCGACGTAGCGCAGGAAGAAGCTCTCGAGGAAGGCGGTGACGAGCCGGCCCTTGTCCTCGGGCACGAGCCGCTTCTTGTCGATCCGAACGTAGGCGCGCTCCTGCAGCACGGCGAGCGTCGAGGCATAGGTCGACGGCCGGCCGATGCCGAGCTCCTCCATGCGCTTGACGAGCGTCGCCTCGGTGTAGCGCGGCGGCGGCTGCGTGAAGTGCTGGTTGGTGTCGATGCCCTTGTTGCGCAGCCGATCGCCGGCAGCGAGCGGCGGCAGGCGGGTGGCGTCGTCCTCATCGCCCTGACGGTCGTCCTTGCCCCGGTCGATGGTGAGCTGGCGGTCGTCGCGGCCCTCCTCGTAGAGCCTGAGGAAACCGTCGAACTGAATCACGGATCCCGTGGCGCGAAAGCCGTAGGCCTTGCCGTCGCGGCCCTTGACGTCGATGTCGGCGGTGGTCTGCTCGACGTCGGCCGAGGCCATCTGGCTCGCTACCGCGCGCTTCCAGATGAGTTCGTAGAGGCGGGCCTGATCCTTGTCGAGGAAGCGTGCCACGTCCTGTGGCCGCCGCCGCACGTCGGTCGGCCGGATGGCCTCGTGTGCCTCCTGGGCATTCTTGGCCTTGGCCTTGTACTCACGGATGAACGGCGCCACGTAGCGCTTGCCGAAGTCGGCTTCGATCTGGCGTCGGATCTGGGCGACGGCCTCGGGGATGATGGTGACTCCATCGGTCCGCATGTAGGTGATGAGGCCCACCGTCTCGCCGTCGAGATCGACGCCCTCGTAGAGACGCTGGGCGATGTTCATGGTCTGCTTGGCCGAGTAGCCGAGCTTCCGCGAGGCGTCCATCTGCAGGGTCGAGGTGGAGAACGGAGCGTAGGGGTTGCGCTTCCTCGCCTGCTTGTCGACCGAGCGGACGGTGAAATCGCGCCCGTCTACCGCCGCCTTGATGGCCGCGGCCGAGGCCTCTGTCTTGATTGCGAGCCGGTCGAGACGGGCGCCGTCAATGGCATGAAGGCGCGCCTCGATGTCCTCGGCTTTCGCCGTCGCGAGCCTGGCGACGATCGTCCAGTACTCCTCGGTGCGAAAGCGCTCGATCTCGAGCTCGCGGTCGCAGACGAGCCTCAGCGCCACCGACTGCACGCGCCCCGCCGACCGAGCCCCCGGCAGCTTGCGCCACAGCACGGGCGAGAGGTTGAAGCCCACGAGATAGTCGAGCGCCCGGCGCGCGAGGTACGCCTCGACCAGTGGCGCATCGATGTCGCGAGGCGCCTTCATCGCGTCGAGGACGGACTGCTTTGTCACCGCATTGAAGGTCACCCGCTCGACGGGCGTGCCCTTTCTGAGGGCCTTTTTCTGGTTCAGCAACTCGAGAATGTGCCACGAGATGGCTTCGCCCTCGCGATCGGGATCGGTGGCCAGGATCAGCTTGTCCGCCTTCTTCACCGCTTCTGCGATCTCGCGCATCACCTTGCGGCCGCGATCGTCGTCCGCCGCCCAGTGCATGGCGAAATCGTTGTCGGGCTCGACCGAGCCGTCCTTGGACGGCAGGTCGCGAACATGACCGTAGCTGGCGATGACTCTGTAGCCCGACCCAAGGTACTTGTTGATCGCTTTTGCCTTGGCGGCCGATTCGACGATGACAACGTTCATTGAAGTCCGTTCGGTTGGGCCCGGTCGGCGTCTCTTCAGCTCGTAGTCAGGTCGCAGCGACCGGCCGGCAGCTCATGATCGGGCCAGGATATGGGTGAGCCGTCGGTTGCTGTCAAACCGGCGCTAAGTTGCAACGCGATTTACTACTACCCTCAATTGCAATGACCGATGTTCCGTTGTACGATACTTCTCGTCCATTTCGTTGGCCAGGGTCGGAGGACGATCGACATGCAGGCTGATGCGTCGAGAGGCAATCGGTGCAATCGCGGGGAAATCGGGGCTCAGTCGAGCGATCCCGACCTGCCCGCACCGATGCTGCCCGGCCCGGAGGAGGCCAGCCGCGAATACATCGAGTTCCTTGCGGATATGATTCAAGAGCTTTGCGCGCTGTCCCGGCGCGTCGGCAGTCCGACGCTGTCGGGTCTTCTAGAGCTGGCCCACCACCAAGCCGAGCTCGATGCGCGGCGGCGGTGACTGTCGGAGTGCAACATACCGGCCACGGATTACTCTGAGCGCAGCGAGACGAGCTGGCCACCATGCTGCTCGATGCGGCCAGCCAGTGCCAGCTCCAACAGGGCTACCTTCGCCACGTGCGCGGGAATCCCGGCCGCCCTAGCCACCTCGTCGAGTGTGGCCGGCGCCGGACCGAGCACACCGAGCACAGCCTCGACCGCATCAACGGGGCTGCTGCCGGGGATCCCGGCGTCCGCCGACCGGCGAATGCTGCCGGTGCCGGCTTGCCCACGCGGCGCAGGCAGCGGTGTCGAGACCGGAGGCTCGGCAAGGGTGGGGCGCGGCTCCGCGCCCGGCGCCCGATGTCGCAGCGGTGCCAGCTCGGCCACCACTTCGTCTGCCGACGTGATCATGATGGCTCCCTGGCGGATCAACCCGTTGGGCCCTTCGGCACGGGGATCGAGCGGATGGCCCGGTACCGCCATCACGAGCCGCCCCTGCTCATTGGCCGTCCGTGCCGTGATCAGGCTGCCGGAGCGCTTCGCCGCCTCGACGACGATCGTCGCCAGCGCGACCCCCGAGATGATTCGGTTGCGCCGCGGGAAATCCTGGGCGCGCGGCTGGAAGCCGGGCGGCAACTCCGTGACGAGGCACCCTTTGTCGGCGATGCGCGCGTAAAGATCCTCGTTCTCCGGCGGATAGACGAAGTCGATCCCACCCGCGAGCACGGCCACCGTGCCGGTTGCGAGGGCGGCCTCGTGGGTTGCACTGTCGATGCCGCGAGCAAGGCCGGAGACGACCACGTAGCCTTCCGCCCCGATGCGTGTCGCCAGCATCCGCGCCATGCGCGTCCCCGCTGCCGACGCGTTGCGCGAGCCGACCATAGCAACCATTGGCCGGCCGAGCAGCTCCTCCCGTCCCTTGACATAGAGCAGCGGCGGAGGCGCATCGAGGCTTGCAAGTGCCGGCGGATAGCCGGGCTCGATGGTGAAGATCGGACGGGCCCCCAGGCGGCGCGCGGCCTCCAGCTCGGCCTCCGCCCTCGAAGCCGGGCAGATGGCGATCGCACCGCTACGCCCAGCTCGGCGCGACAGCTCCGGCAAGACCGCGAGCGCCTTCTCCGCACCCCCGTAGTGGTTGATGAGCTCGCGAAACGTGACCGGGCCGACGTTCTCGGAACGGATCAGGCGAAGACAGGCGAGCCGCCCGGCGTCGTCGAGAACTGCCACGGGCAGCGGCGCCGGAGTGAAAAGATCGGGCTCGCTCTCCCTATCCCTTGGCGCCAATCTTCGACTCCGTACCAGCCACGAGGCGCTTGATGTTCTCGCGGTGCTTCCAGTAGAGCAGCGCCGACATGATCGCCGCGGCCGACGCCACGAAGGGACCGCCCGTCGCAGCCAGATATATGAAGACGACCAGCGTCGCGACGAGAGCAGAGAGCGACGAGTACTTTGTCGCCGCAGCGGTCAGCAGCCACGCGAGCGCAAAAACCAGCGCGGCCGGCCACGCGGCGCCGATCAGCACGCCGATGTAGGTGGCGACGCCCTTGCCGCCTTTGAAACCCAGCCACACCGGAAACACGTGGCCGAGGAAAGCCCCGACGCCAGCGGCGAGACCGATGGCATTGGCGATGATCCGGGCTCGAACATCACCGACCAGCGCCTCGATGCCGACCGCAGCCGGGGTCGTCGTCGAGCTCGCGGCGATATCCCCGGCGACCATCGTGCCGAGCCACCAGCCGACGAGCACGGCCACCGTCCCCTTGAGGGTGTCGAGCAGCAGGGTCATCGCGGCCAGCTTCTTGTTGCCGGTGCGAAGCACGTTGGTGGCGCCGATGTTGCCCGACCCTATGTTACGCACGTCGCCGAGACCTGCCGCCCTCGTCAGCACCAAGCCGAATGGGATCGAGCCCAGCAGATAGCCGAGACAAAGAGCGAGCGCGGCAGCGATCATGATCCTGGACCCTCCCCGCGACGGCTTCGCGCACGCAGGCCGCACGATTGTGCGTCGACGTCCCCGCGTCTAGAGCCGATCGGGGACACCGTATTGGTAGACAGTCCGGCCGGCAACCATCGTGCGCAGCACCCGGCCCTGAACTTTCTGCTCGTCAAAGGGCGAGTTCTTGGAGCGGGCACGCAGCTGATCGCGATCGACCACCCATGGCGTATTGAGGTCGATCAGGGCGAGGTCTGCTGGCGCTCCCTTCTGCAGCCGGCCGGCGGCGAGGCCGAGTAGCCGCGCCGGATTAACCGTCAGCGCTTTCAACAGCGGCAGCAGCGCCACGTCGCCACTGTGATAGAGGCGCAGCGCCGCCGGCAGCAGCGTCTCAAGACCGATGGCCCCGTCGGCCGCCTCTGCGAACGGGCGCCGTTTGACATCGGCATCCTGCGGATCATGGCTCGAGACGATGATGTCGATGTCCCCGTCCGCGAGACCCCGCACCATGGCCGCGCGGTCGTCCTCGGACCGCAGCGGCGGTCGCACCTTGAAGAAGGTACGGTAGGGGCCGATGTCGTTCTCGTTGAGCGTCAGATGGTTGACCGACACGCCGCAGGTCACCGGCAGGCGCCGCTTCTTGGCTGCCCTGATGATTTCGAGGCTCTGCGCACAGGAGATGGTCGCCGCGTGATAGCGCCCGCCCGTCATCTCGACGAGGCGCACGTCGCGCTCGACGACGATCACCTCGGCGAAGCGGTGCACGCCAGGCAGCCCGAGCCGGGTGGATGGCTCGCCGGAGTTCATCGCAGCGCCTGCACTGAGGAAAGAGTCCTCCGTGTGATGCACCACCAGCGCCCCGAAGTCGCGCGCATAGAGCAGCACGTTGCGCATGACGCGCGTGTTGGCGATCGACGACTTGCCGTTGGTGAATGCGATCGCTCCGGCGCGCTGCAGAAGGCCGATCTCGGCCATCTCCTCGCCTTTGAGGCCGCGGGTTGCAGCCGCCATGATGTGCACATTGACGATGGCGCGCTCGCGCGCGCGGCGCTGCACATAGTCGACGAGCGCCACCTGGTCGATGACCGGCTCGGTGTCCGGCATGCATACGATCGTCGTGACGCCGCCCGCCGCGGCGGCAAAGCTGGCAGTCTTGAGCGTCTCGCGGTGCTCCTGCCCCGGGTCCCCGGTGAAAACCTGCATGTCGATCAGGCCGGGCGAGAGGACATGACCACCGCAATCGATGACGCAGGCGCCCTGAGGGGCATTGCGCCTCAAATGCGGGCCAAGATCGGAAATGGCACCGCCCTCGACCAGCAGCCCGCCCGGCTCGTCGCGACCGCTTTCGGGATCGACGAGGCGTGCATTGATGAACACCGTGGCACTCGGAGCCTCGGCAGATTGGATGGCTCGTTTCATGGCCGCCTCAGTGGTTGGGCAGTCTGCGCGCCAGCACTTCGAGCACGGCCATGCGCACGGCGACACCCATCTCCACCTGATCCTGGATCACGCTGCGCGAGTGGTCCGCGATCGGCGAGGCGATCTCGACGCCGCGGTTCATGGGACCTGGATGCATGATGAGCGCATCCGGCTTGGCGAGCGCCAGCTTCTCCTGGTCGAGGCCGAAGAAGTGGTAGTATTCGCGTGTCGAGGGCACGTAGCTGCCTTGCATGCGCTCGCGCTGCAGGCGCAGCATCATGACGATGTCCGCGCCCTCGAGGCCCTTCCACATGTCTGTGAAGACCTCGGCGCCGAGCCGGTCGATGCCCGGCGGCAGCAGGGTCGATGGCGCCACCAGCCTGACCCGAGCGCCGAGCGCGTTGAGGACGTAGATGTTCGAGCGGGCCACGCGGCTGTGCAGGATATCGCCGCAAATGGCGACGGTCAGTCCCGACAGGCGTCCCTTCGCCCGGCGGATGGTAAGCGCGTCGAGCAGGGCCTGGGTCGGGTGCTCGTGCGCCCCATCGCCAGCATTGATCACCGAGCAGGTGACCTTCTGCGAGAGCAGCTCGACCGCTCCCGCTGCATAATGCCGTACGACGATCATGTCCGGCCGCATGGCATTCAGGGTCATCGCGGTGTCGATGAGCGTTTCGCCCTTCTGCACCGACGAGGTCGACACGTTCATGTTCATGACATCGGCGCCGAGCCGCTTGCCGGCCAGCTCGAAGGACGCCTGCGTGCGCGTCGACGCCTCGAAGAAGAGGTTGATCAACGTCCGGCCGCGCAGGATGTCCCGCTTCTTGTTGATCTGACGATTGAGATCGGCTGCCTTGTCCGCGAGATCCAGAAGCGATGTGATCTCGGCTGCGGAGAGCCCCTCGCACGTGAGGAGATCCCGGCGTGACAGCAGGAACGGTTTTTCAGCTGTGCTCATTAAAGCCGTGCTCTTAAGGCCTGCGCGACGGGGTGGCAAGGCCTGGAGGAAAAACAACCACCGATAAGTCACGCGCAAGTTCGGCCGATGACGCGGCGTGCCATGCCCGGTCGTCAGGCGGTAAGCCGCCGCCGCTCCATGACTCTCTCGATCTGCGGATCGGACCGGCCGAGAAAGTCGTTGATCGCAAACAGCGTCGGGCGATCGCGCAGCAGGGGTGCATGCCCTTGCTCCTTGACCGTCAGAGCCACGAGATTTGGATGCCGCAGGCTCATCTCGCGTAGCGTCTGCTCCGATAGAATGTCGGATAGCTCGCCACGGATGGCCATGGCGGGCACTCGTGACAGCGCCTGGAATTGTGGCCACAGCTCGGGAATGGGGCCGTCCAGAACCGAGAGCGACTGTGCCAGCGCCTTGTCCCAACCAAACGCCGGTCGGCCGTGCTCATCGTTGAACCACTGGCGGGCCAACTCGGCCCAATGCTCGTCCGGCACCGCAGGAAACCACCTGGCGTTGATCTCGCGCACGAGTTGCGTCGCATCCTCCCAGGTCGGCGGAAGCGGCATCCGACCCGCGTAGGCGATGATGCGAACCAGCCCCTCGCGCTCGATGACCGGGCCAATGTCGTTGAGCACGACCGCCCCGATCGCAGTCGGTCGGAGACAGGCCATGATCATCGCAACGAGGCCGCCGCGGGACGTGCCGACCACGGCGACGTCGCTCAGTCCGAGCACGGTGAGCAGGTCAAGCGCGTCCGTGAGCTCCATCTGCAGCGAGTAGTTCCGCCAGTTGGGATCGTGCTGTGACCGGCCGCGCCCCCGGTAGTCCAGGGTGACCACATCGCGCGCCATCGGATTTGCCGGGTCCGACAGGAAGCTCGCCAGGAAGTGGAAATCGCGGCTGTTGCGGGTCAATCCGGCCAGACAAAGAACTGGCCGGCGACGGGAGGGCGGCGCCGGATAGTGGCGCGCGTAAAGTCTGAGCCCATCCTGCGACGAGAAGAAGATGTCGTGCCAGCTCTGCGTCGTCGTTGCCGCGATCATGGGATTTTTCCGGTGGAGCCCGACCGTCGCACGCACCTGCGGCCGACACAAGACGAGGCAAGCTGTGTCCACGTCGAAAGCAGTGGAGCCCGGCGAGGGGGGCGCCGGGCTCCGCTGTCGATTCGAGGATAGGGTCGTTCAGGGCGAGCCACGCTCGAGGCCACCGAAGTAGCCCTGCAAGGGGGCCGTATCACCGATCGCGCTGAATGAGGAGCGGGGCGCGCTGGCAGCGAGATCAGCAAACGCCGAGCGCGGAGCGGTGTCGTCGATCTGCTCGAAAGTGGTCCGCGGCGCCGCCGCGTTGAGGTCCGAGAACACGGTCTGCGAGGCAGCGCTGGCAGCGCCGGACAGCAGGCCGAGAGCGAGCAGGCTTGCAGCGAGAGTCTTCATGGCATGGCTCCATTTTTGTCTTTTTGATCAGCGGCATTTGGCTCTACCGATTGGTTAGGTGCCGCTGCCGTGACCCCAATATGCGGTGCTCGCCCACGCACCGTAAGGGGGTCTCACGGAGCAGTGATGAACGGTGATCACGATCTTTCGACGCGTGAACGGCGAGGCTTGCGGCGTGATCGGCAGCCTATCTGGAGCGCAAAAAAAGGCGCCTCCTCGGTGGGGGCGCCTTCCTATAGGGTTGTCCGTGCGCCGCCGCGCTACTCCGCGGCGAGCTTCAGAGCGGGTGCCGCAGCTCGCACGTCGGCGTCCACATGGGACTCGAACTTTGCGAAGTTCTTATTGAACATGTCGACCAGCGACCGCGCCGTCGCGTCGTAGGCGGCCTTGTCGGCCCATGTTTCCCGCGGATTGAGGATCCTGGGATCGACGCCCTCGAGCGCCGTCGGCACCTCGAAGCCGAACATCGCATCCTTGCGCATCGGCTGGCCCTTGAGCTGGCCCGAGAGTGCGGCCGTCAGCAGCGCGCGCGTCGCCTTGATTGGCATGCGATGGCCGACGCCGAACTTGCCGCCGGTCCAGCCGGTATTGACGAGCCAGCAGTCGACGCCATGGTCAGCGATCAACTGGCGCAGCATGTTGCCGTAGACGCTCGGGTGCCGCGGCATGAACGGAGCGCCGAAGCAGGTGGAGAACGTCGCCTGCGGCTCTGCGCCAAGACCCTTCTCGGTGCCGGCGACCTTGGCCGTGTAGCCCGACAGAAAATGATACATCGCCTGGCTCGGCGTCAGCTTGGCGATGGGCGGCAGCACGCCGAACGCATCGGCGCACAGCATCACGATGTTCCTGGGATGGCCGGACGTGCCGGTAGGGCTGGCGTTGGCGATGAACTCCAGTGGATAGGCAGAGCGGGTGTTCTCGGTCAGGCGACCATCGTTGAAATCGACATCACGTGTAGCCGAATCGACGATGACGTTCTCCAACACGGCGCCGAAGCGACTCGAGGCCGCGTAGATCTCCGGCTCTGCCTCGCGGGAGAGGCGGATGGTTTTGGCGTAGCAGCCGCCCTCGAAGTTGAAGATGCCGTCCTTGGACCAGCCGTGCTCGTCGTCGCCGAGCAGCGTGCGCTTGGGATCGGCCGACAGCGTCGTCTTGCCGGTGCCGGAGAGCCCGAAGAATATGGCTGCATCGCCCCCGTCACCGACGTTGGCCGAGCAATGCATCGGCATCACGCCCATCTCGGGCATCATGTAGTTGAGGTAGGTGAAGACCGATTTCTTGGTCTCGCCCGCGTAGGACGTGCCGCCGATCAATACGAGCTTGCGCGAGAAGTCGCAGGCGATGACCGTCTCGGAGCGGCAGCCGTGCCGCTTTGGATCAGCCCGGAAGCTCGGCAGATTGACCACAGTGAACTGCGGCACGAAGTCGGCAAGCTCCGACGCTGCGGGACGGCGCAACAGGTGCCTTATGAAGGCGGCGTGCCACGCATACTCGCAGAAGATGCGGGCATTCAGGCGATGGTTCGCGTCGGCGCCTGCGTACAGATCCTCGACGAACAGCTCGCGCTTGCTCGCGTGCGCCTTGAAGTCGTCGTAGATGGCCGCGAAGTGGGCTGGCGACATCGCCTTGTTGTTGTCCCACCAGATCTTCCCGTCGGTCGCGTCATCCCGGACTGTGAATTTGTCCTGGACCGATCGCCCGGTGTGCACACCGGTCTCCACGACGAATGAGCCGGAGGACGCGAGGCGGCCCTCCCCGCGCTGGATAGCCAGCTCCAGAAGCTCCACGTGGCCAAGGTTGCAATGGACCTTGCTCGGAACGCTAAGTGCGAAAGGTTCTTTGTGCATTTGACCGCGCTGCTGACTGCCGCCTCGAGACCCCGTGCGCGACATGCTTGCGCCCCGGACCCCGCTTGCCGGCTCATGGCCTGCTTGCATCTGACGCTTGCAGAGGGTGCCGACATCGGCAACCACCGCCAAGCCAAACTCGGACGCTGGGCTCTAGCAGACGAGCCCTCGCCGAGAAAACGCCCAATAGTCGCACTTTTGCCAAGTCCTGTCCAAGCTGCACTGCAATCGGCCCTGGACAAGTCGAAGAGCTGAGACCGCCAGCGTTGTGGCAGAGCCGCCGGGCTTGCATGCTGCAACTGCGAAATACACGTTCCCCGTCAGCGACCAGGGGCGATTATTGAAGCTATTGTTCGAAATAATTTATTCTTCGATGCTGCATTGCAACCAAAGGTTAGCCTCGTGAGCTGGCCCGCGGCGATCAGATCGACCCCCTCGGCATCGATGCCGACGACGCGTTCCGTCGCACCCGACGCCTCGATTGCGTCGTTAACGCTGGCGAGGAGTTCTGCCCCTTGAGGACCGCCCGTCCGCGCCTCGTCGCACGCGAGATTCACCTCCGCCCAGGACACCTCGCTGATTCGCCCGAACCCGGCGATCAGGTGACCATGATCGGGTTGCATCACCCAGAAGGCAAAGTCGGAGAATTCGGCCCAGGTCGCGGCCCCGGGATAGCGGGACACATAGCGGTCTCGGCAAATGGCATCTCGGGATGGCCGAATGGTCCCGACCAGGGTAGCCCGCTCGCTCGCCACAGCGCTCGCTGCAACCGCCCGCTGGTCGATCAGCAGGCTGGCGCGGGGATCGGCATCGAGATTGCGCGTATGGCGGGCGAGCCGGGACAGCAGGAGGACAGGCCGAGCATCAGGTAGCGTCGCGACCTCGACGAGAGAGGCATAGGGATGCCCGGTGCCGATATCGAGCGTGGCGAGCGTCGCCGATGTGGCGCGCCGCAGAAGCTCGCGAACCGTGCGGCCAATCATCTTCGCGTCCTCGTCAGCCCATGACCTATGGACTATATGGGCAGGAGAAGGCCGCTCCAAGTTTGCCATCGTACAGGCGAAACCACGCATGCAGCGTCGCACCCGAGGCGCCGGTCCGGCCCCCTCGGGCATGGCGTCAATGCCGCGTCCCGACGTCGTCGTGACCTGCGCACCGCCCTCCACCTCCACAACCCTCGACGAGCCCGTGCTCGTCGTCCCCGTGCTCGTCGTCGAGGTCATGTCGCCCGCGAACGAGGACGATACGTGAAAGGCTTACGATCCCTGGCGCCGCTGCCTACGCTAAGAGAAGTCGTCGTCATACAGTCGGAGGGGTTCGGCGTCGTGCGGCAGCTCCCGGCAGCCTAGGGGGCCCTTCCTTCGTCGACGCAACGCACCGAGACCGATAAGCCGCTGCCGGGACGAATTGCCTCGCCCGCAAGTTCATGGTTCAAATCCCCTGGAGCCGCTGCCGGACGAAAAAAGAACGCCATGACCCAGATCCCCGACTTCACCAAGATCGCGCTGGACGCCGAGGCCTCGTTTCGCAGGGCGGGCGAGGGTGGAGCCGGGGCCACGACAGCAGCCACCTACAGCACGCCCGAGGGCATCGCCGTCAAGCCCTTCTACACCGGCGCCGATACGGCCGGGCTCGACTTTCTCGACGGCTACCCCGGCATCGCGCCCTTCGTGCGTGGCCCGTACCCGACCATGTACGCGACTCAGCCGTGGACCATCCGCCAGTACGCGGGCTTCTCGACGGCCGAAGACTCCAATGCCTTCTACCGACGCAATATCGCCGCCGGCCAGAAGGGCCTGTCGGTCGCCTTCGACCTGGCCACTCACCGCGGCTACGACAGCGACCATCCGCGCGTGCGCGGTGACGTCGGCATGGCCGGCGTGGCGATCGACTCCATTTTCGACATGCGGACGCTGTTCGACGGCATCGACCTGTCGCAGATGTCCGTGTCGATGACCATGAACGGAGCTGTTCTGCCGGTGCTCGCGCTGTTCATCGTCGCGGGCGAGGAGCAGGGCGTTCCCGCGGCCAAGCTCTCCGGGACCATCCAGAACGACATCCTGAAGGAGTTCATGGTCCGCAACACGTATATCTATCCGCCGTCGCCCTCGATGCGGATCATCTCGGACATCTTCGCCTACACCTCGGCGAGCATGCCGAAATTCAACTCGATCTCGATCTCCGGCTATCACATGCAGGAGGCCGGTGCGACAGCGGACCTCGAGCTCGCCTACACGCTTGCCGACGGCATCGAGTACGTCCGCGCCGGCACCAGGGCCGGACTCGGCGTCGACAAGTTCGCGCCGCGCCTGTCGTTCTTCTGGGCGATCGGCATGAACACCTTCATGGAGATCGCCAAGATGCGCGCCGCCCGGCTGCTCTGGGCGAAGCTCGTCAAGGACGAGTTCCAACCGAAGGACGAGCGGTCGCTGTCGCTGCGCACGCATTGCCAGACCTCGGGCTGGTCGCTCACCGCGCAGGACGTGTTCAACAACGTCACCCGCACCTGCCTCGAGGCGATGGCCGCCACGCAGGGCCACACCCAGTCGCTGCACACCAACGCCCTCGACGAGGCGATCGCGCTGCCGACCGACTTCTCGGCCCGTATCGCCCGCAACACGCAGCTCGTCCTCCAGCAGGAGAGCGGCACGACGCGCGTTGCCGATCCCTGGGGCGGCAGCCACTACGTCGAGCGGCTGACCTACGAGCTGGCGCGAAAGGCCATGGAGCACATCACCGAGGTCGAGCGGCTCGGCGGCATGGCCAAGGCCATCGCGGCCGGCATCCCGAAGATGCGCATCGAGGAGGCCGCCGCCCGCACCCAGGCCCGCATCGACAGCGGCCGCCAGACCATCGTCGGCGTCAACAAGTTCCGCGTCGAGAACGAGGCCCAGATCGAGCTGCTGAAGGTCGACAACGCGCGCGTCCGCGAGCAGCAGATCGCCAAGCTCCAGCGCCTTCGGGGCGAGCGCGACGAGAGCGCTGCTCGCGCCGCTCTGGCCGCCCTGACCCAGGGCGCCCGTGGCAACGGCAACCTGCTCGCTCTCTCTGTCGAGGCGGCACGCGCGAAGGCGACCGTCGGCGAGATCTCGGATGCGATGGAGGAGGTGTTCGGCCGCCACCGCGCCGAGATCAGAGCCGTATCCGGCGTTTACAGGGCGGAGGCAGGCGCCATGTCACAGGGCATCGCATCGGTGCAGGGTCTGGTCGATCAGTTCGCCGCCAACGATGGGCGCCGGCCGCGCATCCTCATCGCCAAGGTCGGCCAGGATGGCCACGACCGCGGCCAGAAGGTGATCGCGACGGCGTTCGCCGACCTCGGTTTCGATGTCGATATCGGCCCGCTGTTCTCGACGCCGGACGAGGTCGCGCGGCAGGCGGTCGAGAACGACGTGCATATCGTCGGCGTATCGTCGCTGGCGGCCGGCCACCTGACGCTGGTGCCGGAGCTCAGGGCCGCTCTCGAGAAGGAAGGGCGCGGCGACATCATGATCGTCGTCGGTGGAGTCATCCCACCCGCTGACTACGCGGCGTTGTTCGAGGCAGGCGCCAAGGCCGTGTTCGGTCCCGGTACCAACATCGCCGCGGCTGCCGCCGATCTCATCCACAAGCTCAATGCTGAGCTTGGCTATCGCGGCGCCGAGGCCGCCGAATAGCCGCCGGGCACAGCCCTGGCCCGATCGGTCAAGCGTGGCGCGCGCCAGTGCCGGAGTTCGACCTATCGCTTGTGTCGGATGGATGCCGGCTTCATTTGACCAGTTTCTCGCCGGCACGTCCCTCGCGCCGGAGCTTGGCTTCGCGCCGGATGATGTAGACGGCCGAGACGAAGATCACCGCAGCGCCGATCCACGTCCAGGCATCGATCAGCTCCCCGAACATGAGAAAGCCGAGCGCGACGGCGAACGGAAGGCGCGAGAACTCGAAGGTGAGCACCAGCGACGCGTCGGCCGCGCGGAAGCCGCGCATGAGACTGACGTGCCCGAGCACGCCCGTTGCGCCGACGACGATCAGGACTGGCAGCACCTCCAGCGTCAGCGGCTGCCAGACGAACAGCGCCGGGATGAGCGCAAGCGGAGTCATGATTGCGGTAGTCAGAAACACGATCTTGTCGGGGTCGTCATGACCGGAAAGCTGCTTCAGCAGCACGGCCATGACGCCGCCCGACATCGCCGAGAACAGCGCCATGCCCTGGCCGATGCCCAGCGGCGACATGCCGGGCCGCAGCATGATCATGGCGCCGATAAAGCCGACGGCGAGGGCCGTCATGCGCCGCAAGCGCACCTTCTCGCCGAGCAGGACGATCGCGCCGAGCGTTCCGAACAGCGGCGACAGGAACCCGATGGCCGTCAACTCGCCGAGCGGGATCAGCGCGATGGCCCAGAACCAGCACGTCATGGAGAACAGGCTGATGCTGGCGCGGATCAGATAGAGCTGCGGCGCTGCCGAGCGGAGCAATGCCGTGCCCCGCCAGGCGAGGAGCGGCAGCATCAGGATCAGCGCCGATGCGAAGCGCAGGAACGCGACCTGCAGCGGATGGTAGCCGTAGGACATGGCAAGGCGCGAGGAGGCGGCGAGCCCGGCAAACAACGCCATCGCCAGGGTGACCCACAGGACACCGGCAATCGGATCGTTGCGGTCGGGCTTCTTGTCGCTCACGCGCTCGCTCGCCGCCGGCTCGGCCTCGAGAGGCCGGACATTCTCAGGCGCCTCGCGGCGCCGCTCGACAAATGACACTGTGCCTCTCCGGAGTGGCTGCGTCGACACCGAATCGGCAGCGACTTCCTCGATGGCTCTGATCGTGGGCGTTCGTGACAGCGGCAAGGCGCGAGCGTCCCACGCGACGCATGAGTGGCATGCTTGCGACGGGGCGGCTCTTGCTGGCGGCCTCTTCCGTCGTCCCTCGGACTTGATGCTATGCTCGTGGCCGGTACGCCCGACCGGGCGCTGCAGTCCTCAATCCATCGAACGCCTGCCCTCTGGAGACATGGAGCCCCATGGCCACGAACATCAAGCGAATCATCTATTTCCACTATCGGATGGACCCGACGGCAGCCCGCATCAAGGAGCTGCGGCAGGACATCGACATGTTCCGGCGCCCCATGGAGACCGACATCGAGGAGAGCTGGAAAGAGATCGAACGCGTCCACTGCTACCATGTCTCCGGTCGCACGGAGCTCCGCGAGCCCTGGTTCGCCGACAAGCGGCTGTTCGCAAGAGCGCCGAACCTGCTGGCCGTCTGCTCGCTCGGTGCGGGCTACGACACCATCAACATCGCCGACTGCAACGAGGCCGGCATCATCGTGTGCAACCAGTCGGGGGCCAACAAGGAGGCCGTCGCCGAGCACGCCCTGGGCCTCATGCTGGCGTTGTCGAAGAAGATCGCCCAGTCGAACGCGGCGATGCGCCGCCAGCAGAACCTCGAGCGGTTCCTCTATGCGGGCAATGATCTTCTCGGAAAAACGGTCGGCATCATCGGCATCGGCAATATCGGTGGCCGGGTGGCGGAGCTGTGCGCCGGTCTCTTCAAGATGACCGTGCTCGCCTACGACCCTTACCTGTCGGCCGAGAGGATCGCTGCCAAGGGCGCTAAAAAGATCGAGCTCGACGAGCTCCTGGAGCGCGCCGACTACGTGACGATGCATACGCCGTTGAACGACAGCTCGCGCAACCTCATGGGCTACGACCAGCTCAGGCGCATGAAGAAGAGCGCCTATCTCGTCAACACGTCGCGCGGCGGCACCTACGACGAGGCCGGCCTCGTCCGAGCGCTGAAAGAGGGCCTTATTGCCGGCGCCGGGCTCGACGTGTTCGTGGAGGAGCCGCCGCCGACCGACCATCCGCTCATGCAGTTCGAGAACGTGATCGTCTCCCCCCACAATGCCGGTATCACGCACGAGGCGATGGCAAACGTGGCGATCTTCTCGGCCGACCAGTGGATCGACATCATCGACGGAAAGGTGCCACCGCGGCTGATCAACCCCCAGGCCTGGCCAAAGTACTGCGACCGGTTCGAGAAGATTCTCGGCTTCCGGCCAGCGCCGCTGCCCAGGGAGTGATCGCGGCGGAGCGATCGGGGCGGGAGCAGGCGAGACGGCAACCGTAAACGTCGCATTAACGCATGACGTGTAGGCTCCCGTCCTGCTTGAATCTCGTCGGGAGTCGTCTCATGTCGTCGCGTTCCACGCTGAGCCCATTGTTCAGCCTTGCCCTCGCTCTGCTCGCGACAGGCGCCACCTTGGCCCTCACCTCGACGGACGCCGACGCACGCCGCCCGGGCGGCGCCGCGAGCGCGGCTTCCGGCGTCGTACGGATCAACAAGGCCGTCGACGGCAAGTCCAACGAGGATGGTGCCGCATCGGCCAGCGAGGCCAACGCTGGCGAAAGCGCCGACAACTCCGCGGACGCGAGCTCGGACAACACTCCGAAAGCTGACGACAGCAAGGCCGCAGCCAACGTCGACCCGGACGATGCGGAGCCAAAGGGCGATGAGGCAGAGAATTCTGGCTCCACCCCAGAGATCGACAAAGCCGATCCGAAGCCGCCGGCCGGCAAAGCGGTTGCTGCCCGGCCGGCCGCCGGACAGAAGCCCGCCAAGGCCGACGCAGGCCTTGCAGATGCGCCGAAGGCCGATGAGCTCCCGGCCGCCGATGCCGCCGCCAGCCCCCCCGCACCGAGGCGCTCCGGCCGCACCAAGACAGCGGTGAATGCCTCTTCGAAAGACCTCGATGTCCCTGGCTGTGCACCGGGCATGCTGTGCACCGTCTGCGTCGCCGGATGCGCCGTCGGCAGCTCCGGATCGATCGTTCACGCAGGCCCGAAACCGGCCGTCAGGCGATAGCGCTCGCTCGACCGAGGCGAAAGCGCGATCGCGCTCCCGGGTAGTTGCAGGAGTGGTCGGCGCTGCATGGGCAGTCCCGACGCTAAACCGCACGCGACGGCGCCCTCACGCGGTGGCGCTCGGGCGACGTGACGTGCTCAGGGCGCACGCCGAGGCCGATGAGCGCCGCCACCCGCCGTTGCAGCCAAGGCACGGCGGCCACGATTCGCAAGGGCAGTGGCGGCCCCGCCATCGCGCCTCCGGGCGCCAGCATCGGCGCAATGACCCGGCTCTGAATGGCCACCTGCATCGCCTGCGTGGCCTTCACGGGCCACATGCGGCGCTGTCTGACAAGATCGAGCGCCCGATCGTCGAGCCCGCCGGCAGCGAGCGATCCGCTCAGGAGATTGGCAGCCGCCACTGCATCCTGGATCGCGAGGTTGATCCCCACACCGCCCACAGGCGACATGGCATGGGCCGCGTCGCCGATCACCAGGAGACCGGGTCTCGACCAGCTCGTCAGACGGTCGACCTTAACCGTGAGCAGCCTCACGTCGTCGAGCGAGGTCATTGCGTCGATCCGGGAGGCGAGCCTCGGCACTGTCTCCCCGATCGTCCTGCGGAACGCATGGAGGCCCCGTGCCTTCACCCGCTCCGCCTCGCCTTTCAGAATGACCAGGGCACACTGGTCGTAGTCGCCCCGGTCTATGGTGATGACGATGTGGCCGGGTCCGGTATTGAGCAGCGGCTCGTCGCCCGACGGTCCCGGCTCCCGTGGCACGCGGAACCAGAGCACGTCGATCGGTGCTCCGATGTCCTCGACCTTCAGGCCAGCCGCGTTCCGCAACACCGAGCCCCGTCCGTCGGCGGCGATCGTGAGCTGAGCGCGCACCTCGAGCCGACCATCGGCCGCGGTGGCACGAACGCCCACGACACGCCCTTCCTCCTCGATCAGCCCGGTCGCCTCGGCGCGCATCTCGATGGCGAACGTCGGCAGGCTCAGCGCGGCTCCCGTCAGGAAATCGAGGAAGTGCCATTGCGGCATGAAGGCGATGAACCTAGCCACAGTCGACAGCGACGAGAAGTCGGTGACCGTGAGCGGCCGGCCGGCAAAAACACCGGACAGATGGCGCATTGGCTGGTGTGGCCGCTCGAGGAAAGCCGTAAGCAATCCGAGCTCGTGCATCACCTCGAGCGTAGAGGGGTGCACTGTGTCGCCACGGAAGTCACGCAGGAAGTCGGCGTGCTTCTCGAGCACCAGCGTCCGGCAACCGGCCCGCGCGAACAAGAGGCCCGCCATGGCTCCTGCCGGCCCGCCTCCGACGACACAGCAGTCCACGTTCATGGTGCGTGGCATGGCGTGGCTCCGGGACGTGTCGGCAGGCAAGTCGTGAGTGACAGCCCGCCGGCTCTCGCTACTGCGCGGCCGACAACCTGGTCGGCACGATGCGCTGCACGTTGATCGCCGAGCGGTCGATCAGCTCGCCCACCTGCGGGGCGATCTTGGTCTTCCAGAAGTCGGACTCGTAGATGTCCTTGTAAATCTGCTCGCGCGCGGCCTCGCTCTCGAAGCGGCGGATCCAAACGTACACGCTCTCGTCGGTCTCGCCGCGGAAGCTCGCCGTGATGACGGCGCCCTTCGACACCTGGAAGGGAATGATCTCGCCCTCCATCAGCTTGAGCCAGGCTTCCATCTTCCCCGGCTTGATCTTGTACTGACGCAGCTCGTAGAACGCGGCCATCGGTGTCTCCTCGGTGTGCGTTGGCGCGAGAGACTACAACGGTCGGCTCCGTCGGCGATAGGGGCAGCGCCAGATCCCGCGCTTCCGGCTCGTCGCCAAGAGCGACCGTGCGGCAACCGGCGCCGATGCCTCAGGACCGCGAGAGCATAGCGTGGGCGGCGCGCGACAGCTCCTCACGGAATGCCGGATGCGCGATCTCGATCATCGCTCGTGCCCGCTCGCGCAACGTCTTGGTCGCCAGCTCCGCGCACCCGTGCTCGGTGACGATGATGTCCACGTCGCTTCGCGGCGTCGTCACGGGTCCGCTCAGCCGGGCCACGATGCGGCTCGCCTTGCCGCCATGCGACGTGCTTGCCAACGCGATGATCGAGCGACCACCCGGCGAGCGCGCCGCGGCCCGGACATAGTCCACCTGACCGCCGATCGTGCCGACGTAGTCGCTGCCGATCGCCTCCGAGTTCACTTGGCCGGTCAGGTCCACCTCGAGTGCGGCATTGATCGAGATGAGGTTCGAGAGCCGGGCGAGGACCTCTGCGCTGTGGGTGTAGCTCGGCCGGGCGAAGCGGAGCGCCGGGTTCCGGTCGGCGAAGCGGAACAGCGCTTCGCTGCCGAGCATGTTGCCTGTCACCGTGACACCACGGTCGATCTCCTTGGCGGCATTCGTCACGGCCCCGCACTGCATCAGCTCCATGACGCCGTCGGTGATGGTGCCGGCATGCACGCCGAGATCGCGATGGCGCTTGAGGCCTTCGAGAATGGCATCGGGGAGCGCGCCGATGCCGGTCTGGATCGTCGCCCTGTCGCCCACGTAGCCGACGACATGGCGAGCGATGGCGCGCTCGGTCTCGCCGATCACGCCGCGCTTCACCGCCACCAGCGGCCGGTCCACCTCCACGGCGAAGTCGATATCGTCCGCCGTCAGGTAGTCGTCGCAATACGTGAACGGCGTCTGGGCGTTGATCTCGGCGACGACCACCCGCGCCCGGGACACGGCCGAGCAGATGTAGTCGTTGACGATGCCCGTGCTCATGCGACCCTGCGCGTCGGGCCGGCTCACCTGCACGATGGCCACGTCGCACCGGATGCGGCCGTCGGCCACCATCTCGTCGAGCCGCGAGTAGTGGATCGGCAGGATGTCGATCAGACCCGCGCGCGACAGCGGTCGCACCCCGGCCGTGCCGACAAGGCCCTTGAAGTCGATGACGTCGACGTGGTCGGCAGCGAGGAGGCCCGAATAGCTCGTCATCAGGAACACCGAGAACCGCCCGCCGATCTCATGGCGACGACGCAGCAAGCTCTCGTTGACACTGACCGGCTCGCCGCTGATCTGCCCCCACATCACGACGTCGCCCGGACGGACAATCTCGTGCCAGGGCAGCTCATCGGTCCCAACGATCTTCATGGCCCGATGGCCTCCCGCCCGCTGTTTCGCCAGAACCGATAGCCGATCAGTGCGCCGGCGGCGGCTTCTTCACGTTGCCGCGTACCACGCGCCGGCCGAGGGAGTGGCGATGCACCTCGCTCGGACCGTCGTAGATGCGGAAGGCACGCACGTCGCGATAGATCTTCTCGACCATGGTGTCGTCGGTCACGCCCATGCCGCCGAGGATCTGCATGGAGCGGTCGACGACACGGAAGATCGCCTCCGAGCAGATCACCTTGGCCATGGAGCTGGTCGTCGAGGCCTTGTCGCCCTGGTCGAGCAGCCACGCGCAGTGCCAGATGGCGAGGCGCGAGACATGGATGTCCATCTCGTTGTCGGCCAGCATGAACGAGACGCCCTGGTGCTCGCCGAGCGTCTTGCCGAACGACATGCGGTGGCGGGCGTACTCGGTCGCGATGTCGTGGGCGCGGACCGCCGACCCGAGCCAGCGCATGCAATGCGTCAGGCGCGCCGGCGCGAGGCGCACCTGGGCGTACTGGAAGCCCTTGCCGATCTCGCCCAGAATGTCGTCGCCCGAGACCCGAAGGTTCTCGATGTCGATGACGGCGTGACCGCCCATGAAGCTCGAGTCCATGGTGCCGAGCACGCGGCTGATCTTGAAGGCCGGATTCGGCAGCTCGGTCAGGAACATGGTGCAGTCGCCCGGACCGTCGCCCGTGCGCGCCATGATGATGGCGAAGGCAGCCCCTTCGGCACCCGTGATCAGCGTCTTGCGGCCGTTGATGACGAAGCCGTTGCCATCGGGAGTCGCGGTGGTCTTGAGGAGGAGCGGGTCGGCGCCGGCGCCACCGTCGGGCTCGGTCATGGCGAAGCAGGAGCGCACCTCGCCGGTGGCGAGGCGGGCCAGATACTTCTGCCGCTGGGCCGGCGTCGCCACCACGTCCAGCAAGTGGATGTTGCCCTCGTCGGGGGCATGGAAATGCAGCGCGATCGGCCCGAGGATCGAGTAGCCGGCCGCCTCGAACACCACCGCCTGCTCGAAGTGCGAGAAGCCCTTGCCGCCGAAGTCCTCCGGCGAGTTGATGCCGAGCAGTCCGGCCTCTTTCGCGGCCCTGTTGAGGTCGCGACGCATGTCCTCGGGAATTCCGTGGCTCCAGCGCGGGTCCTTCTCGAACGGGATGATCTTCTCGCGCACGAACGCGGCGACCTTGTCACGCAGCTCCGCCAGCGGCTTGTCGATGGTGAAGTCCATTGGGTCTGCTTTCCTCCTGGAGTGCCGAGGGGCTGCCCCTGGCCAAAGTTATCGAGATGAGCCGCACGTTTCCTGACCGGGGAGCGGGCCTAATCACATCGCTGAGCAAACTAGCCTGGGCCCGCCGGAGATTGAAGCCAAGCGTCCGCGACAGCTTGCGCTCGGTCAAGTCGGTCCGCGACCTGGAGCCGCTTTCCAGCTGTCAATCGCGGCTCCCTCGGCCAAAGGCCGTGGCCAGCACTCGCCCCACCTCGTCGAAAGCTGCCGCCCGTGCCAGCGGGTCGGTGCCGATCTGCACCTCGCCCGTGCCCGTCGCCGATATGCCGACTCCCGTCAGCGTGCGGCGCGGCGAGCTCGCCGCATCGAAGCCATGCACGGCGCCCGGATACTCGATCAGCCGGACATTCGGACGTCCGGCGATCTCGCGGCACGGCGCTGGCGGCGTCCAGTCGTCGTCACTGCCGATCAGGATGGTGAGCGGAGCGCGCGGCGCCCATCCCACACGCTCCGGAAACGTGCTGCATCCGGGATAGAACGCGATCGCTGCCCGGATCGGCGGCGCCCCGGCGCGCACGGATTTGTCGACGGCATGGAGCACCGTCGAGCCGCCGTGCGACCAGCCGATCAGCGCAAGGCGGTTGGCGTCCACGAAGCTCTGCTTCGATAGCCAGCGCAAGGCTGCCTCCGCGTCGAGCGCGCGATGCACGGGCCGGATCGGTCGCTGGTCGCCGGTCAGGCCACAGATCTCCCTGTAGCCGCGGGCGCTGAAGCTGTCCGCAAAGAGCACTCCATAGCCGGCCGCAACGAAGCGCTCGGCCCATTCCAGCTCGCGCGCGGCCATTGTGCCACGGTCAGTGAACAGCCCGCCGCAGCCATGCAGGCCCACAACGGCGGGAGCCGGGCCAAGACCCGGCGGGCGTCGGAAATATGCCTTGATGGTCCCCGCGCGCCGGCCGGGCACGGCGAGATCGACGCCGAAATACCCTGGCGGGGGCGGAGGCACGAAGATGGGCTCGGCAGCGATGTCCTGGGCGGACACCCCCGTGCCCGGCGCAATCGAGGCGACCAAGCATGCCGTCAACAGGCGCGCAATCTGCCTTATGGCTCGACGCTGGCCCATGGGGCACTCCGTCAGGAACCCTGCTGCGGCCGTTCCTACGGTGGGCTTTCGGACGGCCCCACAGACAGCTGAAGCCGGGCGCGGGCCCGGCTCCGTTGACATTCGACAGCCACGTCCCCCGACGACCGCCCCCATGCGAGGACGGCCAGGGAGGGAGACGTCAGTTCAGCTTGCCTCGCAGATCGCGGATCGACTGGTCCAAGATGGTGTCGGCCGTGCCGCCTGCCACCCGTTCGCGCATCACGCGCTCGGCGGCCGCGGTTGCGGCCTCGACCACCGCGGCCCGCACCTCGGCTAGCGCCTGCGCCTCGGCGCGAGCGATCTTCTCCTCGGCAAGGCGCGAGCGGCGCTCGAGAGACTCTTTCAGGGACTTCTCGGACTGCTCCTTCATCGCCTGCGCCTCGCGCTCGGCCTGCTCGATGATCGCCTTGGCCTCGTCGTCGGCTCGGCGCTGCTTCTGCTTGTAGTCGGCCAGCAGGTCCTGCGCCTCCTCGCGCAGGCGGCGAGCCTCGTCGAGCTCCTTGCGAATGGCGTCGGCGCGCTCGTCGAGCGCCTTGCCCATCAAGGCAGGCACCTTCACGTAAAGCAGCAGACCGACGAAGCAGAAAAAGGCTACTGCGACCCAGAACTCGGCGCCCATGGCTATCCTCCCTCAGCCCGCGGTCGTGGGCATGCGCGTCTGCCCGACCACGCGCCGCACGTCATCGACGCCGATTTGCTGGCCGATCAGCCGCTCGACGATGGCTGAGGCCGTCTCCGCAGCGAGCTGGTCCACATTGGCGAGGGCCCGTGCCTTGGTGTCGGCGATCTGCTTCTCGGTTGCAGCGAGCTTCGCCGTATTTGCGTCGTCCACGCGGCGGCGCTCGGCATCCATCGACGTCGCGACCCTGTCACGCATGTCCTTGGCGAGGCCCTGCGCCTTGCCGCGAGCGTCGGCGAGCGACTTCTCGTATGCTGCCAAGGCCGAATCCGTCTCGGACTTCAGGCGCTCGGCCTCGGCGAGGTCCCGTTGGATGCGCTCGCGTCGCTCGGCCAGCACCGACGCGATCCGAGGCAATGCCATGCGCGACATGACGAAATAGAGCGCAGCGAACGAAATCGCGAGCCAAACGAGCTGCGGCGCAAACGTGCTCGGATCGAACGGCGGAAAGCCGCCGTGGCCGTGATCGGCCGGTGCAGCGGTGCTGGCATGCGTCCCGTGGGTCGGGCCGCCGGCAGCTTTAGGAGACGATGCCATGACGCGCGAATCCTGCTTCTGAGCGATTGCCGCTCCACGCCATCAGCGTCGGCCCTTGGGCCGGCGCCGCCAGACGGGATGACACGTCGTCCCGGCAGCCGCCAGCGCATAGCGCTATCGGCCTGCCGGACAAGGTGGCGTCAGACCACGAACAGGAGCAGCAGAGCGATCAGCAGCGAGAAGATGCCGAGCGCTTCCGTCAGGGCGAAGCCGAGAAGTAGCGTGCCGCGCTGGCTGTCGGCAGCCGACGGATTGCGCAGGGCACCGGCCAGGAACTGACCGAACAGGTTGCCGAGGCCGATGCCCGCGCCTGCCATGCCGAGGCAAGCGAGACCGGCGCCGATTGCCTTGCCGATGATCGGATCCATCAGAGATCTCCCGTCTGTCGAGTGCTTGTGGTTGGATGAAAGTCAGGTGGTGAGAGCAAAGGAGCGGGCCGCGCGGGCTCGCTCCTAGTGGTGGGCGCCGTGCACCGCATCGTTGAGGTAGACGCAGGTCAGAACGGCGAACACATAGGCCTGCAGCGCCGCGACCAGCACCTCGAGTGCGGTCAGCGCGATCGTGAGCAGCAGCGGCAGCGGCGCGATCAGTGCCCAGGCACCTGCCGCGAGAAGCGAAGCCACGAACCCGGCGAAAATCTTGAGCGCGATATGGCCGGCCAGCATGTTGGCGAAGAGACGCACGGACAGGCTCAAAGGCCGGGACAGGAACGAGATGATCTCGATCGGCACCATGATGATCAGCAGCGGCCACGGCACGTCGGGCACGAACAGCTTGAAGAAGCCGAGCCCCTGGTTCCACAGGCCGTAGAGGATCACGATCCCGATCACCAGCAAGGCCAGCGCAGCTGTGACCACGATCTGGCTGGTCACCGTGTAGCCGCCCGGGACCATGCCCAGCATGTTGCAGACGAGCACGAAGATGAACAAGGAGAACACGAGCGGGACGAACTTCATTCCTTCCTCGCCGACGTTGTCCCGCACCGTCGAGGCGACGAACTCGTACATGATTTCCGCGATCGACTGCCCCCGTGTCGGCACGAGTGCACGATTGCGCATGGCGTAGAGGAGAAAACCCGATGCCAACGCCACTGCGCCGACCATGAAGGCGGCTGCATTGGTGAAGGAGGCGTCGATACCGCTGACGCTCAGAGGAATGAGTGTCTTCTGGTGGAACTGCTCGATTGGACCTGCCACGTCGCCTCGTCCCCGGCTCGCGTCGAAACTCAGTTGCCTTGGTCCCGCTCGTCCTTCACGGACGGCAGGGACGGTGTCTTCTCACGCATCGCGGCCCGGATGAGATTGAGCATCCCGGCCGCCGCGCCCAGCAGGAAGAACAGGATGAACAGCCAAGGCTTCTTGTTGTCCAGCCACTGATCCAACCACCAGCCGATCGCCCCGCCAACCACCACTCCGGCAACCAGCTCCGCCGAGAGCCGCATTGCACGACCCATGGCCTTGCCGTTGCCCGCTCCGTCGCCAGCCTGACCCGGCCGATGGCCGGATGTGCCAGTCTGCCGCGCCACGTCGAGCTTGCGACCCAGCTCACTCGACCGGCGCTCGAGAGCGGCACGCTCCTCAGGTGAAAGCTCGCCTCGAGGCTCGTGCCCAGGCTTGCCGTCGTCAGGCATGACGTATCTCGCCCGTGCTGGAAGCGGCCGGTGCGCGGCGGGTTCGATCTGCGGCCGGGACCATAGTAAGGGGCTTCCGGGGTGTCAACAAAAGGCCAAAGTCGTTCCAGGGCGGGCGGGGTGGCGAAAGCGCGCAGGCCGCCGCACGCTAACCCGCATGCCCGCCGATCGAAGCCGACAGCACGGCCAGCGGCCGGCCCCTCCCCCTCGACGTCCGATCAGGCGGTCCGCTGCGCCGGTACGCCCAGCTCCTCCATCATTTTGTCCCGCATAATGAATTTTTGCACCTTTCCGGTAACTGTCATCGGGAATTCGTCGACGAAGCGCACGTACCGTGGCACCTTGTAATGCGCGATCTGTCCCTGGCAGAAGGCCTTGATCTCGGCCTCGTCCAGCATCTGGCCCGGCCGCCGCCGGATCCATGCGCATAGCTCCTCGCCGTAGCGGGCGTCCGGCACGCCAAACACCTGAACATCCAGGATGGCGGGATGGCGATAGAGGAACTCCTCTATCTCGCGGGGATAGACGTTCTCGCCGCCTCGGATGACCATGTCCTTAATGCGGCCGACGATGTTGCAGTAGCCGTCCGTGTCCATGGTGGCGAGATCGCCCGTGTGCATCCAGCCACTGCTGTCGATGACCTCGGCCGTACGCTCAGGGTCGTTCCAGTAGCCGAGCATCACGGAGTAGCCCCGCGCGCAGATCTCGCCCGGCATGCCCCGCGGCACCAGGCGGCCGTCGCCGTCGACGATTTTGATCTCCACGTGTGCCATGGCGCAGCCGACCGTGCCCGTCTGCTTCTCGATCGGATCTCCGATCAGTGTCATCGTCTGCACGGGGCTCGTCTCTGTCATCCCGTAGCCGATGGTCATCTCGGTCAGGTTCATGTCCTTAACGCAGCGGCGCATGACCTCGATCGGGCAGGGCGAGCCTGCCATCATGCCCGTGCGTAGGCTCGTCAGGTCGAAGCTCGCGAACTCGGGATGGTCGAGCTCGGCGATGAACATCGTCGGCACGCCGTAGAGCGAGGTGCACCGCTCCTCGGCCACCGTCCTCAATGTGGCCAGCGGATCTAACCCTTCGCCCGGCAGCACGATGGTCGAGCCGTGGGTTAGGCAAGCCAGGTTGCCGATCACCATTCCGAAGCAGTGATAGAGCGGGACCGGAATGCACACCTTGTCGTGCTCGGTATAGTGCATCCGCTCGCCGATGAAGAAGCCGTTGTTCAGGATGTTGTGGTGCGTGAGCGTGGCGCCCTTCGGCAAGCCGGTCGTGCCCGACGTGAACTGGATGTTGATCGGATCGTCGAACTGCAGGGTGCGCGCCAGCTCCTGGAGACGGCCTCTCTCGGCCTCGCCGGCGAGCCCGGCTACGCTTGCGAAGGGAATGGCGCCGGCGACCGTCGGGCCGCCGACCTGGATCACCGTTCGCAGCTCTGGCAACTTCACGGCCGCGAGCCTGCCCGGCGCCGAGGCGGCAAGCTCGGGTGCCAGCGACGCGACCATGCCCACGTAGTCGCTGGCCTTGAAACGGGTCGCTGTGATCAGCGCGCGGCAGCCCACCTTGTTCAGGGCATACTCGAGCTCCGCCAGTCGGTACGACGGATTGATGTTGACCAGGATGAGGCCCGCCTTCGCCGTTGCGAACTGCGTGACGACCCATTCCGCGTTGTTCGGCGACCAGATGCCGACGCGGTCGCCTGGCTCGAGGCCGAGCGCCAGCAGACCTGCCGCAAACGCGTCGACCCGCGCCGCCAGCTCGCCCCAGGTCCAGCGCACGCCCTGCTGGCTGACGACCAACGCCGGCCGGTCGCGCCAGCGCGAGATCGTGCGATCGAAATGCACCCCCACGGTCTCGCCGATGAGGGGTGCCGTACTCACTCCATGGGCATAGCTCAATGTCGATCGTTCGGTCATGAGGCTGCCTCCCTCGGCACACTCGATCCATCTCGTTACGCGGGCGGATCGGCCGCTGTTCGCGGCATTTGGTGGCAAGGCTAGCCGAAGCCCCGTCGCCGCTCCAGGGGCGCTCCGCCGGCGCTCCTCCGGCGCACGTCGATTGACGGCCGGCCGCCTCAGGGTGATGGTCGCGGCTGAGATCGCGCCGTCTCCGGCGCCGCCGACCGCAAGAGGACTGCTGCATGTCTACGCTGAACGGCCGCGTCGCCGTCGTCACGGGCTCGGCCCGCAATATCGGGCGCGCCACTGCCCTCATGCTCGCGCGGGAGGGAGCCCGCATCATGGTGCATGCCCGCTCGGATGCGGCGGGAGTCGAGGAGACGGTAGCACTGGTCCGCGAGCTGGGCGGCACTGCCGAAAGTCACCTCGCCGACCTCTCGACCGAGTCCGGCGCCGAGGGGCTCGTCGCTGCAACGGTCGAGAAGCTGGGCGGCCTCGATATCCTGATCAACAATGCCGCCATCCGCCGCAACACACCGATCACCGAGATGACCTTCGCCGAGTGGCGCGAGGTACTGGGCTCCAGCCTCGATTGCGCGTTCCTGATGACGCGCAATGCTGTGCCCCACATGATCCGCGGCAAGTGGGGACGCATTGTCAGCCTCGGCGGCATCTCCATGTTTCGCGGCCTTGCCGGCCGCGCGCACGTGTCGGCGGCAAAAGCCGGCATGACCGGCATGACGCGCTGTCTCGCGACGGAGCTCGGTCCGCATGGCATTACCGTCAATGTGGTGGCCCCCGGATCCATCGACACAGTGCGCGGCGCGGCAGCCGGTGCCCGGCCCGGCGCCTCCGCCCTGGCCGGCATACCGGCCGGACGCCACGGTCATCCGCAAGAGATCGCCCACGTCATCACCATGCTCTGCCGCCCGGAGGGCGCCTACACCACCGGCCAGACCATCGAGGTCAACGGGGGCGCCCACTACACCTGAGCGCCGGCGCCGGCGACACTGGGCAGCCGGAAATCCACGGAGGCGCCCATCACGTTTCATTGAGGTGCACACGACGCCATCGCATGGCAGATGGCCGGCGCACGCCGTAACCGGTCGCGCGGGCAGTTGCCGGAATGCTGCCCGATCGGCTGGCGTCCAGCATTCGAAGGAGCTGCCGATGCCCGTCACGACAACGCTTCTCTCGCGCAGGCTCGCCGTCGCGGTGCTGCTCGGGGCCACGGCCCTGGTGCCAGCCCCCGCCATCGCACGCGACACCGTGCAGCCTGGAAAGCCCGCGCCGGACTTCACCGCCACGGATTCGGCAGGCAAGCCGATCACACTGTCGGCGCTCAAGGGAAAGACCGTCGTGCTCGAGTGGACGAACCACGAATGCCCCTACGTCGCGAAGCACTACGGCACGGGCACCATGCAACAACTGCAGAAGGACGCGACAGCGAAGGGCATCGTTTGGCTGACGGTCATCTCGTCGGCTCCCGGTAGTCAGGGCTACGTGCAAGGCCTCGAGGCCGACAAGCTGACCACTGACCGCAAGGCAGCGCCAACCGCTGTCCTGCTGGACGCCGCCGGCAAGGTCGGCCGGCTCTATGGCGCCACGACCACGCCACACATGTTCGTCGTCGATGCCTCCGGCACCATCGCCTATATGGGCGGCATCGACGACAAGCCGTCGACCAGCCCCGAGACGATCAAGGGCGCCCGACCCTACGTTCGCGAGGCGCTCGACGCCCTGGCCGCCGGCACCCCCGTCAAGACCGCGTCGACGCGGCCCTATGGCTGCTCGGTGAAGTACACGAATTAGGTTCCCTGCTCCGCCGCGCGAGACTGAAAGTCGAAGAGCCGCGGAGGCTTTGCCACCGCGGCTCTTGATCTTGATCGGGTAATTCTTCCGGCGCGATCCCTTCGGCTGGCTACACCCACTTCATGACCTGAAGCACGGCCGGTCCGAGGATCACCACGAACAGCACGGGCAGGAAGAACACGATCATCGGCACGGTCAGCTTCGGCGGCAGTGCCGCAGCCTTCTTTTCGGCCTCCGACATGCGCGCCTCGCGGTTTTCCTTGGCCATGACGCGCAGTGCCTGGCTGACCGGCGTGCCGTAGCGCTCGGCCTGGATGAGGGCCGTGGCGACAGCCTTGATGCCTGCAAGGCCAGTGCGCTTGCCGAGGTTTTCGAAGGCCATGCGGCGGTCCTGCAGGTAGGAAAGCTCCGCGGTGGTCAGGCTGAATTCCTCGGCGAGCTCGATCGACTGGCTCGAGACCTCCTTGGCCACCTTGCCGAACGCCGCCTCGATCGACATGCCGGCCTGCACGCAGATCAGCAGCATGTCGAGCGAGTCCGGGAAAGACTCCGTGATCGCCTGCTGGCGCCGCTGCACCAGGTTCTCGATGATCATGTTCGGCAGGTAGAAGCCCATGTAGCCGGCGCCGATCGACATGCCGAACTTGACGATTGGCGGGTACTGGAAGTTCGACAGGAAGAACAGGTAGATCAGCGCGAAGATGGCGACCGCGATGGGCGCGATCAGGCGGAAGAACATGTAGGCCACGAGCGGTGCCTGACCGCGCAGGCCGGCCATCTTGAGCTTGTTCTTGATTTCCTCGGACTCGAAGCTCTGCCGCAGATTGAACTGGTCGACGATCTGCTGCATGAAGCCCTTGGGGGCCTGCCGCAGCCGGCCTGCGCCCGCCTCTTTCGACAGCTCCGCCAGCCGCTGCGCCCGCATCTTGTCGCGCTCGGTCGCCATGACCTTCATGCGCTGCCCCATGCGGTCACGCTGCAGCACCGGCATGGCGATGGTGAGCACCGTCACGAACGTGGCGACCGATGCGAGCATCATCACCACGAACTGCGGCTTCATTATCGATTCGACCAGGTCCAACACGGCGCGCCTCTTGTCTTGTGTGGCCGGCATGCGGGGCAGTTGCCCCGCCACGGCGTCAGTATTTGAAGTTGATCATCTTCCGCATGACGAGGAGCCCGCACGACATCCAGGCACCAGCCGCCAACAGCAGGAACTGGCCCATCTTCGTGGTGAAGAGCAGCAGGATGTAGTGAGGGGTCGTGATGTAAACCATCGTCATGACGATGAACGGCAGGGAGCCGAGCACCGCAGCCGACGCTTTGGCCTCGGCCGAAAGAGCCTTGACCTTCAAGGCCATCCGCTTACGGTCGCGCAGAACGCCCGAGAGGTTGCCCAGCGCCTCGGACAGGTTGCCGCCGGCCTGCTGCTGGATGCTGATGACGATGGCGAAGAATTTCACCTCCGGCAGCGGCATGCGCGCCATCATGCGGTCGAAGCACTCGGTCAGTGTGACTCCGACTCGGGTCTGCTCGACAAGCTCCGCGAACTCCTCGCGGATCGGCGAGGGGCTTTCCCTTGCGATGATGCCCAGGCACTCGTTGAGCGGCAGACCGGATTTCACGCCACGCACGATGACGTCGATCGCGTTGGCGAACTCGCCGGTGAATTTCGCCTGCCGGCGTTTGGTCAGAAAGCTGAGCACCCACGGCGGCAGGCCGAAAGCGCCGAAGAATGCGGCTGCTAGCGAGACGAGCGGTGTCATCCCCGGCGTGGAGAAGAATGTGACGATGCCGATCAGCACGCCGGCGACCATGCTGGCGATCCAATAGGCCTTCTGGGTTATGTCGAGACCCGCGCGCTGGAGCTTCAGCCGCAGTGTGACCTTCTCCTTGGCCTTCTGGCGGTCCTCGATCTCCTTGAGGGTGTCGGCGACGGCCTTGCGGCGATTCGAGACCTCCTCGTCGCGCGCCCTGGCAGCGCCACGCTTGGCCTTGTTCTCGGTCACGCCCTGGATACGCTTGTCGCGTGCCACCTCGCCCGTCAGGTACGGATTGGCGATGAAGAAGATCACACCGCCGGCCGACAGTGCGATCACCGCGCCGAGCAGGTACTGCATCATTTCCGGGGTCAGTTCACCCATGTGACTCTCCCATCGTGTTGCCGTAGGCGTCCCTGACCTCGGCAGAAGCGAGAGCCTGGGTCAGCCGCTCGGTCTCGCCGTAGTACTCGGCCCGCTCCCAGAAGCGCGGGCGGGCGATTCCCGTCGAGCGATGGCGACCGACGATCTTGCCATTGGCATCCTCGCCCGTGATCTCGAACACGAGCAGGTTCTGCAGCGTGACGACCTCGCCTTCCATGCCGACCACCTCGGTCACGTGCGTGATCTTTCTGCTGCCGTCCCTGAGGCGTGAGGCCTGCACGATGATGTCGACCGAGCCCGTGATCATCTCGCGAATGGTCTTGGTCGGCAGCGTGAAGCCGCCCATCATGATCATCGATTCCATACGGCTGATGGCTTCGCGCGGGCTGTTGGCGTGGAGCGTGCCCATCGAGCCGTCGTGGCCGGTATTCATGGCCTGCAGGAGATCGAAGGCCTCCGGTCCGCGCACCTCGCCCACGATGATCCGCTCCGGTCGCATACGCAGGCAGTTCTTGACGAGATCACGCATCGTGATCTGCCCTTCGCCTTCGAGATTGGGCGGCCGGGTCTCGAGCCGGACGACATGGGGCTGCTGGAGCTGAAGCTCGGCCGAGTCCTCGCAGGTGATGATGCGCTCGTCGTTGTCGATAGTGGCCGAAAGGCAATTGAGCAGCGTCGTCTTGCCCGAGCCCGTACCGCCCGAGACGATGATGTTGCACCGAACCCGGCCGATGATCTCGAGCAGCGTCCTGCCGGCGGGCGAGATCGACCCGAACTTGACCAGCTGCTCCAGCCGCAGGCGGTCCTTCTTGAACTTACGAATGGTGAGGGCGGGACCGTCGATGGCAAGCGGCGGCGCGATGACGTTGACACGCGAACCGTCGGGAAGGCGCGCATCGCAGATCGGACTCGATTCGTCGACGCGGCGGCCGACCTGGCTCACGATGCGCTGGCAAATGTTCATCAGCTGGGCATTGTCGGCGAACCGCACGCCTGTCTTCTGCACCTTGCCGCCGACCTCGATGAAGGTCGTCGCCGCCCCGTTGACCATGATGTCGGCGATGTCGTCGCGTGCGAGCAGCGGCTCGAGCGGCCCGTAGCCGAGGACGTCGTTGCAGATGTCCTCGAGCAGCTCCTCCTGCTCCGCGATCGACATCACGACGTTCTTCAGCTGGATGATCTCGCTGACGATGTCGCGGATCTCCTCACGCGCCGCAGCCGCCTCGAGCTTGGCGAGCTGCGTCAGATCGATGGTATCGATCAGCGCGTTGAAGACCGTCGTCTTGACGTCGTAGTATTCCTCCGAGTGCTTCCGCTGCGACTCGACTGACTCGGCCTTCGGCGGCGGCGGTGCGTTGGCAGCCGCCTGCGCCACGCTCGGCTTGGGATCGGCCGCCTTGGCGGGAGCCGCAGCGGCCCCCTGCTGCGGCAGCGCGCGCCGGGGTTGGCCGGCTTCATTGGATCGTCTTCCGAACATGGCCGGGGCTCCTTAGCGCTTGAGCTTGAACCGCTCGAGAAGCGGCGCGAGCGCGGACTTCTTCTCGGGCCGATGCTCTTTGCGGCCGGTGATCGACATCGCGACGTCGCGGAAATGCGGCACCGCCTTCGCCTTCGGCGACATCTCCTCGACCATCTGGCCGTTGTTGGCAGCCTGGCCGAAGGTCTCGGCATCGAACTCGATGACGGCACACGCCTTGATGTCGAGCGCCGCCTCGAAATCCTTCACCGGGATCTCCGGTCGCTTCGGCACGCCGTGCATATTGATCACGAGGTGAGGAGGCCGGTCGTTCTGGCGCGCCTGCTTCAGGAGGTCGATCAGGTTCTTGGTGTTCCTGAGGCTCGCCAGATCCGGCGTCGCGGTGACGACGATCTCGTCGGCCTGAGTGAGGATGCGCTTCGACCACGACGTCCAGACGTGCGGCAGGTCGACCGTGACGTACGGCACGTTCTGGCGCACGACATCGAGCACGATCTCGCAGCTGTCCGCGGTCAGGTCATAATCGCGGTCGAGCATGCCCGGCGCGGCGAAGATTGACAGATGCTCGGAGCACTTCGTGAGCAGGCGGTCGAGCAAAACCTCGTCGAGACGCTCGGGGCTGCCGAGCGCCTCGGCGATGCCCTGAACAGGGTCCTGGTTGAAATCCAGCCCCGCCGTGCCGAACGCCAGGTCGAGATCGGCGATGACGACGCTCGACTTGAGCATCTCCGACATGCACCAGGAAACGTTGTGACACACGGTGGACGAGCCGATGCCGCCCTTGGCGCCGATGAATGCGAAGATGTGCCCGACCGGGTCGGCATTCGGGTCATTGTAGAGGTTGGAGATCGACTCCATCACCTGCATCGGCTCGACGGGAGCGATAAGATACTCCGCCACGCCGCGCTTCAGAAGCTCGCGGTAGAGGATGACGTCGTTGGCAGCGCCGATCACGATCACCTTGGTGCCGGCATCGCAACTCTCCGCCAGCCGGTCGAGCTCGCCGATGAGCCCGGTCCGGCCGAGGGTCGATTCGATGATGATCAGGTTTGGGGTTGGGCTCTCCTGATAGTGGGCGACGCCGGCCTCGATGCCGCCCATGTGGACGCTCACGTGGGCCTTGGCGAGCCGCCGGTCGTCGGCGGCCACCTGGATCGCCTCGGCCGTGTCACCCGACTCGCAGAAAGCCTGGATCGAGATGCGCGGAATAGGACGAGCGCGATCGCCCCGTCCGTCGCTGCCGATGTCGTCCTCGGCGACTGCGAGATCGCGGCCCGTCGCCTCTGCCGTGGAATTGGCGTGCTTGCTCATGATCAGTTCTCGCTCTTCACCGACGCCCGCTCGTCCTGGTCCTTCTTGGAGACCACGGCCTCGTTCTTGTTGTACTTTTCCCACTTCTGGTCGCGCTTCTCGGCCAGCGCCGGAGACATCGTGCGCGGCCCGAGCAGGTCGGCCGGATTCGCCACCTGCATGGCGAAGTTCCGCTGCGTGGAGCAGCCGAGATTCGGATAGGGCAGGTTGCGCGGATCGTCGGCAACGTTGACCGACCAATGGCCGCACTGCGGCGCCTCGGCGACAAAGCGCGTGTACGAGATGCGCAGCGGCGGCTGGTGCCCGCCGTCGGAATGATAGGCGTTGACGATGACGCGGCTGTCGTCGATGCCGTAGTCGCGGATGATGTCGCGCAAGTCGGCAACGGCCTTCAGCGCCGCCACCTCGTTGGGCGATCCAGACGGTACGTTGATGGTCAGCCGCCCGTTACCGCTGTCGCTGCCACGATAGCGGCCGAGGAAGTCGGCGACGTTGGCGCGCTGGTGCGCCGTCAGGCCGTCCGAGCCTCGAGCCACGCGAACCGATAGATCGGCAGGTTGCTCCGATACGATGATCGGGTGGCGCTGCTGGGCGTCGATCAACGACCAGCCTGCGACATGGCCGGCGGTATCGAGATCGCCCGAGCAGGCGGGGAGCGCGACCGCAGCCAGCGTGACGGTCATCGCCTTGAGGAGCCTGGCATTGCGGATGCCGAGCCGGTTGAGAGAGGAGATCTTGGTGTGCATGGTCTTGTCTCCGGCGCTCTCGCGCTCAATCCACGATGAAGCCGATGGTGCCGTCCTTGAGCCCGCCTTCAGCGCCCGCGGGCACGTTCTTGCCGTAGACGCGGTTCATGTGGCCGAGGACGTTGCTCTTGAGGTCGGAGGCAGGCGACATGCCGTCGGTCGGGCGGGCCATGTCCTTGCGGGCAACGGGCCGCACGACATAGGGCGTCACCATCACGACGAGCTCTGTCTCCCGCTTGATGAAATCCTGGCTGCGGAAGAGCGTGCCGAGCACCGGCAAGTCTTTCAGCCCGGGCAGGCCGTCGATGTTCTTGCGCGTGTCGTCCGAGATGAGGCCGGCGAGTGCCAGCGTGCCACCGGACGGCAGCTCGACAGTCGACTTCGCCTCGCGCTTCTTGAGGGCAGGCAGCGCGATGCCGCTGATCTGAATGGCACCGGCATCGCTGAGCTCGGACACGACCGTCTCGATCTTGAGATTGATCCGGCCCTCTGTCAGCACCACCGGCGTGAAAGCGACGCTGACGCCGAACTCCTTGAACGACACGCCGATCTGGTTGCCGTTGACCGACACCGGCACCGGGAACTCGCCGCCAGCGAGAAACTTCGCCGACTCGCCCGAGATGGCCGTCAGGTTCGGCTCGGCGAGCGTCTTGATGAGACCGTTGCGCTCGAGCGCCTTGATCGCGTGCGATACGCAGTTCTGGTTCGAGCTCCAGAACCCGTAGTTGCCAGAGCTTCCCAAGACAGGCGGATCCTTCTGGATGAGGTCGCCGACCACGTTACAGCCGCGGCCCATGGCCTGGCTCGTGTCCGCACCCGTCTTGAGCGCGCCGCCGAGACCGGCGACCGTCGTCAATGGGAAGGCGTTGGCGGTGAGCAGTCCCGTCGCGAAGTTGCCGGCGTTGAGCTCGGTCGACAGGTTGATGCCGAACTGCTTGAGCACCGACCGCTCGACCTCGGCCACCGTCACGCGGAGCATCACCTGCTCCTCGGCTTCGACCTGCAGCAGGTTGATCACCTTCTTCGACTGGCGCGCGTCGGCCTCGGGCGTCGGCCCGACGATGAACCGGCTGGCGATGTCGGCAGCGCGTGAGCTGTCGGACGGGCTGCGCACGGAGCCGGTGAGGATCACCGTCTCGTTCAGCACCTCCGCCTTGATGTTCGAGCCCGGCAGAAGCCGCTTGAAGAGGGAGTCGAGAACGGCCGTGTCCTGCTCGACCGTCAACTCGAAGGTGATGATCTGCTCGCCATTCGCGTCGAAGAAGAAGGCGTTGGCCTGCCCGACCTTCTTGCCGATCAGATAGACCCGGTTCGCCGACTGTACGACGGCATCGACCAGGTCCGGGTTCGAGACGATGACGTCCCTCAGCTCCCTCGAAACCTCGACCAGCATCGACTTGTTGCGGGCGAGCCTGATGCCGCGATGCATCGGAAAGCCGTCACGCTCCGAGATGCGGATCATCGAGTTGTGGTCGGTTTCGTAGGGAATCTGCGTCGCCACAGGCCGGACGCCGTTCCGCGAGCCCCCACCTGCATCGGCTGGGGCTGGCGCGAGCGAGGCGATGGCCAGGCCGATCAGGCCTGCCAGGACGGCACCATAAGTCTTCTTGGAGTAGTTGCGCATTTGATGGAGCTTTCTGACGAGCTACCGCGATCGGACGCACGCAGGGGAAACGCAACTCACCTCGAACTCACCGGCGCCGGGCTTCCGGCCTTCAATTCACGTTCTGGGCCCGGGACTTCACGCCGTAGCGCAGCAGCTTGACCTGGCTCGAGGCCTTGACCTCCTTCTTGCCGCCCGCGCCGTCCTCCTTTTTGTTGAAGTCGGCGATCGACCTCAGCGAGAGCGTGATCTCGCCCTTGGCGCGGGCCAGGACCATCTCCTCGGCCTCGTCCGCGGTCAGCTCGAGCGTGGCGGTATTGCCGTCGGCCTGCTTCTGGCCTTCCTTGATCTCGATGCGCTGGCCGATCGCGAGCACGCGCACGTCACGGAAGACGGTCTCGCTGGAGATGTCGTCCTGGCCGTTGCGGCCGCGCATCTTGCGGATCAGGATCACGTCGACGCGATCGTTGGGCAGGATCAGCTTGCCGGCGGCGAGATGCTCGTCACGGATGCTGACCGACACGGCGCGCTTGCCTTCGGGTAGGATCGCGGCGAGAACGCCACCCTCCTTCGCATTGACGAGCTTGGTCTTGGTGATCGGCTCGCCGGCGAGGATTGGCGTGCGGGCGATGCTGCCGACGAAGGTCCGCATGGATCCCCCGGCGCCGCCCTGTCGGGTGACCGAGCCTTGCGGCACCGCATCGGCCGGCCACGCCTGCCACCGGAAGCTCGACTCGGTCGTCACCTGTCCGAGACCGATATTGGCCCTCGCGACCAGCACCTCTGTCGAGTTCAAATTGGTTTCGACTTTGATCTCGCGCGGCGGCGTGACCATGTTCTTTGCCAGCAGGAACGCGCCAAGTCCGCACACTCCCGCGATCGCGATGCCGATCAGCTGTCCTTGCTTCATGGCGAAAATGATCCTCTCACACCCAAGTGGGCCGCCTACGTACGGGCAATGTGAGGGAGAAACGTCAATGTGCAGTTAATCGCTGCGCCAGGAATGGCTGGCGCAGCACTTCCGCCGGGAATGGGTGGTGAAATGGCTTCAGATCGCCAGGCTGGCGAGCCAGGGCGTGGACGGATAGAGCCAGAGACCGCCGGCCGCGAGCGCGATGCCGTAAGGTATGCCTCCGGCCTGCTTGTGCAGGCGCATCGCCCACTCCTGGCGGTACATCCAGAGCGCCGGCGTCATGTTGCGATAGGCGAGGAGGACAAGCACAAGGACGCCGCCGCAGATCGAGACCAGCAGCAGATATTGCAGCAAGCCTTCGAAACCGAACCACAGCGCAGCCGCGGCCAGCAGCTTGGCGTCTCCGCCACCGACCCAGTTCCTCCAGAACATGAAGATGCCGACGCCGAGCATCAGCAGGCCGGCGCCGAGATGGCTGGCGACTTGCGGCCAACCCAAGGGCGCGTAGATGGCGGCTGCGACGAAGGCGATCACGAGCCCGACGGTGATCCGGTTCGGGATCGTCATCGTGAAAAGATCCATGGCGCCGGCGAAGGCCATCGCGGCAGGAAACATCAGGAACAGCGTGAACTCGAGCACGACGCACCACTCTCTACTGAGCTGCCCGACGCGACAGGCGACGGACTTCCTTAGTCTTGCTCCGGATCGGTGAATACCCGGTTAATCCGCAAACGGCTTTGCGCCGGCTATCAGGCCGGCCGCTTCTTCAGACCCGACTCGACGTCCTCGAACGGCTTCTGCACCTCGGTTCCGATCTGTTGCAGCACCGTGATAATGGCAATGGCGATGAAGGCTGCAATCATCCCGTACTCGATCGATGTAGCGCCGGCATCGTCTTGGCAGAACGTTTTGAGCAGGCTACGCACAGTCACTCTCCCTCATCGGCCGCGAGCGGTCTGGCCGCCGGCTCGGGCTTCAACTGAGGCGATCCTATGCCGCAAGTGTTAACAGGCGTTGGCGTCTGTTGTGTGCATACCTATTGGAAACGTCCGACCCCAAAGTGCGTTTAAATTTCGATTGAATTGATCGCATAGCGGGCAGGCTGAGGCTCATCCCGCTCCCGTCAGCCGCAGCCACTCGTCCTCGCTCAGAACGGTGACACCGAGCTCCTGTGCCTTCGTCAGCTTGGAGCCGGCATCCGCCCCGGCGATCACGTAGTCGGTCTTTTTCGATACCGACCCCGAGACCTTGGCCCCGAGCCGCTCGGCCTGGGCCTTCGCCTCATTGCGGTTGAGACGTTCCAGCGTGCCGGTGAAGACGACCGTCTTTCCCGAGACGGGAGAGGTCGCGGCCGCCCCCCGCTCGAAGGCGAGCACCTCGATCTCGGACAGCAATTGACCGATCACCTCCCGGTTATGCGGCTCCCTGAAGAAGTCGACGAGGGCATCCGTCGCCACCTCGCCGATGCCGGACAGGCCGGCGAGATCGGTGAAGCCCTCGCCTGCCATCTGGCCGGCTGCCTCGCGTGCTGCCTCGATCAACGCCCCGGCGTCCCCTCCGAAGGCTTTTGCGATCGCGGCGGAGGCCTTCGCCGGAGCCAGCTTATGAGCCGTCAGCCGCTCAGCGAGCGGGCGGTCGAAAAGGTCCGGCTCGCGAAGCGGCTCGCCTCGGGTCGCGAGAGCGTTGACCGCCGCCTCGGCGGTCTTCTCGCCGACGCCGGGTATTCCGTGAAACCGACGCCATGCAGGTCCCGGGGCATCCTCGATCGCGCGCTCGACTGCGGCACGGAAGGCATCCCAGGTGAGGAACGCCTTGGCGAGGTCGCGGGCCGTCGTCTCGCCGATATGGCGGACGCCGAGCGCGAACAGGAAACGGTCGAGCGGCACCCGGCGTCTTGCTGCAATGGCCCTGAAAAGGTTCTCGACGGATCTGGCCCCGAAGCCTTTGCGACCGCTGAGCGGCGACCCGCTCGCCCGGTCCCGCGCCTCGAGCGTGAAGATGTCGGCAGGCGTCCGGATCAACCCCTCGTCGAAGAAGAGCGCGATGCGCTCCTCGCCAAGTCCCTCGATGTCGAGCGCATTGCGGGAAACGAAATGGCGCAGCCGCTCACGCGCCTGGGCAGGGCAGACGAGCCCGCCCGTGCACCGGCGCACGACATTCGCCTCGCCCGTCACCTCGTCGACGTCGCGCTCGGCGGCCGAGCCGCAGACCGGGCATGTGCGCGGGAACGCGTAGGGCACGGCATCGGGGGGCCGCTTCTCGATGACGACCTGCAGCACCTGCGGAATGACGTCGCCCGCCCGCTGCACCATGACCGTATCACCGACTCGCACATCGAGCCGGCCGATCTCGTCCTCGTTGTGCAGCGTCGCATTCGAGACGACGACCCCGCCCACTGTAACCGGTCTCAGCTTGGCGACCGGCGTCAACGCGCCCGTGCGGCCGACCTGGATGTCGATTCCCTCGACCACGGTCGTCGCCTGCTCGGCCGGGAACTTGTGAGCAATGGCCCAGCGTGGACTCCGCGACACGAACCCGAGCCGTGCCTGCAGGTCGAGCCGGTCTACCTTGTAGACGACGCCGTCGATGTCGTATCCGAGGCCGGATCGTCGCTCCCCGATCTCGCGGTAGAAGGTCAGCATGTCCGACACCGAATGGCAGACCCGCACGAGTGGATTGGTCGGCAACCCCCAGTCCGCGAAGGCGGCGACCACGCCCGTTTGCGTCCCGGCCGGCACCTCGGTTGCCGCCCCCCAGGCGTAGGCGAAGAAGCGCAAGGGCCGCCGCGCCGTGATTCTCGGATCGAGCTGGCGCAGCGACCCGGCCGCGGCATTGCGCGGATTGGCGAACACCTTGTCGCCGGCGGCCTCCTGCTCGGCGTTGAGCCGGCGGAAATCGTCGTGGCCGAGAAAGATCTCGCCCCGCACCTCGATGCGCTCGGGGATGCCCCTGCCCTTCAGGAGGTGCGGAATGCCGGCGATGGTCATCACGTTGGCAGTGACGTTCTCGCCCTCGGTGCCGTCGCCGCGGGTCGCAGCCTCGACGAGCCGCCCCTCGTCGTAACGGATCGAGATGGAGAGGCCGTCGATCTTGGGCTCGGCCGTGAAGGCAATGGGATCGGCGTCCTTCATGTTGAGAAACCGGCGCACGCGCGCCACGAAGTCGACGACGTCCGCGTCCTCGAAGGCGTTGCCGAGGGACAGCATCGGCACCGCATGGCGGACCTTGCCGAAGCCCTCGAGAGGCGCGGCGCCGACCCGCTTCGACGGGCTATCCGCACGGGCAAGCGCCGGAAAGCGCGCCTCGATGGCGGCGTTGCGCTGAATGAGCGCGTCATAGGCTGCGTCGGAAATCTCCGGCGCGTCCTTGGAATGGTAGAGCTCGTCATGCCGCGCGATCTCGGCTGCAAGACGGGCGAGCTCTACGTTGGCCTCGGCCTCGGTGAGCCGGGCGGGATCCTTGGTGGCAGCTGCCGTGGCGTGCGTGCTCATGGGCCGGAATGTGCCGCAACTCGCGTGCCGGGCCTAGAGGGCAATGGACCATCGATCGGCGATCAGGCCTCGCCGAGCCTCGCAGCCACCCGCGCCGCCAGCTTTTCGGCATCGCCAGCGACGCAGAGCGTCTTGACCCGCGACTTGCCCCCCGCGACGAGCTCGACGGTCGAGCGTGGCACCCCGAGCCATTCCGCGAGCAGCCGCTCCAGCGCCGCGTTGGCCGCCCCGTCCTCCGGCACGGCCCGGACGCGCGCCTTGAGCGCCGGCCCGTCGGCGGTCGCCTCGATGCCCTCGACCGCGTCCCGCGAGGCCTTGGGCGTCAGCCGCACGCGCACCAGCAGGCCGGGGCCGCCGGCGCGCCAGGGCACTGGCGCCGGCGTCATATGAACAGCTTGGCGATGTTGGGAATGATCACGGCCTGGACGAAATAGCAGCCGAGCAGCAGGAAGATCGGCGAAACATCGATACCCCTGAGATCCGGCAGGATGCGGCCGATGAACCGACGGATGGGTCTCAGCAGCGGCTCGGTCACTGCGTTGAGCGCATCCCAGATCGTGCGAACGATCGGGTTGTAGAGGTTGATCACGTTGAACCCGATCAGCCAGCTCATGACCACGCCGGCGATGACGATGTAGGTGTAGAGCGTGATCAGATAGCTGATGAAGCCGAGAAGCTCGATCATGTTGTCCCGCGCTGGATGACCGTGTGCCGACGGCCACACTTAACGGCCCCCCTCCCCTGCGGCAAGTGCGGCTGTTCCAGCTGCTTCTCCGACTGCCTTCGGCCACACGGCGGTCGAGCAGTCTACTCGGAAGCAAGTCGCCCCGGATCACACCGCGCCGATCGCCATGACCAGCAGCCGGTCCGATGTCCCGGCCCGGGACATCGGGTTCGGCGGTCAGGCGCCCGGAATGGAACCCGACACCTGGTCCAGGCGTCTCCCTTCAACTCGAAACGGAGAGAAGAAGCCCCCATGCAGCCCCGATTGCTCGCTCTTGCTCTCGCCGCATTGGCCCTGGTCGTGTTGGCGGCCGCGGTCACGTCCGGCCATGTCTACGACGGGCTCGCCCCGCACCCAGGCTCCGAGCCATCAGGCGAGGCGCGCCGCGACCGTGCCGACCCCACTCCCCCCGTCTCGGTCGATGCGCCGGGCACCCGCGTGCGAGCGGGCGACGACCGGATCCGGATCGAAGCCCCTCACGTCGACATCGATATCGGTCTCGGCAAGTCCGAGCCGCGGCGCTAACGTGGCCTCGGCGGTTCTGCCGGCGGCGACGGGCGTCGCTCGTGCCCGCGCGACCCGCCGCAGGAGGCACCGACCGTGAGCTTCGACTTCTCCAATCTGATTTGGCTGGCGATGCTGCTCTTCTTCATGCAGCCGATCCTCACCGGTCGCTGGTACGCCGTGCAGCGCGTGCAGGCCATTCGGGCCATCGAGAAGGCCCACGGCAGCCGGGTCATCACCATGATCCACCGGCAGGAGCAGCGCAGCGTTTTCGGCTATCAGATCTCGCGCCACATCGACCTCGAGGACGCGCAGACCATCATCGCCGCCATCAAGGAAACGCCCTCCGACCGGCCGATCGACCTCGTGTTGCATACGCCGGGCGGCCTGGTGCTGGCCGCCATGCAGATCGCCCGCGCCATCGAGGCCCATCCGGCCAAGGTCACCGTCTACGTGCCGGTCTATGCCATGTCGGGCGGCACGCTGATGGCGCTGGCCGCCGATGAGATCGTGCTCGGCGAGTTCTCGGTGCTCGGTCCGATCGACCCGCAGATCGCCGGATTGCCGGCAGCGAGCATCGTCAAGATCCGCAGCCTCAAGCCCGCCGCCGACACCTTCGACCTGACCCTGGTTCTCGCCGACGTCAGCGAAAAGGCCATCGCCCAGGTCAAGCGCGGCGCCGTCGAGCTGCTGACCCCGCAGCTCCCCCAGGACAAAGCCGAGGCACTGGCCGAAAAGCTCGCCGGTGGCTACTGGACCCACGACTACGCGTTGACCGCAACCGAGGCCGCAGAGCTCGGCCTTCCCGTGCGGGTCGGCATGCCGCAGGCGGTGCTCGACCTGATGCGCCTCTATCCGCAACCTGTCCAGCGCACCGGCGTCGAGTTCCTGCCCATCGACATTCCCCGGGGGCGGCGGATGTGACGGCCTTCGGGCCTCGGGGGCCGGCGAGGTCGATGGCCGCGCCGACGAGGCTGACGATGGTGCCCGCGATGTCCCAACGGTCCGGCATCAGCCCTTCCACGATCCAGAGCCAGACGAGGGACGCGGCGATATAGATGCCGCCGTAGGCGGCATAAGCCCGGCCGGCGAACTCGACGTCGGCCCTCGTCAGCAGCCAGGCGAACAGCATGAGACTGAACGTCCCCGGCGCCAGCCAGGCGGCGGAAGCATAGGAGCGAGCCCAGGCCCAGAAGGCGAAGCACCCGCAAATCTCGGCGATCGCTGCGAGAAATGTAGCAGGCAAGCGTCCCAGCCACCGGAGTCTGACCCCCTGGTCCGCCTCAGCAATGCCCCGCGGCGATTGACGACACGTCTCTCATGTCGATCACACTCAGGTGCGCTCGCCGGTGCCGGCGTCAACCGGCCCCAATCCCCCGAGGAACCCTGCCAAGTTCTCGGTCATGTGATGGATGTGCTCCGGTGGCTCCTTCCACTCCCGGATCTTGAGCTGGATCGGGTGGTCGATGTAGCTCGAGTGCACGAGGCACGTGGTCATGCCGAGCTCGTGGGCGGGCGCGAGATTGTGCGGCATATCCTCGAACATGGCCGACGCAGCCGGCTCAATGCCGTGCGAGGCGAGCAACCGGTCGTAGGCCTCGCGCCGCTCCTTGGGGATGTAGCCGGCATCGACGATATCGACGATGTCCTCGAACAGGTCGAGGATGCCGAGCTTCGTCGCAACGCGCTCGGCATGCCCGTGGGAGCCGGCGGTGAAGATCAGCTTGCGCCCCGGCAGCCGCTCGATGGCCACGCGAAGCTCAGGGTGGTCGGGGATCGCCGACAAGTCGATGTCGTGCACGTAGTCGAGGAACTGGTGCGGGTCCATGTTGTGCACCTGCATCATGCCCGCAAGCGTGGTGCCGAACTGGCGATAATAGCTCTTCTGCAGGTGCTTGGCGTAGGCGAACGGCACGCCGAGGTAGCGCTGGATGAACTCGGCCATGCGCTGGTCGACCTGGGCGAACAGGTTGCACTCGGCCGGATAGAGAGTGTTGTCGAGGTCGAAGATCCAGATCCGCGTGGCATCGAAGCCGCGCACGGCTCGCATCGTCGGTGGCTGTCCGCTCACTGGCTCGTCTCCCGGCCGGCGCCGTCGCGGGCGCCCGCCGTCACCATTAGCGAAATGGCGGCACGCTTGCCAGCCTGCCTGTCTCCGTGATGGGATAGGTTGTCGCAGGGGGACCGGTGGCAACCCGCGGGTTGGCCGGACCTGACCATCCAGGGATCCATCGATGCTCACCATCTACGGCGTCTTTCGCAGCCGCGCCACGCGCAACATCTGGCTCGCCAACGAGCTCGGCATTCCGTTCAAGCACGTGCCGGTCACCCAGCCCTATCGCGCGCACGCGGCGCCGATCCATACCCGCAGCCCCGAGTTTCTCAAGATCAACCCGAACGGTCACGTACCGTCGATCGACGACGACGGCCTCGTCCTGCACGAATCGCTCGCCATCAACCTCTACCTCGCCAAGAAGCACGGCGGTCCCCTGGCACCGGCCAGCGTCGCCGAAGACGGCCAGATGACGATGTGGTCGATCTGGGCCATCACCGAGGTCGAGGGCAAGGCGCTGGAGGTCATGCGCGACCCGAAGGGAGCGACCGCGGCGATCGAGGCACTGAAGGCCCCGTTCGCCGTGCTCGACGCGGCCCTGGCCAAATCGGGCTATCTGGTCGGCGGACGCTTCACTGTCGCCGACATCAACGTCGCCGAGTGCGTGCGCTACGCGTCTGGCGCGCCGCAACTCCTCGACGGGGCACCCAACGTCAAGAAATGGCTCGCCGCCTGCCAATCCCGTCCGGCCTTCAAGGAGATGTGGGCGAAGCGCGACGCCGAGCCGGCGTGAGCGGTCTTGGATTTGTGCCCGCCGGGCGTGTCGCCGCCCGGCTCGGCACCGAGAAAGAGAAAATGCTTCGGAGGAAATGCCATGGCCAGCTACTCGACCGTTTCGATACTCGGTGCAGCCAGCGTCCTCGCGCTGTCCTGGGGCCATCTGACGTCGCCGGCCGTCAGCCAGACTGGCCCGGGCTGGGTCACGCTGATCGACGACAAGACCATGGGCGACTGGGACAAGGTCGCCGAATCCAACTGGCGGATGGAAGGCGGCGCTCTCGTCGCCGACAAGAACCCCGGCAAGGACCCGGCCTATCTCGTCAGCAAGGCACCCTATAAGGATTTCGAGCTCTATGTTGAGTTCTGGGCCAGCGACGACGCCAACAGCGGCATCTTCCTGCGTTGCGCCGACCCGAAGAAAATCAGCGACAAGACCTGCTACGAGGCGAACATCTTCGATCAGAGGAAGGATCCGACCTACGGCACGGGCGGGGTGGTGCACTTCGCCGAGGTCGATCCGATGCCGAAGGCGGGCGGCAAATGGAACACCTACCAGATCACCGCCAAGGGCCGGCAGATCACGGTCGTCCTGAATGGCCAGAAGACCGCCGATTTCCGGAATGGCATGCTCACGGAGGGCGCGCTCGCGCTGCAGCACGGCACGGGCACGATCAAGTTCCGCAAGGTCGCGATCAAGCCGCTCTAAGAAGCCTCGAGCGGGCGATGCACCGCCCGCTCATCTTAGGTCAGACGGCCTTGGCACCGCCCGCGAGGAAGTCGCGGTAGGCGAGGCGCAGGCCATCCTCGAGGCCGGTGCTCGCCCGCCAGCCGAGGCCATTGAGGCGCGTCACGTCGACGAGCTTCCGCGGTGTGCCGTCGGGGCGCGACGTGTCGTAGGCGATGCGACCCTCATAGCCGACCACCTTGGCAACGATGACGGCGAACTCCGAGATGGCGATGTCGCTGCCGGTGCCGATGTTGACGATGCCGCGACCCGAGTAGCTCTTCATCAGGTGAACGCAGGCATCCGCCATGTCGTCGACGTAGAGGAACTCGCGCCGGGGCGTGCCCGTGCCCCAGACGACGACCTCGGGCCTATGAGCGTCCTTCGCTTCGTGAAAGCGGCGGATCAGCGCGGCCACCACGTGGCTGTGCTCCGGATGGTAATTGTCGCCAGGACCATAGAGATTGGTCGGCATAACAGATATGAAGTCGCAGCCGTACTGGTCGCGGTACGCCTCTGCGAGCTTGATCCCTGCGATTTTTGCGATGGCGTATGGCTCGTTGGTCGGCTCCAGCGGACCAGTGAGCAGGGAGTCCTCGCTCATAGGCTGTGGTGCCAAACGAGGATAGATGCAGGTCGAGCCGAGAAACATCATCTTCTCGACCTTGTTGGCGAAGGCCGCGTGGGTGACGTTGGTCGCGATGGCGAGGTTGTCGTAGAGGAACTCGGCGCGAAGCGAGTTGTTGGCGACGATGCCGCCGACCTTCGCCGCCGCCATGAAGATCGCCTGCGGGCGGTGGCGCGCCATCCAGGCCTCGGTCTGTGCCTGATTGCGGAGATCCAGCTCGGCCTTGCCGGCGGTGAGGATCTCGCAGCCCTCGTGCCCGAGGCGGCGGGCGAGCGCCGCGCCGACCATGCCGCGATGTCCCGCCACGAAAACGCGCTTGCCGGCGAGCGTGAAAGGTCTGCTAGCGGTGGCCATTGGCAACCTCCCGGCGCGCCTCGGCGAGATCGCCTTCCATCATCTCCTGCACGAGATTGGCGAACGATGTCCGTGGCGTCCAGCCGAGCTGGCTGCGGGCCTTCGACGCGTCGCCGATGAGGAGGTCCACCTCGGTCGGCCGGAAATAGCGCGGATCGATGCGCACCACCGTTGTGCCGCTCCTGGCATCGATGCCCGTCTCGTCGACGCCCTTGCCGCGCCACTCGATCCTGCGGCCGACATGCGCGAAGGCGATCTCCACGAACTCGCGGACGCTGCGCGTCTCCCCCGTGGCGAGCACGTAGTCGTCAGGCTCAGCCTGCTGCAGGATCATCCACATGCCCTCGACGTAGTCGCGGGCATGGCCCCAGTCGCGCTTGGCGTCGAGATTGCCGAGGTAGAGGCACGGTTCGAGCCCCGCGTCGATGCGCGCGACGGCGCGGGTGATCTTGCGCGTCACGAACGTTTCGCCACGGATCGGGCTCTCGTGGTTGAACAGAATGCCGTTCGAGGCGTGGATGCCGTAGGCCTCGCGGTAGTTCACGGTGATCCAGTACCCGTAGAGCTTCGCCACGGCATAGGGCGAGCGCGGGTAGAAAGGCGTCGTCTCCTTTTGGGGCACCTCTTGCACGAGCCCGTAAAGCTCCGAGGTCGAGGCCTGATAGAAGCGCGTCGTCTTCTCGAGGCCGAGGATACGGATCGCCTCCAGCAGGCGTAACACGCCGATCGCATCGGCATTGGCCGTATACTCTGGGCTCTCGAACGACACCGCGACGTGGCTCTGTGCCGCGAGATTGTAGATCTCCGTCGGCTGGATCTGTTGCACGAGGCGGATGAGGTTGGTCGAATCCGTCATGTCGCCATAGTGCATCAGGAAGTCGACACCTTCCTCATGCGGATCCTTGTAGAGGTGGTCGACTCGGCCGGTGTTGAATGACGATGACCGGCGCTTGATGCCGTGCACCTCGTACCCCTTGCTCAGGAGCATCTCGGCAAGATACGCGCCGTCCTGTCCGGTGACGCCTGTAATGAGGGCGCGGGGCTTCATGGTATCTGACCCTTCTTCACGATCGAATGCCTCGTTCTGGAAATCTCCGAGTCGGCAGCACGCACGACGGCACTAAGCGGCACTTTGGTCACGGCTGACCTCCGTTCCTCACGCCGCCGGCTGGATGCACGACATGCCCCTTGAGATCCCCCAGATGCCAACCGACGAGGCCTTCGATGCGACCGAGCATCCTGGCGGCGCTGATGGCGATCCCGGCCTCGGGCACGGCGGCGATCGGCCCCAGGAGGCCCCGGCCGATCACCCAGGCGGGGAGCCTGTGCTTGGCATAGAGCGCGCCGGTGCCGCGCGCGCGGGCGCGAATCGTTTGCAGCGGATGCCGCTTTGGCCCACTCCGGGCGCCATCGTCCGGCGGATGGTGGACGAGCACGTCGCCCGCCCGCCGCAGTCGTCCACCGGCTGCGAGCAGCGACATCACGAGGTCTGTCTCCTCCGCTCCTGCGAACCATTTGCCGGGACCTATCCGCTCGTCAAAGCCGCCGACTCCGACCACGCGCTCGCGACGGAGAAATAGCGTGATGCACGCGAGGTTGCCCGCCCGGAAATGCCGCATGGCCTCGTTGTCGATCTCTGCCTTGTCGTCGCCCGGCATCCGGCCGGCCTCCACCCAACGGCCGGCGACACCGGCCAGGCCCCGATCCCCGTCGAAATGAGCTGCTGCCTTCGCGAGCGTGTCGGGCTCATACCAGCAGTCGTCGTCCGGGAAGGCAACGATCTCGCCGCGCGCCTCAGCGAGGCCGAGGTTCCTGGCACCGGATGCACTCGGGCGCCGCATCCGCAGGTGTCCCCCGAGCAGGCCCGCATCACGCAGGGGTGCAATGATCGGGGCGACACGATCGTCGGCGTTCTGATCGACGACGATGACGTCGAAATCGCGCCACGTCTGCGCCATCAGCGAAGCTACGAGTGGCCCGAGCGCCGTCGACCGTCCATAGGTGGCGACGACGAGTGAGAATCGTTCTGGCTGCCGCCTGATCATGCCCGGACCGTCGTCCCATCTGCAAAGGAAAGCCAGATCGTGCCGTCGTCGAGCCGAGCGGCCTCGACGATGAGACGCCCGCGCAAGGCCTCGCGCATTGCGGTGATCGCCTGGCCCAGCTCCGGCACCCTCGCGGGATCGCCCAGGGTCCGCATGTCAGAGTGCTTGTAGAGATAGGCGCCCGCAAAGCCGAGCGCCGCCGGGATCATCAGCCAACGCTTGAGGGTCGTGACCTTGACTGCGAGCGACGGCCGATCCTCGGTCCAGTGCTCGGGTGCCTCGGCCCCGACCTCGGTCACATATGCGGGAAGGTCAGACTTGTAGCCTGCATCGGCGAAGCGCTGGCGATAGCCTCGAAGCTCATCGATCATGGCATTGACGTCGCCATTGACGGTGTAGACGTGCACGGATAGCGCATCCACGTGATCCCGGCCCAGTCGGCCCGCGCCATCGCCAGCCAGCGAGAAGCGGATCAGGCCGTTCGCCGCAGTCGAATCCCGCCAATGGCTCTCCCACGCCCCTGCCAGCAACCCGACACCGGCAGGCAAGGCAGCGCGGACCATCCTCGCCAGCCCGGCAAGATCGGCGGCCGTGCCCGTGAAGAAGCCGGGCTTCTCCATGAGTGGCGACCAGCGGCCCGATGCCCCGCCGAGGCCCCAGCCGAAGCTCGGCTCGTTCCAGATCTCGACAAACCGGATCTTTCCGGGATGCCGCGCCAGCAGAGCGCGAACGAACGCGCCCGCAACGGCAGGATCGCGTGGGGGAGAGCCGCCGCCCGGAAGATAGGGATAGCGCCACGGCTCACCGGGATACTTCTGATAGAAGCTCGGACAGCCGAACAGCACCCAGATGCGGGTCTTAGCCGGATGGGCAGCCATCCAGGCGTCAACGGCGGACCAGTCATAGACCCCTGGCTTGCGCTCGATGCGAGCCCACTGCAACGCCGGAAAGTCAGCACCGTCGTCGGTATCGTGCGACCTTATGGCGTCGTAGCCGTAATCGGGCGCCGGCATGGTCTTGCCGAGACCATGATCGGAGTGCAGCCCGACATAATCGAGCGGCACCCGGAAGGGCTTGTCGCCCGCCCGGCGTAGCCAATCGGCGACCGCCACTGGTGGCCTTGCGCTGGCGCTCGACTTGCCCGGGTCGAGCAGAATCGACGCTCCGGCCGCGACGGCCCGGACGACCATCTGCCGCCGGGTGGCTCCCTGGCGGCCTCGCTCACGTGGAAGCCTC
>JANRJI010000105.1:0-7665 GCA_033764055.1 Hyphomicrobiaceae bacterium
GGGGTGGTCCCCCGCGTCTGTTTTGGGTCGTACCCCCCCTCCTGGCTTGTTTTTTTTTCGGTGGCGGGGGGGGGGGGGCCCGCCCCCCCCCCCCCCCCCCCGCGGGCGTGGGCGGCAGCCCACTCGTGCGCTCAGCGCACGACCTGAAGCAGTCCGAGGAAACGCCGATGTCCGCCAACGTCCACTACATCCCGAACCGGCTCGACTGGCTCGCCAAGGTGACGGAGCCCACCCTCGAGCCGAGCCTGCCGATCGTCGATCCGCATCATCACCTGTGGGACCGGCCCGGCTGGCCCTACATGATGCCGGACCTGCTCATCGACACGAATACGGGCCACAACATCGTCGCCACCGTGTTCGTGCAGTGTCGCGCCTTCCACAGGGCCGACGGTCCGGTCGAGACGCGCCCGGTCGGCGAGACCCAGTTCGTGGCCGGCGTCGCAGCGATGAGCGAGAGCGGCATCTACGGCAAAACGCGCGTTTGCGAAGGTATCGTCGGACACGCGGACATGACGCTCGGGTCCCGCGTCGAGCCCGTGCTCGAGGCCCACGTGAAGGCCGGCAACGGACGCTTCCGCGGCATCCGCCACATCACCGCCTGGGATCCCGATCCCGTCATCATGAACCCAGCCTACACACCGCCGCGCCATCAGTTGAAGGACACCAGATTCCAGGAAGGCCTCAAGACGCTCGGCCGCATGGGGCTATCGTTCGACGCCTGGCTCTATCACCCGCAGATCGACGACCTGACGGCGGCCGCGAAGGCCATCCCCGACACCCGCTTCGTGCTCGATCACGTCGGTGGCCCACTTGCCATCCAGGGCTATGCCGGCAAGCGCGACGAGGTTTTCAAGGACTGGTCGGCCGCCATCAAGCGCTTGGCCGAGTGCCCGAACGTCTCGATCAAGCTCGGCGGCCTCGGCATGCGCATCAACGGCTTCAAGTTCGAGGATGCCGCCAGGCCGCCGACCTCCGAGGCACTGGCCGAGGCGTGGAAACCCTATATCGCGACCTGCATCGAGGCCTTCGGCGCCAGCCGCTGCATGTTCGAGTCGAACTTCCCTGTCGATAAAGGCAGCTACAGCTACGGCGTCTTCTGGAACGCCTGCAAGCTGCTCGCCAAAGGTGCTTCCGCCGACGAGAAGAGGGACCTCTTCGCCGGGACGGCGCAAAGGTTCTACAGGCTGTCGATGGCATGAGAGCCCTCGGGCGTCGGCCTGTGCAATGACGCCACTTGCACACGGCAAGCGGCTCGCTCAGCATGGCCGCAGCAGCAGAGGTGCCCATCGGGCACCCGCCCGTAACCCAGCGATCGGACCGAACATGAGCGCCACCGATAAGCCCGCATCGACGCCGCCAATCCTCACGATCACAGAGGGCAAGGCATTCATTCGCCTCAACCGTCCCGCCGAGCACAACCGCATCGAGCCGGGCGACCTCGATGCCCTTGTCGAGATCTACGACCGCGTCGACCGGGAGGCGTCGATCCGGGTCGTCGTCATCACCGGCACGGGCAAGAGCTTCTCCTCGGGCTTCCACATCGGCGCACTCGGCGAGAAAAAGGACCCCAACGCCAAGCCCTACGATCCGCACGGCTTCGAGCGCATGGTGGATCGCCTGGAGAGTTTGCGCGTGCCGACCATCGCGGCCTTGAACGGTGGCGTCTACGGCGGCTCGACGGATCTGGCGCTCGCCTGCGATTTCCGCATCGGCGTCGAGCAGACCCGCATGTTCATGCCGGCGGCGCGCCTTGGCATCGTCTATTACGAGAGTGGCCTCAGGCGGTACGTGTCGCGCATCGGCGTCAACAACGCCAAGAAGCTGTTCTTGACCGCCGAGCCGGTCGAGGCGGCCGAATTGCTGCGGATGGAGTACCTGACCGAGATCGTGCCGGCCGACCAGCTCATGACGCGGGTCGATGCCCTCGCCTCGCAGATCGCAGCCAACGCACCTCTCGCCGTCGCGGCAACCAAGAAGGCGCTGAACGACACGGCCGCCTTCCGGCTGATCCGTTCGGAGCACGAGGCCGCTCGCGCCAGGTGCGGCGCCTCGGAGGATCACAAGGAGGGCCTCAAGGCCTGGGCCGAGAAAAGAAAGCCGGTCTTCAAGGGGCGATGACGCGCGGCCGCCGCTTCGGCTACCGCAGCTCGTCCTGCCCCTCGGTGTTGCGCGTGACGGCCGGAACCCACCGGCCCGACGGCTGGATTTCGGCGGCTGCCGCCCGCATCAGCTCGGCCAGCCGATGTCGGACCTCGAGCACCTTGAGCCGCTGCACGCTGGTCAGATGCAGCGCCACGCGGAGCTCGTCGCCTTCGATGGTGAAATCCTCGACGGCCCGATAGAGCTTCAGGAGGCGCAGCGCGAACTGCACGTCCTCGCGCCCGATCTGAATCTGTCCCTCGATGCTCGACAAGGTGAGCAGCTTCGGATCTGGCGCCACCATGTAGCGCACGAGATGCGCCCCGAGCTTCATGGCCTCGCGCGTCGCCCAGACCGCAGCACACAGATCCGCCAGCCAGATCTCGCCGGCCGTGCCGAGGTCGTCCCGGCGCAGCCCTTGAATGCTTTCGAAACGCACCCTCCGCAACTCGATCATGCTCGCACCACCCGACGCTGCCGGCACGCACAGCCAGCCCTATTCCCGCGAAAATTCCTACAGATTGTAGCGCCCAAAGGTTAAATTGCCGCCAAATCGGAGCGAGCCGCCCGTCCGACCTCACGCCGCCCGGAACAGCCTGACCGCCTCGTCCTGCTCGAAGAGATAGAGCAGTGTCCGGAGTGCCTCGCCACGAGGGCTGGTCAGAAGGGGATCCTGGGCCAGAATCATGCGGGCATCGTCCCGGGCGGCCGCCAGCAGGTCCTCGAACCCGGGCACGTCGGCCACGCGGAACTCGGGAGCACCCGACTGACGTGCCCCCAGCACCTCGCCGCCACCCCTCAGCTCGAGATCCTTCTCCGCAATCAGGAATCCATCCTCGGTCTCGCGCATCATCTCCAGGCGCGCCCGTGCTGTCTCACCGATCGGGCCTTTGTAGAGAAGCACGCAGTAGGATTGCCGGCTGCCGCGGCCGACGCGCCCTCTGAGCTGGTGGAGCTGCGCAAGGCCGAACCGCTCGGCGTGCTCGATGACCATGATCGAGGCGTTCGGCACGTTGACGCCGACCTCGATCACGGTCGTCGCCACCAGGATCTTGAGCCGGTCGGCCGAGAACGCCTCCATCACCTTGTCCTTGGCTGCGCCAGCCATCGCACCGTGGATGAGGCCGACCTTGTCGCCGAACGTCTGCGCGAGGTGTGCGGCCCGCTCCTCTGCGGCAGCGAGATCGGAGACGTCGCTGGTCTCGATCAGCGGGCACACCCAATAGACCTGCGCCCCCTGCGCCACCGCACGCTTCAAGCCTTCGATCACCTCCACCATGCGCTCGCTGGCGGCCAGCGTCGTCGTGATCGGCTTGCGCCCTGCCGGCTTCTCGGTGAGGCGCGACACGTCGAGATCACCGTAGTGGGTCATCAGCAGCGTGCGGGGAATGGGCGTCGCCGTCATCGCCAGCACGTTGACGCCGCTCGCACCTCCCTTCGCCTGCAGCGCCATGCGCTGATGGACCCCGAACCGGTGCTGCTCGTCGATGACGACGAAGGCGAGATCACGGTAGACAACGTCCGGTTGGAACAGCGCATGCGTGCCGACGAGGATGTCGATCTCGCCCGAGGCGAGCCGATCGAGCACCGCGGTCCGCGCTCGCCCCTTCTCGCGGCCCGTGAGCAGGCCGATCCGGAGCCCCGCCGCCTCCGCGAGCGGCGCGATGGTCTCGGCATGCTGGCGCGCGAGCACCTCGGTTGGAGCCATCAACGCGGCCTGCCCACCGGCCTCGACTGCAATCGCCATGGACATCAGCGCCACGAGCGTCTTGCCGGAGCCGACGTCGCCCTGGAGCAGCCGCAGCATGCGCGACGGTGCCGCCATATCCGCCTCGATCTCGGCCAGGGCCGAGCGTTGCGAGTTGGTGAGCGAGAACGGCAGCGCTGTGACGAGGCGCTCCCGGATGCGGCCGTCGCCGGCAGTCACCCGCCCCGCCTTTTGGCGCGCTCCCTGTCGCACGAGGCCCAAGGCGAGCTGACCGGCGAGCAGCTCGTCGTAGGCGAGCCGCTGCCACGGGGCCGAGCCGGCCGAGACATCGGCTGCGTCCGTTGGACGATGCAGCCGCTGGAGAGCCTCGCCGAATGCCGGCCAGCCCTTCCGCACAAGCCATTCCGGCTCTTGCCATTCGGCAACGCCCGGCATCAGCTCGACGGCCTGCCGCAAGGCCTTGCCCAGCACCTTGCCCGAGAGGCCCGCGGTCAGCGGATAGACCGGCTCCAGCAGCGGCAGGTCGCCCCGCCGCTCGGGCGCGACGATGTAGTCGGGATGCGCCATCTGCAGCGTATCGCCATAGCGCTCGACACGGCCGGAGACGTAGCGGGTCTCGCCCTCGGGGAGCTGTGCCTCGATGAACCGGCGCTCGGCATGGAAGAAGACGAGCTCCAGACGGCCCGTCTCGTCCTCGCAAGCCACCTTGTAGGGCGCCTTCGTGTTGCCCCGCGGAGGACCGCGATGCTTGAGAACGCGCACCTTCAACGTCGCGATGGTGCCGGCCTGCGCGTCGGCGATGGCCGGCTCCGCTCGCCGGTCGATCACGCCCGTCGGCAGATGCCAGAGGAGATCGACCACGCGTGGCTCCGTAACGCCTGGCGGCAAAGCCAGCGCCTTGCGCAGCAGCACGACCAGCCGCGGTCCGATGCCCTTGAGGCTTTCAGCTGGTGCAAACAGCGGATTGAGTGTCACTGGCCGCATGCGTGGCCTCGAAGGCACCCTCTCTGTCGCATTCGAGGCGCGCCCTGCAACGCCTCGGCACATCCGCGCCGGCCGGGCTTTTCCGGGGCTACCATCAGCGCTATATCACACTGGACCCGTACTTGGAGGGGGCATGCCTCGGTCGTCAAGCATCCACTCCGGAATGAACGGCCAGCTCCCGCGGAAACAACCCATGATCGACATCGAGCAGCGCCGCCGCAGGGCGGCCTACCGCGCTTTGCATCGCGGCACCAAGGAGATGGACTGGCTTCTCGGCCGCTATGCCGAGGCCAGCCTGTCCATGATGGAGGACCCGCTGCTGGCGGAGTTCGAGCGGCTGCTGGCCCTGCCCGACCCCGACTTGCAGCGCTGGATCATGGGGGACGGCCTCCCGCCCGAAAGCGAGCTTTTCCGTTTGATGAGCGCCATACGCGCGTTTCATGGCCTCGGGGCCAAGCCGGAAGCCGCCGTATCGTGAACGCCATGGCCGACGTCAAAGCCAAGCCCGCCACCCTACCGACCGGTGCCGAGACTCTGCTCGGCGTGCCGGAGGGCTACGACGGCTATGTGCTTGGCCAACTCGCAGCCGAGGCCTCTGCCATCGCCGGCCGGCCGATGGCGTTGCTCCACGTCGCTCGCGACGATCGGCGGATCGGCGAGCTCGAGGCCGCGCTGGCGTTCTTCTCTCCGACGACCAGGGTGCTGTCGCTGCCCGCCTGGGACACCGTCCCCTACGACCGGATCGGGCCGCACTCGGATCTCGTCGCACGGCGGATAACGACGCTGGCTATCCTTGCGGCCGGCGCCCGCAAGGAGCCGACTGTCGTCCTGACCACCGCCAACGCAGCTCTCCAGCGCGTCCCCCCGCGGGCCTTCATCAAGCAGTCCCTCAAACAGATCGCGCCCGGCCAGCGCATCGACCGCACGCGCCTGATCGAGCGTCTCTCGCTCGCCGGATTCGTCCGAACCGGCACTGTCATGGAGCCGGGCGAGTTCGCCGTCCGCGGCAGCCTGATCGACCTCTTCCCTCCCGGCCGCCAGTCGCCCGTTCGCCTCGACTTCTTCGACGACACGCTGGAGACGATGAAGAGCTTCGATCCGGAGACGCAGCGCTCGCAGAAGGTCGTGCAGCGCCTGTTGCTGACGCCGATGAGCGAGATCGCTTTCGGCGAGGCGGCGACCAGCCGTTTCCGCCAGTCCTACGTCGCCCTTTTCGGCCCGGCTCATTCCGATGACCAGCTCTACGAGGCGGTCAGTGCCGGCAGCCGCTTTCCAGGCCAGGAGCACTGGCTTCCACTGTTCCACGAGCACCTCGATACGATTTTCGACTATCTGCCGGATGCCGCGATCTCGCTCGACCACATGGCCGATCAGGCGATCGCCGACCGACAGGCGCAGATCCAGGAGCACTACCAGGCGCGCGTCGATGCGCTCGAGGTCGCGACGTTCGGCGCGCCGCCCTACAAGCCGGTGCCGCCTGGACAGATGTTCGTGCTCGCCCCCGAGTGGGCGAAGCTGCTCGACGGGCGACGGGTGTCGCGCCTCTCGGCCTTCGAGGCGGAGGAGGCGAAGGGCACCATCCGCACCTTCAACGGTCGGCTCGGGCGCACGTTTGCGCCCGAGCGCAATACCGAGGGCGTCAATCTGTTCGACGCCGTGGCCGCCCACATCAAGGCCTTGCAGAGCCAGGGCAAACGTACACTCGTCGCCGCCTGGACGACGGGTGCCCGCGAGCGCCTCGGCGTGCTCCTCGCCGAGCACGGCATCGCCGGCGCCAAGAAAATCGAGTCCTACGACGAGGCCCTGCAGAGCCCGACGGCGACGCCGATGCTCGCTGTGCTCGGCCTCGAGCGCGGCTTCGAGACGCCGGACCTGGCCGTCATCGGCGAGCAGGACATCCTCGGCGACCGCCTCGTCCGCCCCCGCCGGCGTGCCAAGAAGGCCGCAGACGTCATCACCGAGGCGACGAGCCTGTCAGCCGGCGATCTCGTGGTCCACACCGACCACGGCATCGGCCGCTTCGTCGGGCTCAAGACAATCACTGCCCTCGGCAGTCCGCACGACTGCCTGGAGCTCGTCTATCACGGCGGCGACAAGCTCTACCTGCCGGTTGAGAACATCGAGCTGCTGTCCCGCTACGGCTCGGACGAGACCGGCACCGAGCTCGACCGCCTCGGCGGGGTCGCCTGGCAGCACCGCAAGGCGAGGCTCAAGAAGCGGCTGCGCGAGATCGCCTCGGAGCTGATCAAGGTCGCAGCACTTCGCCAGCTCCGCGACGCACCGGTCGTCCAGAAGCCAGAGGGAGCGTGGGAGGAGTTCGTCGCCCGCTTCCCCTACGACGAGACCGAGGACCAGGCCGCGTCCATCGATGCCGTCCTCGACGACCTCGCCGCCGGCAAGCCGATGGACCGCCTGGTCTGTGGCGATGTCGGCTTCGGCAAGACCGAGGTCGCGCTGCGTGCTGCCTTCGCCGCCGCCATGTCGGGCCTGCAGGTGGCGGTGGTGGTCCCGACCACGCTCCTCGCCCGCCAGCACTACAAGACCTTCTCGACGCGGTTCCAGGGGCTGCCGGTCAGAATCGGGCGTGCCTCGCGACTGGTCCCGGCCAAGGAGATGGCCGAGATGCGCAAGGGGCTGGCCGACGGCACCCTCGATATCGTCGTCGGCACGCATGCGCTGCTCTCGAAGACGATCCAGTTCGCGCGCCTCGGGCTCCTCATCATCGACGAGGAGCAGCATTTCGGCGTCAACCACAAGGAACGGCTCAAGCAGCTCAAGGAGGACGTGCACGTCCTGACCCTGACGGCGACCCCGATCCCTCGCACGCTGCAGCT
>JANRJI010000106.1:0-24747 GCA_033764055.1 Hyphomicrobiaceae bacterium
TTCCTGAAGGAGTTCGTACAGGCGTTCGTCCTGTCGATGCGCTACTTCATCAAGCCCAAGGCGACGGTCAACTATCCGTTCGAGAAGAATCCGATCTCGCCCCGCTTCCGCGGCGAGCACGCGCTCCGCCGCTATCCGAACGGCGAGGAGCGCTGCATCGCCTGTAAGCTGTGCGAGGCGATCTGCCCGGCCCAGGCGATCACGATCGAGGCCGGCCCGCGCCGCAACGACGGCACGCGGCGCACGACCCGCTACGACATCGACATGGTCAAGTGCATCTACTGCGGCCTCTGCCAGGAGGCCTGCCCCGTGGACGCGATCGTCGAGGGGCCGAACTTCGAGTTCGCCACCGAGACGCGCGAGGAGCTCTACTACGACAAGGCCCGATTGCTCGCCAATGGCGACCGTTGGGAGCGCGAGATCGCAAAGAACATCTCGCTCGATGCGAAGTACAGGTGAGACCGGGGGGAAGACGTCCGCGAAGGCGCCAATTGGTGGATGGGTGTCATCCTCGGACTTGTCCAGAGGATCGATGGCTCAGCGCAAGCGACCACTGAGATCGTGCTGAGGCGGCTCGGCGATCTGCCGATGGACCCGAGCTCGTGGAAGGATGGCTCCTCGGGACAAGCCCGAGGATGACAAGCCGAGAGGTGGTGCCGCCTTCGTGCAAGCGGGGGCGCGCCGGAGAGACGTGAGCGATGGTACTTCAAGCCTTCTTCTTCTACCTGTTCTCGTTCATGACGATCGCCTCTGCCGTGATGGTCATCACGGCACGCAATCCCGTGCATGCGGTGCTGTGGCTGATCCTCGCGTTCTTCAACGCGGCCGGCCTGTTCATTCTGCTGGGCGCCGAATTCCTGGCGATGATCCTCGTCGTCGTCTATGTCGGCGCCGTGGCCGTGCTGTTCCTGTTCGTCGTCATGATGCTCGATGTCGATTTTGCGGAGCTGAGGGCGGGGTTCATCAAGAACGCACCGCTCGGCGCGCTGGTCGGCCTGATCGTGTTGGTGGAGCTGGTGGCCGTGGTGGGCTTCCGCATCGCAGGCCAGACGTTCACGGCACGTGGGCCCGCTCCGATCCCGGGCGCCGGCGCGAAGCTCACCAATACCGAGGCGATCGGTGCCGTCCTCTACAAGTCGCCGTTCGTGTTCTACCTCGAGGCTGCGGGGCTCATCCTGCTTGTGGCGATGATCGGCGCCATCGTGCTGACGCTGCGGCACAAGGAAGGCGTCAAGCGGCAGTCGATCTCAGCGCAGAACGCACGCAACCCCGCCACCGCAATCGACATCGTCAAAGTGCCTGCTGGCGGCTACACGGTGCCCGAGAAGGGCCGTGAGAAGGTGGGGGCGTGATGGCCGGCCACTTGAACGGCAGCGGACCGAGTCCTGGCAGCGGCAAGGTCGCCTCGCTCGACGATGCGCGACGCCGGGCTGCGGCACGTGTCAAGGAGGAGCAGCGCGCCCAACGGACGGCTGCGCGCGGCGGCCCGATGTCGACACGCGACTGGATCATCGGCATAGCCTTCCTGGCGATGTCGCTCGGCATGCTCTGGCACTGGCTGGCGCCGCTCGTTGGCGCCACGGGAGTCACTCGATGACCATCGGCCTCGCCCACTACCTGACCGTCGCCGCGTTCCTGTTCACGATCGGCATCTTCGGCATCTTCCTCAACCGGAAGAACGTGATCGTCATCCTCATGTCGATCGAGCTGATGCTGCTGGCAGTGAACATCAACCTGGTGGCGTTCTCGAGCTTTCTCGGCGAACTCACCGGCCAGATCTTCGCGCTGTTCGTGCTGACGGTCGCTGCTGGCGAGGCGGCCATCGGGCTTGCCATCGTCGTGGTCTACTTCCGCAACCGCGGCACGATCGCGGTCGAGGACATCAATCTGATGAAGGGGTGAGGACAGGCAAATGGGGAGTAGGCGATAGGCAGCGCCGGCGAGGGGCCAAGCTCGCTCACCGGCCGACTATCGCGGACTCGCTACGGCCGCCTCAGAAACAATGATCTACCAAGCCATCGTCTTCCTCCCCATCCTCGGCGCCCTGATCGCGGGCCTCTTTGGGCGTGCCATCGGGGACCGGGCGTCGGAGATCGTCACGACCCTGTGTCTGATGATCGCCGCGGTGCTGTCGTGGATGGTGCTCGTGCAAGTGGGCTTCGGCCACTCCACGGCGAAAGTCACGCTGCTGCGCTGGGTCACCTCGGGCGACCTCGACGTGTCATGGGGCATCCGGATCGACACGCTGACGGCGGTCATGCTGGTGGTCGTGACCACCGTGTCGGCGCTCGTGCACCTCTACTCCATCGGCTACATGCACGGGGATCCGGGCAGGGCGCGGTTCTTCGCGTACCTGTCACTGTTCACCTTTGCCATGCTGATGCTGGTGACGAGCGACAACTTCCTGCAGCTGTTCTTCGGCTGGGAAGGCGTTGGCCTCGCCAGCTACCTGCTGATCGGCTTCTGGTATCACAAGCCCGAAGCCAACGCGGCCGCCATCAAGGCTTTCGTCGTCAATCGGGTCGGCGACTTCGGCTTTGCGCTCGGCATCTTCGGCGTGTTCTTCATCTTCCAGACGATCGGCTTCGACCAAGTCTTCTCGGCGGCGCCGGACATGGCCGGCAAGACCATGGATTTCCTCGGCTACAAGGTCGACATCCTGACCACCCTCTGCCTGCTGCTGTTCCTTGGCGCCATGGGCAAGTCGGCGCAGTTCCTGCTGCACACGTGGCTGCCGGACGCCATGGAAGGCCCGACGCCGGTGTCCGCCCTCATCCACGCCGCGACGATGGTGACCGCCGGCGTGTTCATGGTGGCGCGGCTGTCGCCTCTGTTCGAGCAGGCGCCCGCCGCCCTCGAGATCGTCACGCTGGTGGGGGTGATCACCGCGTTCTTCGCCGCGACTGTCGGCCTCGTGCAGAACGACATCAAGCGCGTGATCGCCTACTCGACCTGCTCGCAGCTCGGCTACATGTTCGCCGCGATCGGTGTCGGCGCCTATTCGGCCGGCATCTTCCACCTCTTCACGCATGCCTTCTTCAAGGCACTCCTGTTCCTCGGTGCGGGCTCGGTCATCCACGCCATGCACCACGAGCAAGACATGCGCCACATGGGCGGGCTTAAGAGCCATATTCCGACGACCTGGGCGATGATGCTGATCGGCACCCTGGCGCTGACCGGTGTCGGCATCCCGCACCTCGTCGGCTTCGCGGGCTTCCATTCCAAGGATGCCATCATCGAGGCGGCTTATGCCGGCCACAAAGCTTACAACTACGCGTTCTGGATGCTGGTCCTGGCGGCCTTCATGACGTCCTTCTACTCGTGGCGGTTGATGTTCATGACATTCCACCAGTCGCCCCGATGGGGCGGCGGGCACGCTCACGATCACAACGATCACGATCACGGCCACGACGGAGGTCATACGGCGGCCGATCACGCCAAGCATCATGGTCACGACGACCACCACGCTCACGAGCCGCACGAGAGCCCGCTCGTCATGCTGATCCCGCTGTTCGTGCTGGCGGTCGGTGCCATTGTCGCCGGCTACTCGTTCAAGGAGTACTTCATCGGCCACGACTACCTGGCGTTCTGGGGCAAGGCGCTGAAGCTCGATGGCCAACAGAGCGGGCACATCATGCATGCCATGCACGAGGTCCCGGGCTGGGTGGGGTGGGCACCGTTCGTCGCCATGGCGGGAGGCTTCTGCCTCGCCTACCTCTATTACATCGTGGCGCCGGGACTGCCCGAGGCGACCGCCCGGGCGTTCCGGCCCCTCTACCTGTTCTTCCTGAACAAGTGGTACTTCGACGAGCTCTACGACTGGCTCTTCGTGCGCCCGGCAATGGCGATAGGTCGCTTCCTCTGGAAGGGGGGCGACGGCAAGGTCATCGACGGCACCATCGACGGAACCGCGGCGACCGTCGGCCGCGTCACCGATCGGGTGGTCAAGCTGCAGACCGGCTACGTCTACCACTACGCGTTCGCCATGCTGATCGGCCTCGCGGCGATCATCACCTGGTTCATGCTCGGCCTCGGAGGCGTGAAATGAGCCTCGTCGACAGCAATCTGCTCTCGCTCGTCACGTTCCTGCCGGCCGCGTTTGCCGTCGCCATTGCGACGCTGAACAAGGAGTCGAAGGGCAACGCCCGCTGGTTCGCGTTGTGGGGCACGCTGCTCACCTTCGCGCTCTCACTGCTGATCTGGACGAATTTCAATCCCGCGAACCCCGGCTTCCAGCTTGTCGAGGAGGCCCCCTGGCTCGGGCCCATCAAGTACAAGATGGGAGTCGACGGGATCTCGATGCTGTTCGTCATACTGACGACGTTCCTGATGCCGCTCTGCATCCTGGCGAGCTGGGAATCCGTCGAGGAGCGCGTCAAGGAGTACATGATTGCGTTCCTGCTGCTCGAGACGCTGATGATCGGTGTCTTCTGCGCGCTCGATCTCGTCCTCTTCTATCTGTTCTTCGAGGGTGGCCTCATCCCGATGTTCATCATCATCGGTGTCTGGGGCGGCAAGCGGCGGGTCTATGCCAGCTTCAAGTTCTTTCTCTACACGCTGCTCGGCTCGGTGCTGATGCTGCTGGCCATGATGGCCATCTACTGGCAATCGGGCACGACGGACATTCCGACGCTGATCGAGAAGGCCAGCATCCCCGCCGGCCTGCAGTGGTGGCTGTGGCTCGCCTTCTTCGCCTCTTTCGCGGTGAAGATGCCGATGTGGCCGGTGCACACGTGGCTGCCCGACGCGCACGTCGAGGCGCCGACCGCCGGCTCGGTCGTGCTCGCCGCTGTGCTCCTGAAAATGGGCGGCTACGGCTTCCTGCGCTTCTCGCTGCCGATGTTCCCGGTGGCGTCGGCCGATCTCGCGCCATTGGTGTTCACGCTGTCGGTGGTCGCGATCATCTATACCTCGCTGGTCGCGCTGGCCCAGGAGGACGTCAAGAAGCTGATTGCCTACTCGTCGGTTGCCCATATGGGCTATGTCACAATGGGCATCTTCACCTTCACGCAGCAGGGTGTCGACGGCGCCATCTTCCAGATGCTGTCACACGGCGTCGTGTCGGCCGCGCTCTTCCTTTGCGTCGGCGTCGTCTACGACCGCATGCACACGCGCGAGATCGCGGCCTATGGCGGACTCGCCGACCGCATGCCGGTCTATGCCATTTGCTTCATGGTGTTCACGATGGCCAACGTGGGCCTGCCGGGCACCTCGGGTTTCATCGGCGAGTTCCTGACGCTGCTCGGCGCGTTCAAGGTCAACACGTGGGTGGCGTTCTTCGCGACTTTTGGCGTGATCCTGTCGGCCGGGTATGCGCTGTGGCTCTACCGGCGCATGATCTTCGGCAAGCTCGAGAAGCCCTCGCTCGCGGGCATCATGGACATGAGTCCGCGCGAGATCGCCATCATGGCACCGCTGGTCATCTTGACCTTGTTTCTCGGCTTCTACCCAGCTCCCATCCTCGACGTCACCCAGCAGTCCGTGAAGAAGCTCGTCACCCAGCACGAGACGGCCGTGAAGGCGTCCAGGCAGGCGGCGGCGACGGGCCAGAGATAGGCGCGGTGTCAGGCTGAAGCCCGATACGGAACGGTAGTCCCTAGCCGGACGCAGAACGAAGACGAGAGACACCGATGGCCGCCCTCGAAGTCTATGCACCGCTGCTTCCCGAGATGATCATCGTCATCGGTGCCCTGGCGCTGCTGATCTACGGTGCATTCCGGCCGGACACTGAAGGTGAGGCCGTCAGCATCGGCTGGCTGGCGCTGGCCGTCATGGCCGCCGCCGGCGTGGCCGTGGTCGAGGCCGGGGCACCGACGACGCTGTTCGACGGGGCCTTCGTCGACGACGCCTTCGCGCGCTTCCTGAAGCTGCTCGTGCTGGCAGGTGCGGGCGGCGCGCTGTTGCTTTCGCTGGACGAGATGCGCGAGCAGCACTCGATCAAGTTCGAGTACCCGGTGCTGCTGCTGCTGGCTACGGCCGGCATGTTCGTCATGGTCTCGGCCGGCGACCTGATCTCGCTCTATCTCGGCCTCGAGCTGCAGAGCCTTGCGCTTTATGTCGTGGCGGCTTTCCGTCGTGACGACGCGCGCTCCAGCGAGGCCGGCCTCAAGTACTTCGTGCTCGGAGCGCTGTCGTCCGGCATGCTGCTCTACGGCGCCTCGCTGCTCTACGGCTTCGCTGGCACGACGGCATTCAGCGGTATCGCAGTCGCCGCCGGTGCGGCGGGGGCTGGACAGAGCCTGCTCCTGATCTTCGGCCTCGTGTTCCTGCTGGTCGGCATCGCCTTCAAGGTCTCGGCCGTGCCGTTCCACATGTGGACACCCGACGTCTACGAAGGCGCGCCGACGCCGGTCACGGCGTTTCTTGCCGCCGCGCCCAAGGCTGCGGCGATGGCGCTTCTCGTCCGCGTGGCTGTCTCGGCCATGCCGGGCGTCAAGCCGCAGTGGCAGCAGATCATCGTCTTTCTGGCCATCGCCTCGATGCTGGTCGGTGCGCTTGGCGCCATCGGGCAGACCAACATCAAGCGGCTGATGGCCTACTCGTCGATCGCCAACATGGGCTATGCGCTGGTGCCGCTGGCCGCCGGCGGGGCGGAGGGTACGCAGGGCGTTCTCGTCTACATGGCGATCTACATCGTCATGACGCTCGGTGCCTTTGCCTGCATCCTCGCCATGCGCCGGGAGCGCGGCGCGGTCGAAGATATCTCCGAGCTATCCGGCCTCGCGCAGACCAACCTGTGGCTGGCTTTCGCGCTCGCCATGTTCATGTTCTCGCTCGCCGGCATTCCCCCGCTCGCCGGCTTCTTCGCCAAGTTTTACGCCTTCCTGCCGGCCATCAAGGCGGGCTTCTACTGGCTCGGGGTGATCGGTGTCGTGGCGAGCGTAGTCGGCGCCTACTATTACCTGCGCATCGTCAAGATCATGTTCTTCGACGAGGCCAAGGCGCCATTCCTCGGCATGCGCGCCAAGGACGGACTGGTGATGACGGTCGCGCTGCTGCTGGTGATCGGGTTCGTCGTGCCATTCGTGTCATCGCCGCTGGTCGAGGCAGCCGGCGTCGCGGCAAGGTCGCTGAAGTAAGCCTCGGCGCCTGGCCTGTAGCTGGTGATGGCATCGGGAGACGCCCCGGATCGATCATCGGGGATATCCCTCCCGCCGCGCGCCCCCGAGGCGCGGGGAAAGCTGCCTATCGGAACGGATCATGGACCAGAGCGCCGATCTACCAGTCGGCTGGAGAGCGGCCTCGTTCGAGGAGATCGACTCCACGAATTCCGAGGCCCTCCGGCGTGCCGCGTCCGGCGAGCGGGGCCCCCTCTGGATTACGGCCCGCTTCCAGTCGAAGGGCCGAGGCCGCTCCGGCCGGAGCTGGACCTCTGCCGAGGACAGCCTTGCCGCAACGCTGCTGCTCGAGCCCGGATGCAGCTCGCAAGACCTGCCTCAGCTCTCACTGGTCGCTGGTGTTGCAGCCCATGACGCCATTGCCGGCGTCCTGCCGGCGGAAGGCCGGGCCAGGACACGCCTCAAGTGGCCCAACGACGTGCTGATCGATGGCGCCAAGGTGACGGGCATCCTCGTGGAAAGCAGCATTCTGGGCTCCTGTCTCATTGCCGTGATCGGTACCGGCATCAACGTCAGCGCGGCGCCAGCGCTGGAGGGCCGGGCGACAATGTCGCTCCGGCAGTGCGGCGCGTCCGTCAATAGTGGCGCTATGAGCATAAGACTGGCTCAGGCGCTCGCGCGATGGATCGGGGAATGGCAGGGCGGTCGTCGCTTCGATCGTGTGCGCTCAGCCTGGCTGGAGCGCGCGGGTTCCCTGGGCGAGCCCATGAGCATACGTGTGACCGGCGAGCGCATTGCCGGGCGGTTTGCCGGCCTGGACACCGACGGAGCGCTCCTGCTCGATACCGGCCGTGGCCGTCCGAGGCGATTCACGTTCGGAGACGTGGCGCTCGGCGTGACATGAGTGTAACCCATTTCCAGCGAATGAATATGACAGCAAGCGCCGCTCCCGAGCGGTGTCGAGGAACAAGCCGGAATGGCAGCAGATCAATCTGAGACGGCGACGACGGGCAGGCAGCGGACGGGAAAGGGATCGGACGAGCTCGTGTTCGTCGCCCTCGGTGGCCTCGGCGAGGTTGGCATGAACTGCTACCTCTATGGGCTGGGGCCGAGCGGGGCCCGGCGGTGGATGATGGTGGACCTCGGCATCACCTTTCCCGAGGGCGAGGACGATCCAGGCGTCGACGTCATCCTGCCCGATCTCAAGTACATCCGGGCGCAAGGCAAGGGGCTCGAGGGCCTCGTCGTCACCCATGCCCACGAGGACCACATCGGCGCCATCATCGAGCTGTGGCCGCAGCTCAAGGTTCCCGTCTATGCAACCCCATTCACGGCGGCCTTTCTCAAGGCCAAGCTCGCCGAGAACGGCGGCGGCCTCAAGATCCCGATCACCGAGATCCCGCTCAAGGGGCGCTTCAAGGTCGGGCCGTTCGATTGCGAGCTCATCGGAATGACGCACTCGATTCCGGAGCCCAACGGGATCGCCATCCGTACGCCGCACGGCGTCGTTTTCCACACCGGCGACTGGAAGCTCGACGACCACCCGGTCATCGGCACACCGGCGGACGAAGCCCGCATCCAGGAGCTCGGGCAGGAAGGTGTGCTGGCGCTGGTCGGCGACTCGACGAACGCGTTCCGCGATGGCCGCTCGCCGTCGGAGCTCGAGGTCTCCAATTCACTGGCGGCCATCATCAAGGGCGCCGAGCGCCGTGTGCTGGTGACCTCGTTCGCGTCGAACGTGGCGCGGATCCGTGCGGTCGCCAGCGCGGCGCACGCCTCCGGACGCCATCTCGTCGTCGCCGGCCGCGCACTGCACCGCGCGATCCAGGTGGCGATCGATACCGGCTACCTGCCGCAGGGCTTCCGCTACTCGGACCAGCAGGAGTTCTCCTACCTCGCCCCGCACGAGGTGCTGGGCATCGTCACCGGAAGCCAGGGTGAGCCGCGCGCCGCGCTGGCCCGCATTGCCGAGAACCAGCACCCGGAGGTGTCGGTCTCCGAAGGCGACATGGTGATTTTCTCGTCGCGCACCATTCCGGGCAACGAGAAGACGATCGGGCGCATCCAGAACGCGCTGGCGCGGATGGGCGTCGAGATCGTCACGGACAACGACGCCCTCGTGCATGTCACCGGCCATCCGAGGCGCGAGGAGCTGCGCCAGATGTATCAGTGGATCAAGCCCCGCATCGCAGTGCCGATGCACGGGGAGGTGCGGCACCTGAAGGAGCATGCCCGTATTGCGCGCGAGCAGGGTGTCGGCCAGGTAGTGACACCGATCAACGGCGAGATGGTGGTGCTCGCGCCCGGGCCGGCCCGCATCATCGATCAGGTGCCGGTGGGACGTCTGTTTCGCGATGGCCGATTGCTCGTGCCGGGCGAGGGGGGCGCGGTGCGCGAACGCCGCAAGCTGGCCTGGGTCGGCCTTGCCGCCATCTCGCTGGTGCTCTCGCGCAAGGGCGAGGTGCTGGCCGACCCCGAGATTGCGCTCGACGGCATTCCATACGAGGACGCCTACGGCGGCAGCATGGAGGACATCGTCTTCGATGCTGTCGAAGGTTGCCTCAAGGGCATACCGCCTCAGCGCCGGCGCGACCCCGACATGGTGCGCGAGGCCGTCCGCCGCTCGGTTCGCTCGGCCGTCGACCAGGTTTGGGGAAAGAAGCCGATCGTCAAGGTGTTCGTGGCCGTCGTCGGCGGCGGCAAGAGTTAGACGCTGCTCGAGGCTTCAGCTTGGAGATGACAGGGGCATGGCGATCGCTGGCACCGAAGGTGTTCACGAGATCAGGCATTTCAGGTTCGAGTCGGGAGAGACCCTCGACCATTTGAAGGTCGGATACGTCACCTATGGCCGGCTCAACGCCGATCGCAGCAACGCCGTGCTCCTGACGCCCGGCACCAGCAACGGCCGCCACTGGGCCGACGCCCTGGTCGGTCCGGGCGCCATGTACGACACCGACCAGTATTTTTTCATCGGCACCGATGGCATCGGGGGCGGCACGTCGTCGCAACCAGCGGACGGCCTCGGCACCCGGTTTCCTCGCTATGGCATCCGGGACATGGTGCGCGCCGAGCATGCCATGGTCACCGAAGGGCTCGGGCTCGAACGGCTGCTGGCCGTGGCAGGCCCCTCGATGGGCTCCTTCCAGGGCGTGGAGTGGGGCATAAATTACCCCGACTTCATGCAGGGCCTGATCCTCATCGTGCCGGCCGCGCGCAGCGATGCCTTGTTCGGGAGCATCGTCGCGGCGATGACGGCGATGATCACGTCGCATCCCGGCTACCAGGGTGGGACCTACCGGGACAACCCCACCGACGCGATCGTCAATGGCGGCCTCGTCTACTTCCCGTGGGTCTACAGCGACGCCTACCTGCGTAAGCTGGTGACGGAGGCCGAGCGCACGGCAGCCATGCTCAGCCTCGGCAACAACTGGGCCCGGATGTGGGATGCCAACAGCCTGCTCTGGCGCTATGCCGCATCTCGCGGTCATGACGCTTCCCGGCCCTTCAACGACGACATGGCGGCCGCGTTGGCCCGCGTCAAGGCGAGGTGCCTGTTGCTTGTCTCGGACACCGACCGGACCATTCCCGCCTACCTGTCTCGGGAGCTCTACGACGGTCTCACCAATGCGGAGTGGGTGACGATCCCGACCATCCTCGGTCATCTCGGCGGCTCGCGGCCGAGCCCTGGCACGACCGAGCACGACCTGATGCACGGGCATATCCGGCGCTTTCTCGGTCGGCTTCGCGCCTCGCCGACGCAGGGCTGATCGGCGGCGCGTGGAACAAGGCCGCAGGTGCGCGCCGTTCCAGGCGCGCTATAAGGCTGTGATGGTGCAACGAAACACAGGAGCGATCACGATGATCGGCCGCCTCAATCATGTCGCCATCGCGGTCAAGAGCCTCGAGGCCTCGGCGGCCGTCTACCGCAATACGCTCGGCGCCAGGGTGTCGTCACCCGACCGGCTGCCAGAGCACGGTGTGACCGTCGTGTTCGTGGAGCTGCCCAATACCAAGATCGAGCTGCTCGAGCCGATCGACGCCACGTCTCCCGTCGCCAAGTTCCTCGAGCGCAACCCGGACGGGGGCATCCATCACGTGTGCTACGAGGTGGACGACATCATCAGGGCGCGCGACAAGCTGAAGGCCGAGGGTGCGCGCGTGCTCGGCGACGGCGAGCCCAAGATCGGAGCGCACGGCAAACCGGTGCTGTTTCTGCATCCCAAGGATTTCTGCGGCACGCTGGTCGAGCTCGAGCAGGCGTGATCTGCAGAATCTCGCTTGCCGCGACGCCGGGCCGGGGTGCGGCGGGTCGGCCTGTGCCGGCGAACTCGACCGTCGAGGACTGTGACAATGAGCATCCCGTTCTTTATCGCTGTCTACTTCGTCCTGTGGTGGGTGGTGCTGTTCGCGGTGCTGCCATTCGGCGTGCGAACCCAAGGCGAAGCCGGAGTTGTGGTGCCCGGGACTCCGGAGAGCGCGCCGGCGCACTTCCGGCTGCTCCGGGTGGCGCTCGTCACGACAGTCGTCTCGGCTGTCATCTTCGCCAGCCTTTGGGCCGCGGTGCGCTGGCGGATCATCGACCTGCAGGGCTACCTGTACCTGCCGCCGCAACCGGTGTAACTGCCACAGCGCGCAAGCGGCTCGCCCAAAAAAACGATCGGGGCTTAGGCTTACGCCTGGCCCCGTGAGCGATATCGTCAACTATATATTTCGCGAGCCCGTCCTCATTATTCGAGGATCGTCGGATCGCCAGTTTCCACGCCTCGCCGTCCTTCTCGAAGAGCACGGTCGCGACGGGTTGGTCTCCCCAGACTCGGGTGTCGGCCGGCAGCAGCCGGAACGGACCCCTTTTCATTGCAACGGGAGCACCGTACCGGAGGCAAGGCGGCCTGTCAGCACATTTTCGTGACAGGTTGGCGAAGGCTCGCTGCGGTCCACCGACACGGCACCGCAGACCATAGCGCGTTTCCCCGGGTTTGGCCGGCGCACCGCTGGATCCGGCTGCCATTGCCAGACCCTGACGAAATGGCCTAATAGCCGCCGAGCCCCGGAACGGTGCCGAATCCGTCTGGTCGCGGGGCCGTAGGCCGCAATGGGCGGCGTCGCACGAGGAGCCGTCGCACCATGCGTCTCAGCCGATATTTCCTGCCAGTCCTCAAGGAGACGCCGAAAGAGGCCGAGATCGTCTCGCATCAGTTGATGCTGCGGGCTGGTCTGGTGCGGCAGGAGAGCGCCGGCATCTACGCCTGGCTGCCGCTGGGCCTCAGAGTGCTCAACAAGGTCAACGCCATCATCCGCGAGGAGCAGAACCGGTCCGGCGCCATCGAGCTGCTGATGCCGACCATACAGTCGGCCGATCTCTGGCGTGAATCAGGCCGTTACGACGCCTATGGCAAGGAGATGCTGCGCATCCAGGACCGGCACGAGCGCGAGATGCTGTTCGGGCCGACCAATGAGGAGATGATCACGGCGATCTTCCGCACCTATGCGAAGAGCTACAGGGACCTCCCGCTGAACCTCTACCACATCCAATGGAAGTTCCGGGACGAGGTGCGCCCGCGCTTCGGAGTGATGCGTAGCCGCGAGTTCCTGATGAAGGATGCCTATTCGTTCGACCTCGACAAGGACGGCGCGCGGCACGCCTACAACAAGATGTTCGTTGCCTACCTGCGGACCTTCGCGCGGCTCGGCCTGAAATCGATACCTATGCGCGCCGACACGGGACCGATCGGCGGCGATCTCAGCCACGAGTTCATCATTCTCGCCGACACTGGCGAGAGCGAGGTGTTCTGTCACAGGGACTATCTCGAGTTCACGGTGCCGCCGGCCAGCACCGATTTCAACGACATCGCCAGTCTCCAGGCGACCGTCGACCGCTGGACCTCGCTCTATGCGGCCACCTCGGAGATGCACGATACCGCCGCCTGGCAAGCGCTGCCAGATGCCGCACGGGTATCTGCTCGCGGAATCGAGGTCGGCCACATTTTCTACTTCGGCACGAAGTACTCCGAGCCGATGAGGGCTCAGGTGCAGGGGCCAGACGGCAAGCCCGTCACCGTGCACATGGGCTCGTATGGCATCGGCCCGACGCGGGTGGTAGCGGCCATCATCGAGGCCAGCCACGACAAGGACGGCATCGTGTGGCCAGTTTCGGTAGCGCCGTTCGAGGTCGGGCTCGTCAACCTGAAGCCGGGCGATGCCGACACTGACCGGATGGCCGAAAGCCTGCTCGGCCAGCTCGAGGCGGCGGGGATCGAGGTGCTTTACGACGACCGCGACGAGCGGCCGGGTGCCAAGTTCGCGACGATGGATCTGATCGGCTGCCCGTATCAGCTGATCGTCGGACCGAAGGGCGTAAAGGCCGGCGAGGTGGAGATCAAGGCCCGCCGCGGCGGCGACCGGCGGACGCTCGCTCCCGACGCGGCGGTGGCCGCACTCGTCGGCGACGTGATGGGTGGTCGCAGGCTCGCCTGAGCGGCCTTCGGCGCCGGGGACGGGCGTCGAGGCCGGGGCAACGCGGCGAGGCAGGGGGAACGGCATGACGACAACGACCGCCGAGCGGACCGGCTCCGTCGACACGGCCCCGTTCGCACCGTTCGAGTGGCTGCTCGCAAAGCGCTATCTCAGAGCGAGGCGCAAGGAAGGCTTCATCTCGGTCATCGCCGCCATCTCGTTCATCGGCATCATGCTCGGCGTGGCCACGCTGATCATCGTGATGGCCGTGATGAACGGCTTCCGGCACGAGCTCTTCCAGAAGATCCTCGGCATCAACGGCCACGTCATCGTGCACAAGCTGCACAGCCCCTTCGACGACTACGCGGCAGCGACGGGGCGGCTGTCGGCGGTACCCGGGGTCAAGGTGGTGATGCCACTGATCGAGGGGCAGGCGATGATCTCGTCGAGCGCAAACACGCTCGGTGCCATCGTCCGCGGGCTCTCGGAGGAGAGCATCAAGAAGCTGCCGCTGGTCGCCAACAACGTCCGCGCCGGCACGCTCGACGGCTTCGACGCGCAGGAAGGCGTTGCCATCGGCATCCGCCTCGCCAATCTGCTCGGCGTCAACCAGGGTGACAGCATCTCGCTGATCGCGCCGAAAGGAGCCTCGACCCCGTTCGGGACGACGCCGCGCATCAAGCGCTACCCGATCGCCGTCGTGTTCGAGCTCGGCATGTCCGAGTACGATAAGTCGATGGTGTTCCTGCCACTCGGCGAGGCGCAGAAGTATTTCTCCCGCGGCGCCGAGGTGGACGTGCTCGAGGTCATCGTCGACAGTCCCGACAGCGTCGACCATCTGATAGCACCGCTGCGCGCAGCCGGCGGCCCGTCGCTCCACTTCTCCGACTGGCGAAAGCGCAACGAGACGTTCTTCACGGTGCTCGAGGTCGAGCGCAACGTGATGTTCATCATCCTCTCGCTGATCGTGCTGGTGGCTGCACTCAACATCATCTCCGGCATCATGATGCTGGTGAAGGAGAAGAGCCGCGACATCGCCATCCTGCGCACCATGGGCGCGACGAAGGGTGCGATCATGCGTGTGTTCCTCATCACGGGCGCCTCGATCGGCGTGGTCGGAACCCTGGCCGGGCTCGTGCTCGGCATCGTGTTCTGCTGGAACATCGAGGGCATCCGCCAGCTTCTGCAGTCGGTTCTCGGCACCAAGCTGATGGACCCGCAGGTCTACTACCTGACCCGCCTGCCGGCGCGCATCGACGCCTGGGAGACGGGCTGGATCGTCGTCATGGCGCTGGTGCTGTCGGTGCTGGCCACAATGTACCCGTCGTGGCGGGCCTCACGGCTCGATCCCGTCGAAGCGCTCCGCTACGAGTGAGGCCCGACGTGCAGAACATGAGCCCACAATTCAACCCCGTGCTCGAGCTCGTCGAGCTTCGGCGGACCTATCATCAGGGCGAGCGCGCCATCCACGTGCTGGACGGTGCCAGCGCACGCCTGATGCCGGGCCAGGCGGTCGCCCTGGTTGGGCCTTCCGGCGCCGGCAAGTCGACGTTGCTGCACATCGCCGGCCTGCTCGAATCGCCGGATTCGGGGCAAGTGCTCATCAATGGTCGCGACTGCTCCAGGATGGACGACGCTGCCCGGACACGGGTGCGCCGCGCCGAGATGGGCTTCGTCTACCAGTTCCACCAGCTTTTGCCGGAGTTCTCGGCGGTGGAGAACGTCATGATCCCGCAGCTCATCCAGGGCAAGTCCGATCGGGTTGCTCGTCAGCGCGCGTCGGAGCTGCTGTCGGGCCTCGGCCTCGCCGAGCGTCTCGATCATCGTCCCGCCGAGCTGTCGGGTGGCGAGCAGCAGCGGACCGCCATCGCCCGGGCGCTGGCCAATGCGCCGCGCTTGCTGCTCGCCGACGAGCCGACCGGCAACCTCGATCCCAAGACCTCGGAGCATGTCTTCGGCGAGTTCGTCGGGCTGATCGAGCGGACCGGCGTCGCCGCCTTGATCGCAACGCACAATATGGATCTCGCGCGCCGCATGCACCGCGTGCTGCGCATGGAGGCAGGCCAGCTCGTCGAGATGAAGCCGGCGAGCGTGGCTTGAGCCGAAACAGTCATCCGGCGGGTTCCGAGCTCAGCGGCCTGCCGCAAGCTCGCGCGCTATGACGATCTTCTGGATCTCGTTGGTGCCGTCGTAGATCTGGAAGACGCGGGCGTCGCGGTAGTATTTCTCGACGCGGTAGTCGGCGATGAAGCCGTAGCCGCCGTGCACCTGGATCGCCGCCGACGTCACGCGCTCCGCCATCTGCGACGCGAAGAGCTTGGCCATCGACGCTTCCTTCGTGCAGGCGACCCCCGCCTGCTTGAGCCGCGCAGCGCGATGGCACATGGCACGGGCGACCTCGACCTCGGTCGCCATCTCGGCGAGGGTGAAGGCGACGGCCTGATGCTCGCCGATCCTCTTGCCGAAGGCTTCCCGCTCGCCAGCGTAGGCGTTGGCCGACCGCAGCGCGGCGCGGGCGACGCCAATGGCCTGGGCGGCGACGACGATGCGGCCCGAATCGAGGCCCTGTAGCGCCACTCTCAGACCCTCGCCCGGCCTGCCCAGCATGTCCGCGTCCTCGACCTCGAGCTCATCGAGCTCGACAGCGCATGTCTCGTTGGTGCGGTGGCCGAGCTTGCGCTCGTGACGGAGCACGCGATAGCCGGGCTTGTCGGTGCGGGTGAGAAACGAGCTGATGCCGCGCTTGCCGGCGGCAGGATCGGTGACGGCAACGATGCAACAGTAGCCTGCCGACTGGCCCGACGTGACGAACACCTTGGAGCCGGTGATCCGCCATCCGCCGTCGCAGCGAATGGCCCGCGTGCGCAGATTGGCGGCGTCGGAGCCCGCCTGCGGCTCCGACAGCAGCATGCAGCCGAGCGCCTCCCCGGACGCGACGGGCCGCATGAAGCGCCGCTTCTGATCTTCGGTGCCGAAGTCGCGGACCTTCAGGCAGTACGAGTTGGTGGCGCTGAGCATGTTGGTGAAGCCGGCGTCTCCTGCGGCAAGCTCCTCGGTTGCGAGCACGCAGGACAGGAAGTCGGCGCCTGCACCGCCGTGCTCCGCCGGCATGGCGATGCCGAAGAGGCCGAGGCGCCCGGCCTCCTGCACCACAGCCGCCGGCACTGTCTCCGCCCGGTCCCAGTCGAGTGCGTGCGGCACGACCCGGTCGGCGACGAACGCGGCCGTCATGTCGCGGATTGCGGTCTGCTCGGGCGTCAGGAAGGGCATCGCGATCTTTCGGATTGCTGGGGCGTTGATGACGATGCGAGGCAGTGCACAGGGGCGGTGTCGACAGTGTCAAGCAACGCTTGGCTGACCCTGAGGACGCGAGATCTGCCAAGTGGAGGTACGGAGATGACGAGACTGGGCCAGGTCGTGCCGCTGCTGCGAATGTTCGACGTGGCGAAGGCGAAGGAGTTCTATGTCGACTATCTCGGCTTCGTGGTCGATTTCGAGCACCGATTCGGCGACAATTTCCCGCTCTATATGGGCCTCTCGCTCGCCGGTTGCCGGCTGCATCTGACAGAGCACCACGGCGATGCCGCGCCCGGCGCGCACGTCCGTATCGACATCGACGGCATTGAGACCTTTGTCGCGGATCTGGCAGCCAAGAGCTACCGCTTCGCCAAGCCCGGGGCGCCGGACGAGATGCCGTGGGGCTCGAAGGAGATCACCATCACCGATCCGTTCTTCAACCGGCTGACCTTCGTGCAGCACGGCAAGTAGGTGGCAGGCTTCTACGCCACCGCCTTCGCCCGCGCATCCTCCAGGATCATCGCGGCGCCCTTCTCGGCGATCATCATGGTGGGCGCGTTGGTGTTGCCGGAGGTGATCGACGGCATCACGCTGGCGTCGATCACGCGGAGGCCCTCGAGGCCCTTGACGCGGAGGCGGGTGTCGACAACGGCGCTGTCGCCGGGGCCCATCATGCAGGTGGCGACCGGGTGGAAGATGGTCGTCGCGATGTCGCCAGCGGCCCTGGCGAGGGTCTCGTCACCGTCGATCTCGGGACCGGGCCGGAACTCCTGCGGCTTATACCTCCGCAGCGCCGGCATCGACACGATGCGGCGCGTCACGCGCACGCTGTCGGCGGCGACGCGACGGTCGTCCTCCGTCGCGAGGTAGTTCGGCCGGATCGCCGGGGGAACGTCGGGGTCTGGCGAGACGATGTGCACGGTGCCGCGGCTGGTCGGGCGCACGTTGCACACGCTCGCCGTGAAGGCCGGGAACGGATCGAGCGGCTCGCCGAACTTGGGCAGCGTCAAGGGCTGCACGTGGTACTGGATGTTCGGCGTCTCCCGCGACGGGTCCGAGCGCGTGAAGCAGCCGAGCTGCGAGGGCGACATGGTCATCGGCCCGCGCTTGTTGATCAGATAGTCGAGGCCGATCCTCGCCAGCTCGATGTAGCTCTGGTACTGCTCGTTCATCGTCTTGACGCCGCTGACCTTGTAGGCGCAGCGGATCTGCAGATGGTCCTGCAGGTTCTCGCCGACGGCTTTCAGGTCGTGCAACACCTTGATGCCATGGCTCTGGAGGAGCGCGCCGGGGCCGATCCCCGAGACCTGCAGGAGTTGGGGCGAGCCAATCGATCCGGCGGAGAGGATCACCTCGCGGCGCGCGGTGACGGTGCGAGGCCCGCCCTGCTGGCGATAGACGAGGCCGGTGCAGCGCTTGCCCTCGAGCGTCAGCCACTGGACCTGGGCGTGCGTGGCGATCGTCAGGTTCTTGCGATGTGCGATCGGGTGCAGGAAGCCCTTGGCGGTGTTCCAGCGCACGCCCGAGCGCTGGTTGACGTGGAAATAGCCGCAGCCCTCGTTGTCGCCGCGGTTGAAGTCGTCGGTCTTGGGGATGCCGGCCTGGAAGGCGGCCTCCTGGAAGGCGTCGAGGATCTCCCATTTGACGCGAGCGTTCTCGATGCGCCACTCGCCGCCGCGCTCGTGCAAGCCGTCGAAGGCCGAAGGCTCCAATGCCCACTGATCCTGATGGCGCTTGAAGTAGGGCAGCACGTCGTCCCAGCCCCAACCCGGATTGCCCTGCTGGCGCCAGAGATCGTAGTCGCGCGCCTGGCCGCGCATGTAGATCATGCCATTGATCGAGGTGCAGCCGCCGAGGACCTTGCCGCGGGGATAGTTGAGGGCGCGGCCATTCAGGCCGGGCTCGGCCGCGGTCTGGTAGCACCAGTCGGCCCGCGGATTGCCCATCAGGTAGAGGTAGCCGACGGGGATGTGGATCCAGTGGTAGTTGTCCTTGCCGCCCGCCTCGAGCAGCAGGACGCGGGTTTGCGGATCGGCCGAGAGGCGATTGGCGAGAACCGAGCCCGCCGAGCCGGCGCCGACGATGACGTAGTCGTAGGTGGTGTCGGCGGTCGCGGCCATCTCGTGTCCTCTCTTGCCTCGTGTCGGCTCGCGCCGAGTGGCGCGAATGGGCTGCCGCCCATGCCCGCTCGGGGGATGGCTCCCCCGAACCCCTCCATTTCATGGGGCGGTAGACGTCTGGCGCCACAAAAAGCGGATGGTCCGGAGGGGGGGCCTCCGTCCGGAGTGCGGGGCAGGCACCCCGCTCGCGCAGCGACCCGTCCACGACGAGACTTGATTAGCCCCCGCGTGTCCCGCGGGGAAGACCCTGATCGACTCTACAGTTGCCGGGCCAGCATCACGATCGGCGTTCCACCCCAGACGAGCGCGGCCACCTCGGCGAAGCCGTTGCGGGCGTAGAAGCTGCGGTTGCGCGAGTCCCGGCCAGTGACGAGGTGCACGCCGGGGGCTCCGGCCACGCGGGCATCGTCGCAGAATGCCTCGATCAGGCGCGATCCGGTGCCTCGCCCGCGGACGTCGGCGGCGAGATTGATGTGCAGGTGGGCCGGAAAGCGAGCCGTCAGATGTGCGATGTGCGGCCAGTATCCGATGTCGGCGAAAAGGGGATCGGCGGCAGGGTCCTGGTGAGCGCCCACGATGTAGCCGAGGATGCGACAGTCTTCACCGAGTGCCACATGCGCGAGGCTTGGCCAGCGATCGAGATATCGGCCGAGCCACCGTTTGTGGAAGGCCGCTCGTACGGCATCGCTTGCAAAAGCCTTGGTGTAGCTCGCCTCGAAAAAGATCGGGTCCAGCTCGTGAAGCCGGCCTCGCCACCCGCGCAACGCCGTGAGGCGGAAGATCTCGATCGGGTCGGACATGCCGCGTGTGTGCTCCAAAGGTTGGAGTGCCGGCACGCTATCCGCCGGCCGGGCCACGGGTCTATAAGGCACACGACGACGCATGAGGTGAAGGGGATGTCGGCGACACTTCAGCCAATCAGATCGGCGGCGCTGCTGGTTTGCACGTACCGGCGACCGCAGACCTTCGCGCAGCTCATGGCATCGGTGCGCGAGCTCGACGTTCCAGAAGGCGTGAGGCTCGAGATCTGCGTTGCCGACAACAATGCCGAGAGCGCCTGGGACAGCTACGTGCGCGCGGCCGTCGATGGTCTGCCATGGCCAGTGCACTACGGGCACGAGCCGGTGGCCGGTTATTCCAGCGCGCGCAACACGGCGATCGAGCTGGCACTCGCGACGAGCGCCGAGGCGTTTCTTTTCACCGATGACGACATGATCCTGGACCGAGGTTGGCTCGCAGGGCACCTCCGGTCGTTGGACGAGCTCGGCGCGGATGTCGTCAATGGCCGCATCCACGGCGTCCGCGAGCGCTTCGAGCATGGGGCTGCGCTGGAGAAATGCGGAGCCGGCAATGTGTCTTTCCGCCGGCGCCTCATCGCTGCGGACGGGCTCGGGCTGCGGTTCGATCCGGCGTTCAACAAGCTCGGCATGGAGGATCAGGCGTTTTTCCGTGAGGCGACCCGCCGGGGTGCCGACATCCGGCAGTCGGATTGGCCGCGGCTCTACAACTATTACGGCGACGACGGCGTGCCCGAGGCCGAGGTGATCAACAAGATGCACACGACGGCCGCCATGCAGCACAACGAGGTGGCGCTCGCCCGCCGCGATCGAGGCTTCGTGCCGGCGGCCCTGATGGCCTCGAAAGGTGTGCTGTTCGGGCTCAAGGGCGCCGGTCTCATGGTCGAGAGCCGGCTGTGGTCGGCCCTGGGCAAGGCAGACAAGGCGCGCAAGGCGGAGCTGTCCTCGCAGAAGGAGACGCTGAAGATGCGCGGTCGGTTCGCCGGGCTTTCGGGCGAGATCGTCAGCCGACAGGATGTGAGGCGCAGCGATCCCGGAGCGAGTGCCGACATGGCTCAGAACAAGGACGGAGACAGGCGATGACAGACGTCAGACGTTTCGAGCCCGGCGGCTACCGGACGATACCGGGCGTGTTCCAGTACTCGGGCGGCGTGGCGGCCGAGCCCGGCTTCGCGATCGAGCGGGTCACGTTCCGGCGCCAAGTGCCGCTCGCCGAGGGCTTTGCCCGGGTGGAGGCCCATCTCACGTCGATCGGACGGCCGCTGACAGCGTTTTGCGCCTGTGAGCTGCGCTCCCCCGGACAATTCAGCGAGGCCGGCTTCATCGCCTTCAACCAGCACTACTGCGAGACTCTCGCAAAGTGGGGAATCTACGATGCAGCGACGAAATTCAATCCTGTCGCCAGGTCCAACGTCTGCCCGCTGATCGGCGCGCCTGCCGCGCCCGGCTTCTACGCGTTCTCCTATACGGTTCCTGCCCCCCGGGAGGCGATGGCGACGTTCGTCAACTCGGGCAGCGGCGAGGCACCCGAAGGCAAGGGCGCCTACGGAAACCACATCGTCCGGCGCGGCGAGACGAGTCCCGATGCGATGGCCGACAAGGCCCGCGCCGTTCTCGGCGAGATGGAGCGGCGCATGCGACTGCTCGGCTTCGACTGGTCGGGGACGACCGCGACGCAGGTCTACACCGTCCATGACATCCATGGCTTTCTTGGGTCCGAGGTCGTCGCGCGCGGTGCCGCGCGCAACGGCGTGACGTGGCATCTGGCGCGGCCGCCGGTGGTCGAGCTCGAGTACGAGATGGATTGCCGCGCCATCGCCATCGAGCGGGTGCTCTGAAGCATCGAGGTCAGGGCGAGCTTCGCTCCAGGTTGCGGAACTCGCGCTCCACGATCCTCGGCGCAGGATTCGCTTCACGCGTGGCCGCTGCCGGCTGTGGGCGCGCGGCAGGTTGGGTTGTGCGCTGGCGCTGCTGAGAGCGCTCGGCAACTTTCGCTCGGCGCTTCGCATCATCGATAATCCACTGCGGCTTGCGCCGTGGCAGTGGGGGCAGGTCGGAGATGGCACCGGCCTCGTCCGGCGCCGTCTCCTCGGGGACATTCGGGAGCGCATCGGCTGGCGCTTCCCGTGACGTTTGAAGATGCACGTCGGACGGCGTGATCTGGGGCAAAGCAGCGGTCGTCGTCGCCTCTGCAATCGGCTGCGAGGCACGCTCACTCTCAGCGCGCACAGGCGCGGCCTCATTCCTGGATGGAGCACTGTCGGGCGGCAGCGCCAACGCGCCATCCAGGCTGATGTCGATCCACCAAGCCGGCAGGAGCGCCTCGCTCGTCTCGACGGCGGCTGAAAGCAGCGGCGCGCCAAGGAGCACCAGAGGAGGGAGCGTCATTTCGGGCGTCTCGGACGTATCAGGCGACGCTGTTGCACCTCCGACAGTCTCGGAGGCCTCGCCCGTGGCGCCGAGGTCGCTGACGACGACATCCGGGCTCGTCGCGGTGACTTCCGTTGGCGCGGCGGGCGTCGGCGAGGGCGGGCTCCCGGCCGGCGTTCCCGCTGCTGCGGGGGTGTCAGGCTCCGGCTCCACCGGCCCCACCGGCTCCACCGGGTTCGGTCCGGACGTGATATAAGGCCCCATGTCGCGCCATGCACCATGCAGGAGGTGCGGTGGCAGGATCTCGTGGGTCTTTCGCTCGAGCTCAGGGCTCGCAGGCACCCAACGGCGTGGCGCGGACTCCTGAAGTGCCAGCACAGCAATCGCACCGGCGACGGTCACGACCGGCAGCATCAGGCGCAGACCGGTTGCCGCACCGTGGGCCGCACCGTTCAAGGCGACCGCGCTGTCTCGATCCGAGATCTCAAGCGGCGGCTGAGGCAAAAAGGCTTCGCCTGCCCAACGCCGAGTGCGCGTTGCGCGTGCCCCTGCCGAACCAGTTCTGCGAAGCCGCTGCAGCATCCGTCGATCCATGACCAGGACGCAACACGCAACGCATTGACCAGCCGATCGCCACACCGACGCCCGACCTGTGGATAACTGATACAACATCCGGTTGAACTTCGCCAGTCACAACGTCATGTGACGCCGGCCCGCTAGGCAGCCCTGTGCCTGGACGATGGGCATGATGCTCGGATGATGCCCTTTCAATCGTGTTGCGCGTCGGTGATAGGGCGCATACTCTGCAAATCGTCGAAAGACCGGCGAGCAAGTCGGCAATCCGTCGCAGAAGTCCCGGAGGATGCATGGAGACGGTCCGCACAGCGGATTCAGACCCGGTTGCGCGTGGCGATGCCATTCCGGCTGTCGAGATGACCGGCGTACACAAGTGGTACGGCGAGTTCCACGTCCTCAAGGATATCAACCTGTGCGTTGCCGAGGGCGAGAAGATCGTGATCTGCGGCCCGTCCGGGTCGGGGAAGTCGACGCTCATTCGCTGCATCAACCGCCTCGAGGAGCACCAGCAGGGCAGGATCGTCGTTCAGGGCACCGAGCTGACGAGCGATCTGCGGAACATCGATCGCATCCGCGCCGACGTCGGCATGGTGTTCCAATCTTTCAACCTTGTCCCCCACCTCACTGTGCTGGACAATCTCTGCCTCGCGCCGACGTGGGTCAAGAAGATGCCGCGTGCCGAGGCCGAGCGCATCGCGATGCAATATCTCAATCGCGTCAAGATTCCCGAGCAGGCACTGAAGTATCCGGGTCAGCTTTCGGGCGGCCAGCAGCAGCGCGTCGCCATCGCACGGTCGCTGTGCATGAGCCCGCGCATCATGCTGTTCGACGAGCCCACCTCCGCCCTCGACCCCGAGATGATCAAGGAGGTTCTCGACGTCATGATCGAGCTCGCCAGCTCAGGCATGACGATGCTGGTCGTCACGCACGAGATGGGCTTCGCGCGCTCGGTGGCCGACCGGATCATCTTTATGGATCGCGGAGAGATCGTGGAGCAGGGACCACCCAAGACATTCTTCGCCAGTCCGCGCGAGGAGCGGACCAAGCTGTTCCTCTCGCAGATCCTGAACCACTGACGATGAGACGTCGTTGCCAGAAATGACTATTGCTCGGTCCCGGCATTGTCCCAGACCGCGACATGGTCAGAATGAAATCGTCCCGGAGCTCGAAAAAAGGGAGATACGATCCAATGAAACTGCTGACTGGTATCAGCCTGGCAGGCGCCGTTGCATTTGCCGGCCTTGCGGGCAACGCACTCGCGCAACAGAAGACCCTCGATACGGTGAAGGCCCGCGGCAGCATCAACTGCGGCGTCGGCACGGGCACGCCCGGCTTCGCCTTCCCCGACGACAAGGGCAACTGGTCGGGCCTCGACGTCGATTATTGCCGCGCGCTGTCCGCGGCCATCTTCAACGACCCTAAAAAGGTCAACTTCAAGCCGACGACGGCCAAGGAGCGCTTCACGGCTCTGCAGTCCGGCGAGATCGACGTGCTCTCGCGCACGACCACCTGGACGATGAGCCGCGACAGCCAGATGGGCCTCGCCTTCGTCGGCGTCACCTACTACGACGGCCAGGGCCTGATGGTGCCGAAGAAGCTCGGCGTGAAATCGGCCAAGGAGCTCAACGGCGCGTCGGTGTGCGTCGCGACCGGCACCACCACCGAGCTCAACCTCGCCGACTACTTCCGCCAGAACAACATGACCTACAAGCCGGTCGTGTTCGAGAAGACCGACGAGGTCAACGCGGCCTACGACGCCGGCCGCTGCGACGTCTACACGACCGATCAGTCGGGCCTCTATGCGCAGCGCCTGCGCTTGAAGAACCCGGACGAGCACGTCGTGCTGCCCGAGGTCATCTCCAAGGAGCCGCTCGGGCCGTCCGTCCGCCAGGGCGACTTCCAGTGGTTCACCCTCACCAAGTGGGTCTACTTCGCACTGCTCAATGCGGAGGAGCTCGGCGTCACGCAGAAGAACGTCGACGAGATGCTCAACTCCACCAATCCCGAGGTGAAGAGGTTGCTTGGCACCGAAGGTGAGTTCGGCAAGGGCATCGGCCTGGACAACGACTGGGCCGT
>JANRJI010000107.1:0-45225 GCA_033764055.1 Hyphomicrobiaceae bacterium
CCGACGTCCTCGCCCGCATCGCCGGCCATCCGGCCCATCGGCTCGACGAGCTGCTGCCGTGGAACTGGCGGCAGGCGAGCGCGGTGGTCAGCTGCGCGGCCTGACATTGGCCGCCCCTGCGGCACTCACCGGATGCTAACGCCGGAGCGTCCTCTGAATGCAGTGCTACGCTGACCGAACCGTCGCTTTCGAGGACGACACTGCGTGCGTCTATGAGGCTATGCCCGCCGCTGGCGCGGATGGCGCTTAAGACCTCCTCCTCGGTGATACGTTCGTCGCGCATGATTGCCAGCCGGCATTGTCCGTTCACAACAAGTGTGGACGGACTGGAGCGCACGAAATTCGCGAATTTCTTCCACCGAACGGAGAGGAAGCTTACGACGAACTGCAGGAGGATCAGCACGGCGAGCGCGGCAGCCCCTTCAGCGAGAGTAATCGATTGATCGAGGAGTATCGATGAAAGCGTCGAGCCGAGAGCCACGGTGACGACCAGATCGAAAGCATTCAGCTTGGCTAAAGTGCGTTTTCCGGATATGCGCAGGAACGAAATCAACACGATATATGCGAGGCCGCCGATCAGGATCGTCCGAATAATCTCTGTCCAGCTTTGAAAGAACATTTGCTCGATATCCACCAGTCCTCCTGTGTGCTTGAGATACACCAGTCCTGCTGTGGCGCGCCAGAGGCGACGGCCGAGGGCCAGGAGCCTCTTAAGCACGTCAACGAGCCGCTCTCCCTTCGGGTTCCGGCAATAGTCACATCGTACAAGGAGGTAGCCCAGTGCTCGGGTGCTCGTTTCAGGTGCACAATCACCAGTAGCGTCGCTGGTGTCCGCGCATAGGCCGCTGCACCTGATGCAACGCCAAGTGAGCCTGCTGCCAGCTTGATGGCGAATATAGTACTTCAATACCGACAATCAGCTGAGCCGGAGCAGGACCCCCTCGAGACCATAAAGGTGGTCGTCTTACGGGAGAAGTTCCGCCCTCATCGAGCTTGTCTCCGAGACAAGCGGTCCGCGCGCCGCCACTTCAGGCTCAACGAGCGTCACCAGCCTTCGTGGGTCGCGCTCTATGGGCGAGGCGCAGCTATCTTGTGGCCGACGGTACCGGCGCGAGATACCTTCCATGCTCCATCTTGACCAAGCCGCGAGCGACGTACAATGCATGGCATTAAGGTAAGCCGAGCGGGATCACCCGAAGGGGCACCGGCAACGCGGCCGTCCTCGTTGTCATCGGCGCGCAGGGCGCTGTCGCGGCGCGGGGCGATGGGCCGATGGCTGCCCCTGCTCGCTGGATCCGCAATCGTCTGCTTCCTCGCCGCCGGCACCTCTGCGAAGGCTCAGCGGCAGCCGGACCCCGGCCGACCGACGATCCGCATCGCGTCGCCCTTCGCAGGGCCCGTCTGGCGTGTCGACATCGATGCCGGCGAAGGCTTTGCCGTCGCCTCGCATGCGGGCAAGGCCGTGACGATCTGGCCGCTCGCTGATGCGCGGCTCGCAACCTCTGCCCGCGTGCCGCTGCTGCATCATGAGAACAAGCGAGCGCATGCCGTCGCGATCAGTCCCAATGCGGAGTTCGTCGCCTACAGCGTGCCGTCGCTGCTCGATGCTTCAGGCACACGCAATGCCGCGGGCTCGAGCCGCATCTTCATCCTCCGCCGGGCTTCGGGCCGCATCGTCACCGTGCTCGACGGCCGGGCTGGGGACATCGCGACGAGGCCGCAGTCGCTCAAGTTTTCACCCGACGGAGCGCACCTCGCTGCCGTTCTCTCCAGTGGCTGTGGGGTGCGTGTGTGGACGACGCGCAACTGGCAACTCGCCTTCAAGGACGACGTCGGCTACGCGGGCGAGGCTGGCGCCGACCGCTGCTGCCGGTCGAACGATGCGCGCTGCGAGGCGCTGCCCGATACCACGGGCGTCACCTTTCTGGCTCCCCGCAATGGGCAGCCCTATCTCGTCACGTCCGGCGACAGCGGGGTCCGCGTCTACGACAAGGCAGAGGAGACGGTGGCGCTGCGCGCACACGCGCGACCGCAGGACGTCGACCTCGAACGGCCGTCGGGCATCGCAACAAGTCCGGACGGGCGACAGCTGCTCGTCGGCGACCGGCGTGACCGGCGCAATGCACCGCCGCTCAGGCTGCGCATGGCCGTGCTCGATGCGGTGTCGCTCGCCCCGCTGCGCCGGCCACTCGAGATCAGGGAAGACATGCTGCGGTCGGCCGCCTATCTGCAGGGCGGACCAGAGGTGCGCGACATGGCGCAGGCAAGCCTCGATCGAGTGGCTTGGATGCGCGACGCGAATGGCGAGTATCTGATCGGGGCGGGCGCATTTCCCTGCGAGACCGTGCGGCCCGCGTTTCTCGTGACGGTGAGCGGGCAGCCGTCTGGGTCGGGTGCAATGTGCCTCGTGCGCTGGCCTGCGGCCGCCGCCGCTCAGGGTGCCTCAGTGGAGCCGCGCTTTATTCCCGTCGGCAGCGAACGGGTCATCGATGTTGCCGCCATGCCGAGGCGTGGCGGCCTTCTCATCCTGTCACAGCGGCGCGTGGCTGCCGTTGACGCCGGTGGACGACCGCTGCAGGATGCCGGCCGCGCGCTCCTCGATCAGGCCAACCAGGCATTGGACCTCCGTGACAGCGACCGGCGCTTCCGCATATCTGCTGACGGTCGCAGCATTGAGGCGGAGGACTACGCATCCGCCCCCGGTGGGACGCGCCTCGTCACTTTCGACCTCGCCGGCCCCACTGCGGTGGCGGCAAGTAGCGGGACGGCAACCATCGATCCGGACCAGGGCCGCAACCTGATCGAAGGCTGGCGTAACGTGCAGGGCCGCTCCCCGCGCATCCTTGGACGGCAGCTCGCGGCAGACGAGGTCCGACCCTACGAGGTTCTCAGGGCTGTCGCGGTGCGGCGTGAAGCCAAGCAACTCGTGCTGGCCAGCAGCGAGCACATCCGCGTCGTCGATTTTGGCGAAGGCATGCCCAGGGTGCTATGCCGCGAGCCCGTCACGGAGGAGGCCTACCGGATCAACGTCACGGCGGATGGCCGGCTCGTCATTTCGGGACACGCCGACGGGACGCTTCGCTGGTGGCGCATGGAGGACGGGCTCTCCGGTTGCCGGCTCGAGTTGCTCCTTACCGTCCACCTCTCCGAGGCCGCGCCAGGCAAATGGACCTGGGCCGCCTGGCGCCCGAGCGGCCACTATGCGCGCGACATGGACAGCGATCTGAAGCTCGAATGGCAGCGAACGCTTCAGGATGGCCAGGTCGGCCTGACGGAGCTTCACCGCCTGCTCCTACACATCGATCGCGACGCGATCCGGCACGCCGCAGACCCGCCGGTGCGGCCGCCGGGCTCGAGCGAGGCTGCGTTGCCTGCCGGCCCCGACGAGGACCTGCTAAGGCTCGAGCAAAAGCCGGTTCCGCTGATCGAGCTGACGAACAGCGCCCAGGAGCGCAATTTCTCCCGCGAGCAGGCGACGCTGCGCCTCGTCGTCGGCGACGGCGAGCGCCGGACCCGGCGACTAGCGGTCAAGCTCCGGGACGAGACGCCGCTCGCGATGGTCTACGCCGGCCGCGCGGTGCCGGCCGGAGAGAGTGTCGAGCTCGACGAAGGCCAGTCTGGCATCCCGCGCGCCGTCACGCTCGACGTCGTGCTGCCGGCGAAAGCCCGCCTGCAGACGGGCGCCGATATCCAACTCTGCTTCCACGTCGACGGGGCGCCGGAACCGGACAGCTGCCATCCCACGAAATGGGTGGGTCTGCCGGCACCGCCGCCGCCGCGCCGCCTCTGGGCGCTCATCATCGGCGTGTCGCGTGCAAGTCGGGGCTCCGGCCTCGATCTGCGCTTCCCCGAGAATGACGCCATCGATATCGCAAGCCTGTTCATCGGCGACTTCGAGCGCCGTGTGACGAGGAGAGCGAGCCCGTTGCCGCCGGACTACAGCCGGCTCAGCATCGATCTCGCCGTCTCGGCCTTTGCCGGGGCCGAGGCCGAGCTCACCCCGCTCGCGGCGCATGCCTACGTCAGGCGGCGCACCGCAGACAAGGCTCAGATCGCGGCCGCGCTGATGAAAGTGGCGCAGGACATCGCCGATCTGAATCGGAGCGAGCCCGGCGACGACCTCTTTTTGATGACCTACTCGGGGCACGGCATCGTCGATCCCAACCGACGGGGCGGCACCGTGCTGCTCACGGCCGATGCCACTCAGCCTATCCGAAACGAGCGCGATCTGAAGGTCATGGCGGCAAATGGGCTCTCGAGCCGAGAGCTGCTGCATCTCTTGCGCCAGATCCCGGCGCGCAAGCTGATCATCGTCGATGCGTGCCGCTCGCTAGCGCGACTCGCAATCGCGCAGCCGTTCTCGCCGGAGCTCATGCGCACCGAGTTCGAGGGCCAGTCCCTCGATACGCATTTCCTGTTCTCGAGCGATGTCGGACAGGAGGCGTTCGAGCTGCCGGCGGCCGCCTACAACCGGCAGCGCCCCGGGGACCGGCAGGGCAACGGCATCTTCACGTTCGCGCTGCTCAATGCGCTGTCGAAGCCCCGCACCGATACGCGCGCGGCGGAGCAGGCGCGGCGCATCGATATTCCATGGATCGCCTCGTTCCTCACCAACACCTTCTTCAACCGTGGCGATCCGGGCAGCCCGGCCAACCTGCTCAGGTCGCGCCATCCGGGAGAGCTGCCTTATGTGCCGACGCCCAAGTACATCCCGGCCCGCTCAGACCGCTCGGACCAGCTGTTGCGCACCCTCGAGTAGCCGTGCGTCGCGTCGCGCTGTTCGCCGAGATTGAGCTTGATCGAGCAGCGGTCTAAGATCGTTAACAAGATTCCAACGGCCGTATCTTTCACCGGTGGTGCCATGAGAACCGAGACGTCTTCGGGACGTTGCCTCGTCCTCTTCACGGCAGCCTTTCTGGCGGGCGTGAGTGGACGTTCCGCCGTGGCCGCGGAATGCCGCAGCGAAACACGACAGGTGAGCGTCTCGGCCGGCCAGATGGTGCGGCTGCGCGAGCTTGCCTGTGCGCTTGAGCGCGACCCATTGGTCAAGCTGCAGGTGCGCTTCCAGCGCCTCGACGAGAGCGGCGCCGGCGTGCTGCTCAACAACGGCAAGGCGCCATGGACCGAGCGGGTCTACGGCCGGCTCAAGGTGCTCGAGAACCCTGTTCTCGTGGAATACCGCCGCATGGTGCAGCGTTTTGCGATTGCCGAGCGCTACAGCGCAGCGCCTGGGGAAGGGGCCGGCGTTTCATTCGGCGTTTTCGGGCAGGAGAGACCGGACGAGCCTACAGGTTCCGCCCAGCCGACGGCGACCGGCGTGGTAGAGACGGTCAGGCTACCGCTGCACCTCGAAGGGCCGCTCGTCGACGAGATGCTGCACATCATCCAGAGGCCGACGTTCCCACCATCGCTCAAGCTGCGGTACGCCGGCCATGAGCTTGGCAGCGACACAAACAGTCTCTTCGATCAGCTACAAGGCTGGCGCTATCTCACCAAGGTCGACCTCGACAACCTGGAGAGCAATCTCGAGCGCTACAACCGTCTGGTCACGGGCGAGGATCGCAAGTACCGCACGACACGCACCGCGCACAGCATGAAGGCCCTGGCCCTGCTTCGCTACCTGACGGCCGATGGGCTGCCAACCGAGTTCCGGAACTTCTCCTCGTTCGTCGCCGGCGAAGGCTGCCTGTTCATGAACTTCTCCCTCAATTCCGTGGAGTTCAGCGTCGATGTGGCCTTCGTCCATAATGCCTCGAGCAAGCCGGTGACGATCGACGGCTACCGCGGCAAGGCGCATGCCGGCCGGGGGCTGCGCGAAGTCGGGCGGGACGGTCCGTCCGCCGAAGGAGGTGATGTGCTCGGCAGGCCTGCGGCTACGCTCGCCCCCGGCGAGACGCTGGTTGTTCCATTGCGCCTCAACTTCTCGCCGGCCCACCGGCACTTGGAGGAGGATGCCGAGACCACGAAGGGGCGAGCAGAGTCCAAGATGAATGCGGAACGACGTTATGAGCGCATCCAGGCCACCAGACCCGGTACGCGCTTCAACCTGGTCGTATCGGCGTCGATCCGGGCCGACCAGCGGCGTGGCACGGAGCCCGACTCCTACCGCATGGTGAAGACGCGCGAAGCCTTCACGTCACACAGCGAGCCGGAGGAGCGCTACTATGCCTTCGGCCCGGAATGGGCGCTCGGCGGCATAGAGGTTGCGGGCGAGCGCCTTTCCTTCACGCATCGGGTCGCCGACGCCATCCACTTCACTGTCGACGGTGGGGCCGGCTCGTGCCCCGTGCTCTACGTTTGGCCAGCATCCGGCGAGGCTTGGCTCAGGCACGGCAAGATCATCCATGCGGCCAACGGCCGGGAACGGACGCAGACCGAGTCGGTGCGCTTCGATGGTTGGGTACCGCGCTTCCTCATCGCCGAGGAGGAGCTGGAGGTTGCGCACCTTGGCGCCATCCGTGCCGTTATCCGCTTCGGCGACGGCACGCTGCACGATCTGGCGCCGGTCGCGGCAGGGCCTGAGCACGCCGTCCATTCTGGTTCGGGCCCGCTCCGGGTTTATGCCGGCGAGGAGGCCGAGGTGCGATTCGAGCTGCCGGCGGGAACCAGGGCGGCCGAGGTGGCCGAGACGCGGCTCGTCATTACCGGCTACTACGACCGCTACTCGTCGTTGCTGCTAAGCCGCCTGCTGTTGGGAGCGCGGCACGCTGCAGTGCGACGAGCGTTGCCATGAGGCTATCGGATGAACCCAATTAAGCCGAGCCAATGCTCCGTCTGACCGCCGAGGGCCGACTTGCGAGGCTCGCACCGCAGTTGGGCGTTGGCCTTCGCCGGGTGGCGGGCAGTCGTCAGGTGGATGGATCACCTCGCGGCGCGGCAGCTCGGGCGGCAGCGTCCGACGCTTCTTTTTCGCCGTGGCCGGGGCATCGGGCGTCGTGGCCTGCTCCGCCTCCGCGTCAGGTGTCGCCTCCGGCTCAGCCGTCGCCGCGGCCGGCGCCGCGATCTCGCCTTTCGACGCCTCGGCCTCATCGAGCGCCAGCTCGAGCTGGGCGATGACGCGCTCCATGCGCTCGGAGCTCGCACCGAACCTCTCGCGCCGGAACTTCGCGATCTGGGCTTTCAGCTTCTCGATCGTGAGCTGCGTGACGAGGAGGCCGTTCTTAGCGGCTTCGAGCTCGGCGATCTTGGCAACGAGCTCGGGATCCTTCGCGATCAGCCAATCCTTCAGCGCGGCAAACGTCGTGCGGCAGCCTATCGGGCGAGAGCAGCGTGGCCCGAGGTTTAGTCGCGCAGCCCGAGGCGCCCCCTGAGTCGGATCGTCGCGACCGACCGCTTCAGGCGCATTTTCAGCCCGCGACCATCGGTTGCCCGGTGCGCAGCGGTGCCCGCCAATCGATTCCCTCGACGAGCATGGAGAGTTGCGCCGGCGTCACCATCACCGACCCCTCGAAGGCGATGGCCCCGCAACGCTGCCCTTCGCCTGCAGAGCTTTGCTTTGCCGTCAACTGTCGCCAACCCCTTCGATTGCCATTGCGCCGGGTCAGCGATCGGATATGTCCATCCTGGAAGCAATAAGCGCGGCCTCGGTCCGGCTCTTTGCACCTAGCTTCTGCATTAGCGACGTCATGTGATGCTTCACCGTGCTCTCGCTCAGCTCGAGCCGCTTCGCGATTTCGTTGTTGCTGCTGCCGTCGGCCAGAAGGCTCAGGATCTGCTGCTCCCGCGAGGTGAGCATACCGAGCTGACCGGAGCGGTCCGGGGCAGAGCCGGGGGCCTCGTCGCCCAGCAAAAGGCGGGCCGCGAGCTCTGGATTTACGCATCGAGCTCCCGCGAGCACCTTCCGCGCGATTGCGATGAGGTCGGCGCCGCTGACACCTTTGGATACGTAGCCGAGGGCACCCGCCTTCAGTGCGGCCTTCACAACAGCCGCGTCCTCGTGGATCGATAGCATCACTAGCCGGATGGCCGGTTCGGATGCGGCAATCCTGCGGACGGCATCAATGCCACCACCTGGCAAGCTGACATCGACTACCATGAGATCGGGCTTCAGTTCAGATGCGAGTCGAACGGCGTCCTCTGCCGTTTCGCCCTCGCCCGCCACGTCCATGTCGGCCTCTTCGGCGAATGTCTCTGCCACGCCCCTTCTCACGACGGGGTGGTCGTCCACGACACAGATCTTGAATCTGCTGCCCATCGTTCTCAATCTCCCGCCGCCAATTTGTCCGCGAATGTAGCGCTCAGTGTCGTTCCCGATGACGAGGAAAAAATCGACAGTCGTCCGCCGAGCGCCTCGATGCGGGCTCTCATGCCAGTAAGACCGAGGCCCGGCGTAGCATTTTCCACGTCGTAGCCGGGACCGTCGTCGATCACCTTGATCTGCAGGCCATCAACTCCTGTTACCTCGACGCGTTGCCCGGCGCCGTTGGCATGGCGGTAGGCATTCGTAAGGCCTTCCTGCACGAAGCGATAAATGCACAGTCGTATGGAGAGGGGTGGCGCCCACGGCACCTCGCTATGTGACAATGAGACTTTCGTGCCGGTGTGCGCCTCGTGCATCGAGATAGCGCGCTGGACTGTTTGCTCCAGTGTGGCACTTTCGAGCCTGGGATCGGACAGCCCTGTGGATGTATTCCTGATCTCCCTCAGTGCCTCGCTCAACGCCAAGCGAATCTTTTCGAAGCGATCGGAGTCGATATTTTGGAGCTCCTCCGAGGACTCGTTGGCGGTCCTGAGCCGAAGCAGGCAGTAGGCGAGAAGCTGGGCCGGTCCGTCGTGCAGATCAGCGCCGATCCGCTGTAGGATCCGCTCGTTGATCTCGGCGATCTGCTTGCTCTTGTCCTGCAGGCGATTGCGCAACTCCTCGTTCTGAGCCAGCAGCCGTCCCTGCTCTCCCAGCGTGGCTTTAAGCTCTAGCGCCTGCCGGGCTTGTGCCGAGACTTTCGTGGCCAGTGACCTTCTCGCATCCTCGGCGGCTTTGACGAATGGCCGGGCGACCGAGCAATAAATGGTGGGGGCGGACAGCAGAGTGAGGGCAGTGGCATCGAACACGCCTTCCGCGACGACGCCCCAGGAGAGGTGGCCGCCACCGAGAGCGACCATGATAAGCGCCTCTATCGCAAAAATGATAACGGCGATGCGTCCCACTAGGGCAAGCACGCTGAACGTAGCATAGGGCGTACGTTCGGACAACGCTGACTCCGGCGAGTCCCGCCGCATGGAAGAGCACCTTCTGAGAAGCTGACGCGGCACCTTCCGTCAAGATGTCCCGCAAATTGCCGCAAGCAAGACATCTGTGCAGAGACTGCCACCTCCTCGGAGCTGCGCCCGCAGAATTCGGCGGCCCGGATCGGCGAGCTTCGGTGCTGTCAAACACGAACCGTAGCATGGCATCGCACCTCCCTTCAATTAGACTTTAGTCCAATACTACATAGAACGAAAGATCTGCATCTTTGATCGGATACATCAATGATTGGGTGCCCGATGGTGCCTCTCAGTGCAGCGGCCGATCTCGCACCACTCGGCGATCAATTCTACCGACGAAGGCCGCGGAGCCACGCGAGTGGGCGGACAAGCGGCACAACTCGCTCAATGTAGGGAACTCTTCGATGTCGACCCTGAAGCCTTTTCCGTTCACGATCCTCGATCTGGACTTCATGCAGTCGCAGATCGCCTTCCGCCCGCTGTTCGACGCCAACGGCCAGGTCATCATCAATTGGGACGGCACCGGCGCGATCTATGATGCGAACGGTGCCTTGCTCTACAGCGGCGCCGGGCTCACTCCCGCCGAAGCAATCGCCCAGTTCGGCGTCTCATTCCCGACCTACACGTCATCAGCTGGCCTGCGCGACATCGACGGCTTCCACAACAACCTCTTCAACTTCACCTGGGGAAACACTGACCAGCCGTTCCTGCAGACGACGCCGGTGATCTTCGATGGCTACATCAAGCCCCTCGACCATGCCGATCCGAACGCATTCTATTCGCTGAGGTTCGCAAACTCGCCGGGAGTGGCGGACTACACCAAGCGCGGCGACAACCTCGCCACGCAGGGAATCGACGAGTCCTCGCCTGCACAAAGCGTCGTCGACTACACGCCCCGCATGATCAGCCGTCTGGTCACCACGGCCGGCGTGACGTTCGAAACGCTCCCGGGCAGCAACCATCTCGTCAAAGACGTCAACGGCTACGAGAAGGTCGCCGACTACGGCCTCCTCCAGGCGCTGGGGCAGCAGGACGGACAACGCGCCGTCCAGGTCAACGGCGATATCACCGCCACCGGTTTCGTCGCGGACACCGATCCGGCCACCAACACCAACCAGGAATGGTTCATCGGCGGCACCAATCCGGGCGTCGCACCCGTCAACGGCTGGTTCGCTCTCTTCGGCCAGTTCTTCGACCATGGTCTCGACTTCATCAGCAAGGGCGCTGACGGCACCAAGATCACGATCAATCTCGCGCCCGACGATCCGATGTATGGCGTGATCGACCCGAATACCGGCCAGCCGGCGACCAAGATCGTCATCAGCCGCGCCGACGTGTCGGGATTCACCGCCGACGGCACGCCGCAGTGGATCAACCACACATCGCCCTACATCGACCAGAGCCAGACCTACGGCTCTCACGAGCAACTCACGAGCCTGCTGCGCGAGTGGGTTCTCAATGATCCGGCCAACCCGAGCAGCGGCTGGCGCATGGGCGCCAACATGTTCGATGGCCACACCAGCGTCGCCTGGGTCGACGGCTTCGGCAACACCACCACCGCAACGCTGCCGACGCTGAACGAGCTTCGCGCCAATCTCATTGCCACCGGCCGCGACGACCTCACCTGGGAGGACGTTCTCAACCTCCGCAACCGCGACGCCACCGGTCACGTCATCGACAGCGACCCGAACACGGCCGGCATTCAGGCCGTCGGGTCCGGCGCGGCGCTGCTCCTCGACATGAACCCGCGCTTCGACAACCTGCGGTTCGAGAACGCGCTCAATCCCGACGCGGGCGCCGAGTTCCAGGCGAGCATCGCCACCCTCAATACGGCCGCACAGGCCGTCGGCGGCACGTTCAGCTACGACGGCACCACGATCCTCCTCGACCTTCCTGCCGGGGTCATGGGAGCGAATGCCGTGACCCTGACGGGAGCGAGCGCCCTCGCCCTGTGGGTGGACTTCGCCAACTTCGGCATCCGGTCCATGCAGGCTCCCCCCGGCGTGAGCGACACGCTGCCCGCCGACGTCCACGACGCCGTCAGCAACCTCCTCATGGCTGCGGTCGGCGACCACTACGTCGCGGGCGACGGCCGCGTGAACGAGAACATGGGCCTCACCGCGGTCCATCACGTGTTCCACGAGGAGCACAATTACCAGGTCGAGAACCTGAAGCAGTCCATCGCCAAGCTCGACCTGCGCGAGGCGGCCCTCGACCCGAGCAATACGTACAACCACCAGCTCCTCAATGCCTGGCAGGTCGACACCGGCCAGCGCGACGCCGCCGGCAATTACGTTTATGCCGACGAATCGATCGCCTGGAACGACGACATGCTCTTCAACGCCGCCAAGATGACGGTGGAGATGGAGTATCAGCACACGGCCGTCGACCAGTTCGCGCGCACGATCACGCCCAACTTGCACGAGTTCGTCGGCTACAACTCCGGAGAGAACTCCACCATCTCCGTGAACTTCTCGCAGGTGGCGTATCGCTTCGGCCACTCGACGCTGCGGGAATCGATCGACCTGATGGACCCGAACGGCAGCGTCACCGGCGCGGTGATGCGTGTCGCCCTCGAGCGCGCCTTCCTGTCGCCCGAGAAATTCGCGGCGGTCGGTGCGGGCGCCATCGCCCTCGGCATGACGCACCAGCAGGCCAACGAGATCGACGAGTTCCTCACCCCCGCCATGAACCAGGGGCTCCTCGGCCAGCCCCTCGATCTCGCGGCGATCAACATCGCGCGCGGCCGTGACGTCGGCGTGCCGACGCTCAACGACATGCGCGAGGCGCTGCAGCTCTCGCGCTACACGAGCTGGGCCGACTTCGGCGCCAACATGCTTCACCAGGACAACCTGGTGAGCTTCGTCGCCGCTTATGCGTTCGACGGCAACCTTGCGCGCGCGCAAGCCATCTTCGCGCTCGCCAACGACCAGCTCACGGACGCTCAAGTGGCGGAATGGCACGTCGATGCCGGCACGGGCCAGATCCTCGATGGCACCGGCACCATCACGCTCGACGAGACGGCCGACGCGGTCCTCGCCGCCGCCGTCCGCTCCGGGTACAACGTCGAGACCGCGGTGAGCTTCCTGAACTCCCCGAGCGACACGATCTACGGCTCGCTCGCATTCAATCAGATCGATAGCTGGCTCGGTGGTCTGGCCGAGGCGCATGTCACCGGCGGCCTCCTGGGTGAGACATTCGACACCATCTTCGTCGACCAGATCGGCCGCCTGATGGACGGCGACCGCTTCTACTATCTGCAGCGCCTCAACAACATTCCCTACGGCCAGCAGATCATCGACGAGCAGTTCAAGGACCTCATCGAGCGGACGACCGGCGTCACCCACCTCAACGGTTGCGCCTTCGCCTACGCCGACCAGTACTATGATCTCGGCGCTCAGGCGGTCCTCGACCCAAAGACCGAGCACAAGTACGCCGACGCGCTCGCGACCCATCCTACGCTCGGCGTCTACTCCGACGGTGGTACGACCACGGCCATCAACGGTGGTCTGGTTACGGTGGGCGGCACGTCTTACATCCGCGACCTGCGCCCGCCGAGCGCCGCGACCAAGGCCGGCGATCCGTCGGGCTTCGGGCTCGACGGCATGCCGAACAGCGGCGCCGACTCGAACGAGGTCATCGTCGCGACCGACCGTAACGACCGCATCTTCGCGAGGGCCGGCGACGACACGGTCTACGGCGAGGCCGGCAATGATGTCGTCTCCGGCGGCGCCGGCATCGACCGGCTCTACGGCGGGGCCGGCGAGGACGTCATCTATGGTGACGACGGCGGCGACCTGATCGACGGCGGCGACGACGACGACGTGCTCTACGGCGGCCAGAGCGCCACCGCGGCGGCCGGCGTCGACCAGGTGATCGGCAGCGCCGGCAACGACTATGTCGACGGCGGCATCGGCATCGACAAGCTTGCGGGCAGCGAGGGCGATGACGTCATCTTCGGCGGCGGCGACACGGACGCGTTCACTCACGGCGGCGAGGGCAACGACTACATCGACGGCGGTGTCGTGGGCGACCTGCTCTGGGGCGACAACGGCGACGACCTCATCGTCGGTGCCGCTGACCAGGACATCGTCGCCGGCATGCAGGGCGACGACATCCTGCGGCCGGGTCCCCTCTCGCAGTCGCTCACGGGCGGTGGCGACGAGGTGCTCGGCGGCGACGGCGTCGACGACTCGGGCAATGATGGAAAAGGTATCGGCTTCGACCTCCTCGATCTGTCGGACTGGCAGGCGGCCTCCATTGGCGCCAACTTCGATTTCGCCAATCAGGCGAACCCGCTCCCTGCGATCGACGGCGCCCCGCAGTTCCCGGCCGTCACCCAGATCGAAGGCATCATCGGCAGCCGCAACGCCGACACCTTCATCGGCGATGCCAGCAACAACTGGCTGATCGGCGGCAGTGGCGACGACAGCATGACGGGTGGTGCCGGTAACGACCTGATCATCGGCGACGGAATCCGATTGGACGCGTTGATCGGCACGTACGCCGGCAATTACGATCTCTACTTCGACGGTGCGAGCCACCGCGCCTTTGGCTACACGGATATCGACGAGACAACGGGCCTGCAGCGTAATTTCATTCAGAGCAACGGCGTGCTCGACGCCATGGGCTGGGGCGACCAAAAGCATTTCACCGAGATGCTGAAGAGCGCCATGTTCAAGGACCTCGAGCTCGGCGGCAGCGAGGTGAAGCAGCTCTGGCGCAATGGCGTCAATCAGACCACGGGCGAGCAGGCCGGCTCGATGGGCGACGGCGGCACGGCCGGCGCGCTCGACCGGGCGGTGTTTACAGGCAACTTCGCCGACTACACCTTCGCTACCCGATACTTCGACCTCGCTACGCGAGCTCTCGTGACAGGCACCGGCCCCGGCATCATCAAGGTGATCGCAGTGACCGACTCCGTCGCCGATCGGGACGGCACAGATCTCGTCGTGGGGGTCGAGCGACTGGAGTTTGCCGATCGCGTTGTGAACGTTTCGCCAGACGGCTCGATGGTGGCCAATGACGACCGCGTGGTCCACAATTATAATTCCGCAGCACAGTTCCAAATCGACGAGACAGCCCTCCTCGCTAACGACGTCGATCTCGTGAGCCCGATGTCGATAAGTGCGATCACGTCGACCGCTGATCTATCGGCATCACTATCGCCAGGCTTCGTGAACGTCACCGATACCGGTACCACGACCAGCCCCGCGCATGCGTTCACCTATCGGGGCACCGGCTCGGATACGGCGACGGTGACCGTCGTGCGTGACACGTCAGGCACGATCGACGGAGACACTGGCAATGACATCCTGATCGGAGACGGCAAATCCTCGAAGAACGATATCCTGGACGGCCATGCGGGCGCCGACCGCATGTACGGTGGTCTCGGCAACGACACGTACTATGTGGACAACATCGGCGACGTCGTGGTCGAGGCCGCGGGTATCGGCACCGATACGGTGAGATCATCCGTCAGCTATGCCCTCGGCAACAATGTCGAGAACCTGGCACTGACCGGCGGAGGAAGCAAGGACGGCACCGGCAACGCTCTCGACAATGCCATCGTCGGCAACAATGCCACGAACTGGCTGGATGGCGCTGCGGGCGCCGACATCCTCACCGGCGGAAACGGCCTCGACTACCTGACGGGCGGTCTCGGCGACGACAACTTCTACTACGCCAACCTGTCACAGTCCGGCGTGACGTCGGCCACCCGGGACCGCATCCTCGACTTCACTGCGGGCGACCGCATCTGGCTCAATGCAATCGATGCGAACTCGACGATTGGTGGCGATCAGGCGTTCGTGCTGGATTCTGGCGGCTCTTTCTCGGCGGGCGAGATCCGGCAGACCGTGTTCGGCTCGAACCTGCTGGTGGAGATAAATACCAACAACAGTGCAGCAGCCGAGTTGTCGATCCTGCTGCTTGGCCGCAATACGCTTCTTGGTGCGGTGGATTTCGTGCTGTGACGCGTCAACTTTGCGGGAGGCAAGTGCGGCAATGGCGCGAGGCGCTTCATCTCGAGGTTGGCCTCTTCGCTACGAACCGCCAGATCGCCAGGGGGATGGCCGAGTGAGCGCTGAAGGTCAGCAGATCCGACCCCGCATGTTGGCTGACAAGCCACAGCCCCCATAGGAGGAAGTAGCCGTGTGGCATGTAGATGCCTTCGATCAACCGCTGCCACATGCATTCGCTTCTTGTTTAGGTTAGCCGAATGATCGAGTACGCGTGACAACCTCCAATGGTTCTGGTGCGGCCCTCTGAACCGGCCCGACTGGTGTTCGTCGATGAGACCGGCGCCTCGACCAGGATGGCGCGCTGCGACGGCCGCTGATCCCGCCGCGAGCGCTGCGTCGCGGCGGCTCCGCACGGTCATTAGAAGAAGAACGCGCCGATCAGACGAGCCGGAAGTCGTCGGCGCCGAGCGAGGCCACGGTCACGCCCTGGATGGTGAGAACGTTCGTACCGGATGCGATGGCGACACCTGCGGTGACGGTGCTCATCGCGGCCTGGACGGCCGCATAGTCGGCAAAGACCGCGCTCGAGAACACGAGCAAATCCTGATCGCCCGCCGTGTCGCCGAAGCCGCCCCGCGCGATCGTGTCCGTGCCGAAGCCGGCGAAGAACACGAACTGATCGGATCCCGCACCGCCATTCAGCGTGTCGTTGCCGATGCCGCCCTCGAGCCAGTCCGCGCCGTTGCCGCCGCTCAATTCCCACTCAAGCCGAAGGGCATGCATTGGCGGACATACGAACGAGATGGTGGCCCACAGGAAGTCGCTGTAGCGGCGAAGTGGTATGCCGGTGTCGCGCGCCACCTCGACGACGGCTTCGAGTTCCGGCGCGATCGCCGCTTCGAGGCGCGGGTTCCGCGCGAGGCCGAAAGGTGGCGACCGCAGAAGATGTGGAGCGGCAGGTAGCAACAGCAATCGTAGTAGCCGTGGAAGAAACGGCCCTCCTGCTGGCCATTCAGCGGATCGTCGGTGGCATCGAGATCGAGGATGATCTCCTCTGGTGCGCTTTCCTTGCGATGGGCTTCGGATGCCCAGCTCCATCCGCGCTGTGGGCTTCGAGGAAGATGTCGACAAGGAGATCGTCGACGGCCGCCGCCGACGTCGAGCACGCGACGGCGGCTCTGCGTGCCCGAATCGCCGAGCTCGAAGGCAGGCTGCATCAAGGAAACACGTCATAATCGACCTCTACTACTGGCCCACGCCGAACGGGCACAAAATCACGATCTTTTTCGAGGAGGCAGGTCTTTCCTACGAGATCAAGCCGGTCGACATCTCGGCCGGCGACCAGTTAAAGCCCGAGCTCCGGTCCTTCTCGCCGAACAACCGCATGCCCGCCATCGTCGACCGCGCGCCAGCAGACGGCGGCGAGCCGATCACGGTGTTCGAGTCGGGCGCGATCCTCGTCGACCTCGCCGAGAAGACGGGGCGGTTCATGAGCCACGAAGTCCGGGGTCGCAAGACGGCACTCGAGTGGGTGTTCTGGCAGGTAGGCGGGCTCGGGCCGAAGGCAGGGCAGAACCACCATTTCGTCCAGTACGCACCGGAGCGCATTCCTTACGCCATGGACGTCAAGGAGACGAACCGCCTCTACGGTGTCCTCGATCGCCGGCTTGCCGGTCGCAATGCGCGCGCGGCCAGCTGTCGTCCGTGCCTATGAGAAGGGCGCGGCCCTGGCTCAGCGGCCCGCGGTGACGAAGGAGGGCAAGAAGCTGCTGTTAGGCCAGACTGCGGCCAGCACGGCGGCGAAGCCGCGGTGAAGCACTCACTCATGCGGAGAACGTATCAGTCTCATGTATCGGCGCCTACTTATGCTGTGCGCTGCGCGCAGGCAATGTCTCGATAACGATAGCGAACCAGGACGGAGACAGTCATGAGCACCCCGACCCAGCAACCGCAGACGCCGCCTTCGCTGGCTCTCGGCTATGCCTTCGGAATGACCATGGCGCTCGGCGCGGCGACCTCGTTCGCGATGGCGCGCGCCGGAGCGCTTGGCGGCCTTGCGCCGGACGACATGATCCTCGCCCGTGGCGCCGTGGCCGGCCTCGTCATGCTGCCGTTCCTCATCAAATGGAGCCTGCCGACACTCGCCGGCATCGGCTGGCGGCGCGGCCTGCTGCTGCTACTGACGGGCGGCCCGCTATTCGCCTTCCTGCAAACCGGCGGCTATGCCTATGCGCCGCTCGCCCATGGTGCCGTCATCGCGCCGTCGACGGTCACGGTCCTCAGCACGCTTGGTGCCGTCGCCCTCCTCGGCGAGCGCCTGACGAGATGGCACGTGGTGGGCGGCATGACCGTGATCGCCGGCGTTGTCCTCGTCAGTTGGCATGGCTTCACCGACAGCGCGGTGACCGACACGACCTGGATTGGCGACCTGATGTTCGTGACCTCCAGCCTCCTCTGGGCCACGTTCACCGTTCTGATGCGCAAGTGGCGCATCGACCCCATGCGCGCAACGGCCGTGGTCGCGGTTCTGACCGCGCTCGTGGTGGTGCCGGGCTATCTCGCCTATCGCGGCTTCGGGCGCCTGACGACACTGCCCGCCGATGCGCTGCTGGCGCAGGGCATCGCACAAGGTCTGATCCAGGGTGTCGTGACGCTCTTCGCCTATAGCAAGGCGATCGCCATTCTGGGCGTCAGTCGTGCCGTGCTGTTCCCCGCCGTCGTGCCGGCGATCTCGATCCTGATCGGCATCCCGCTCGTCGGCGAATGGCCGGACCAGATGCAGATCACGGGTCTCGCCCTGGTGACGATCGGGCTGTTGGCGGCCGTTGGCCTGGTCGCGCGCATTGCAGCGTTCTTGCGGCCCGCCCCGGCAGCCTTCGTTCCAGCCAGATGTTGAAGGAGCGCGCAACGTGGCTGCCTACTTCATCGTACGTGCCGTCGTACATGACCCTGTCGCCTACCAGGACTACGCAACACGATCGCCCGCTGTATTGGCGAAGTTCGGCGGCCGGCACATTGCCCGCGGAGGCAGGGTCATCACGTTCGAAGGCCCCGCGGAGGGCCGGCGCATCGTCATCGCCGAATTTCCGGACTTTGCGACAGCCGAAGCCTGCTACCGCTCTGCCGACTACCAGGCGATCATCACGCATCGTAAGGACTGCGCCACCTTCGAGTTCATTCTCGTCGACGGCGTCGCCGACAGCTCACCTCAGGGAGAACGCTCATGATCAAGTTCTACTTCAACGGCTCGCCCAACCCCACCAAGATTGCACTCGCATTGGAGGAGATGGGGCTCGCTTACGAGGCGATCCCGGTCGACCCGCGCCGCGGCGAGCAGTTCAACCCCGCGTATCTCGCCGTCAACCCCAACGCCAAGGTGCCCTCGATCATCGATGACGGCATCACCGTCTTCGACAGCAACGCAATCCTGCTCTACCTCGCCGAGAAGACGGGAAAGTTCCTGCCGCAAGCAGACGCCGCCAATCGTGCCGAGCTGCTGTCCTGGCTGATGTTCGTCGCGACCGGTGTGGGTCCCTTTTGCGGTCAGGCCGTGCATTTCCGTCACTTCGCGCCCGAGCAGGTGCCCTACGCGCAGAAGCGCTACCAGTTCGAGGCCAACCGCCACTTCAAGATCCTCGACGACCGGCTGGCGCAACACCGGTATCTCGTCGCCGACACTTACACCATCGCCGACATGAGCTTCTGGAGCTGGTCACGCATGGCTCCGTTCATCATGGGCGACGACGCCTGGGCGAAGTATCCGAACGTCAAGCGCTTCCATGACGATATCGCGGCCCGCCCCGCTGCGCAGAAGGCTGTAACGCTGAAGGACCGTCATCCCTTCAAGGCCGAGATCGACGAGGAGACGCGGCGCAACATGTTCCGTCATCTGGCGTCGTAAGCGCCGTATTGGCGGCGACCGCGTCGACGAAACGACAAGACGCTACTCTTAGGAGCAAACCGTGGCCCGTATCGAAGACATTCCGCAACCCACCCGCGACGCCATCATCGGCCTCGCGATGCCGGCGCTCGACGGCGAGCCGTGGGTGCGACCGAAACCGCTGCCTCATAGCCGCATCGCGATCCTGACGAGCGCCGCGTTGCATCGGCGAACGGAGATGCCGTTCGAGGCCGGGACGACCGAGTTCCGCGAGCTGCCGTCCGCGCTGGCGCCGGCCGACATGCTGATGAGCCACATCTCGATCAACTTCGATCGGCACGCCACCGCGCGCGACATCAATGTCGCCTACCCGATCGACCGACTTCGCGAGCTGGCGACGGCGGGCCGCATCGGGTCGGTCGCGAAGACGCATTACTCTGTGATGGGCTCGACCGATCCTGTGACGATGACGCTGACGGCCGACGCGATCAGCGGACGGCTGAAGCGGGAGAATGTCGACGCCGTCCTGCTCTGTCCTGTTTGACCCTTCTGCACGCGCGCCGTGAGCGCGCTCGCACACAAGATCGAACGCCGGGGCACTGCAACCGTCGTAGTAGGCCTCGTCCGTCCGCACATGGAGAAGACACGGCCACCGAGGGGCCTCTGGGTGCCGTTCCCGCTTGGGCGGCCGTTCGGCGAGGCCGAGAATCCGGCGTTCCAGCATCGTATCCTCGCCGCGGCCCTGGCTCTGCTCGAGCGCGAGCGTGGGCCAGTGATCCTTGAGGACTTCCCGGACGATGCGCCGAGCATGCGCGACAACCCGGCCTGGACGCTGCAGGTCGTAGTGCCTCCGCTGCCACGACCTCTACCGAAGACTTCGGCGGAGTGGCAGTCGCGGCTCACGGCTGAGATCGCGGCCGTTGACCTGCATGGGCAAGCGGCACGGCACCGGTTCGGGAAGACTTTGGTCGGCAATTCGCGGCTCGACATCGCGGAGTGGGTGCCGTTTGCGACGCGCTTTCTCGCTGGCGACATCCCGGAGAGCCCGGTGCCAGGCCTCTCATCGGCGGTCGTCGTCCGCTACATCGCCGATGACATCAAGGCGCTCTATGGCGAGGCGGCCCAGGCCATCGGTCCCCAGCCATCGAGCCATCAGGTCAACAGCTGGTTCTGGAACGCAACGGTGGCCGGCGCATTCCTGCGGGCGCTGCGATCAGCTGCGTTGGAAAGCACCCATAACGGCTACAAGACGGCAGGCACACGCTTCATCGTACCTGCGCCGTGGGTTGGGCCGGCCTGAAGCGAGCACCGCAATTCCATTCGACGATCGGAGCGACACGACATGACAGTAGCAGAAGCGCGTTCCGCCGTGTCGCTCCCCGCAGCCGCATTGGCGCAGTGGCCCTATCGCCCGCGTTTCACGCGCGTCAATGGCTGGCGCATGCACTACGTAGACGAGGGAGCGGGCAATCCGGTCCTTCTTCTCCACGGCAATCCCACCTGGGGCTACCTCTGGCGCAAGACGATCCCGCCGCTGCTGGCGGCGGGCCATCGCGTCATCGTGCCGGATCAGATCGGCTTCGGTCTCTCGGAGAAGCCTACGAGCGAGCATGCCCATACGCTCGATGGGCATGCGGCCAACCTCGTCGCCCTGGTGCGCCAGCTCGATCTCCGTCGGCTCACGGTGGTGTGTCACGACTGGGGCGGCCCGACCGGCCTCGCCATGGCGCTCTCCAACCAGGATCGGATTCGCGCCCTTGTGATAATGAGCACGTGGGCTTGGCCCATGCCGCCGGCCGAATTCCATACGCGCGTCTTTCCGTGGCGCACCATGCACGCACCGCTCGTGGGGCCTTATCTGCTCGGCAAGCCTGCCGCGCTCGCCGGCCGCGGCGTCTATCTCTCGGTCGTCGATCGCGAGCAGTTCCGCCGTGAGGCACAGGCCGTCTATGAGGCCGTGCTTCCCGATCCCGCCGACCGCATGCTGACCTGGGTCTGGCCGCGCTGGATTCCGCTCGACGCATCGGCTCGTGCCATCGAGCGGTTCGCGTGGCTGGAGCAGGAGTTGTCGCGTGTGAGTTGGCCGGCACAGATTATCTGGGGCCGCGAGGACGAGGTGTTCGATCACGCGACGTTCGCCGCTCGCTTCAAGGCCCTGCTGCCGCACGCCGACGGGCCGCACCTCGTTACCGGCCGGCACTTTCTGCAGGAAGATTCGGGGGGCGAGATCGGCGGGCTGATCGCGAGCTTCTTGGAGCGAGTTAAGGCGCAGGGGGATTGAGCATCATGACCGACGTGTCGATTGTTACCGCTCCCGACCTCGCCGGCAGGCGCCGGGCCCTCGTTCTCACCGAGCATCGTGTCGGTCACTATCCCGAGTTTCGCGCCTTCTTCGCTGCCGCGTTCGATCTCGATCGGGTGATGTTGTCAGTGCCCGGCTATGTCCGCGCACCGTCGGGCCTGACCTACGAAGTCATCTTCATCGGCCGCAGCGGCGAGCCGTTCCCGGCCGGCGTCGAGATATTCGCGCTGCCGGAGGCACTCGAGCCTCTCGATGACGCCGCTGTCGATCGCGATCTTTGGGCAATCCTTGGCTGGATGATCGACGGCGTCGGCTCGCCCTGGAGCCGCGCCGACCTCGAAGCAACGGGCCGCCTTTACCGAATACCGGCGGCCCGGTAATTCTGCTGAGATGCTGAGATGCTGAGATGCTGAGAGGCGGGCCTTTGCCGCATGCCCCAGCGGCGCACCAGAACACGTACGCCTTGCAACGGTTCCCTCGCAACCGCGTCCGCTATCTGATGGGCAGCCGCCGCCAACGGAGCGAACCGGGAAACGGTCGAAATGGGTCGATGCTGTCGAGAAAATCTGCTCGTTTTGGTCTCGTCCCTGGCTTCGACGCCGATGCAAGCCTGCCGATGATCCGCCCTCTGGATCGCCCCCTTGGGCGACGCACACTGACGCAACCGACTGACGCCAACAACTCAACGCCACCAACGCCACTCACGCGGGTGACGGGTCTGGCGGCGGACGGATGAGGCGCAGTGCCATCGTCTTCAGGTTCTGGACGATGGCCGCGAGGTGGAACTCGTCGCGCGCGCCGGTGAGGCCGCGTAATCGCATGCGCTCGTAGCCGTGGTGGGTCTTGAGGTGCCCGAAGCGCATCTCGACCCGCTTGCGCTCGTTGCGCGACCTGAGGAACGCCTTGATCTTCATCTTCCGGCGCGCCACGTCGCGCGCGTCCTCGTCAAGGTCTCGGGTGATGCGCCGGCTCTTCTGGTTCGGGCAGCACGTGGACTTCAGGGGACAGGTCCGACAGTCAGTAAGCGATGCGCCATACCGGATCGCATCATCCCTGCTCGGCCGACCGGTCGTCGTGAGCATCTTGCCGGCGGGGCAGATGTAGAGGTTCTGCTTCTTGCCGAATGTGAAGTCCTCGCGCGAGACGGTGCCGTTGTCGCGCTTGCTTTTGTCCCAGACGGGAATGTGGGGCGTGATCCGCCGCTGCTTGACCAGCCAGCCCAGGAACTTGCCCGTACCGTAAGCCGCATCGGCGATGAGACGCTTCGGCTTCAGATCGAAGTGCGCCGAAGAACCATCGGATGAACTGCTCGAAGGTATCGCGATCGGTATCATGGAGCAGAGAAACGCCGAGACGCGGTTGCGCGAGTACTCCGAGCCCTTATCGCTTGCCATGGCCGCGGGCAGGATGGGCACCTGGGAGATGATCGTCTGGTCGTGTTGAACCGAGTGGCGCGTTCAGTCGTGGCTGCGCGTCGGGACCAGCGTCCTACGCACGTATTCGCGTTCGAGGGCAAGCCGGTCGGCTCGATGTTGAACTCGGCGTGGAAGAAGGCGCGCGTGCGCGCCGGGCTCCCGATGGTCCGTGTTCACGATCTCAAGCACACGCTCGGACGACGACTTCGCGCGGCCGACGTGAGCTTCGAGGATCGGCTCAGGACGCATCACGACCCACTACTCGGCTGCCGAGCTGTCGCGCCTGATCGAGGCCGCAGATCGCATCACCGAGCAGAACGGATCGCGGCCGGTGTTGGTCGTGCTCAGGGGCAATCTGGGAGCCGACTCCCGCAAAGCTCCCGCAAACACTACCGTCGGCATCCGTGCCGGCGGTACAAGTCGTTGAGATGTCTGGTGCCGGCTGAGGGGATTGAACCCCCGACCTTCGGTTTACAAAACCGCTGCTCTACCGCTGAGCTAAGCCGGCAAGCACCTGATTTGGCGGTCTTTTCCGCCTATCAGCGATTGGCCTTCCTCGTGGCATTGGCCGGAAATCGGCCGGCCGACCTGACCGCCCCCCGTATTTGCTGGTCCATCGTGGCCGAACCAGCGTATCCAGGAGACCGGTGCCTGGAGTTGATAGCGTGCTGGCCCATGGGAGGCAACCGCCGTGACCTGTGCCACTCGATCCTGCATCCAGCCGGGTTGGCGACTGAACCACGGTGTCGTGCGCCCGCATCGGATCTGGACCGCGGCACCACGTCGATACGGGCCAGCACCTATCCGTCACAAAGTCAAAGTTGCGCCTCTATTGCGAGCCCAAGGTCGTGCTGGAAGATGGCCCGAATGAGTCGTTCACCGTCTTTCCGAAAGCAGGCTGCGCGGTGAGGTCGGTGCCGTGATGGAGCATCGCGGCGACTTGGCCACACGGTCTCTCCATGTCGTGCAGGTCGGCTGGGACACGGCTCTGCTGCAGGCTGATGCGCCCTCCGATTCCGCTGAGCGCCAGCACCTGTATTCGGAGCTGCTGGAGGCGCGGAGACCCGGCAGTCGGATGACCATCGTGGTGCTCGGCGCAGACCGCACCGCACTCTCCAAGCGCCAGGGCGGCGTGGCTGTCGTTCCCGTCTCGGGTCGCTGGGCCAGTATCGCGATGTTGCCGAGGATTCTTGCGCAGCTCAATGCCGAGAGACCGATCTCCGTCATTGCCCCGCAGTCGCCGCTCGAGGAAGGCTGGGCGTGCCTCGCGTTCGCGCGCGGCCGGATCCCGGTGGTCGCCCAGGTTCATTTCGACATGCTGTCCGACGCTGCCCTGCCCGGCGGTGGCAGGCTGCGGAGCGGACTGGGGCAAGCTCGGCGACGCATCGCCTTGAGGCTGCTCCCATCGTATGCGGGGGTCCGGACGGTCGCGCCGGACATGGCCGAGCAGCTTCTCGCCCTCGGCGCCCGAGTAGCGCGCGCAGTACCGGTGCCGATCCTGGACCTCGAGGCACTCTTGGCTTCGAAGGCCCAGCCCTCAGAGCCCCGTGTCCTATTCGTCGGGCGATTGGCACCCGAGAAGAACCTCGATCTTTGGCTCGCCGTGGCGCAGCGGGTTGCCGCTCTCATGCCCGACGTGCATTACGACATCGTCGGGGCAGGCGCCCTGAGACCTGCGCTCGAGGGCCGAGCACGCCAACTTGGTCTCGACACGGCAGTCACTTTTCATGGTGCCTTGCCTCGTGCAGCTCTGCCCGACGTCTACAGGCAGGCCTCGGTGCTGTTGCTGACCTCCAATCATGAAGGCTTCGGCCGCGTCCTCGTCGAGGCCATGGCGGCGGGCGTCCCCGTTGTCTCGACGTGCACCGCGGGTGCACGCGAGGTTCTGGCCGATGGTGGGGCGGGCATCCTGGCACCCGTTGGCGATGTCGATACGCTGGCTGACGGCGTCATCCGGATGTTGAGCAATGCAACCGAGCGCGCCGCCTTCATCGCTGCGGGACGTCGTCGCATCGCCGAGCGCTATCGGCCGCAAACGCTTGCCGCCCATTGGGTCGATATGCTTATCGAGGCTGTCGAGCAACGTTCTGCTCGCCCGCCGCAGTGAGCTGCCGAGGCCATGTGTCCCGAGTCCTGATCGTAACGAACATCTTCCCACCCTTGATCGGCGGCCCGGCGACCTTTGCTGATCGCCTCGGCCATGTGCTGGCATCCCGTGGCCACAAGGTCACCGTCGTCTGCTCCTCGATCGACGCCATCGACCCCGCTGACAGCCGCCGCCCCTTCCGCGTCGTCCGTGTTTCGACCCGCAACCGGTACGCCTACGAGGTGAAGGTCCGGGCCACCCTCGCCCGAGAGCTGCTCAGCCACAACCGCATCCTTGTGGCCGGCCTCGAAAGTTACATCCTTGACGCTGGCCGCATCGCCCCCCGCCGCTACGTCCTGCGCGTCCCTGGAGACGTCGTTTGGGAGAGCGCCCGAAACTACGGTGTCGCCACTCAGGGCTTCGACGAGTTCCAGGAAGAACCATCGCCGCCCGCGCTCGTTCAGGGCATCGCCGTCAAGCGCCTGCGCTATCTCTCGCGCGCCACCACCGTCGTCACACCGTCGCACTACTTGGAGGGGGTCGTGCGCCGGTGGCCGGGTGTCCCCCTGGATCTGCGAACCATTCAGAACGGTGTCGAGCTTGGCGACTACCCGGAGCGCACGCCGGTCCCGCGAACCGGTCGTCCCCTGCGGGTGCTCTTCGTCGGTCGCCTCACCAACTGGAAGGGCACCGAGACGTTGCTCCTCGCCACCCGCGACCTTCCCGGGATCGAAGTCGACATCGTCGGCGACGGCCCCGAGCTGCCGCTGCTGACCACGCTCCACGCCCAGTTGGGCAGTCCGGCCTCTGTGGCCTTTCTCGGCCGCCGCCGCCAGGACGAGGTCAAGTCGTACATGCTTGCGGCCGACATCCTCGCTCTTCCCTCGAATTACGAGGGCATGTCGCACACGCTGCTCGAGGCGTGCGCCGCTGGCCTTGTTCCTGTCGTCTCCGATATCGGTGGCAATCGTGAGGTGATCACTCACGAACAACATGGCCTCGTCATTCCTTATGCCGACCCGGCCGCGCTGCGCGGGGCCCTCGTGCGCCTGCGCGACGACGACGCACTCCGCCTTCGCCTCGCCGCCGCAGCTCGTCGCCGTGCGGCCGACTTCCCCTTTGACGCCACCGTCGATGCCTACGCGACGCTCATTGAGGAACAGGCGTCGTGACCACCATTGCTCCCGGCGCCGTCACGCACGTCTCGCCATTCGGCGACTACGCCGGGCGCATCGTCTTCTCCGGCGCCGAGAACCATCTCTTCCAGCTCATGGTTGGCCAGCGGGCTGCCGGTCTCGACGTCGAGCTCCTGATGCTTGTCGTGCACGATGGGCCCCGTCTCGTCGCCCAGGCGCAGGCGCTGCAGCGCGCCGGCATTCGAGTCACCCGTCTCGTGTACGATCGCAGCCTCGCCCCCGCCGTTGGCCGCGCCGCGTGGGTCGCCCAGCTTCCCCGGCTCGTCGCGCTGATGCGTGCACGCCGCCACCGGATCATTCACACGCACCAGCCGCACGCATCCCAGCTCGGGCGGTTCGCTGCCTGGACGGGGGGAGCGCGGAGAATCATCGATTCCGTGCACAACGACGAGCCGTTCTTCGCCAGGCCGAGCTGGCGCGTGCGACTGAAGGCACTGCAGCGCATTACAAAGGCCACGATCGCCATTAGTGCAAACGTCAAGGCACATCTCGTCGACCACGTCGGTCTCGACCCAAGCCGCATCGAGGTCATTCCCTACGGAATCGAGCCGCCGCTCATGGTGGATCGCGAAGCCGCGCGGCGCGACCTCGGAGTGCCGCTCGAGGCTTTTGTCGTCGGCTTCGTGGGGAGGCTCGTACCGCAGAAGGACCTGGGTACGCTCATCGACGCCATGACCGGGCTGCCCGATGCGCACCTCTGCCTTGTCGGCGCCGGTGACGAGGAAGCCGCGCTACGCGCCCATTGCGCCCGCGTCGGTCTGAGAAATGTGCACTTTGCCGGGGCCCGGCCCAATGGCGCCGACTTGATGGCGGCCTTCGACGTGTTTGCGTTGTCCTCACGATGGGAGGGGCTCGGCCTCGTTCTTCTCGAGGCCATGTCCCGCGGTGTGCCGATTGTTGCGACGCGGGGTGGCGCCATTCCCGAGGTGCTGGCCCAAGGTGAGTTGGGGCTTCTGTCGGACGTCAGTGACGCCGATGGCATGCGCCGCAACATTGTGCGGTTGCGGAGCGATGCCGACCTTCAAGCCAGGCTGGTCAGAAACGGGCATTGTGCCATCGAGCAGCGCTACAGCGTCGCAGCCATGGTCAGCGCGACGACGGCGGTGTACGAGAGCATCTGCGCCTCGGAATAGATTGAGCCGTTTCAGGGGGACATCGGTGAACCTCTCCAGAAGAGCTGTCGTCGCGGCCAGGGCAACAGCCGCCATGACGCTCCAGCTCGGGCGAGCGACCGGACGGCCCGACCAGGCGGTCCGCTTCGCCGCCCTTCACCTGGCTCGCGGCAATGCGTCCACGCCACTGACATGGCAGGGCCTCAATCTCTCTGCCCGCCGGATCGATTGGCCAGCCCTGCAGGAGGTGCTGATCGAGAACGAGTACGGTGCCCTTGCGCCATATTTGACTGCGAAACGCGCCCCCATCGTGCTTGATCTCGGTGCGAACATCGGCACATTCGCGCTGTTTGCCTTCTCGCGGTCTCCCGAAGCCGTAATCCACTCCTACGAGCCGTCCGACAGCACCTACGCCGTCCTTGCCGCCAATGCTGCATCGAATCCGTCGCTCGTCTGGAACACGACTCGGGGAGCCGCCTGGAGCGACGACGGCACGATCTCCTTCACCAATGCCGAGGCGAGCACGGCAGGGCGGGTGGACGAAGATGGTGACGAGCGCGTTCCGGCACTTTCCCTGGCATCGATTGTCGCGCAGTGCGGTGGCCACATCGACATTGCCAAGATCGATATCGAGGGAGCGGAGGAGCCACTTCTCGCGAATCGCAGTGCTGAACTTTCGGCCATCGAGACGGTGGTCGTGGAGTTGCACCCCAATCGTTGTGATGCACCACGCGTGGCCCGTGCCCTGTGCGAGAGTTTCGGCCAGGTCTATCGCATACCGGGTCGCCGCTCGTCCAAACCGCTTGTGCTCGCGTCGCGCGCGGCTGTGACACCGGACTTGCCGACATATGAGGTCGGTGACGTCTGACTACCGGCGCGCCGCCCCGAGCATCGCCGCCCTCGCCGTCGAGATGCGGGGCAGCCCATTCAGGAATCCATTCGAATGATCGTTGCAGCCCGCACTCCTTCTCGTGATCGTCTAGCTGTGTTCTCCAACAAGAAGCTGTCCTATCTACGTGCACTCGAGTACGAGCTCATTCCGACCATTCCACTGCGTGGCCGCATTCTCGACTTCGGCGGCGGGAACAAGACCGGCTACCGGGCCCTGCTCAATACGAAGGCCGCGATCGACAGCCTGAATATCGATGCCCGGGTCGAGCCGTCGCTCCTCCACGATGCCAACACGCCTTTTCCCATCGCCGATGCCAGCTACGACACCATTGTGTCCTTCAACACGCTTGAGCACGTGCGCCGCGACGAGTTCGCGCTGGGGGAGCTGGTTCGCATCCTCAAGCCCGGAGGCACGCTGCATATCGTCGTGCCGTTCATCTATCGCGTGCACGGCTCTCCGTCGGATTACCATCGCCACACCGCTTTCTGGTGGGAGGACATGCTCGCCGACATGGGCATCTCGCGCGAGAATTCACGGATCGAGCCCATGATGTGGGGCCGGATGACCAGTGCGTTCTCGTTTCTCGAGTACACGCGGCTGCGCTTCCTGCGCCGGGTGCCGCTCTGGCTCGATATCGTCGTCAAGGGCACAGGCGACGAGGACTACACGCTTGGCTATTACATCCGCGCGAACAAGCCTTGACCCCTGCTCAGGGGGACGTGCGCTGCCGGTGTCGCCATCGCACGAGGAGCAACGGCCCGTAGCTCACCAGCGCCATGATCCAAGCGGCCAAGGCCGCAGTCGTCGCGTCGAGCCTCCCGCTCCAGCCGAGCCACGCCAGCGCGCCGAGCTGCAAGAGTGCACCCGCGATGCCAAAAAGGCCGAACCATCCCATGCGGCCCGACGCCACCAGCGTCGGCCACAGCCATCCGTGAATGCCGAGCGTGACGACGAGCAACGCCCCGAGGACCTCGAACGCCGGCAAGGCCTCCAGATAGTGCGGGTAGGATGCGGTAGCGAGGGGCCGCAGCACGAGCCACGATCCGGCAATCACCCCCCCCGCCGCCATGCCGCCGATCAGCATCAGCCTGAACCTGTGCTTTCGATAGTCACCCCACCGCTGCCGCGAAATGCTGTCGACGATGGTCGGCGTATAGAACTGGTGCACCGCGTCGGTCAGGCCCGCGATCGTGTCGTAGCCCTGCCGGGCAACGCGATAGAGGCCGGTCAGCGTGTCGTTGCCGAGTGCTGCCACCACCAGCACATCGCACGATCTGCTCAGGAGTTTCGCGATGCCTGCGAGCGAGCTCCCGGCCAGGAAGTTTCCGGCGCCGCGAAATGCGCTCAATGCTGCCGGCTCGGGTCGCTGCCAAAGCCTCGTCCCGAGCCCACGGTGCACCTCTTTCGTAGCAACCAGCGCTGCCAAGGCCAGCGCTATCGCGCTGGCCGATGCCGCCCCCAAGAAGTACCCGTCGAGGCTGGGCACGACCCACAGCGCTAGCACCATGGCCACGGTGCTCGCCGCCTGCGACGCCAGCCGAAGCCAGCCGGACACGCCGAAGGCCCCGAGAATTCTGAGAAACGTCGTCAGCGCCGAGACCGGATAGATGGCCCCCATGCGCGCCGCCATGACACCAATCCACCAGCTGTCCGGCACCGTCGTCTGCAGGAAGCCCGGTGCCAGCAACAGCGATGCCGCAAGTACGAGCACGCACGTGATTCCACCCGCCAGCAGATGCAGCCAGAGGCTCGTTGCCAGCAGCGCTCCCCGTCGCCCCGCCTCGCCTTTCGGCACGGCGTAGAGGAGCCGCGTCGTGAGATCGCCGAGCTTCACGTCGAGGAGCCCGGTCATCACGCTGCCGATCGCGGCCAGCACGCCGATGACGGCGAAGTCGGTCGGCTTCAGGACCGCCAGCGTCACCGCCAGTTGGGCCGTGCCCAGGGCAGCCGATGCGATATTGATCGCGAGTAGGAACGTGACAGGATGCGCCACCCCTTTCGCGATCACCTCCCTGAGCCGGACCGGGATCACGTTGCCGCTCGTTGGCGTGCATGCGCCTCGTCGACCAGCGACTGCAACTCGACGACGATCCTGTTGGCATATCCCTCGAGGTCATGACGACCTTTCACAATGGCCCTGAGCGAGCCCGGCTCAGCGGCAAATCGCCCGTCGAGCCACGCCGCCATTCGCTCTGCCAGTGACTCTGGGCTTGGCGCCTCGATCAGCATCTCGGGGAATTCCGCGAGTGTCTCGACGAACGCCACGTTGCTCGTCACAACCGGACAGCCAGCCGACAGCGCCTCCATAACCGTCTTGTCCATGCTGCCCGTACCGCTGACGTTCACGTGCAGCGCTGCCGTGCTGTAGAGCGCCGCCGTCTCGGGCTGCGTCATCGGTCCCTCGATCCCAACCATTCCTTCGAGCCCACGTCTCGCCACGAGCGTGTCGAGCTCCGCCCTGTAGACTCGGTCGTCGGCTGTAAGCTCCGGCCCGACGATCCGAAGCCGTGTCGCAACGAGCTCGGGGCGGTTGACAAGTTTCGCCATGGCCTCGATCAGGAGCGCCAGGTTTTTTCGTCGCGAAATCCGGCCGACGGTCACGATCTCGCGCGCCGGTCGCCGATCAGCCGGAACATCGAATAGCGCTGTGTCGATGGCCTGGCCGATCACGCGCTTCTTGGGGCTTTGGATGCGGAAGCCCTCTGGCGTCGATGTCACGATCCGGGTGGCGATTTGCGCCGAGACGTGCAGCTTCCACGGCACCGCGCCGTGCGCGTACCAGAGCAGGATCGGAATACCTCTCGCACGGAGATAGGGCCCGATCCGATAGCACCACTCGTGCGCCATGTGAACGAAGCAGACGTTCGGCCGGAACCGCTCGATGGCACGCACCACACGTGGCACCGCGAGCCAGAGGCCGCCGACACGGCGCGGCACGCCGAGCGGTCGTCGCGGGATGGCGTCGAGCGTGAGCCGAGACGGGGCCACATAGTCGCCGAGCCATTCGGTGACGACGTGGACGGCCGCGGCTCGCTCCACCAGCGCATCCGCCACCGCCGCCTGCCACGGCAATACTGGACTGCTCCGGTCCATCGCAAAATTGATCAGGAGCACCCGGAGATCCGCCCGATTCGAGTGAACCGAATCACGCGGCGAGATGGCCTGCTTTGCGGCTTCCTGCTCAGGCATGGCACAGAGTGAGCGTCCGCGAGCCCATCTCGCGCCAGAGGTTCATTGCATCGCCCATCCTCGGCTCGACTCGGGCTTGGAAGCGAGAGTTGAGTTGATCCTCCACCTCGAGCCAGAAGCGCATGAACTCCTGACCCCGATCGGCTGGCATCGTCTTGGCCAACGATTTGAAGCTCGCGAGATTCTCGTAGCGGTCGGCCTTCACGCTGAAACCTGCCCTGGCGATCAGCTCCTGAATGGCATCCGCCGTGACGCGAGATTGATAGCGCTCGATTTTATTCACGCGCGGCCAAAGCCACGCCAACCGGTTTTGAGCCGTCACCGCCAGATTGGTCCGCCAGCCACGCAACTCGTCGAGATCAAGGGAGGTCCGGAAGTGACCGTCATCGTAATTGAGGTAGAACGTTCCATCCGGGGCGAGGTGTCGCTTGGCGTGACTCAAGTAGGCCGGCTTGTCGTGAACGTGCTCGAGCACTGAGAAGCTGACGATATAATCGGCCTGGATTGCAACTTTCTCGAACTCGTCGCTGTCGAGGACGCGTGCCCGGGCGCCGGCAACGCGCTCGCGAAGGATCCGGCTAGCCGCCTCGCTCGGCTCGTAGCAGACGAGCTCGAGCCCCGGCCGTGTGGCAAGCACGTCAGGCCAGTCGCCACCGCTGCCGGCTCCGTAGTCGAAGACCGTCAGATTCGGCCTGCGATCATTGAGGATCTGCTCGATGACCCGTGCCTTCGCGGCGTTGCCGACCCAATAGAGCACGCCAGTTTTCCTTCCGATCCCGATCTCGCGCAACAGCGATGCTTGATGCCCGTTTGTGCTCCTGTCCACAATGCGACCGCGTGTTCACGCAACATTCAGGTTGCACGCTGCATTCTTTCGAGAGAAAGAGTGTAAACGTCCAACTGCTTGGCTGGTAACGTCGGAGCACATAATGAAGTGGCAAGGTCTAACCGTTTGGATGGCGATTGCCACGCTCGTAGCCTCGACAGCGGGCTCGGCCGTTGCCACTCCATTTGCCGTCCGTGACGGGATGAGCTCACCTCGCGGCGCCGGTCTTACCAAGGTGCACGGCTGTCATTTCGATGACCGCTACAGCCCTCAGTACGGCTGGCACAATCACACGAATGCCGAATGTCGGCCCGAGCCGGCACGTCGTGACCGAGGTTACGGAGGTCGAGGGGCCTATGGCGGCCATGGGGGCCACCCATGCCACTACGATTGCCGGTACAGTCCTGGGCTTGGCTGGCACAACCACTCGAATACCCAGTGCCGGCCCGAGCCGTGCAGGGGGCGTTAGCCCCGACCACGTGGTTTTCTGGTCCGCCTGGACGCTGCCTGATAAGCCGAATTTTGAGACCCATTGGTTTCGGCGGCTCGCTTTGCGCCATTCGACGGCTCGAACGATCAGCGCGTGAGTTTGTCCTGTCGCATCGCAGGTCCGACAACCTGCTCGTCTGCGTTGCCAGTTGAATTGCGATGCTATAGCGCCTCGAAGATCCAGTCAGCCATTGTCGCGGCCCGTTGGTTGGCCGAGGAACAGCCGGGCTACGCTGAGCCATCGGGGATGCCGCCCCCAGGCAGAGGTTGGGTCGGACAGGCCCTGTGCTCTACAGGGCCTTCGTCGGCGCACGGTTTTTGTGCGCACGGTTTTTGTTGCCACCCGCCCGCCCTTCGGCCAACGCTCGCGTATGCAGAACTCTCTCGACGAGTCCATGTCCGACGCGCCCCCCGCTGGCGCGGCGCTGGTTCTGATCGTCATGCTCGTGGCCACCACCAGCCTGTCGCAGTTCTTTCGCGCGTCGACCAACGTCATTGCGCCGGAGCTTATCCGCGACCTCCGCCTCGCGCCCGAGATGCTCGGCTTTGCCAACGCCTGCTTTTTCCTGGCTCTTCTGGCTATCCAGGTGCCGGTCGGAATTCTCTTCGACCGGATCGGTGCACGGCTGACCGTGGCGTTGCTCGCCATTCTGGCCGTGGCGGGCGCGCTACTGCATGCCGTGATCCAGGATGGCAATGGTCTCGCGCTCGCACGCTTCCTGATTGGCCTCGGGCACGGCGGCAGCTTCATGGCGTCGGTTTTTCTCGTGACGCGCTGGTTCCCACGCCCACGCTGGACGACCGTCCTGTCGTGGGTCTGGGCCGGCAGCATGGTCGGCATCGCCGCTGCCGGCACGCCGCTGGCACTGGTCGCCGAGCACCTGGGCTGGCGAACCGCGTTCCTGGTGCTCGCCGTCGTATCCGCCCTCATCGGTGTCGCCTTTCTCGTCTTCGTACGCGACAGTCCTCCTGGCGCCGCCTCGCCTCCGCACCGGCCCGACACGCTCGTTGGCGCGCTCTCCGGTTTCGTAGCGATCCTCATGCTGCCCGGCCTCGGTCGAGTGTTGGCCCTGCAGACGGTCGCCTATGCCGTGCTAACCACGATCATGGGGTTGTGGGCCGGACCCTACCTCCACGACATCCACGGGCTGGATGGTGTAGCCCGTGGCAATGCGCTGATCGCGATGGCTGCGGGCCAGACTCTGGGACTGCTGGTGATCGGACCGCTCGACCGCATTCTCGACACCCGCAAATGGCTGGCTGTCAGTTGCGCCATCCTCACCCTGGGCGTGCTGGCCGCCTTGGCGCTGGCACCTGACCTGCCGCCGGCGGCAGCCGTCGCACTGCTGGTCCTGCTCGCCGCCGTCTCGGCCTATGGTCCGGTCGTCGTGTCGCACGCCCGCACCTTCTACCCCGAGGCGCTTGCCGGACGCGGGGTCACGACCGCCAACATGGCGCAGTTGCTCGGCTGCGCACTGATGCCGATCGGAACCGGCGTCATTGCCGGGGCGTTGCCGGCCGGACCGACCGGCTACGCCCCTGAGGCCTACAAGTGGATCTTCCTCGCCATTGCAGCCGGCCTGCTCGCCGGCTTGCTGGTCTACCTATTCGCGCGCGACGCGCGTCCGAGCGACGGCGCCGCTCACGGCAACGCCTCTCGCAGGTAGCGACCCCTCGACGTGAGGCATGCCGCAACGCGATATGCACGATAGCCCATCCGCGCCGAAACTCGGGCGCTCGCATGAGAAGGAGAGACCTGGATGCCGTCGCCTCCCCTGCGCGACCACACCCAACTGACAGCCCGCTTCGCCGTTCCAGGCCGCATCGCCATCGAGGCGAGCCCGCTCGGCGGTCCTGTGGTGCGCCTCATTCACGGCGAGCAGCAGGCGCTGATCGCCCTGCACGGCGCCCAGGTGCTCAATTGGACGATTCGCGGCCAAGGCCTGCTGTGGCTCTCGCCCGTTGCCCGTATTCGAGACGGGAAGGGCATTCGCGGCGGCATCCCCGTCTGCTGGCCCTGGTTCGCCGACCATCCGACCGATGTGGGCAAGCCGGCCCACGGCTTCGTGCGACACCGCTCTTGGGAAATGGTGGCCGCGAAAGCCGAAGCCTTGTCGACCTCTGTGGTCCTGGCGGCGCCAACCGTCCTGGCCGACGCGGCCATGTGGCCGCACGATGCCGAGGCTCGCCTGACCGTATCCCTCGGCCAGAGCCTCGGCCTGGCTCTTGAGACCGTGAACACGGGGTCCCGCTCGTTCTCGATCACCGAGGCCCTGCACACCTACTTCCGTGTTTCCGACATCGCCAATGCGGAGATCGCGGGCCTCGACGGCTGCACGTATCTCGACAAGCTCGAGGCCTTCGCGCGGAAGAGGCAGTCGGGGGCCGTCCACATCGATGCCGAGGTCGACCGCATCTACCTCGGCGACACCGCCGCTCTCGAGCTCTACGACAAAGGCACGCGCCGGCGCGTGCTCATCGAGAGCACGGGCAGCCGCAGCGCTGTCGTTTGGAACCCGTGGACGGCGAAGACGGCCCGCCTCGGCGACATGGGCTCGCCCGACGCCTTTCGGCAGATGCTGTGCATCGAGACGGCCAACGCCGGCGATGACGTGGTCACGCTGCCCCAAGGCGGGCGGCATGAGCTGGGTGTCACCTACCGGTGCCTTCTAGCGGACTGATCGAGCCGACCGCGGCGCGCTGCAGGCCCGATGCTATGCTCTGATCCGGAAGCCACTCGATTCGCGGTGCCCTGCATGCACACGCGAGGGCCGGGCAGAGGAGCGCCATGAAGATCCCAGTCGGCACGTCAGAGGCGCCCGATCCCGTGGCGGCTTTTCTCGAGATGCTGGCGGCAGAGAAGGGTGCCGCCAGGAACACTCTCGACGCCTACCGTCGGGACCTCGATGATTTCACGGCCTTTCTCGGCCGCATCGGCGTCGCCGTCGAGGACGTGTCGCCGCGCCACATCTCGGCGTATTTGAAGGCCGTGGCCGATGCGGGCCTCGCGGCCACCTCGCGCGCCAGACGGCTTTCTGCGATCCGCCAGCTTTTCAAGTTCCTCCTGGCCGAAGGCAACCTCGACGACGACCCGACAACGGGTTTCCAGGGGCCACGCCGCGAGCGACCTCTGCCCAAGATCCTCTCGGTCGCCGAGGTTGAGTTGCTGCTCGACACGGCAGGCCGCCGCATCGAGGAGCGGCACGGACGGGAGCGCGTGCGGGCATTGCGTCTGAAGGCCTTGATCGAGGTGCTCTACGCAACCGGCATGCGCGTGTCGGAGCTGGTTGCCCTGCCGAGAAGCGTGCTCACCGGCGATGACCGTGTCCTGACGATCAAGGGCAAAGGAGGACGTGAGCGTATCGTTCCGCTCAACCCGGCTGCACGAGACGCGCTCGCCCGCTACCTCGCCATCGGCAGCGAAGGGCCGGACGACGTGTCACGCCTGCTGCGAGCACGCTACCTGTTTCCATCCCGCGGCGCCGAGGGCCATCTCACGCGTCAGCGACTGGCGCAGGAGCTGAAGGAGCTGGCGCTGGAAGCGGGCCTAGACGCAGAATGTGTCTCTCCCCACGTCCTGCGCCACGCTTTCGCGAGCCACCTCCTCGACCGTGGCGCCGACCTGCGGGCGGTGCAGCAGTTGCTCGGTCACGCCGACATCTCGACCACGCAGATCTATACCCACGTGCTCGAGGAGCGCCTCCGGCACCTCGTCCGCGAGCACCACCCGCTAGCGGGCTCCCGCCTCCAGACGAGCTGACTGCAGCACTTTCGTTCGGGGCTCGCAGCACCAGCGAGGCGCACAGCACGGCCGCCCCGGATCAACGCTGATCACGGCGCGCCTGCAATCGCCGCGACGCATCGATCCCGGCCACATTGCTGCAGCGCTCGCGGACTGTCCACGTTCGGCCCGGGCGCTACTCGTGGCCGCCGATATTCAGGTCGCGGCGGGCCGTCCTGATGCCGATCAACGCTCCGGCGACCACATCCACCAGCGCCGCCGTAAGGATGAAGAAGAACACCGAGGAGGTCGCCTTCTTCACCAGAAGGAACTCGATCAGGCATGCGATGAAGACGAGCATCGACAACCCGTGATCGACCATCTGCGTGCTCGAGGTGTAGGTCGACTTGATGAGCTCGATGAACAGTAGGATCATTGTCACGAGAATGATCAGGTCGCCGATGGTGAACACCCAGCTGGCACCGCTCGGCATGGGCAGCGAGAACACGTGCTTCGACAGGATGGCCTCCGCCGTCGCATCGCCCCCGCCGAACAGCACGACCACATTATAGATGATGAACGCGATGACGATGAGCGGAATCACCCGAAGCGACATGCTGATCTCCCTCCTCATGGCCCAGGCGAGCCCGCTCTGGAGCCGTCCCCCTCTAAGGCATGACTATGTCGGAATTTTTTCCAGCATGCCGGTGCGCAGCCGATCTGCAGACTGCGCCGCTGGACGTCATCACCGCCCCCGGTCCGGCGTGGACGGCGTAATCAGACGGCCTCGTCCTTGGCCACATCGAGGATCTGTCGGTTGCGATACTTGCCCGACTTCAGATCGACGTGATGCGGCCGGCGCAGGTTGCCCGAATCCTTGTCCTCGACGTAGACAGGCGCCGTAAGGGCGTCTGCCGAGCGGCGGAAGCCGCGCTTCATACGGGAGGTCTTCTTCCTCGGAACGGCCATGGTCGTGCTCCTGGTGGCCCGCACCGGCAGGCCTGGTCGGCTCCCCCGCCCGGCGTCGCCACCAGCGGCGGGCGGACGCGCGAGAGCAAATGTCAGTGTGGCCGCGCCCTTTCGGACCGGCTGCGATCAGCGGCGCTTATAGCCGCAAACGGATGGCGTGACCAGTGGGCACTGCTGCGCCAAGTCCGTTCATTTCCCGTTCACCCAATCGACACGATCGCGGCGGGCGAGGTGAGACTGCCGGGACTATTCAACAACTCGACCTATCGAGGTCGGAGCCCTTGCCCGCGGCGCACGCCGTGGCTCGCAGCTGCGTCGTGGATAGAGGCGTGCCGCGCCTCCAGCCGCAACCTCAACACGGCATTTGCGACCGCGAACGTGATCGGCTATGAGTGGCGTTGAGCATGCACCCGTAGCTCAGCTGGATAGAGTGTCGCCCTCCGAAGGCGAAGGTCATAGGTTCGAATCCTATCGGGTGCGCCAGCTTGCTATCTGAGCCTTGCGGCTGGGACCCAGGCGCTACGGTTGGCGAGAGGGCTATACCCTCGGCATGAACCCCGGTGGCCGTCTTGGACGGTTGGGTCGATTCCTGCGGGGTCGCGCACGTCGCTCATACCTGCTAGCTTTACTCACATGCTCGCCCGCAAGCCTCAGTCACCCGCCACTTATGCCGACGTAGAGGCACTTCCCGCCAACATGGTCGGTCAGATCGTATTCGGCGTGCTGCACGCTCATCCGCGTCCAGCGCCGCGGCACGGCGTGGCCGCGACCTCGCTTGCAGATGAGATCGTCAGCCCGTTCCAGAAGCGCCGTGGCGGACCGGGCGGGTGGCTGTTCTCAATGGAGCCTGAACTGCATCTAGGCCCTCACGTCATCGTGCCCGATATCGCCGGCTGGCGGCGAGAACGGCTGCCACGGCTGCCGGATACTGCCTACATTGCAACCCATCCGGATTGGGTTTGCGAGGTGCTATCGCCCTCCACAGCGCGGCTTGACCGCACCGACAAGCTCGCCATTTATGCCGAATTCAAGGTCGAGCACTGCTGGTTGGTCGATCCCGATGCATTGACGCTCGAGGTGTTCGAGTTGCGCGACGGACGGTGGACATTGCATAGCACCTACAAAGAGGCGGAAAGCGTTGCGGCGCCGCCGTTTGCAGCGCACAACTTTGCGCTCGACGTGCTTTGGCCGGACGCGGAGACGTCGGATTGACGAAGCAGCGGCCGCCTCGCACATGCCGGCAATGAGCCGCTCCAACAAGGCTTCAAGCCGTAACTTCAAGCACATAAGTGTTCGCACTTTTATCGTTTCCGGCGCGCCATGCTGCTAGCGAGATGATAGCTTTCGCTCTCGTAGCGTTGCCGCGGACGTTAGTCCTCACGCTTTTGCTCGCCGCGCCCCCTGGGTATCACTCGCCGACCGAGTAGCGCCGGATCCTGGCGCGCTCTCGGCGATCCATTCGGATGCACCGCATCAAAGGCTTCGCTGCCATGGTTTTCGTCAGTTCAGCTCCGAGCGATTCGACGCTGATCAAGCGCCTCGACGCCGACATCGTCCAGCGCAAGCCGGAAAAGGCGACTGCTGCCGTGCGGCGCGGTCAAGTGGGCGAGCCATTGGATGACGACATGTTTCCGACCGCAATCTGGGGTGACCCGCACTCCAAACCTATCACGCGGTTGCCGCATCTGTTCTACGCCAACGGCTATTGGTGCATTTCCGAGTTGGCCAAGACGATCATCGAGGCCACTGAGCTCGGCCGGACCCGCATCCACCCCGTTCCGATCTTCCAGCGAGATCGCATCACGCCCGTTTCGGGTCGCTTCTTCTGCCTCAACATCGCAGAGACGAAAGCTGCTCTCGCCCCGGGAGCCTCGCAAGGACTGCGACTGAACCCTCACGCCAAGGTGGCCACTTTCAATCCACCCTGGGTCATGGCCGACGGTAGCATCGCCGTCAGAGCGGTTGCGCTTCAGGGGGCCGAGCTCTGGCTGGACCCTTCGGTTCAGAGGGTATTCTTCGTCTCGAGTCGCCTCGGGACGGCGCTCGTCGACGCCGGCATGTCGGAAGCGTTCAGACTGTACTCTTGCAGGATATCCGAGTGATGAGACAAGAACGGCTGGCCGTCGTTCGGCTCGCCCATATTCATACTGCTGCTTCAAACACATAGGTGCTTGCACTTTTTCAGTCGGGTGCGCCTCTCCGGTACACGTGTGCCAAGTGCGATCTCCAGCAGCTTCGAGATGATGGCGAAGCCGATGATGGAGTCGCAGCACACGGCTCCGCGCAGCGACAACGCTGGTTTGCTGCAAAAGTGGCTGTCGCCGCGCACCAGGATACGGCGGCCTCCCCGTCGGTCGGCACTCAGCTTCGGGTCTTCACGCCGGGCACCTCGACATCGTGGCCGAGGGTGTCGCGGACGTAGAGCTCGGTCACCATCACGTAGGTGGCCACTGTCAGCGGGCCCGAGACGATGAGCCCGAGCGGGCCGAAGATGAGGCCGAGCACGAGCACGCCATAGAGCACGAGGAACGGCGGCACATCGGCGGCTCTCTGCTGTGCGAGGGGCGTTATCAGGTTGCCCTCGAGCTGCTGGATGGCGATGAACAGGGCGCCGGTCCACAGCAGTAGCCCCCAATCCTGGCTCGCCGCGAGGATCAGCGCCGGCACGGCGCCGAGCCAGGGGCCAAGGATCGGCACGAACTCGGTGATGCCGGCGAGCACGCCGATGGCCAATGGTGCCGGCAGGCCCAACCACCACGCGCCAAGGCCGGTCAACAGGCCCACCGCGGCCATGGCGACGAGCTGGCCGACCAGCCACTTCCGCAGGGCCTGACCACAATGGTCGATCGCCGCCTCCGCGGCCTCCTTCTGCTCGTCGGGGAAGAGAAGCACCAGCCCACGCTTGTAGCGGCCCGGTGCCGCTGCCAGGAAGAAGCCTCCGGATACCACCAGCAGGATGCTGGCGACGACGTTGAGTGCGAGGCCGCCGACCGACGCAAGGCCGCTGAGGGCCGCATGCGCGCTGCCCAGTATCCCGGGAAGAGCGGGCATGCCGCTGGACGACGGCTCGCCCTCCGAACGGGCCGCCGGGCGCTGGTCGAGCGCTTCACGTGCCAGTGCGTCCAGGCGGACGCCCAGTTGCTTCTCGAGGCTCTCGACAGCCTCGGGCAGGCGGTGACGGATCTCGGCCAGCTCACGCGCGAGCTCGGTGCCGACGGCCGCCACCGACCCGACCAGCAGCCCGATCAGCACCAGTCCCGCAAGTGCCAGGGAGGCGCGCCGGCCGAGGCCGAGCCAGCGCTCGACCAGCTCCGCGGCAGCCGTCAGCATCACTGCAACGACGGTTGCGAGAAAGGCGAGAAGCAGCGCCTGGTGCGCCTGCCAGAGAGCGAGGAACAGCGCCGTGACGACGCCGCCGACGAGGAACAGCACGAAGGCGGACCAGCCGCGTGTCGAAGGGGGGGCGGAATGCATGGCTCGCTCCAGGATACACTGCAACAATGCGCGTATCCGGAGCGAGTTCCGGCCTGCGATCGCTCGGCTGACGAGCCGCCCCCACGGCTGGTGCCAGCCGCCTCGACGAAGTGCGTGCATCGAGTTGGCCGCTACCCGAGCGGCACGCGTGGGCGAGCCATTTGCCTTCCGCAGCCTTTCGAGATCGTGACGGCCGCGAAGAGGTGTCGGTTCCTGTTCCGGAGCTGCCCATGTGGCGGCGCCCCCGGTAAGCCGGAGGCGTCTCGGCTACCGCTCGACTCGGGCCGTGGCGTAGCCTGACACGACGACGTCCCCCTTCTGATTGGTCGTTGTGATCGTCATGTCGACCAGCGTCTCGCCGTTCTCTTGCCGGATCGCATCGACCACCGCCTTGCCGACGAGGTCGTCGCCGGGCCAGACCTGATTGGTGAAGCGGACGCCGTACTTCTTCACGTTCTCGGCGCCGAACCTGTCGGTCACGACGCGCCCCGTCATGCCCATGGTCAGCATGCCGTGGGCGAATACGCCGGGATAGCCCGCCGCCTCGCGTGTGTAGAGGTCGTCGGTATGCAGTGGGTTGTAGTCGCCGGACGTGCCGGCGTACATCACCAGCTGCGTGCGCTTCAGATCCTTGACGAGAACGTCCTCGTAGGTGTCGCCGACCGAGATCTGGCTTGCCTTCAGTCTCATGGTCCCACTCCTCATTTCTGATCCACGGGACGCTCGGTCCTTACGCTGACACCCTTGGAGGTGCAGACGAGCTCGCCCTTCTGGTCGCGGAACTCCATGACACGCTCCGTGAACAGGAGCTTGCCGGCGCGCTTGCTCTCCTTCTCCCAGGTCTTGCCGACATGCTCGGTCACTGTCAGCACATCGCCTGGACGGATCGGACGGTTGAACTCGAAGTGCTGCTCGGCATGCAGGCCCCCCGACGACGACGGCTTGCCATCGACACCTGAGGCGTTCTTGCCGGAGCCGAACCAGGCCTCACCGGGTTTCATGCGCAGGTGATAGTCCGGATCGAACTGGGCGACTGCGCGCGGGAAGGTGGGCGGTGCGGCCGTCGCCTCCAACCCGGTGTCCGGGACGGAGTAATCGCCGATGGACCGTCGGAACATCATGATGTGCGTTGCTTCGACGGGGAATGTCACTGTTTTCTCGTCTGCCATTGTGTCGTGCCAATGCCTCTTCTGGTTGCTCCGGCTGGCGTCGCGCCGAGGGCATTCTGGGCCCGTCCTCTCGCTGGCGGCAAGGTCCAACCTGAGCCGGTCCGCGCCGGCGACCGAATGGTGCCGCGTCACGGATCGGCGCTCCGTCCTTGCCCGCCGCCTCCGGTCGTGATCTGACATCCATTGGGGCCGTCCTGGCCTCTCCGGTGCGCACCAGCTTGACGGCCGCCGGTCTCGAGGGAAGGGCCAGACCGAGTGTGCTTCTCTGCAACGGCGAGCTTCACGTTAGCTGCTGCGCTCGCACCCGTGGCGGCCTATACGCTCGCCACGGCCTCGCAAGCCGGCAGGCAATGGCACCCAATCGCGGCCTATCCGTTGGCTTTTGCGCTGCAGCAGGCCATCGAGGGCGTGGTCTGGCTTGGCATCGGTGCCGGTCACGCGGCCACGATTGCAGCGGCATCCCGAGGCTTTCTCTTCTTCTCGCACCTCTTCTGGCCGGCCTGGGTGCCGTTCTCGATCTATTGGCTGGAAAGCGATCCGGACAAGCGACGGCTTCTCCTCGCGCTCACGATCATCGGCGTCCTGTTCGGAGTGTCGATCAGCCTGCCGGCTATTCTGAGCGCAGATGGAATCTCCATCGAGGTCATCGCGGGCTCCCTCGAGTATCACACCTGGATGATCTACGACGGCTACGTCGGGAGAGGCCTGCTCCGGGTCGTCTATGCGGGCGTCGTGGTCACGGCACTCTTTCTGGCGTCCGATCGCATGGTGCAGCTGTTCGGCGGCATCATTGTCGCGTCGCTGCTGGTCGCCGCGGCATTCTTCGACCACGCCTTCATCTCGGTGTGGTGCTATTTTGCGGCGGCTCTCTCGGCCTATATCGCCGGCATGATGGCGGTCGTCGCACGGCGGGCCGTCGCCTGAGCCGGCGTGCGCCGCCTCACCACTCCTCGAGCAGTCGCCCATAGCCCGGCACCTTGTCGGCGATGCCGTTGGCGCGAAGCGCATGCCAGTACGTGGCCGTATTGATGGCGACCACCGGCTTTCCGAGCCAGAGCTCGGCCGCGGCTGCGAGGCGTATCATCGACAGATTGGTACCGACCTGAATCAGCGCGTCGACATCGTCGCCGTCGAGACGCCGCAAGGTCTCACGGCATTGCGCCGTCGTCACCTCGGCGATCCCGATCCACGACCGGCACTCCAGGGAAATGTCGCGCACCACCGTGAATCCCATGTCGCCGAAATAGCGGATCACCTCGGCGTTCATGACAGGCCAATAGGGTGTCAGCAGCGCCAGCCGCTTGACGCCGCCGTAGGTCTCGAGCGCCGCCGCCATGGCGTGGCTGCCGACCGTCACCTTCCGCCCCGAGCGCGCCTCGATGCCCCGGACGAAGGCGTCCGCCCCGTTAGCGCCCCCGAAGAACGACAGGGCCGAGATGCCCATCACCAGGTAGTCGGGCTCGCACGTCATGACGCTGTCGACAGCGGCGAGGACGTTGTCACCGATGGTCTGGATGCCGGCGCGAAACGTGTCGTTGGAGAGCGCCGCCGCGTTGGGCGTGAAGATGCGGCTGTAGTGGTTGGTGACGCCGTGGGGCCGCATATCGTCCATGTCCGGCTGGACGATGGTGTTGGTCGATGGCGCCATGACACCAAGCTTCAGCCGCCAGCCGAGTGCGTCACGCATGTCTGGCCTCCGTCAGGCACGGCTCGGTCACAACAGATCCTTCACCGCACCGATATAGTCCCGCATCGCCGCCATGTGATCGGCGAGCCTGCGTCCGGGGATGCGCTTGTGCGGGCCGCGCGCATACGTCGAGTTGAGCGTGACGTGAGTGACGCCTGACGCCTGCCAGCCCTCCAGGGCGCGGCGCCAGTCGTCGGGTCCGTTTCCTTCGGCCGTCGAAACCCACACCCCGAGCCCGAGCGAGGCGGGGTCGCGGCCCGCCTCTTTGCTGTACTGGCGGAGCTTGGCGAAGGCCGCGTCCGCCTCTGCCCCCTGGGCATGCGCCAGCATGATCCAGCCGTCGCCCCACTTGGCGATGCGCCGGAGAGTGACGTCCTCGTGGCCACCGAGCCAGAGCGGGATCGACCGTGCGAACGGCAGCGGATTGATTCCGGCATCGGTGATGGTGTGCCATTGTCCCTTGAACGTCACGTGCGGCTCGGCCCACAGCGCCTTCATCACCGCGAGCTGCTCCTCCGAGCGCCTGCCGCGATCCTTGAAATTCTCGTTGAGCGCCTCGAACTCGATCGGGTTCCAGCCGATGCCGACGCCGAGCCGGAAGCGGCCGCCGGACAGCACGTCGAGGGAGGCCGCCTGCTTGGCGACGAGCGCCGCCTGCCTTTGCGCGAGGATCAGCACCTCGGTCGAGAATCCGATCCTGCTCGTCGCCCCCGACAGGAAGCCGAACATCACGAACGGGTCGTGGAAGAGGTCTTTCGAGGTATTACGGTTGCCCCAGTCCGGCCGGCTCGCGACGTTGGCACCGATGACGTGGTCCGGTGCGGCGAGGAAGTCGTAGCCGAGACCTTCGGCCGCCTGAGCGAAATCGCGTACTGTCGCGGGGTCGCCACCGATGTCGATGAGCGGCAGCGTGATACCGAGCTTCATGGGGATATCCTCCAGGCACGACGGCTGGGGCCAGGGTGAAGCGTCGGCACGGACTGCGCAAGAAAAAGGGCCGGGGGCGGCCGCAGACTAGTTTCAGCCCATCGCCGAGAGCCGCGCCGTGATCGCCTGATGGTCGCTGACGCCTGTATGCAGCCGGACGTCGTCGGCGCGGTAATGAGGCGACAGGAAAAGCCCGTCGACCATCAGCTCGAGTGGGGCGGCGCGGTGCAGCACGGGGTCGAGGCTGGTCTTCGCCTCGCCGGGGATGCAATCGGTCCACACTCGCGCCAGCTCGGCGAAGATCGGGCCGCCACGCGGGGCATTGAAATCGCCGGTCAGCACGATCGGCGGCCCGCGCAGGCCGGCGATCAGACGGGCGACCGCGTGGTGCTGGAAATCGCGCGCGCCTCCGTCCGGCGTCCAGGGGAAGTGCGTCGTGGCGATCCTGAGGTCGAGGCCCCGGATCGCGAGCCTCGCCCGAGCGACGGCGTAGCGGCAGGTCGCAATCTTGCTTTCGGGCGTCGTCCGGTCGAACAGCGTCGTGCCGTCGCCGTCGCCGGCATAGGTGATGAAATCCGCCTCGATGAACGGCCGTTGCGCCAGGATGCCGACCCCGAAGGCGCGGCCGTCCTGGGGATGAATCGCCATCTGGATGAAGTGCACGTGGCCGAGGCCCGTCGCCTCCCGGACCTGATCGATGTCGCCGGCTGCGAGCTCCTGCAGGCAC
>JANRJI010000108.1:0-7300 GCA_033764055.1 Hyphomicrobiaceae bacterium
CATCATGGGCTGGGCCGACGCGACCCGTCGTCTCAAAGTCCGCGCCAACGCCGACACTCCCCGCGACGCGCGCCAGGCACGAGAGTTCGGCGCCGAGGGCATCGGCCTCTGCCGCACGGAGCACATGTTCTTCGACGCCGACCGCATCCTCGCCGTGCGCGAGATGATCCTCTCCGACGACGAGGCCGGCCGCCGCCGTGCGCTAGCCAAGATACTGCCGATGCAGCGCGCCGACTTCACCGAGATGTTCGAGATCATGGCCGGCCTGCCGGTGACGATCCGCCTGCTCGACCCGCCGCTGCACGAGTTCCTGCCCCACGAGGAGAAGGAGGCGGCCGTCGTCGCGCAGGAGCTGGGCGTCCCTCTCGATAAGCTTCGCGCCCGCATCTCCGAGCTGCACGAGTTCAATCCCATGCTCGGCTTCCGCGGCTGCCGGCTCGCGGTGCGCTACCCCGAGATCACCGAGATGCAGGCGCGGGCCATCTTCGAGGCGGCCATCGATGCCGCAACGCGCACCGGCAAGCCGGTGATCCCTGAGGTCATGATCCCGCTCGTTGCGTGGCGCCGCGAGTTCGATCTGCTGGCCGAGGTCATACGCAGGGCGGCTGCCGCGGTCGAGAAGGAGAAGGGCGCCACGCTCGACTACCAGATCGGCACCATGATCGAGCTGCCGCGTGCCGCGTTGCGCGCCGAGGAGATCGCCGCCGGGGACACCGGCGCCGAGTTCTTCTCCTTCGGCACCAACGACCTCACCCAGACCTGCCTCGGACTTTCCCGCGACGACGCCGCGCCGATCCTCGCCGACTACACCAAGGCCCGCATCTTCGAGGTCGATCCCTTCGTGTCGATCGACCAGGCCGGTGTCGGCGAGCTGGTTCGCATCGGCACCGAGCGTGGCCGCAAGGCCAGACCCGGCCTCAAAGTCGGCATCTGCGGCGAGCATGGTGGCGATCCGGAGTCGGTTGTATTCTGCCACGATGCCGGCCTTGACTACGTATCATGTTCGCCGTTCCGCGTTCCCGTCGCCCGTCTCGCCGCCGCCCAGGCCGCAGCGAAGATGAAGGGGCACGGCACGGCGTAGCGCAGTGGATGGGGCCTTACCGCTGCTCCGGTCGGAAGCCTGCAGGCGAGCGACACAGTCGCGCCGGCTTATTGTCATACGGCTGAGCTTCTGGTCATTTCGACACGAGATTGCATTTTGCGACAGCCGAGCATCGCTGATTAACCCCGTAATATCGGATTGTTACGACCAACATCGCGACAAATTTACGAGCTTTTCATCCGCCTTCGGACATCTTTGTCGGGCGGATTGCTCCCAGACGGCACGATACGCCGCAGGCATGGCAGTCCGCCGGCGAGGCTAGCGCCGGACCGGAACCAGGCAACGGAGGGGATCCATGGCTCGATACGAGGCGAGCTCGCGAGAGCTGATCGAGACGGCGGCGCACGCCGGCATGCCAGATGCGCTCTACGAGCTCGGGCTTATGTACTGCACGGGCCGAGACGTGTCGCTCGATCTTGTCGAGGCGCACAAGTGGTTCAATTTGGCCGCCCTCAGAGGCAACGAGGCCGCGCGCCGCTATCGACTGGAGCTCAGCCGCGAGATGACCCGGGCCGAGGTGGGCGAGGCGCAGAAACGCGCCAGGCAGTGGCTTTCGCGCGCCTGAGCCTGGTTGCTGCCGCTGAGATCCCCGGCGATCAGCAGCAACTGTTGCCTCGGCACGTGCCTCGGCGCCTGCCGCTCAGCAGGACTTGAAGAACGAGGTTAAGCAGTGCCAAGCTTTGCTGGTCGATTCTGATATGGAGTCGCTGGCCTTCCTGAGGGTGTCTCCCGACGACTTGCCCATCTGCTTGGCCAATGCCTCGACGGTTTTTGGCGCTGCCGGATCGCCTGTTCCTGCCGCCTTCCGCTCTAATACCGTCGGAGGCGCGCCTGCTGCTTTTTCGGCCGGCCCGCCACGCGGAGGACTCTCTAGCCCGACAGCCGGCTTCGCGGCGCCCGGTGCTGCTGGCGGCGGCGGTTGCTTGCGCTCAGCTGCGATTGGCGCTGCGGCTGCCGCAATTCGCCGGATCGGTCCGTTGCACTCGAACACCGTGCCGCCCTTCACGGTGCAGGAAGCGTGACCACCCTCTCTGCTCAGAGTCGTGATGCACAGTGTTTTCAACGGCACGCCTTGTGGCTGCGACACGTCGATCACGCAGCGGTAGACAGCATCCGGCCCCTTGCAGCCGATGCAATACTCCTGGCTATGTGCGGCGCGGGATAAGCCCGAGCAGAGTGCTATAGCCGCCACACATGAGCAGAGTGCAAAGCACCTTGGAGATCTCATAGCGCCTGCTCCTTCTGCGGGTTGCCAGACGGGCCCGACTGGCGCCGCTCGGACTGCGCCCCTGCGTCAGGGCGTTCCGTTGCGACCGTGGGTACGATAGGCGGGCCGTTCCGCCAGACGGTCGTAGTAGGCGGCCAGCGCGGGCAGGTCCGGCTTCTCGAACGGTATGCCGAACCAGCGGTTGACGATCAGGCCAACCGGGACATCGCCGACCGTGAACGAGGCCCCTGCGACGAAAGGGCTTGCCGCAAGGTGGGCCTCGAGGCGCTGCATTTGGCGGGTCCACTCCGCAATGCCGGCCTTGATCCCACTCGCGTCGTCCTTGTAAGGGGCCATTTTCACCTGCAGGCCCAGAAACACGGGCCGGATGCCCTGATAGGCGTCGGTCGCCGCCCAATCCATCCACTGCTCGCAGCGAGCCCTGTCCCGGATCGCCGTGGGATAGAGTTCGTGCCTCGCGAACTTCGATGCGAGGTATCGCACGATGGTATTGGACTCCCGGAGGATGAAGCCGTCGTCGTCCACCACCGGCACGACGCCGAAGGCCGACAGGCGGCGGAACTCGGGCTCGCCGGTGTCCCGGTAGCCGCGGCCCCAGTCCTCTCTCTCGTAAGACTGGCCCACTTCCTCGCACATCCACAGGACCTTGCGGACGTTGATCGAGTTCGCACGTCCATAAATTCTCATAGCTGATCGCTTTCCGCCCGCACGGGGCCTGTCGCAAAGCCGACGGGGGGCAGCCCTGGTCTCCGCGGCACTGGCTCTCGTCCCCGGAGAATTGTACGAACTGGCAGGGGCAGCGTAAAGTTCAGGCAATGGGGGCGTGAGCTCGGGGAGAGCATCATGAGGGCGGTCGGTATCAAGGCCTTCGGGGGACCGGAGGTGCTGGAGATGATGACGCTCGGCGACCCGGAGCCGGGACCGGGCGACGTGCGCGTGAAAGTGATGTTCGCCGGGGTCAACCACATCGACGTTCACGTCCGTCGCGGCGACTTCCGCGGGGCAGATCGGCCGCCGCTCGAGCCACTCGTTCTCGGCTACGAGGGCGCGGGCGAGGTTGACGCGGTAGGTGCCGGCGTGACCGCTATCGAGCCGGGTGCCCGCGTCGCCTGGTGCTGCGTGCCGGGAAGCCATGCCGAGCGGATGGTCGTGCCGGCGTGGCGTCTCGTGCCCGTGCCGGCAAGCGTTCCCCTGGATATTGCGTGCGCCCTGCAGCTCGACGGCGCGCTGGCGCATGCGCTCACCGTGAGCGCTTTTCCTGTGCGCGCCGACGACTGGCTGATGGTGCAAGGCGGAGCGGAGGTCGTGAGCCAGCTCGTCATCCAGGTTGCGAAAGCGCAGGGCGCCCGGGTGATCGCCATCGTCCGGCGCGAGGTCGATGCCGCAGTGCCCAGGGCGGTGGGAGCCGACCTCACGATTGTGGCGACCGATGGCGGGAGGGTGGTCGAGCAGGTGCGCGAGGCGACCGGTGGCCAGGGATGCCACGCCGTTCTGGATGGCGTGGGGCGCGACACGATCGCGACGAGCATCGCCTGTTGCCGTCGTCGGGGGGTCGTTGTTCTCTACGGAGCCGTCAGCGGGGCCGTGGATGCCATTCGCCCCGACGATCTCGCTGCCGCCGGCTCGATCTTCCTGACGCGGTTGCATCTCCCCGACTACATGCAGGATGCCGCTGAGGTTCGCTGGCGAAGCGGTGACCTGCTCGATGCCTGGCAGGCGGGGCAATTGCGTTTCGACGTGGGACGCATCCTGCCGCTCGACGGCGCCCGCGAGGCCCATCGCGCCCTCGAAGGACCGACGGCGACGGGAAAGATCCTGCTCAAGCTCGCCGGCTGAAACCCGCGTCGTGCCTCGCGGGCACGCCGGACGGCGAGGGTCTCACCGGCCGTTTGCGTCGGCGGCCGATGGCCAGTTATCAACTCTGACCGCCGTTCAACTGTTGGTGACCTTGCCGTCTGGCCATTGGATCAGGGATAATTGAGCCAATATGGGTGAGGCAGCGTCGAGCGGCGCCGTTCTTGCATTCCCATATGCCGAGGCAGAGCAGGATTTCTTTCGCATGCAGGAGAAGGTCTATCTCGGTATCAAGAACCACGATACCGGCGATTACTACGTGACCGCCTGTACGCTGCCCGCGCAGATCGGTCGCCAGCATGATATGCGGAATCAGGTACTTCTGGATCCGCGTTACCGGACCATATCACGCATTCACGGGATGATCGAGCGCACGCCCAGGGGCTTCGTCTACACGGACAGCTCCACGAGTGGCAGCCGTGTCGGTGGGCTGGTCGTCCGTGACAGCCGCGTCGCGTTGTCCCCGAGCTTCCAGATCGAGATCGAGAACTACACCGTGAGTCGGGTCGACATCACGCCGTTCGTGATCCTGTCGACGACCGACAAGCTGGACGAGGTGCAGGCTCTCGACGTGCTGCCCGGCCGCGGCATCGGCGTGGCAGAGCTCGCCGAGGTCGCCGAGATTCGCAAGCGGTTCCCGAGCCGCCAGTCGCCGGTCGATGTGGCCGGCGCCACGCTCGAGCTCGTCGATCTCAACCGATGGACCGAATGGGACATTCGCACAATCGGGCGCTTCGAGCTCGGTGACCAGGGACCGGTATGGGTGACGGATGGCCAGCCCACCCAGCAGATCCGACGAAACAAATCGCCGATCCCGCCCCAGCAGGAGCGCACCCCACTCGTGGCACTCGATGTCCTCGAGGTGGGTTCAATGCGGTTCGAGGTTCTCCATCCGCACGAGCCCAGGGTCGTCTGCGGCTACGAGCGATGCCACCTGCTCAATCCGCCTCCGCTCGAGGCCAATTGCCGTTTCTGCGGTCGCCATCTCGCCAACGCGGGGGGCTTCTCACGCATCCTGTAGTCTTGTCACGACAGTCATCGTCTGCCTGAAGCATTCCATCCCGAGCAACAGCTAGAGCAAGGTCAAGGTCCGTCGATGCCTATTGAGATCTCCTGGCAGCATGCCGGCCGCCGCGAGCGGCGTGCGCTCGACGGTCGCGGCCCCTTCAGAATTGGACGGTCGACCGGCGGCGATGTCATGCTCGACCATCCGCAGGTCTCGCGGCTGCATGTCGAGATCACCGTCGACGGGGCGACCGTGCTCGTCGAGGACAAAGGCAGCCAGAACGGCACGCGTATCGACGGGCAGACGATCACCGGGCCGACCCCGTGGGCGGTCGGCCAGACCTTGCAAGTCGGGCCTTTCGCGCTGCAGTACGCACAGATCGCAGCACGCCCCGTCGACGAGCCGCGCCCGGCAGCCGGTCGTCCCGCCGCCGCGCCGCCACCGGAGCGCCGCGAGAGGCCGGCCCCGGCAGCCCCAGAGCGAGAGCCGCTGCCGGAGCGCACGCCAGCGGGACATGCCGGCTTCCCCGGCCGCTTCTTCGATGCCCGCACGATCGCGATGCGGGATATCCAAGCATCCGGCAAGCTCGAGGCCGAGATCGATTACGCCGCGATCGGCGGCGGTTGCGGCAGCTTCTGCTGGGTCGACCACCTGCGCGTCTACGGCGTCAAGAGCAGCCAGATCCGCGTCATCGGCGTGGCGCCCGACAAGAAGCCCTACGCCAAGTGGGGCCGGCTCTGCCGCGCCTCGCAGATCCCCGAGCACGAGCGGATCAGGTCGAACTCGATTTCTACGCCCGACAACATCTGGGGCTTTCCCGGATACGCCAGCCGTGAATGCGTTCGCGACCTGGTCGCGGGGCGCCTGGTCGGCCTGAAGCATGTCCTGCAAGTGTTCGGCGAGCCGGCACTGACCGAGAGCTACACGCCCCGGCTCGGCGACGTCTATCGCTCCTTCGATGTGGAGGCGAGGCGTATCGGCTGGGACGAGATGTGGATGCATGGCCAGGTGCTGGCCATCCGCAAGACCGACGACGAGCGCTACGTGGTCGCCTACCGGGTGCCGAACGAGTTCGCGCCTGGCCAGTCACGCGACGAGCGCGAGCGCTTCCTCGTCGCCCGCTACGTGCAAATCTCGACCGGCTACGCAGCGTCGAATTTCCTGCCCGACCTGCAGGAGTTCAAACGCAACAATCCCGACGTGTCCGCGGTCGTCAATGCTTACGAGGAGCATGACGAGGTCTACCGGACCCTGGAGCAGAAGGGCGGCACGGTGCTGATCCGTGGCCGCGGCATCGTCGCCAGCCGCGTCATTCAGCGCATCTGGGAGGCCCGGCACAAGAATCCGAACATCCGCATCCTGCACCTCAACCGCACGGCCGTGACCCAAGGTGCGAAATACGATCTATCGCGCCGGGCGGTCCGGGCAGACGTGCAGCAGCAGCCGTTCAACTGGCCGAAGGCCTGCTGGGGCGGGTCGCTGCGCAAGCGCCTGGAGGACGCCCCGCCCGAGGAGCGCGCCAAGCTGCTTGCGGCCTGGGGCGGCACAACGACCGCCGATCGCGACGACTGGAATCGCATCATCGAGACGGGCACGAAAGAGGGCTGGTACAAGGTGTTCTATGGGACGGTCGCGTCGATGTCCTATCAGGACGGGCATGTCATCACCCGCCTGGATGGTCGCGAGAAGTTCCAGGAGAGCCTCGATCTTACGGCCGACTTCGTGGTCGACTGCACCGGCCTCGTGGCCCAGGTTCAGGAGGCGCCGCTGCTCGCTGACTTGATCCGGACCTACGAGCTGCCACGCAACAAGGCGGCGGGGGACGGGCCGGAGCTCCGGCTTTCTGGCATTGCGGTGACGAACTCGTTCGAGATCGCCGGGCTCCAGAACGGCCGTGGTCACGTGTGGGCCGCCGGCACCGTGACCTCGAACGGCCCCTATGCGGCCGTCGACAGCTTCCTCGGCCTGCAATACGCGGCGTTACGCTCGGTCGACCAGCTCGGGCACCTCAGGGCGCCTGGCGTCTCGCGCTTCGGTCCGCTCAAGTCGTTCGGCCAGTGGACCAAATGGTGTCTCGGCGCCTCGCCCGGCTGAGCGGACGCCCGTTTTC
>JANRJI010000109.1:0-2532 GCA_033764055.1 Hyphomicrobiaceae bacterium
CTCGTGAGCCAGTAGGCGCCGGCAGCGTAGGCCAGCGCGACGTGATCGAGCGTGCGGATGGAGACGACAACCCCGAGAGACTTGAGCAGCAGCAGTGCGAGGCTTGCCAGGATGACGACGAGCACGGCTTGCCTGAGCCAGGATATGGCCTGCGAGATCAGCGCCTGCGGTGTCAATGTGGATACTCCACGACGAGGCTGGTGAACTGCTCGAGCGGGCCGGCCAGAGGCAGCCCCTCCCGGCGGTAGTCCCATTCCCGTGGGCCGGGCTTGTCTGTTGCGATGGCCAGACCGAACAGCGGATGCCGCCATTCATTCCGCCGACCAGTTGGCTGGTAGCCGCGGCGGATGAGGTCGGCCTCCTGCTCGGCCTTCATCTCGTCGAATGGCTTGTAGCCTTCCCAGGCTACGTCTTGAGTGCCCATGCCGTGCACACATCGAGATCGCGGGTTGCCTCGTTGGCGTCGCAACACTTGCCCCAGCCACGGTGCGAATGGGTCCAAGCCGAGCACGTCGCGCACTTCGGCGCCGCGGATGCGTACCGCAGAGCGAGGTCCGGATGCTGGATTTGCCCCGGCCGCTCGTCACCACCAAGCAGCCCCATCGCGTCGAGCTCGCGCGCCGCACGTGCCACTGGCGCCAGTGGCGGTTGTTCAAGCCCGAGGGCCGCCAGCTTGCTCGGATCGGCCAACACGCCAGGCTTGGGCACGCGGACAGGTCCGGTGGCGCCAGTGGCGCCGGTAGCGGTTGGCGACACCTCGTCGTCGTAGACGTCGCGCAAGAAATCGTCGATCGAGACCCGCTTACCCTGGCTCACTGCCCACTCCCTGGCTCGGATCGCCGCTGAATGGCCACGTGTCGGTCACGGCCCACTGCCACATCCGCTCGGCGAGCATGAGGATTTCCGTGTCGGTCTGAGCCGATCGGCAGCGCGTCGCCATGTCGAGCACCTTCAACGCCCGGTCGATCTCTGCGTCCGAGCGCTGGTTGGCTTGCTTCTCGGCGTAGGCAGGATCAACGCGAAAATTCGCCCGGCCGCCACGAATGGGCGCGGGCGGCGGCGGCACATCGAGTAACAGTGGATTGGGCAGATCGTCGATCACAACGCGTACTCCCTGCCGCGGCTATCCCATTTCCACACGATGCGGCCGTCTTGGCGCCTGCGTCCGTGCCTTGATGCCAGCCAGACCACGCAATGGACCGCCGGAAACAGCTTGTGCCCCGCGAACACGCCGGGCGCCGTCCATACGCTGATCGGTATCAACTTGACCTCGATGACCGGCCATCGGCGGGCAAGCCACGAGCCGAACCGCGTCAGATGCTCGTCGCCAACCGGCTCCGGTGAATTCCAATACCAAATGCGCGGCCAACCGTCGGGCATCATCATGCCACGGCCTCGACCCCCACATCGCCGGCTGGGCGACTACGCTTCCAGTCCTCGTCCTTGAGCAACAGATCGCCGTGCTCCGGATGGTGCAGCCATGTCCGGCCAGGGCGCCCTGTGCGCTCGATGCGATCGGCGCGGATATCGTAGAGCAGCCGCGTGATCCGGCGCCGACGCTCGACAGGCGTGATCTTGGCTTGGCCGATTTCCATCAGCGCGTCGACAATTGTCCGCCGCTCGTCCGCCATTGTGCCGCCCCGGTTATTTGCCATGGTGTTATCGTCGGCTGCGCTGAGCACCATAGGTCATTCAGAGCCGCCCCCCGGTCTTCTGACCTTACTCCGCCGCAGCGCAGCCGGCGCCTTCCCCCGTCTTAGCCGTCCCCCGACGGCATTCAGTTGAGCCTGAAGCCGATCCCCAACAACACCATCGTGTCGTCCTGGCCGACCTTGGCCGGGATGCCGCCGATCTCGAACGTCTGGTCCTGCCAGCGATAGTGGCGCCCTTCCAGGCGGAGAGCGACGGTGTGGGTCAGCTTGACCTCCATGCCGGCGCCGATGACCGCGCCCCACACATGCTCGGCATCGCTGGCGTTGATCATGGGATCGTCGACCTTGAGCACCGATTCCTGCACTGCAAGGCCGCCGGTGGCGTAGAGCAGAGCCGGGCCAATGGGAACGCCCATGCGGAGCCGACCGGATGCCAGCCAGCGGTTCGAGAAACTGACCGTGCTCACCCCGTCCGTGCTCGCCGGCTTGATGTCGCGCACCATGCCGTCGACCTCGATGCCGAGATACGTGCCCGAGATCGTGCGGCCGAAACCGATATAGGCGCCGCCGAATAGCCCGGTGTCAGCCCAGCTCGGCCCCTCGGGCGCGTCGAGCGCTGCCGCGTTGATGCCGCTCATGAAGCCGGCATAGGCGCCGTCGTGCACGCCCGCCAGCTGCGGCTCCTGCATGCCCGTCGCATTCATCCTCGGCTCAGCAGCGGCGGGAGCCACGGCAAGCGCTATCAGGCCCGCCGCAAGCGCGGCAGCACGAATCCCCATCGGTGTCTCCGTTTGCTACGTGAACAGTGCGAACCCAAGCGCCGCGGCGCCGCCGTAGAGGACCACATCAGGCCCCCACGTCCTCAGAAGCCGCCAAGCAG
>JANRJI010000110.1:0-75107 GCA_033764055.1 Hyphomicrobiaceae bacterium
CCGGCTGCGAGCTCCTGCAGGCACACCACCTCCGGCTCGTGCCGGGCGATGAACGGAACGAACCGCTCGAGATGCCTGGAGCGCTCGACGTTGAGGCTGATGATGCGTGCCAATGGTGGGCTCCGTTGCGAGCGCGATGCCGGGGTTGCGATAGCACGCCTGGCGGCCGGTGCGCATGGATTGGCATGACGCAGCTTCGCGCCTAACGTAGGCATCTCTGTCACCATCCACCCGAGAGCCGAGGCTCATGCAACTGTTCTGGACCCCCGCCTCCCCCTTCACGCGCAAGGTCTCGGTCGCCGCGCGCGAGCTCGATCTCTGGGAGCGGATCGAGGTCCGTCCGACCACCTGGACGCTCGATTGGGGCTACACGACGCCGCGTTTCACGCCGGGGCTGGCCGAGGCGAATCCGGTAGCCCGTATCCCGACGCTCATCACCGACGAGGGCATACCGCTCGGCGATTCGACCGTGATCTGTCTGCACCTGAACGAGGTGGCGGCACCCCGCTCGCTGATCCCGGCCGACAAGCTCGCTCGCCAGCGCATGTGGTCCTGCTATGCCGTGGCCGACGGAATGCTCGAGGCCCAGATCGCCATGCGTGCCGAGATGCTGCGGCCCGAGGCGCTCCGCTCCGAGAGCTTTCTCGAGAAGCAGCGGGCGCGAATCCGCCGGTGCCTCGATACGCTCGAGCAGCATGTTGCCTGGCTGGAAGGGCCGGTCGACCTCGCCAATATCACGGGGGCGATCGCGTGCGGCTACCAGGACTGGCGCGAATGGCTGTTCGATTTCCGGCCGGGCCACCCGAGGCTCGCGGACTGGTATGCCCGCTATGCCGAGCGTCCAGCAATGAAGGTGACGGAGCCGAAGGAGACGCCGACGGCCTGAGGCTCAGAGCGAAAGTGGCGCGCCGTCGGCCGAGCAGTGGCGAGGCGACAGCAAGGCCGGCTCAGCGATCGTCAATCGGCCCGCTCGGCTTTTCTCGTTCCTATCAAGCATTTCTTTGCCATCGCACGCGATGATCGGGCCATCGCGTCGTCAACACGCCCGGCGCTCGATTGGTCTGCCGGGCATTGGCGCTGATCCAATTCGTGTGGAGAGTCCCATGGCTGAGCCGGCCCGTCGTCTGGAAGCGCCCGAAGCTGTTGCCGCTGCACCGGTGAGCGGGCCCGGCTCTGCTGCGGCGCCGGCCCAGCCGGCGCTCGATCTCGAGAGCCGGATCGGCAAGAGCAAGCTCGATATCGCCGGCTCCTTCCAGCTCATCGCCTCGCAGCACGGCCGTTCCTACAACCAAGTGCTGGTCGAGATCGCCAAGCTCGCGTTCGGCCCTGGCAAGCTCAAGGTCGACGAGTACCTCGACCTCGGCCTCTACGACGACAAGGCGCTCGCTGGCCAGGACAAGCGCAGTTTCGTCGGCCTCGACGTCATGCGCCAGATCTGGATGACGGTGAACCACAAGACCGAGTGGTACGGGCTGCTCGAGCACAAGCTCGCGGCAACGACGCTGCTCGCAGGCTTCGGCTTTCCGACGATTGCCACACGCGCGCTCTACTCGGAGGAGTACGCGCTGCCGGGCATCCGGACCCTGGCGACGGCCGATGCGCTCGCATCCTTCCTGCGCGACGCGGGCCAGTATCCTTTGTTCGGCAAGCCGGCCGATTCGCTGCAGAGCATCGGCTCGGTCAGCCTTGCCGGCTATGATGCCGACCGCGACAGCGTGGTCACGCTCAACGGTGACAGCTTGCCCGTCACCACGCTGACAGAGGAAATCTCGTCGGCCTACAAGGGTGGCTACATTTTTCAGGGGCGCCTCGATCCCCATCCTGCCATCGAGGCCATCTGCGGCCAGCGTCTCGCCACCTGCCGCATCGTCACCGTCCGCACCGAGACGGGTGTGGAGGTGCTCCGCGCGCTGTGGAAGATCCCCGCCGGCCGCAACGTCGCGGACAACTTCTGGCGCTCGGGCAACATGCTAGGTCAGCTCGACATGGCGAGCGGCCGCGTGGTGCGGGTTCAGCGCGGGGCGGGCGTCCTGGCCCAGGAGCCAGAAACCCATCCCGACACCGGGGCGCAGATGATCGGCTTCACCATTCCCGACTTTGCCGGCCTGAAGGCGACGGCCTGCGCCGCGCACAGCGTCTTCAAGGACGTCAACCTGATCGGCTGGGACATGGCCTCGACGGCCGCCGGCCCGGTCATCGTCGAGCCGAACATCACGCCCGATTTCTTCCTGCCGCAGGTGGTCGACCGCCGCGGCATCCTCGACGAGCCGATGAAGGCGCTGATCCAGCGCTGCAAGGCCGCCAAGGCCGCCACCTCGAAGGTGGATGCGAAGCAGTACCGGGCCGAGCAGCGTGCGCGACGCAATCGTGTGACGAGCGCCGCGCTCAAGGGCTGAGGGCGAAGGCCGCGACCGGGCGAGCCGGCGCGGTACGGCCGGCCCCGGACTAGCCTGCCTCGGCAGCGTGGCTCGCAACGGCCAAGCCGAATGCCTTGAACACGACCTGATTGACGGGATTGCACTGGGGATCGTGCTCGGCATGCCATTGCACGCCGAGAGCGAAGCCCGGTGCATCGGCGATGCGAATGGCCTCGATGGTGCCGTCCTCCGCCAAACCTTCGACGACAATGCGCTTGCCCGGCTCGAGGATACCCTGACCGTGCAGCGAGTTGACGCGGATCGTCGCCCGGCCGTAGAGGCGCGCGAACGTACCGCCTGGCGTCAGATGCACGTCGTGGCGGTCGGCGAAGACGACGGCCGGGTCGGGGTGCGGCTCGCCGTTCTCGAGGCGGGGCATGCGGTGGTTCATGCGCCCGGGAAGCTCCCGGATCTCGGGATGCAAGGTCGAGCCGTAGGCGACTCCCATCTCCTGCAATCCGCGGCAGATGCCGAGAATCGGCACGCCGCGCTCGACGCAAGCCTTGGTCACGGCCAGTGCCACGGCGTCACGCCGCTCGTCGTAGGGCTCATGCTTCGGATGCGCCTCCATGCCGAAGTATGTCGGGTGGACGTTGGCCCGTCCGCCGGTCAGAAGGATGCCGTCCACGATCTCGAGCAGGGCCCCGATGTCGGTGATGTCGGGCATGCCCGCAAACATCATCGGCAATGCACCGGTCACGTCGGCCACCGCGCGAAGGTTGCGCTCGCCGCAGGCCTGGACCGCATGCCGTCCCTCGACCTGACGTGCGGTGCCGATGACACCGACCACGGGCTTGCGCATTCCAGCCTCCATTCTGCTGGCGCACTCTAGGTTGGACCACGGCGAGTTGAAATAGCAGACGGCAACCTCGGACCAAAGTCGGTGGGGAAACGCAGCGGTCTGACCACAAGACGAAGGCGGCCCGTCGCCGGGCCGCCTCCTGTCCGAAACGTTAGCGGCTTCGTCCCATCTTTTGGAAGAGGCGCGCCCTTGTTGGCGCCGCACGCCGGATGCCGTTCGGCATCCGAAGGCGTGCGGGAAGTCCGGACGCTGGCCGCATCCGTGAGGCACTCCTCAGACGCTGTAGTACATGTCGAACTCGACCGGGTGCGGGGTCATGTCGGTACGCTCGACCTCGGCCATCTTCAGCTCGATGTAGGCGTCGATCATGTCGTCCGAAAACACGCCGCCCATCTTCAGGAACGCGCGGTCCTGGTCGAGGCTGTTGAGCGCCTCGCGTAGCGAGCCGCACACCGTCGGGATCTTGGAGAGCTCCGCCGGCGGCAGGTCGTAGAGGTTCTTGTCCATCGGCTCGCCGGGATTGATCTTGTTCTGGATGCCATCCAGACCGGCCATCAGCATGGCCGCAAAGCCGAGGTAAGGGTTGGCGGCCGGATCCGGGAAGCGCACCTCGATGCGCTTGGCCTTCGGGCTCGTCACGTGCGGGATGCGGCACGAGGCCGAGCGGTTCCTGGCCGAGTAGGCGAGCAGCACTGGCGCCTCGTAGCCCGGCACCAGCCGCTTGTAGCTGTTCGTCGTCGGGTTGGTGAAGGCGTTGATCGCCTTGGCGTGCTTCAGGATGCCGCCGATGTAGTTGAGACAGGTGTCCGACAGGTCGGCGTACTTGTTGCCGGCGAAGGTCGGCGTCGAGCCCTTCCAAATGGACTGGTGGACGTGCATGCCCGAGCCGTTGTCACCGAAGATCGGCTTCGGCATGAAGCAGGCGGACTTGCCATAAGCCTGGGCGACGTTGTGGATCACATACTTGTAGATCTGCATGTGGTCGGCCATCGTCACCATCGGGCCGAACTTGATGCCGAGCTCGTGCTGAGCGGCCGCCACCTCATGATGGTGCTTCTCGACGACCACGCCCATCTCGGCCATGACCGACAGCATCTCGGAGCGGATATCCTGCGCGCTATCGATCGGCGGCACGGGGAAATAGCCGCCCTTGGTCCGCGGACGGTGGCCGAGGTTGCCCATCTCGTACTCGGTGCCCAGATTGGAGGGCAGCTCCGAGCCATCGATCTTGAAGCCCGTATTGTAGGGGTCTGACGAGAACCGGACGTCGTCGAAGATGAAGAACTCGGCCTCGGGGCCGACATAGATGGCGTCGCCCACGCCCGTCGACTTCATGTAGGCCTCGGCCTTCTTGGCGATGCCGCGAGGATCGCGCTCGTAGAGCTCGCCCGTCGACGGCTCGATGACGTCGCAGAAGATCGCCATCGTCGTCTGGGCGAAGAACGGGTCCATGTGAGCGGTGCCGGGATCGAGCATCAGCGTCATGTCCGACGCCTCGATGCCCTTCCATCCGGCGATCGACGAGCCGTCGAAGGCATAGCCATCGGCGAACATGGCCTCGTCCACGCACGACGCATCGGCCGTGACGTGCTGCATTTTGCCTTTGGTGTCCGTGAACCTGAGGTCCAGGAACTTGACGTCTTTGTCCTTGACCATCTTCAAGACGTCGGCTGCAGTCTTAGGTTTGTCGGCCATGTTGGCTCCCCTGGTTGGTAATGGAATTTCCGACGCCGGCATCGGAACGATACCGGCGGGCATTCTCGCACCGGTGTCCAGATCGCTGGACCGGCGGGGTCGAAATCCTAGATCGCGTCCGTGCCGGTCTCGCCGGTGCGGATACGGATAGCCTCCTCGATCGTCGAGATGAAAATCTTGCCGTCGCCGATGCGGCCGGTCTTGGCTGCGCGCTGGATCGCCTCGACGGCCTTGTCCAGCATCTCGTCGCCGAGCACCACCTCGATCTTCACTTTGGGCAGGAAGTCCACCACGTACTCGGCGCCGCGATAGAGCTCGGTATGCCCCTTCTGGCGTCCGAAACCTTTGGCCTCGATGACGGTAATGCCCTGCAGGCCGATCTCCTGCAGCGCCTCCTTGACCTCGTCAAGCTTGAACGGCTTGATGATGGCTTCGATCTTTTTCATGGGGCTTCGGCCTCGTGAATGCATTCGTCTGGCAGCTCACCGAGCCGGCTGACACGTTTCATGCAGGTAGCATGTCTTGCAGGTAGCATGCCTCGTGCCAGACGGTAAACGAACGCTGAAATCATGGACGATCAACGCCGTAGGTGTAGGACGCCTGTTTATACGGCAGGCAGACGCTACCATGCGTGCTGATTTTTTCGACTGAATGCCTTGTTTTTGGGCAAATGACTGTGCGGCCGGACGCCACTCGACAGCCCCGCCCGGATTGGTAGGCTGCCCATGCGGCAGGCACGCAATGCGAGGATCAGTCCATGAAAGTCGTCGGCCTGGATCATCTCGTGCTGACCGTGCGCTCGATCGAGGCAACCGTGGCGTTCTACGAGCGGGTGCTTGGCATGGAGCGCCAGATTTTCGGCGGCGGGCGGACCGCTCTGCTGTTCGGGCCGCACAAGATCAACCTGCATCAGGCCGACAACACCTTCGAGCCGAAGGCCGAGTGGCCGACCATGGGCTCGGGCGACCTGTGCTTCCTCGTCGACAGCCTGGACGGCGTCGAGGCGCACCTCGCGGCCTGCGGCGTGCCTGTACTGGTCGCCCGATCGACCCGAACCGGCGCGCGCGGCCCCATCACGTCGGTCTACATCCGCGACCCGGACCAGAATCTGATCGAGCTCTCCGTCTACCAGGGCTTCACGAGTGCCACACGATGATCGCCGGCGCAGAATGCGGGAGGCGGGGCGCGTCCCGCATCGAGCGCAGCCCGCCCTCTCTCTTCGGGACGGGTTGTCCATGAGCACGGGCCTCGAGCTGCTGACCACCGACGAGATGGCGCTGGCGGACCGCCTGGCGCCCACGCTCGGGGCTCCTTCTCTGGGTCTGATGGAGAACGCTGGGCGGGCCGTCGCCGAGGAGGCCATGAAGATTGCGCCACCGGGCTCCCGCATTGCTGTCCTGTGTGGTCCCGGCAATAACGGTGGAGATGGTTTCGTCGCAGCCCGGCTGCTGATGGAGCACGGGTTTCTCGTGCGGCTGGCACTGGTGGGCGACCGTGCGGGTCTGGAGGGCGACGCTGCAGTCATGGCGGATCGCTACCAGGGCACTGTTTTCGGGCCAGGTAGCATAGCCGACCTGTGCGCGAAGTGGGCCGACCTCGTCATCGACGCTTTGTTCGGCGCCGGTCTGGCGCGGCCCCTCGAGGGTGCTGCTGCCGCGGCTGTCGTTGCCATGAATGCGAGTCCCGGGACAGTTGTCGCTGTCGATGTCCCGAGTGGCCTCGACGGCACGACCGGTGCAACCCTGGGACCGGTGGTCGAAGCGGACCGGACGATCACGTTCTTCCGGCGCAAGCCGGGACACCTGCTCCTGCCCGGCCGGATGCTGTGTGGTCCTGTCACGGTAGCGCAGATCGGCATGCCTGCAGCGGTGCTCGATTCTGTGAGGCCTGCCGTCGCGGCCAACGGTCCGGCTCTCTGGCGCGACGCGCTGCCCCGGCTGCGCCTCGACGGTCACAAATACACCCGCGGTCACGCCGTCGTCGTCTCGGGGGGCATCGAGATGTCGGGTGCAGCGCGGCTCTGCGCGCGCGGGGCGCTGCGCATCGGCGCGGGTCTGGTCACTGTGGCCTCCCCGCCGGATGCGCTGCTCGCGCACGCAGCGCAGCTCAATGCGACGCTTCTGAAGGGCGGCACGACGCCCGACGAGATCCGCGACCTGCTCGCGGACAGCCGCTACAACGCAATCGCTATCGGGCCGGGACTCGGTCGGGGGGAGGGCGCCCTCGCCCAAGTGATGGCTGCTCTTGGCTCGGGTGCGGCGGTGGTGCTCGACGCCGATGCGATCACGGTCGCCGCCGGCTCCCCGGCCGATGTTTTCGGTGCGGTGGCCGGCGCGAAGCGTCCCGTGGTGTTGACCCCGCACGAGGGCGAGTTCAAGCGCTTGTTCCCGGACGCCGCCGGCAGCAAGCTCGACCGCGCGCGGGCAGCGGCACAGCTCTCCGGCGCCGTCGTCATACTCAAAGGCCCCGATACGGTCGTCGCGGCGGCGGACGGGCGTGCGGTGATCAACGAGAACGCCCCGCCGACGCTCGCCACGGCCGGGTCCGGCGACGTGCTGGCAGGCTTCGTGACGGGGCTCCTCGCGCAGGGCATGCCGGCCTTCGAGGCGGCGTGCGCTGCAGTCTGGTTGCACGGCGAATGTGCCAACGCGTTCGGCCCCGGTCTGATCGCCGAGGACGTTCCGGAGACGCTGCCGTGCGTGCTCTCGGTGCTAGGCCAAGATCAGGGGCGAGGTCCACGGCATCCGCCTGGATGCTAGCCGCGCTTCCTCAAGCCGGGCAGCATGCGCCGCAACACGCTGTCGCCCCGAACGAAATGGTGGAGCAGGGCGGCGCCGATGTGCGCTCCGAGGGCGACCAGCATCAGCATGGCGCCCCAGAAGTGCAGCTTGAAGACGAGCTCCGCCGCCTTCGTCTTGTCGCCGCCCACGGGCGGTGCCTCGAATCCGGCCGCGCTCGCGACCGAGCTCACGACCGCATAGAGGGGCTCGGCCGCCGGAATGGCGGGAAGGCTCACCCCGCCGAATGTGCCGAGGGCTCCGTACAGCGTCACGCCGAGCCACCCCACGATCGGCATTGCGATCAGCAATCCGTAGAGGCCCCAATGCGTGAGGTGCGATCCGGCGCGTTGCCACCACGCCAGTGTCGGCTCGTCTGGCGGTGCACCATGGGTAAAACGGTAGAGAAGCCGCGCCAGCACCAGCCAGAGCAGGGTGAAGCCTGCGAGCTTATGGGCACTGTAGAGTGTGTTGGTCGTCGCGTCGAAATTCGTCGCAGCGCCCCGTTGGACCATATAAAGCCCGACCGGGATCATGACGGCCACGAAGGCCACCGTGATCCAGTGGAAGGCCCGCGCAGCAGGTGAATAGACGAGGTCCTCGCTGGCATTCGCCGGCCGCTTCTGTGCGTCCATGGATCAGCCTCCGCGCGCGCCCTGCATATCGCAATCGAATAGCACGTCTCCGTCGTCGAGCACATGACTAGCCACGCTCGGCCGCAATGCCTGTTGAAGCCGCTCGATGGGCCTCAGACTGAGCCCGGGCTTGCCGGAGCCGAGGATGACGGGGGCTACGAGCACGTGAAGACGGTCGACGGCGTCCGCATCGATGAATGCCGAGATCGTGCCGGCGCCGCCTTCGACGAGGAAAGAAACGAGGCCCGCCGCGAAAAGGGCCGCGACGATCTCCTTCGGGGCCAGCGACCGGTCCGCGCTGCGACGGATGCGCAGCACCTCGACACCGGCCGGGGCGTTGCCCGGCCCGTCCTCGGCACGCACCACGATCCGGCGGGCGTTGTCCGCGCCCACCAGGCAGCGGGCGGCGAGCGGCACGCGCCCAGCCGGGTCGATGACGACGCGGGCGGGATTGCGTCCTTCGACATGGCGGACGTTGAGCATGGGATCGTCGGCGACGACCGTCCCGACACCGACAATCACCGCATCGACCGCGGCACGCACGCGATGCACATGGACGAGCGCAGCCTGCTTGTTGATCCAGCGGCTCTCGCCGGTCGGCGTGGCGATACGCCCGTCGAGCGACTGCCCGAGCTGTGCAACGACGAACGGCCGGTCACGGGGTGCTGACCGTATGCGCTCGATGGGATCGTCGGACAAGCTCGGCCCCCGGGTTGAGCATCGGAAGGAGGGCTCGTTGCGGCCCCAGCGAGGCTGAACGGCGCCCGGCCCGGACAGTTCCGGCAATCGCAATCCGGTGTCAAGGCTGGCAGCCGAGGTGCTCGACCTTGTCGGCGCCGTCCCCGGCGTCTCGCCACCGTCAGGGCGGCGCTTGGCCCCGAGCGGCCGGGCTTGGCCGTCTGGCCCGATCGCGTGGCCGGCGTGCTATAGACCCGACGAACCGCGGGGAGCGCTGAGGGGGTGCGATCCGGTCGGCCCCCTTCCAACACGTGAGCGAAGCACGATGCGGCTCAGAGCAGACCGGTTGGGCACAACCTGGACGGAGCGAGACGAATGGCCGCTCGGCGCCACCATCCTGGCGTTCGTCGCCGGCTTCGCGCTGATGACTTGGCCATGGCTGACGGGCCGGGTCTCGATCCCCTGGGATGCCAAGGCTCATTTCCTGCCGCAGGTGCAATTTCTCGCACATAGCATCTGGCGCGGTGAGGCGCCCTGGTGGAACCCCTTCGTCTTCTCCGGGCAGCCACAGGTCGCCGATCCCCAGTCGATGCTGTTCTCGCCACCGTTCGTGCTGCTGGCGCTGGTCAACCCGTCGCCCGGCGCCTGGGAGGGCGACCTGACCGTGCTATCCGCGATGTGCCTTGGCGGGGTCGGCCTGATCCTCTGGTTCCGGGATCGCGAGTGGCATTGGGCGGGGGCCCTGGTGGCTGCACTGGCCTTCACCTTCGGCGCCGCCATGGCGTGGCGCATCCAGCATTGGGGCCAGGTGCTGTCGCTCGCCTACTTGCCGTGGGTGCTGCTGATGCTCGACCGAGCGCTCGAGCGGGGGTCGGCGCTGGCCGGGCTCGGCGCCGGCGTGATCGCCGCCTTCCTGGTGCTCGGCCGCGATCAGGTCGCGCTGCTTTGCGTCTATCTGCTTGTCGCTCGCGCCATCTGGCAGTGGGCCGCTGCCGCCCACCCAGCCTCCGCCGTCCGACGAAGCTTCCTCCCGCTCCTCCTCGGAGCCGTGGCCGGAGTTGCGATCATCGCGCTTCCGGTTCTCATGACGGTACTCCTTGCTGCCGAGTCCAACCGCCCGTCGATCGATTTCGCCGGCGCCGGAGCCGGGTCGCTGCATCCTGCGCTGCTCGTCACGCTTCTCATTCCGCAGGTGTTCGGCGCGGCGGGCGACATGGCCGATTTCTGGGGACCACCGAGCATGGCCTGGGTCGGAACCGGATTGTTCACGGCCCAGAACGTCGGCCAGCTCTATATCGGCATCGTGCCCCTGCTTCTGGTCGTCGGCGGTACACTGACGGGGCGACTTTGGCGCCGCGACATACGCTTTTTCGCCGCCGCCTTCGTCGTGGTGCTGCTCTATGGACTCGGCTGGTACACGCCAGCCTTCCGGCTGCTCTACGAGCTGCCGGGCGTCAGTCTCTACCGTCGCCCGGCCGACGCCGTGTTCGTCATCGGTGCGCTGGGGGCGATCCTGGCGGGCTACAGCGTCCACGCATGGTTCCAGGAGCCTTGGCTGAGACCAAGCTTCGCGGTCATCATCGGCGTCTGCGGTGTGGTTGCTGCCGGATTCGCGGCGGCGCTGGTGTTTGGCCTGCAGATCGACCGGCTGCACCGCTTGCCCTCTCCGCTCGGCCAAGCGGCCCTTTGGCTCATCGCCTCGGGTGGAGTCATGGCCTGGACCGCACCTCGTGTTGCGCTTGCCCCTCGATCGGCGGCCTTGGCGCTCGGTCTCATCACCGCGTTGGATCTCGGCGTCAACAACGGTCCGTCGAGCTCGTCCGCGTTGCCGCCGAGCACCTACGAAGCCCTGGAGCCGAGCGGTCGAAACGAGACCATTCGCCAACTGAAAGAGCGCATCGTTGCCGACGAGCGCAGGCGCGACCGGATCGAGCTCGCCGGGCTCGGCTTCCATTGGCCGAATGCGAGCATGAGCCACAGCCTGGAGAACACGCTGGGCTACAATCCGGTCCGCCTCGGGCTTTACAGTCGTGCGACTGGTGCCGAGGACCATGTCGGTCTTCCGGACCAAAGGAAATTCTCCCCGCTGTTCCCATCCTACCGGTCGCTCCTGGCCGACATGCTCGGGTTGCGCTGGATCGCTGCCGGTGCGCCGATCGAGCAGATCGACAAGAGGCTGTCGCCAGGCGTGCTGCCGCTCGTGGCGCAAAGCGGCTCGACCTGGATCTACGAGAATCCGACGGCGCTGCCGCGCGTGCTGTTTGTGACGAAGGCCCGGGCCGCCGTTTTCGAGGATATACTGGCCACCGGCCGCTGGCCGGCTGGCTTCGATCCGCAGACGACCGTCCTGCTGACGCTGCCGGCCGTCGGCGGCGATCAGCGGAGGCCTGGGTCCGTCCGGCTGATCGACTACCGGCAGACTCGGATCGAGATCGACGCCGAGAGCCCCGACGGCGGATGGATCGTTCTCAACGACGTGTGGCATCCCTGGTGGCGTGCCGAGGTCGACCGCAGCCCGGTGCCGGTGGAGCAGGCGAACGTGCTGTTCCGAGCCGTTGCCGTGCCACCCGGACGGCACCGTGTGGTGATGAGCTTCCGTCCGTTGGTCGGCGTCATGGAGGCGTTGGCGGAACGTGCCCGTGGCAGCCCCGCGTCCCACCCGTGAAACGGCAGCGGGCCGGTCGGTCGACCGGCCCGCTGGATGGTGCATTGGCCTGAAGGCACGCTGGCGCTCACAGCATGTGAGCCATGCGCTCCTTCTTCGTGGCGAGATACCGTTTGTTGTACGGCGATGGATTGACGATCAGCGACCTTTGCTCGACCACCGTGATCCCCTCGGCACGCAGGGCGTTGACCTTGGCCGGGTTGTTGGTCAGCAGGCAGATCCGGCTATAGCCGAGATCGAACAGGATCTGCGCCGCGAGATCATAGTCGCGCGCCTCGATCGGTGCACCGATCGCGACGTTGGCGTCGACCGTGTCGTAGCCCTGGTCCTGCAAGGCATACGTCCGGATCTTGTTGACGAGGCCGATGCCCCGGCCCTCATGGTACGGAAGATAGACCATGATGCCGAGCGGGCTCGTGGTGATCACCTCCATGGAGGCCTGCAATTGCGGGTAGCAGTCGCAGCGGAGCGAGTGGAAGATGTCTCCCGTCACGCAGCCGCTGTGGACGCGAACGACCGGCAGCTCCGCGGGCGCCGGATTGTTCCGATTGATGAGCACCATCGCCTGGCAGTGCGGGTCGACGCCCTGATAGGCACGAGCCTCGAGATGGAGCTCACGGCCCTGAAACTCGATGGGCATGACAGTCTGTACAGCCCAATCGATCTCGAGCGGGATGGATTTGACGGCACTCGACTTCATGCACCCCTCCCGCGGCGGGGCCGCGTGCACCCAAACACCGATACGTGGTCTCGTGAAGGCATGACCATCCAAACCCTCGTGTTGATCTCCGGTTCCTTCCCCGGACCGGATTGACAAGGCGCACACACGCGCCACCCCCAGGATCAAGTCAATCCCCTATTCATTGACCGCAGCAAACCCCAGGTGCGACGCCCGATTAACGCCACCGATGCTGAACCGAGGATGAATAGTCGCCGTCTCCAGTACCCCCTGCTCCTGGGCCCGATCGGCTCCACACGGCCTATCGTCGAGCGGCCAGCAGTTCATCCTCGATTGCGACGGAACACGCCGTAACGCATTGTCAGATATGAGAAGATTGTGGCGACAATGGACGCTGTGGCGAGTGCGGGCAGACGACCGAGCGAAGGCCACGCCAGGAGCAGGCCGGCAAAGCAGAGGTAGTTTATCCCGGCCGTCGTCCATGCGGCGGCCGCATAGCGCAGCAGCTCGCTGAGCGTCGGCCGTTGCTCGACGGCGAAGGTCAGGGTGCGATGAGCGAGCCAGCCGCCGAGCATCGCGATGGCAATTCCGGCGAGCCGGGCGACGAGCGGCGGCAGTGCAAGCAGGCGGACACCCAGCTCCATGACGGCTGCGTCGATGGCGAATGCGATCGCGCCGGAGACGAGAAAGCCCCCCCAATGGCGTGACGCGGAATGTCCTGGAGCCGGGTCCGGGGCTCGTGGTGCCATATGCTACCGTCTCCATCGGACGTGCCGCAGCACACGGGCTTGGAACGGCCGCCCTGCCCCCCGTCAGCGCGAGCTTGAAGCGGCAGGTGGCGCAGCGGTGCCCCTGGCCGGCTCCGCAGCCTCCGTTCCGGCAACGGCCGCCCCGAGGCCGATACGGTCCGCAACGATATACAGAGGGCGTCCTTTGACCTCTTCGTAGACCCGGCCCAGATACTCGCCGATGACGCCGAGCGAAATGAGCTGGATGCCGCCGAGCAGCAGCACCGAGATGATCAAAGTCGGGAAGCCCGGCACGTCGACTCCCCAGATCATCGTTTTGACGAGGAACACCGTCGCATAGAGCAGTGCAACTCCGGATACCAGGACGCCGACATAGGACCACACCTTCAGCGGCACGGTGGTGAACGAGGCAATTCCGTCGATGGCGAAATGCACGAGCCGGCGCAGGGCCCACCGTGAGCTGCCATGCGCGCGCGCTGCGACCTCGAACGGCACGCCGACCGACCGGAAGCCGAGCCAGGCGAACAACCCCTTGTTGAACCGAGCCCGCTCGGGAAGGGTGTTGTAGACGTCGACGACCCGGCGATCGAGGAGGCGAAAATCGCCGGCCCCGCCCGGAAGCTCCGTCCCACTCAGGTTATAGAACAGCTTGTAGAACGCCCGAGCCGACAGGCGCTCGAACGCCGTGTTGCGGCTGCGGTCGGTGCGCTGGCCGTAGACCACGTCGTAGCCTTCGTCCCACAAGTCGACGAACTGGCCGATCATCTCGGGGGGGTGCTGAAGGTCCCCGTCCATGATGACGACCGCGGCTCCGCTGGCATGGCGCATGCCCGCAGCCACCGCGACCTCCTTGCCGAAGTTGCGGCTGAGCGACAATGCCTTGAAACGTGGGTCCCGCGCATTGAGCGCTTTCAGTGCCGCCAGCGTCCCGTCGGTCGACCCATCGTCGACGATGATGACCTCGAACGGGTTGCCGAGGGTCTCCAAGGCGCCCGCGATCCGCCGTGCCAGCAGATCGACGCTACGCGCCTCGTTCAACACGGGCACGACGAGCGACAGCGGACGCAGCCTCGGTGCCCGCCGCGCGGCCGGCACGTCGACAATGAAGTCCTCGGGTCGAAGGCGATCGCGACTGGTTTCGGCTGGGATGCTCATGGCCGGCTTCCATAGCCGACCGGACCGGGGCATCGCCAGTGAAAACCGCGAGTTAGGCCGTCGACCTTGGGTGGCCTTCGCACGGAAAATCGTGGAGACGTCCGGCGGGGAGCGACGAGCAGGAGCGCAGACGGCCTGACCTACTTTCCCTCCTCGCCTGACGGCTCCGGCCGCACGCGCGATCCGCTGCGCGGCCTGGTCTGGTCGCCCAGCCGGCGAACGCGCACCCCGGTGACACGATTTCTCTGCTTGCGCACGATCTCGAAGCGGTAGCCGTAGAACGTGAAGGCCTGTCCGACCTCCGGGATCATCTGCGCCTCGTGCATGACCAGGCCCGCAATGGTCGTCGCCGCCTCGTCGGGCAGATCCCAGCCCATGGCCCGGTTCAAGTCGCGAATTGCCATTGTCCCTTCGACACTCACCGAGCCGTCGGCCTGGGGGCGGATCTGGGTCTCGTGGGTATCGTGCTCGTCAGAGATCTGGCCGACGATCTCCTCGATGATGTCCTCGAGCGTGACTAGCCCTTGCACCTCGCCATACTCGTCGACGACGAGGGCCAGCTGGGTCTTGCGCGCGAGGAATTGCCGGAGCTGCTCCTTGAGGCTGGTCGTATCCGGCACGAACCAGGGCTCGGCAAGCACCGCACCGATGTCGACCTTGTCGGCGTTCCAGCCCACTTTGGCGAGGGCAGCCAGCAGGTCCTTGGTGTGAAGGACGCCGACAATGTTCTCGGGCTGTCCTCGCCACACGGGTACACGTGTGTACTGACTGGCGAGCACGGCCTCCACCACCTGCCGCGGTGGCTCGTCGGAGTCGATCGTCTCCATCTTGGTCCGGTGGACCATGACATCGAGCACCTGCAGGTCGCGCAGGTCGAGAATCCCGCCCAGCATCTCGGCATCGACCCTCTGGAAGGCGCCTCCCTGCGTGCCGAGCTCGATGGTGCCGCGAATCTCCTCGTGGGCCGCGAGGATGTTTGCCTCGTCGTCTGCTTTCGACGGCGTCAGCTTGAGGAGCTGCCTGACGACAAACTCGATGGCGATCGTCACCGGCGTGAGCAGCCAGACGATCCGGCGCAGGATCGGAGCCACGGAGAGCGCGGCCTTGTCCGACGAGGCCATCGCGTAGCTCTTCGGGAGCACGGAGGAGAAGATGATGATGCAGAGCGAGACGAGCGTCGTGGCATAGACGATGCCCGCCGGTCCGAACAGCGCCACGCCGAGGCCAGTCGCCAGCGACGCCGCGAGGACGTCGACGACCGTGTTGCCAATCAGGATCGCGCCGATCATCTTCTCGGGATGGCGGATGAGCTCATTGACGATGCCGGCCCGGCTGTTGCCCTCCTGCTCGAGTGCGTGCATGCGGGCGCGGGACGCTGCCGTGAGTGCGGTCTCGCTGCCGTTGAAGAAGGCGGAGAGGACGAGCAGCACCAGGATCGCGGCGAGCGCGAGGATGATCTCGAGAGACATGGGGCTGGCGGTGCGCCCTCCTCTTGTTAAGATAGATGTTCAATTTCAATGATGTGTCCAAGGTGGGAGGCAGGTCGTCAACCACTCGTCTCCTGCTCCAGGAAGGTCGTGAGCGTCGCTGCGTCCACCTCCCGCGAGATGAAGGCATCGCCGATACCGCGCACCAGGATGAACGTCAGCCGCCCCGCCCGAACCTTCTTGTCCTGCGCCATCAGGCGGAGAAGCTCGGCTGCCGTCGGGCGTGCCGAACCCGGGATCTGGCCGACCCGGGTCGGCAGTCCCGCCGCTGCGAGATGACGCGCCACGATCTCGGCGGTGCCGGACGGCGCAAGCCCCATCTGCTCCGAGAAGCGAAACGCCTGGGCCATGCCGATCGCGACGGCCTCGCCGTGAAGCAGCCGGTCGGAATAGCCTGCCCAGGCCTCGAGCGCGTGACCGAAGGTGTGCCCCAGGTTCAGCAGCATGCGATCGCCGGTCTCGGTCTCGTCGCGGGCGACGATCGCTGCCTTGGCCGCCACCGACCGTCGGACGGCTTCGGCGAGAATGGACGGGTCGTTGCCGAACAGGCTCGGGCGGTGAACGTGGAGCCAATCGTAGAAGGCCCGGTCGCCGAGGAGCCCGTACTTGACCACCTCGGCATAGCCCGCCCGCATCTCGCGCGCGGGCAGCGTCGAGAGAGCATCTGTGTCGGCGATGACGAGGCTCGGCTGATGGAAAGCACCGATCAGATTCTTGCCGTGCCGGCTGTTGACAGCGGTCTTGCCGCCGACCGAGCTGTCGACCTGGGCGAGCAGCGTCGTCGGGATCTGCACGAAGCGCATGCCGCGGCGCACGATGCTGGCTGCGAAGCCGGCAAGGTCGCCGATCACGCCGCCGCCGAGCGCAATGACGAGATCGTTGCGCTCGAGCCCCATCGCGATGAGGCCGTCCGACACCTCGCCGAGGCGCTCGAGGCTCTTGGTCGCCTCGCCAGGTGCGAGCACGATGGTGCCGGCATGGCGGCCAAGCGCGGCGAGCCCTGCCTCGAGGCCCCGGAGATGGAGTCTGGCGACGTTCTCGTCGGTGACGATGCCGCAGCGCGCCGGACCGAGCCGGTCGGCGATCAGCTGCGGAGCCGCAGCGAGCAGCCCCGAGCCGATCAATACCTCGTAGCGTCGCTCGGCGAGCTCGACGCCGACACTCTCGAAAGGTTTGCCGCGTCCGCCGTCGTCCATCTCGCCTGCCACCGTCACGTCGGCTCCTTTTTGCTCATTCCATTCAACGATGCAGCCCGTCCGCTGTCGGTCACGGGCGGCCGACTTCCGGCGTCGTGCTAGCTCGCCGCACCGCCCAGCAGCGGATGCTCTGCGAGAAACGAGATGATCTCGTCGACGATGACCTCGTGCGGCACGTCGCGGCTCTCGACCATGATCTCGGCCTCGGCGTAGACAGGATAGCGCTGCGTGATGAGATTGCGCATGACTGCCTGCGGATCCTGGACCTTGAGCAGCGGCCGGTTGTCCCGCTTCATCACCCGCCGCATCAGCACGTCGAGATCAGCCTTGAGCCACACCGCGATGCCGGCGGAACGGATGGTCGCCCGCGTCTCGGCATTCATGTAGGCGCCGCCGCCGGTGGCGAGCACCTGCGGGCCGTTGGCGAGGAGACGGCGGATGACGCGCCTCTCGCCGTCGCGGAAGTAGGCCTCGCCGTGGTCGGCAAAAATCTCGGGAATGCTCTTTTGCGCCGAGCGCTCGATCTCGTCGTCGGCATCGACGAACGGGATGTCCAGGCGCGCCGCAAGGCGGCGCCCGACCGACGACTTGCCACATCCCATCAGGCCCACCATGACCAGCGATCGCGCTCCGAGCCGGCGCTTGATCGTGGCTGCGACGGAGGTCGCAGGCCCAGTGGCGCGCAGCTGCTGGCTGGGCGGCGTCATCGGCGGTCCCGACCTCGCTCGGACGGTCGCGGGCTGCTGTGTGGCACTGCCGATTTCCACATGATTTGATGCATCCCCGACAGATCTGGCTGGTCTTGTCCTGTCGGCCGGCCCATCCCGCTGGCCATGCGCCTTGTGGTGCCGCCGTCCAGGGACATAATAGCGTCAAGTTGCGTCATCACGAACGCATTCCGCCAGGGACGTCCGATGCCGAGCTTGTTTCGCTTCCTGTTCGCAGTAGGCCTGCTGTCCGCGCTCGCGGCCGGAGGCCTCTACGCGCTTGCCGAGCTCTTCGAGCCGGTGCCGAAGGAAGTATCTCAGCCGGTGCACGGCGTAAAGGTTCGCAAATAGAGGCTTCCGGGTTTCGCCATGCGCCCATATTGCCGACAGGCCGTCGTCGCGACGCTGCTCGCCATCCAGGCTGCAGTGTGGAGCGGCCCGGCAGGCGCCGAGGACGGCTGGAACCCGTTCCCGGAGCGCGAGCGGCCGAGGGCCGGCCGGCGAGAGGCCCGCCCGGCGGTACCGGAACCGACCGAGCAGCAGCGGGAGCAGCTCGCCCCGATGGGTGGCATATCGAGCAGGCCCTGGGCGCAGCCACAGGCCCCTGGCACAGATCCTCGCCCCCCTCCGGAAACCGAGATCGCTCCGTGGGGCCCGCGTCTTCCGGCTCGCGCCGCGCCCGGATCCGGACCGCCGGCAGCCGGACCCATAACCGTAGATCGAGTCGAGCGCGGCGATCTGGCTCAACCGGCGATGGCTGGCGACGGCTCGGGCCTTCCGCACGGCTTCTGGTCGGGACTGGATGTGGCCAGAGCGCAGGAGTTGATCGCCGGGGCGCATGTGCCGCCGCGATCGGCAGCCCTGCACGACCTCTGGCGTCGTCTCTGGTCGAGCGCGGCTGTCGAGGCGCCGAGCGCAGGCAAGGGCGATCCGACCTACCCGGCATTGCGCGTCGAGGCGCTCTACAGGTCCGGTCTCGTCGCTGACCTCGATGGCGCCTTGAAGGACATGCGCCCGGACGCGGCCGATCCGACGCTTGCCCTGCTGGTGGCTCGCAGTCGGATCGCCCTCGGCGACCGCAATGCCGGCTGCCCGGGCGTGAAGGCTGTCCATCGTGCCCAGTCGGGGTTGCCCAAGCCGCTGCGCTCCGAGCTTCTGGTGCTGGCGGGCTTGTGCGGTGCCGGCAACGGCGATGCGGCCGCGGCCGGGCTCGCCGCGGAGCTGTTGCGGACGGAGGGGGTCGCCGCACCGCTGGCCCTCGCCGCGCTCGACCATCAGTCGTCGGGTGCCAAGGAGCCACCGTCCCTGACGCTACCGAAGCGGGCGTCGCTGCTCGACTACCGGTTCCTCGAGCTGGCCGGCTGGCGACCGACCCCGGACCTGGTCGCCGTCGCCGAGCCGCCGCTTCTTGCCGTTCTCGCCACGGTGGCCAAGGACCCGGCGACCCGGCTGGCAGCGGGCGAATCCGCCGCCCGGCTGCACGCGCTCTCGCCGTCGGAGCTGGCTGGCGTCTACCGCGCCTATCCGTTCCCGCCTGAGGTCCTGGCCGAGCCACTCGCCGCCCGCGTCGACCCTGCTCTGAAGCGTGCCCTTCTGTTCCGGGCCGCAGAGGGCGAGCGTACGCCGATGAAGAGGTCGCGCCTCGTCAGGGCGCTGTTCGACGATGCCCGACGCATCGGCCTGCATTTTGAAACGGCAGCCATGCTGGGCCAGACGGTGGCCGACATGCAACCGGCACCCGAGATCGGCTGGTTCGCCGAGACGGCAGCCGAGGTCAGTCTGGCCGCGCGGCGCTACGACAAGGCGGTGCAATGGTCAGAGGCGGCCTCTGGAGATCGCGGCAGCCTCTTGCACTGGCTCGTGCTCGCCGACATCGCCGACCCCAACTGGCGCGGGAGGCGCGGCGCCAGTCTGGCCCACGTCGAGCAGCTCGCCGTGCGGGGCCGCCTCGCGCCCGAGTTGATGCATCGCCTCGTTACCGTGCTGGATGCCCTCGATTACCAGATCCCGATCCCGCTCTGGGAGGCGGCGAGCCGGACGCCGCAGCCGTCGTCTGGACATCTGCCGGAGACCGGCGTGCTGAGCCAGCTCGCCGACGCCGCCAAGCGCAGGGAGCCCGCCCGCACCGTCCTGCTCGCGATGCGCACGCTCGGGCCCGACGGTGCCGATGCAGCGCACATGATCGCCCTCGGTGACGCCATCCGCGCCTTGAAGCGCGCCGGCCTCGAGGCGGAGGCGCGCCGCCTCGGCCTCGAGGCTCTCTTCCCGGCATGGCCAAGGACAGCGAGCCATTGATTGAGGCGGCAGTCCTCGCCTGCCCGCTGCCGAGCGGCAGCTATAGGCTTCGTGGCCGAGTCCAGCAGGCCCCGTGACCACACCGAGGGCAGAGGGTTGCCCCTTTTCAGCGGCAGCGAATGCCCTGTAGCTTGTCGGCAACTTTGAGAGCGCCCCGCGCCCTCGCCAGCCTCACCGGAGATGAGACATGCCGAGTCGCAACCCCTTCGACGAGCCCGACACGCGTGAGCCCGTCGAGGGACTGTTCTTCGAGCAGGAGGTGGCGCTCGCCAATCGCAACCACGGCATTGCGCTCGAGATGCTGCGCCACGACGTGACGCCCGTCGGCATGCACTATCTGCTGATCCATTTCGACGTGCCCTACGTCAGCGAGGCCGACGCGGCGGCCTGGCGCCTCGAGATCGGTGGCCGCGTCTCGCGGCCCCTTTCGCTCTCGATCGCGGAGATCAAGTCGCTGCCTTCGAGGACATTGCGAGTGACGCTCGAGTGCGCCGGCAATGGTCGCGCCCGCTACACCCCGCGCTGGCCGTCGATGCCCTGGCTGCTGGGCGCGGTCGGCACGGCGGAGTGGACCGGCACACCTCTTCGTCACGTCCTCGAGCGCGCCGGCCTTGGCAAGGATGTCGTCGACGTCTCCTTCCACGGCATCGATCGGGGCTTTGACAAGGGCAACGAGCACGAGTACGGCCGCAGCCTGAAGCCCGAGCTGGCGATGAGCGACGACGTGATGCTCGTCTGGGCCATGAACGGCCAACCCCTGGCGCCGCAGCACGGCTTTCCGCTGCGCCTCGTGGTGCCCGGCTGGTACGGCATGGCGAGCGTCAAGTGGCTGAACCGCATCGAGGCTCTGACCTCGCCCTATCAGGGCTACCAGCAGGTCGGCACTTATCATTTCCGCACGCGACCCGGCGAGCAGGGCACGCCGATCACGACGATGCGCGTCAAGTCGCTGATGGTGCCGCCGGGCCTGCCGGACTGGTACTCGGGCAAGCGTCTCGTCCAGGCGGGTCAAGCGACAATTCATGGCCGCGCCTGGTCGGGCAAGGCCACGCCCATTGCCAGGGTCGAGCTGTCGATCAATGGCGAATGGCGTGACGCCGTCCTCGACCCGCCCGCCGGCCCCTACGCGTGGCGTGGCTGGCGATACGACTGGAATGCGACCCCCGGCGGCTACGATATCGCCTGCCGCGCGACCGATGCGGCCGGCAACGTGCAGCCGAACGAGGCCCCGTTCGATCGCGGCGGGTTCGGCAACAACGGCCTGCACAGGATCGAGGTTTTCGTCAGATGAGCGAGGCAGCGAGCACCACCATCGCGCGGTCCGGGACGGCGCTGGTGCCGACGGGGGCAGCCGAGACGACGATCGACGTCTCGATCTGGCGCGGCAAGGCCGAGGGCCGTTACGAGACCTTCCGCGTGCCGATGCGCGAGAGCCAGACGGTGCTCGACGTCGTGACCTACGTCCAGCGCCACCTCGATCCGACGCTCTCCTACCGTTTTGCCTGCCGCGTCGGAGTCTGCGGCTCGTGCGCAATGACGGTCAATGGCCGCCCGCGCTGGACCTGCCGCACGCACGTCTCCAAGGTTGTCGAGAACGGGCGCCTGGAGGTGGCACCGCTGGCCAACCTGCCGGTGATCAAGGATCTTGCCGCCGACATGGCGCCGTTCTTCGAGAAATGGCAGGAGGCCAAAGGCGTCTTCAAGCCCACCAAGTCACGCGCCGACGACATCGTCCAGATCTCGCCAGAGACGCGTGAGCGCAGGATCATCGACGCTGCCATCGAGTGCATCAACTGCGGTGTCTGCTTCTCGGCCTGCGACACCGTCCGCTGGAACGAGGAGTACATGGGCCCGGCCGCGCTGAATCGCGCCTGGACGCTCGTCAATGATGTTCGCGACGGAGGCAACTCGGAACGTCTCTTCGCCGTGGCGCAGGGCGGTGGCTGTCACGCCTGTCACACCCACCAGAGTTGCGAGCAGCACTGCCCCGTCGGGCTCAATCCCACGGCCTCGATTGCCGGCCTCAAGCGCAGGACCATGCAGGCCTACATCCGCGGAGAGCTCGAGTGAACGTGCGCCTCTATCTCCTCCAGCGCGCCACGGCCCTCCTCATGGTGCCGCTGATCCTCGGCCATCTCGCGGTCATCTTCTATGCGACGCGCAAGGGTCTCACCGCCGGCGATATTCTCGGTCGCACGCGCGGCAGTATCGGCTGGGGCCTCTACTATACGGCCTTCGTGCTCGCTGCCTCGGTGCACGGCGCCATCGGCCTGCGCAGCGTCGCGCTCGAATGGGGCCGCCTCCGGGGGCGGTCGGCCGATCTGCTGATGTGGGTCTTCGGCCTCCTGCTCGCGGCTCTGGGATTGCGCGCTGTCTATGCGGTGGTGATGTGATGGCGGGTCCACGCAATGCCGGCTACCGGCGCGAGCCGCTGTGGCGCGCCGCCATGGTCCACCGGGTGTCGGGTCTCCTGCTCGCGCTGTTCCTGCCGCTGCATTTCCTGGCCCTGGCACTGGCGCTGCACGGTGAGACCAGCCTCGATCGTTTTCTACGCTGGACAGATCAGCCTCTCTTCAAAGCTGCCGAGACGATCCTGGTCGGACTTCTGGCAGTGCATCTGCTGGGTGGACTCCGTCTTCTGATCATAGAGAACATGCCTTGGCGGCCGGGCCAGAAGCAAATGGCCATGGCGGCCATCAGCATTGCGTTGCTGGTCGCGGCAGCATTTCTCGTGCGCATAATCTGAATCGCGCCGGAAATGCACTCCTGCTTGGCGCTCCGAACGTTCGCCGACGAGCATTCTGCGAACGGGTATCCAAACCGCAACTCAAGCATCCCTTGTGATCTCACACCGCGCAAACGCGGATGCCCTTTGCTCCTGTGATTGCTAGTTTTCCAACGAGGGCTCCGGAAGAGCCGGCAAGCCCGCCCATGAGATGGAAAAACGGGGGAGAAATATGGTCGGCATCGCCAGAGCCTTCTTCACGTCCGCGCTCGTCTACGGGGTGGTCGGCATGCTGCTCGGCTTGTCTATGGCCATGCAGCACAATCACAGCCAGATGCCGACCCATGCCCATGTCATGGTTATCGGCTGGGTCAGCTTCGCGATATTTGGGCTCTTCTATACCCAGCACGCCAAATCAGTGCCGAGGATCCTGTCCTACATACATTTCTGGCTGGCGCAGCTCTCGTTGCTCGGCCTCGTCGTCGGGTTGTGGCTGATCTATTCCGGACAGACCCAGTACGACCCTGTCGCTGCGGTCTCATCGACGGCCTATGCGCTGTCCTTCGTGCTTTTCGCGATCATCGCCCTCCTGGCGATGCGAATGCCGAAAGTCTGAGGCGGTACGAGGTGCGCCGCTGCACGCGCGAGCGCTGGCTCACGCCGCCACAGCGACGGGCCTGAATGCCTCGACGGAGAGGCCGGCGCGGCCGAGCGTGACGAGGCTCTGCGGTGGCACGGCCTCCCAGTCGAGCCGCCCGTCGTCCAGCGGCTCCGACGCGATCAGGTGGCCGGCGGCGCGATGCACGCGACGGACGTAGAGGGTTTCCGGAACGATCAGGGTCGAATATCGCACGGCGTAGACGGTCTCGCCGTCGGTTGCCGTGGCCGTAAAGCGCAGGGGCTTGCGAATGCCGGACTGCTCCATGATGCCCTCGATGAAGGCCAGCGTCCGGCGGAACGCACGCGGCGGATCCTGCTCGAGCCCGTTGGCGAGCAGGAGGAGAAAGATCGCCTCGCTGTCGGTCGTCCCGCCCCGATGCCGGTAGAGCGCGTCCGGGATTGCGGCCTCGATCGGCCGGCGCACCTCGTCCCAGTCGCCGATGCCGCCGTTGTGCATGAACATCCACGCGCCATGCGAGAACGGGTGGCAGTTGGCGCGGGAGATCGCCGTGCCCGTCGAGGCGCGCACATGCGCAAAGAACAGGCGAGACCGGATCTGGCGCGCGAGAGAGATCAGGTTCTCGTCGATCCACGCCGGTCTCAGGTCTCGAAAGACTCCGGGCTCCGGCCGGTCGCCGTACCAGCCGATGCCGAAGCCGTCCCCGTTGACGACGCTCTTGGCCTCACGGCTCGCGCGGCTCTGCACGATGAGGCTCTGCTCGGGGACGGTAACGAAGTCCTCGATGAAGATCGGCTCACCCGAGTAGGCGATCCAGCGACACATGGCCTGTCCCTCTGACCCGTTGCGGTGGGCCGCCCTTGGCCACCCGCGACCGTCGGCGACAATAGCCCCGGGCGGGTCGGCGGAAAAGCTGCCGATAGCGGGCGCGCGATCCCTTTCCCCGATCGTGCGAAACCGGACGACCGGGCGCGGCTGCGCAGGTGGCGTGTTGCGATGCAGGCTCCTAAGCTGCCTCCCGGGGGATTTCGGCGTCTCCCGTCCAGCCAGCGGAGGGCGCATGATCGATCACGTTTCGCTTGGGGTCGCGGACCTCGCACGCAGCGCGGCGTTCTACGAGGCCGTGCTGTCGCCGCTCGGCATGACGTGCCTCGTCCGGCGGGAAGGAACGGTCGGCTTCGGCAAGCGCTATCCGGAGGTCTGGCTCAACCACCGGCCCGCAATGCAGTTGGTCGAGGCGAGCACCGGCATTCACATTTGCCTCAGGGCCCGCACGGAGGATGCGGTGCGGGCATTCCATGTTGCGGCGCTCGCCGCTGGGGGTACAGACGACGGGGAGCCAGGCCCTCGGCAGGCGGCGATGACGGCCTATTACGCGGCTTTCGTCCGCGATCCGGACGGCAACCGCATCGAGGCGGCGTCGTTCCCGCAGCCAGCGGCGTGACCGTCGAGCCCGATGTCCCTGTCCCTCGGCTCAAGCGCGCCGGAGCGCATAGAGGCCGACGTCGATCTCGCCGCTCCGGAAGCCGGCGATGCAATAGTCGAGGTAGTAGATCCACATCCGCCGGAAACGATCGTCGAAGCCTGGAGCCTGGAGCCGCGGCCACGCCGCGACGAAGCGCATGCGCCAGTCCTCGAGCGTCCGCGCGTAGCTGGCCCCGAACGTTTCGACGCTCTCGACGGCCAGACCCGCGTTGGCCGCTTCCCGCGCGATGGCCGCCGATGTCGGCAACATGCCGCCCGGGAAGATATAGCGCTGGATGAAGTCAGGCTCCCGCACGTAGCTGCAGAACCTGAGCTCGCCACACGTGATCGCCTGCAGGACGATGCGGCCACCCGGCGCGAGGCTGCGTTGCAGCATCTGGAAATAGACCGGCCAAAAGCGCTGGCCCACGGCCTCGATCATCTCGATGGAGACGACGCGGTCGAAGGTGCCGGTGGCTGCGCGATAGTCCTCGAGCCGGACGTCCACGAGGTGACCGAGCCCGGCTCGCTGCAATCGGGCGCTCGTATAGTCCGCCTGCTCGCGTGACAGGGTCAGCGCGGTGACCTCGCAGCGGTGGCGGCCAGCGAGATGCTCGGCGACAGCGCCCCAGCCACAACCGATCTCGAGGACCCGTTCCCCGCCCCGAAGGTCGAGAAGCTCGGTGATGCGGTCGAGCTTGGCCTGCTGCGCCTCCTCCAGCGACTGGTTGGGCGATGTGTACAGCGCCGAGGAGTACTGCATGCTACGGTCGAGCCAGGCAGCGTAGAAGTCGTTGCCGAGGTCGTAGTGCGCGGCAATATTCCGCCGGCTGCCACGTCGGGTGTTGGCGTTCAAGCGGTGGCGCAGCTTCGAGATCAGACGCGCCAGCTCCGAGCCTTGCCATGCCCGGTCGAGCAACGGCTCGTTGGCGAGCGCCCAGGCGAACACGGCCTCGAGGTTGGGGCTGTCGATGTCGCCGGCGATGTAGGCCTCCGCGAAACCGATGTGGCCGCCGGTGATGATGCGCCGCACGCCTCGCCACCGGACGAGCGTCACGCGTGCCTCGGGGCCATGCGCGGGGGCTTTGCGGACGAGTTCCTGGCCCCCTGGCAGCCGCACGATCAGGCGGCCGGCGATGCAGCCCGAAGGCAGCCGACCGATCAGGCGATCGACGAGGCGCGCAACCCGGCGTCTTCCGACGTCTCCGTCCATCTTGGCCAGATCGTGCTCAGGGCTTGTCATGGAGGTCCTTCATTGTGCCGGCAGCTGTGACGAGCGTGACGGGGGCAGCGGGCGGCGATGGTCGCGGCCGCACCGGGATGCGCTTCATCACGAGCTGCAGTGCCTCCCAGTGGATGGCGCTGACGACCTTCAGGGTCAGCAGAGGGTGGGTCACCAAGAGCCTTGCGAGGTGGCCGTCGTCGAGCGGCCGTCGCTCGCCGGCAAGCGATGCGACCAGCAACGGGCCCTCGGCATCGTGCGCCTCGACCACCACGCTGACGCTGTCGGCGGGAGGCGTCAGGCGGAACCGGTAGGTGAGATCGAGGTCGAGAAACGGTGAGACGTAGAAGCGCTTGTCGGCGCGCTGATGGATGGCGCCGTCGCGCACGTCGTCGGTCCGCACAGGCACGAGATAGCTGTGGCGCTCGCCGAACGTGTTGCTGACCTCGTAGAGGACGGCGGCGAGGCTGCCACCTGCGCGATGGCAAAAGTAGATGCTCAGCGGATTGAATCCGTAGCCGAGGATGCGCGGCATGGTCAGCAGCCGGATGGGCCCGCCCCCAGTCGCGATACCGGCAGCATCCAGTCGGGCTTGGATCTGAGACCGCAGCGGCCTTTCCGAGCTGTCGCCATGGTCGCGCTCGAGAAGGCCATAGACGCTGGCGCGGTTGATGCCGAGCAGCCTCGACGACCGCGAGATCGCACCAAGCTCGTCGAGGTCGATGTAGAGCCAGAAACAACGGTAGGCGAGATCGTGGCGTCGTGGGCGAAGCCGCTTGTGGACGACGCGTCCGACATAGATGGCCGAGACGTTCGCCATCATGCAGCTTCCGGCTCGAGCGCCGCGGGCGGCGCTGCATCGAAGACGTGGATGCGGCCGGAATGGCTCGCCAACGTCCATGGCCGCGCCACGCCGCCCAACTGCTCGGCCACGGCGAGGCCAGCCTGCAAGGCATCCTCGTGGAAGCCCGCGCCGAAGTAGGCGCCGCAGAGCCACGTGCGCCGGCGTCCCTGTAGGCTCCACAGCCGGCGCTGGGCGGCCATCGCCCGGGCATCGAGGACGGGATGCTCGTATGTGCCTTGCCAGTGGACGCTTGCCGCGTCCGGCGCCATCTGCGGGTTGAGCGTCACCAGGAGGGGTGCTGGCGTGTCGAGACCCTGCAGGCGGTTCATCCAGTAGGTGACGGTCGCGCGGCCGCCGGGGCTGTGGGTGCAGTCGGCAACGTAGTTCCAGCTGGCCCAGGCTGCGCGCCGCCGGGGCATCAGACGAACGTCCGAGTGCAGCACCGTGCGGTTGGCGGTGTAGCGGATGGCGCCCAAGAGCTCGCACTCGTCGCCGTCGGCATCGGTCAGAATGGCGAGCGCCTGGTCGGCGTGCGTGGCGATCACCACATGGTCGAAGGTCGTCTCGCCACCCCGTGCGTCGCGTAGCGTTACCCGGTTGTCGCCGCGTGTCACCGCCTTGACGGGTGTCGCGCGGCGGACCTCGCCTGAATATTCGTGCGCGAGCCGCCGCACGTACTCCCGGCTGCCGCCGGTGACAGTCCTCCACAGCGGGCGCCCGCCGAGATTGAAAAGCTGATGGTTGACGAAGAAGCGCACGAAGGCCCGCGCCGGGTACTGGAGCATGGCCTCGGGCGCCGACGACCAGATTGCCCCGGCCATCGGCAGCAGATGGTCCTCGCGAAAGGCACGGCCATAGCGCCCAGCATCGAGGTAGCTTCCGAGCGTCAGTCTCTCGTCGCCGGGCTCGTCGAGGAGGCGCGGCGCGCTGCGGTAGAAGCGGACGAGGTCGATCAACATCGACCAGAAGCGCGGGCTGACTGCGTTCGCCGGCCGCGCCAGCAGTCCGCCGATCCCTTCGCCCGAGTATTCGATGCGCCCCCCGGCGGCCGACACGGCAAATGACATGTCGCTCGCCTGTGTCGGCACGGCGAGATGGCGGAAAAGTGCCGTCAGGTTGGGGTAGGTAGCCTCGTTGTAGACGATAAAGCCGGTGTCGACGGGGACGCTCTGCCCCCCGAACGCTACCTCGACCGTATGGCTGTGGCCGCCGAGACGTCCCTCGTGCTCGTAGAGAACGACGCGATGACGCTGGCCGAGCAGCCAGGCGGACGCCAGCCCGCCGATGCCCGCGCCGATCACGGCGATGTCGAGCTGGCCCCGAGACGCGTCCCCCATGTCCTTCGTCCGCTTTCCTGGCGCCGGATGACCGGCCGGCTCGATTGCGACTTGTTGAACGGCGTCGGGTCCACGGCGGATCACCCGGCCCGGTATCGTAGTCGGGTGATCCACCGTTCCATGCCGCGCGTTCAAGTGATCAAAATGAATGGTGCCGGATGCGCTCATGCTTGCTACGGACAACAGGCGCGTTGCGCCGCGCGGAACACTACGGCGACTACTTCGGTCGCCCTTCAATCGCGATGGCCCCCCGATCTCCGCCATGCCACAGCCTGAGCCGCCACCGACGGCCTTCGATGCCTCTCCGTTGATCGTTGCCGTGGCACGCGGCGATCGGGCGGCCTTCGCGCGCCTGTTCGAGCACTTCGCGCCCCGGATCAAGGCCATGCTGATGCGAACGGGGCTGGCCCCCCAGCGGGCCGAGGACCTCGCCCAGGAGACGATGCTGACCGTGTGGCGCAAAGCCCATCTCTACAACCCCGAAGGCGCCAGCGCGCCGGCGTGGATCTTCACCATCGCCCGGAACCGTCGCATAGACGTGCTGCGCCACGATCGCCTCGAGGCTGCGCCGGCCGGCGATGCGCTGCCGGATGCTACCGACGAGAGTCCGTTGCCCGATGTCGCCCTGGCATCTGCCGAGGACGCCGAGCGCTTGCGGCTCGCACTCGCCCGCCTTAGCGCCGAACAGCTGAAGGTCGTCACATTGAGCTTCTTCGAAAGCCGTCCCCATTCCGAAATTGCCGACATGCTCGGAATCCCCCTCGGAACAGTCAAGTCGCGCCTGCGCCTCGCCATGGGCCGGCTTCGCGATCTGCTGGGTGAAGCGCCATGACAGTTCACCATCACCCGACCGACGAGACCCTTGCTGCGCATGCGGCCGGAGCCCTCGATATCGGCCGCAGCCTCGTTGTCGAGGCGCATCTCGAGGCGTGTCCGCGCTGCCGGTGCTGGGTTGGCTCGCTGCATGCAGTCGGTGGCCTGATGCTCGCCGACATCAAGCCGATGGCATTATCTCCGGGGGCGCTCGACCGGACCCTGGCGGCGCTTCCCGCCCAAGTGCCGGTGCAGTCGCCGCCACGGCCCCGCGCCGCTACCGCCGAGGCGATCACCTTGCCACGCATTCTGGAAGGCCGACGGATAGGGGAGTGGAAGTGGCTGGGCCCGGGCATTCACCGGTGCGACATCGAGGTGCCGGATGCCGACGGCGCGAGGGTCTTCCTGCTGCGGGCGGCGCCGGGCACGCGGATGCCGCATCACACTCATACGGGCAGCGAGTTGACGCTCGTCCTCTCCGGCGCGTTTGCCCACGAGGGCGGCACCTATCGCGCCGGTGATTTCGACGAGGCCGACGATGACGTCGAGCATCAACCGGTGGTGCGGCCAGGCGCGACCTGCGTCTGCCTGGTGGCCATGACCGGCGACCTTAGGCTCGTCGGCTGGCTCGGCCGGGTGCTGCAGCCGTTCGTGCGGATCTAACGACTGCTAACAATCGGCGGAGAGCCCAATGAGCCTCGGCTTTATGGCGTGGACGTTGCTTGGCCAATGGTTGGCGCTGGCAGCCGTGATGGGCGTTGCCTGGTTGGTCCAGCAGCGGACCGGCAACTCGGGCTGGGTCGATGTGGCGTGGACCTTCGGCGTCGGCGTTGCCGGAGCCGCGGGAGCGTTGGCCATGTCCGCCGGCGAGGCCTGGACAGAGCGCCAGCTGCTGGTCGCGGCCCTGGTGTCGCTGTGGGCACTGCGCCTCGGGTCGTACATTGTCGGTCGCTCGTTGCACGCCAGCGACGACCCGCGCTACGCCGAGCTGACCAAGACCTGGGGCGAGGCCGCGCCGCGCATGATGGCGGGCCTCCTGCAGGCTCAGGCCGTGGCCTCGCTGCCGCTTGTCCTGGCGGTCACAGTCGCCGCTCAACGGCCGGGAGCCGGCGTGACATGGGCCGACCTGCTCGGCGCCGCGCTGCTCGCCGTTGCCATTCTCGGCGAAGGCATCGCCGATCGCCAGCTAGCGGCCTTCAAGGCCGATCGGGCCAATTCTGGCCGCGTCTGCGATCGGGGCCTCTGGGGCTGGTCGCGTCATCCGAACTATTTCTTCCAATGGCTCGGATGGCTGGCCTACCCCGTCATGGCGATCGATCCGTCGGGCAGCTATGCGGTCGGTTGGCTGTCTCTGGGAGCGCCGGTGGCGATGTACTGGTACCTCGTGCACGTCTCGGGGATCCCTCCGCTCGAGGCGCACATGCTGCGCTCCCGGCCGGAGGCCTACCGGTCCTATCAGGCCAGGACGAGCGCGTTCTTCCCGCTTCCCCCTGCAACCGAGCCGAGGCTCGCTCGATGACCTTGAAAGCCCTCGCAACCCGCACCATCGAGCGTGCGCCGGTGCCGGATCCACTTACCCGTGTTGGTATCCGCGCGCTCGTTGCCCGCGCGAGCCGCGGCATCGCGGAATTCGGCGCGACGGCTGAGGCCTTCGCCGCCGGCATGACCGGTGCGCCCATCGCCCGGCATGCCGATGCAGCCAACATACAGCACTACGAGGTGCCATCCGATTTCTTCGGTCTCGTGCTCGGCCCGCAGCGCAAATACTCCTGCTGCCTGTACGAGGCTGATGCTGGAACGCTCGCCCAGGCGGAGGAGCTGGCTCTGCAGCGGACCGCGGCCAATGCCGGCCTCGCCGATGGCCAGTCGATCCTGGAGCTCGGCTGTGGCTGGGGCTCGCTGACGCTTTTGATGGCGCAGCGCTATCCGAGGGCCCACATCACTGCCATCTCGAACTCGCGCTCGCAACGAGCCTTCATCGAGGGCCGCGCGAGCACGCTCGGCCTGACCAACGTTCGCGTGCTCACGATCGACATGAACGACCTGGCGCAGCCCGGGACGTTCGACAGAGTCGTCTCGATCGAGATGTTCGAGCACATGGCGAACTGGCGCGAGCTTCTCGGCCGGATCGCCAGCTGGCTCGCGCCTGGCGGTCGCCTCCTGGTCCATGTCTTCGCGCACCGTAGCCACGCCTATCGCTTCGATGATGCCGACGCCGACGATTGGATAGCGCAGCACTTCTTCACCGGTGGCATCATGCCGAGCCATCGGCTCATGCACCAGTTCGCCGACATTCTCGTGGTCGAGCGCGAGTGGCAGTGGAGCGGCACCCATTATGCGAGGACCGCGAACGATTGGCTCGCCAACCTCGACTGCAACGAGGCCGCCGCGCGCCGGGTGCTCCAGCCTGTCTACGGCGCAGACACCAGCCTCTGGCTCCGCCGGTGGCGACTTTTCTTTCTGGCGACCGCCGGGCTCTTCGGTCACCGCGACGGCACGGAGTGGGGCGTCAGCCAGTACATGATGCGACGACCCGAGGGTTCGGTCCGGTGAGCTCGCATTGCCTTGTCTCGCGCCGGGGTCGAAGCCATAAAGGCCTCACCGTCTGCCGCCGCAAAAGGGAGAGAGTGGCATGGAGACCGATGCCCCAAAGCCGATCCTGCTCAAGGATTACCGCCCCTCTCCCTACCTGATCGACACGGTCCATCTCGATATCGCCTTGCACCCGACCGAGACGCGCGTGCGCTCGCGGCTTGCCGTCCGGCCGAACCCGAAACGCGAAGGGCGCCGCGGCCCACTGGTGCTCGATGGCGAAGGATTGGTTCTGGACAGCGTACGGATCGACGGCCAGCCGCTGAGCGGCAAGGCGGCCGTCGCCAGCGAGGCGTCGCTCAGGCTGAGCGTACCGGCCGACGAGCCCTTCACGCTCGAGATCGAGACCCGCTGCAATCCGGAGGCCAACAAGGCGCTGTCTGGCCTCTACCTGTCGCGGGGCATCTACTGCACGCAGTGCGAGGCCCAGGGATTCAGGCGGATCACCTATTTCCTCGACCGGCCGGACGTCCTGTCGGTCTACACGACGCGGATCGAGGCCGACCCGTCGTCTGCGCCGGTACTGCTGTCGAACGGCAATCTTGTCGAGCGCGGCACGCTCGACAAGGGCAGCCGCCATTACGCCGTCTGGAAGGATCCGCATCCGAAGCCCTCCTATCTGTTCGCGCTCGTGGGCGGCAAGCTCGGTGCGATCACCTCCACCTTCGAGACGGCGTCCGGGCGCAAGGTCGACCTCGCCATCTACGTCGAGCCCGGCAAGGAGGATCGGTGCGCCTGGGCCATGGATTGCCTGAAGCGCTCCATGCGTTGGGACGAGGAGCGTTTCGGCCGGGAGTACGACCTTGACGTTTTCAACATCGTCGCGGTGTCCGACTTCAACATGGGCGCGATGGAGAACAAGGGGCTCAACATCTTCAACGACCGCCTCGTGCTTGCCAGCTCGAAAACCGCCACCGATAACGATTATTTCAACATCGACCGCGTCATCGCCCACGAGTACTTCCACAACTGGACCGGAAATCGCATCACTTGCCGCGACTGGTTCCAGCTCTGCCTGAAGGAGGGGCTGACGGTGTTCCGCGATCAGCTCTACTCGGCCGACCACCGCTCGCCGGCTGTCCAGCGGATTTACGACGTGCGCATGCTGAAGGCGCGCCAGTTTCCCGAGGATGCGGGCCCCCTCGCCCATCCCGTGCGGCCCGACCGCTTCATCGAGATCAACAACTTCTATACGGCCACCGTCTACGAGAAGGGCGCCGAGCTCTGTCGCATGATTCACACGCTCCTGGGTGAGGCGCTGTTCCGCAAGGGGATGGATCTCTACTTCGAGCGCCACGACGGCGAGGCCGCGACGGTCGAGAATTTCGTCCAGTGCTTCGCCGATGCGAGCGGGCGCGACCTCGGCCAGTTCATGACGTGGTACGCGCAGGCCGGCACGCCCGGCCTCGTTTGCGACCTGAAATACAATCCGGGCAAGCGACTTGCCGAGCTGACCGTCGAGCAGGTGCTCGCCCCCACGCCGGGCCAGCCGACCAAGAAGCCGCTGCACGTGCCGCTGGCCATCGGCCTGCTCGGTGGCAACGGCAACGACCTCCCGCTCGAGATGGCGGGTGGCGAGCGTCTGGCCAATGGCGTGCTCGAGGTGACGAAGCGCAAGGAGACGTTCCGGTTCGTCGATGTCCCCGCCCGGCCGGTCCCGTCGCTGTTGCGCGGCTTCTCGGCTCCGGTCAACCTCACTGTCGATCTCGTCGACGCGGATCTCGCCTTCCTGATGACGCACGACGCCGACGAGTTCAATCGGTGGCAGGCGAGCCAGGACTACGCCATGCGACTGCTCGTTGAGGGCGTGAAGGCGCTCGCCAAGGAGGGGCCGGCACCCGACCCGAAGGCGTTCATCGATGCGCTCGGCACGATCGTCGGCGACGACCGGCTCGAGCCGGCGTTCCGGGCCCAGGTCCTGGCCCTGCCGAGCGAGAGCGATGTCGCCCGAGTCATCGCGAAGGACATCGACCCCGACGCCATCCATACAGTGAGGAAGACGCTCCGGCGTAAGATTGCGGCCCGTCTCGGCGACCGGCTGGAGGAGATCTACCAGCGCAATGCCGTCAAGGGCGCCTACGCCCCGGTTCCCGACCAGATCGGCCGCCGGGCACTGCGCAACGGAGCACTGACCCTTCTTATGGCACGGGCGAAGCCCGCGGATATTGCGCGCGCCGTGCGGCATTTCGAGTCGGCCTCGAACCTCACTGACGAGATCGCCGGCCTCGGCTCTCTGACCGACGCACGCGGGCCCGAGCGGGCTGCAGCCTTCGAGCGCTTCTACGAGCGCTGGAAGGACGACCACATCGTCATCGATCACTGGTTCGGCTACCAAGCCGCCTCATCGCTGACCGGCACGCTGGCGACCGTGAAGAGGCTGATGCGCCATCCGCTGATGTCGTTGCAGAACCCCAACAAGGTGCGCACCCTGATCGGCGCCTTCGCCGCCAACCCGACCGCGTTCAACCGTAAGGACGGCGCCGGCTATGCCTTCGTAGCCGATCGATGCCTCGAGATAGACCGGTTCAATCCCCAGATTGCGGCGCGCCTGATGACGGCTTTTCGCAGTTGGCGCACGCTCGAGTCCGGTCGCCGCAAGCTCGCCGAGAGGACGCTGAAAGGCGTGGCCAGGGCGAAACCTCTGTCGCGCGACGCTTTCGAGATCGTGACCAAAATGCTCGACGCATGACCTGTCACGCAGGCAAGCGGGCGCAAGGAGCGGCTCGCCCTGCCGGCTGAGGGCTCGGTGCCGACCGCTCGCCGTCAGTCCATGTCCGGCGTGATGACGTTCTGCGGGCGGTTTGAGAGCAGCGCCGCCCGCATGGTCTCGGCCGCCTTCACGCGCGTGTCCCGATCTGCCTGGGGCGAGTAGTAGGCGGCGTGCGGTGTCACCACGAGGCGGCCGAGCAGCCACGGCTCGCATGCGCGATAGGCGGCGAGGAGGCGAGGCACCGGCTCGACGGGTGGCTCGACCGGAACCACGTCGAGGCCGGCCGCCGCGAGATGGCGGCTTTTCAGGCTGTCATAGACCGCGTCGATGTCGACGATGGGCCCGCGCGCGGTGTTGACTAGGACGGCGTCCTGCCTGAGCTTGGCCAGCTCCGGGCGGCCGATCAGGCCACGCGTATCCCGCGTCAGCGGTGCATGGATCGACAGCACGTCGGTCTGCTCGAGCAGACCGCCAAGCGTGCGCGCCCGCTCGACACCGATCGCGAGCTCTGATCCGTTGGGCAGGTTCGGATCGAAGAACATCACCCGGAAGCCGAGCGCCTTCGCTCTCAGCGCCGCCGCGGTGCCGATCCGGCCGAGCCCGACGATGCCGAACGTCTGCACGCCGAGCCGGCGCACCAGCGGCCCCTTGAGCGGTCGCCACGGTGCCACCGGCGTTGCCCGCTGTGTGTCGTGATAGTGGATGATGCCGCGCCGCAGTGTCAGCGCCAGCGCAATGGCGTGATCTGCAACCTCCGTCGTGCCGTAGTCCGGTACATTGCACACGATGATGTTGCGCTCGGCCGCTGCGGCCCGGTCGATGCGGTCGTAGCCGACGCCCATGCGCACGATGCACTTGAGCTTCGGGAAGCGCGCCATGTCCTCGCGGCTGACGAAGAAGCGCAGGATCATGAGGCCGTCCACCTCGGCGCAATCGGCCGCGTCGAGCTGAGACAGCGAGCCGACGCTCCGCCGCATCAGAGTGACGCCGCTGCCGAACACCTCACGCTCGACAGTTTCGTCTGGATACTGGTCCTCGGCATAAAGCACGGTCACTGACATCGGCGCGTCTCCCACGAAGCTTCCGGCACGAACGTCAGCCAGCCTAACAAGGCAGCGGACCCTGCGCACGCGGCTCGAGCACTGCCGTGTCGCTCGTGAAGGATCAGGGCTTTGCCGGCGCCACCGCCTTCGTCGCGCCATCGGTGGGCGGCTCGTCGCCGTCCTCGCGGGTCTCGTCGCTCTCGCTCCCGTGTCGCCGCCAGGGCCGCTCGCCTCTGGCCAGCCAATGCGCAAGCCTGGCACGCTCCTCGTCGGTCAGGCGCAACACCATCTGATCGAGAAGCTGTTGGGCCGCACCGCGGGCCTTCTGCTCGGCGGCGAGCTGCGCCGCGTGCGCATGCCTGTAGCGGTCGGGGTCGAACGGCCGCGCGACGAGCGCCGCCCTGACGTCGGCCCGAGCCTTGCGCAAGGCGGCACGGAAAGGCCTCAGCTCACGGCGGTGCTCCCGGGTCGTCTGCAGGATCTCGTGGCGGCGATCACCCGAAAGCGTGCGAGTAAATCCGAAGATGCTCGGCTGGAATGACGGCTCTGGCCAGCGGTGGTGGCGCCACGCCGCGGCGCCAATGGCGCCGACGACGACCAGATTGAGGGCCAGCGACGCGATGAGGGCTACGCCCATCCATCGCGGCCACCGGCGCGGGGGCGCCTCGGCAATACCGGTTGCGCCGGTCTCGGTCATAGCTGGTCCTCGTCGAGCACGCCGGCGATGCCGTCGATCTGCAGCGAGCCGAGCACCACGTCGGCGTCGCTGGCCCGGTCAGCGATGGACGCGAGGCTGAGTGCCCGGGTCGGGGCGAGATCAGTGAGGCCGATCGAGACGCCGACCAGCAGCGAGGCTGCGAGCGCCGCGGCCGCCTGCCAGAGCGAGGCGGCAGCGTGGACAGGGCGTGGTTGCAAGGGGCGCGAACGGGGTGCCGCGGAGAGCGGCGGCTTGCGGACCGGCAGTCGAATGACGCGGGCACTGGCGCCTTCCCCCTGGCTGTCGCGCGTCGCAGCCGCTCGCGGATGGGCGCGACGCTCGTGTGCTCCATTGCCGTCCACCGCAGCGGCGACGATCCGGTCGGCGAGGCTTGCGCTCCGCTGCACGTCGGCGCCGGGGGCGCAGCTCAGCAGCTGATCGAGCGCGCATGCCTCGGCGAGCATGCGACGCGCCTCCGGCAACGCCTCGATCAAGGCCTCGGCCATATGGCGCCTGTCGGCCGGCCAGCGCGTCGGTTGCCCGCCAAAGGCGTCAAGCAGCGCTTCGAGATCCTGCAGCGTCATCGTCGTCTGGTTCCGGGTCATGCCACTCCAAGGCGCGACCGCCTTGCCTCCTTCATCGTCGTCATACCGAGCCCTCGCCGTCCGGCAGCAGCTCCCGCCACTCGTCCTCGAGCGCGGCCTTCAGCGCCCGGCGCCCGCGCGCCAGCAGCGATTCGACCGCATCGTCCGAGATACCGAGCGTGGCCCCGACCTCGCTCTGGCTCAAGCCTTCGAAATGGAACAGCGTCAGCGCCAGCCGCTGGCGGTCCGGCAGCCTCTGCAACGCTTGCGCCACACGGTCCGTCAGATGCTGCCGCTCCAAGCTATCGAGTTGCGAGGCGGGCTCGGCCTGCTCGGGAACCTCCTCGACGACCGTCAGGTGCCGGCCGGCCCGGACCCGGTCGATGCACAGGTTCGACACAACGCGGCGCAGCCAGGGCCGCAATCCGCCGGGCCCGAGCTCGATCCGGCTGGCATTGCGCCAGAGGCGAAGCATCGTCTCCTGCGCCACGTCCTCGGCCTCCGACTCCTCCCGCAGCATGCGGCGGGCGATCCCGAGAACGGCCGGAAGGTGGCGATCAACGATGTCCCGCAGACCGAGTGCGTCGCCGCCAGCGAGCCGCGCCAGCGCCTTCGCGTCCTCGGCAGGTGGCTCGCCGGATGCCAGTGGTGGGTCGCCGGGGCGTGCCAACGCCGTCCTCATCTCGAAGGCCCTCGCGGCCGATCGTGACAGTGTGCCGTATTCGGGCCAGTCCGGCCACCCCGAGGAAAGGGTGGGCCGGTCCTGTCCCGCTGGCGTCCTACTGCTTCGCCGGTGGCGTGCCGGGCATGTCGGAGCCGGAGCCCATCGGGCCGCCCATGCCGCGCCCCATCATGCCGCCATGACCCTGGTCATCCATCATGCCGCCGCCCTTGCCGCCGTGGCCGCGACCATGCCCATGGTGGCCGTGCCAGCCGCGGCCAGGCCTCTCGTCACGCGAGATGGTGCCGTCGCCGTTTGCGTCCATGCGGGCGAAGCGCTCGGCGGCCTTGCTCTGGAACTGCTCGCGGGTGACGCGTCCGTCTGGGCCGGCGCCGTTCATGTGCGCGAACCGCTTGGCAGCGTACTCGACCATCTCCTTGCGGATGGCGTCGCGGTCGGCCTGGTCGATGACACCGTCCTTGTTTCTGTCGAGGCGGGCGAAATCGCGATCGGCCATCGCATCCACTTCCTCGCGTGTGACGGTGCCGTCCCTGTTGGCGTCGGCCTGCCTGAGCCAGCCCATGCCGCCCATCATGCGGCGGCCGTGCTTACCGCCCATACCGGCGCCGCCCTCGGCAATGGCATTGCGACCGCGCATCATCGGCGGCAGGTCGGCGTCGTCGATCTTGCCATCGCTGTTGAGGTCCAACTCCGCAAAGCGGCGCGCGACCTCGGCGCGCATCTCGTCCTTGGCCACCTTGCCGTCGCGGTTGCCGTCGAAGCGGCGCAACTTCCGGTCGCCCATGCCGGCCATGTCATGATGGCGAGCATGGCGGGCGCTCATGCGCTCGTTGATCATGCCCTCGATCTCGGCGGTATCGACGGTGCCGTCGCTGTTCCTGTCCAGCCGGCCGAACCGCTCGCGCATGCGGGCGTCGAACTCGTCCTTGGTCAGCGCCCGGCCGAAGCGGCCGTGCATGCCGCGACCGTCCTGGTCGCCGTGCATGCCCATCATATGGCCTCCGCCGTGCCCGCCGCGATGGCCCTGGGCCGAGACGGCGACGACCGCGCCGGTCACGAGCAGCGCACCGATGGCGCCGATGACGATCGCTCGCTTGGACATTTCTGGGTCTCCTTGGCTTGGCCGGACCAGCAGTGCCGGCACCGTGTCTATGCCCAGGAGAACGGCGACCGCCCGCCGATCCGTCGCAAGGTCGTCGGATCAGACAACGAGGGTGTCGAAAAGCCGTGCGACGTCGTTGGTTGCGTCGGCAAGGCTTGCCTCGAGACGGGAGAAATCCGGCGCCTCGCCGACACGGGCGAGCAGCGCCTTGAGCCCGTCTGGCGACTTGTCGGGCACGAACGGACCGTCGAGCGTCAGACGCAGGACCTGCGTCAGATTGTTGATCAGCGTCGCGGCAGGGATGAGGACGTCGGCATCGGCGGGCAAGAGCACGCCGCTCGCGGCGAGCTTGCTCAGGGCGCCGACGGTGCTCTGGTCGAGTATGGCGGGCTGCGCGGCCGCGTGCACCAGCTGCAGGTATTGGGCGATGAACTCGAGGTCGACAAGGCCGCCGCGCACCTGCTTCAGATCCCAGAGGTCGGTCGTCCCTTTCTGCTTGGCGATCAGCTCGCGCATCTCGTGCACGTCCTTGGCGATCCTGCTCCGGTCTCGGGGTTGGACCAGCACGTGCCGGATGGCGGCCTCGACCTTGGCGACGAGGTCGGGGGGACCGGCGACGACCCGGGCACGAGTGAGGGCCAAATGCTCCCATGTCCACGCCTGGCCCGCCTGGTATTCGACGAAGCTCGAGAGCTGGGTCGCCACCGGCCCTTTCTGGCCCGATGGGCGCAGCCGCATGTCCACCTCGTAGAGCGGTCCCTCCGCCGTAGGAACTGACAGCGCGCTGATCAGGCGCTGCGTGTAGCGGGCATAGTACTGGCTCGGCGCCAGCGGCCGCGCCCCGTCGGACTGGACGGCATCAGCGTCGAAATCGTAGACGACGATCAGATCGAGATCGGATGCGGCGGTCATCTCTCTGCCGCCGAGCTTGCCCATCGCGATGACCGCGGCGCCGCCGCCTGGAACCCGTCCGTGCGCGCGCTGGAGCTCGGCCTCGACCCGCGCCACGAGTCCGGCGATCAGGTGCCCGGCGAGCGCCGCATAGGCCCCGCCGGCCTGGCCGGCCGAGATCGTTCCCGAAAGCACCCTGACGCCGATCAGGAACGATTGCTCGCTGCCGATGATGCGCGCCCGGTCCAGCGCCTCCTGCAGGTCGGTGCCCTCGCCGATGCCCGCCTCGACGATGCGCTTCAGCGCCTCACTGTCGGGGATCGTGCCGAAGAAGCCGGGGTCGAGCACCGCGTCGAGCACCCGCCGTCGGCGCCCGAGGATGCGGGCAAGCCGCGGCGCGGTGCCCATGATGTCGGCGACGAGGCGGAGCAGCGAGAAGAGCTGAACCCCCGATGGCAGGTCGGCGAGGAAACGGTCGAAGCTGGCGAGTGCGCTGTCGGGGTCCGAGGTGCGGGCCAGCGCCTCGATCAGCAGCGGCTGCACCTCGGTCAGCAGCTCGCGCGCGCGAGGGGTCCGAACGGCTGGATAGCGGCCGTGGTGCCAGCCACGCACGGCGGCGACGACGTCGGAGGGTCGCTCGTAGCCCATACGGCCGAGCGCCTCGATCGTGCCCGGGTCGTCGGCCTCGCCGGCAAACACCATGTTGGCACCAGCCGCAGTGAGCTCCGGCGTCGCCTCGAAGAGGGCCGCGTAGTGTCCCTGCACCCGCTCGAGCCGCTCGACCAGCGCCGTCGAGAACGCCTCCGTCGTCCGGTAGCCGGAGAACCGGGCCAGCCGCTCGAGATCGATCACGCTCGTCGGCAGCGTCTGCGTCTGCTCGTCGGCCAGCATCTGCAATCTGTGCTCGATTCGGCGCAGATAGGTGTAGGCCTCGGTCAGGTCGTCGACCACGGCGGGCCGGATCCAGCCGCGGCGGCTCAATCGGTCGAGTGCTCCGAGCGTCGTCGGCACCCGCAGGTCGGGCTGCCGCCCGCCCGCGATCAGTTGCTGCGTCTGTGCGAAGAACTCGATCTCGCGGATGCCGCCGCGTCCGACCTTGATGTTGTGTCCGGCCACGCCGATGGTGCCGAAGCCCTTGAAGGCATGGATTTGCCGCTTCATGGCATGAATGTCGGCGATGGCTGCGAAATCGAGGTACTTGCGCCAGATGAACGGGGCGAGCTCGCGGAGCAGGCTGCGCCCCGCATCCAGGTCGCCCGCGATCGGCCTCGCCTTGATCAGCGCGGCGCGCTCCCAGTTCTGGCCGAAGCTCTCGTAATAGTTGAGCGCCGCGTCGACCGAGATGGCCACCTGAGTTGCCCCCGGATCGGGACGCAGGCGCAGGTCGGTGCGGAACACATAGCCGTCACCGGTGCGCTCCTGCATCAACTTCACGAGGTCGCGGGTCATGCGGACAAAGAATGCCTGTGGCTCCTGTCCGTCCCTCAGGCGGCTCCGCAGCGGATCGAAGAATACGACGAGGTCGATGTCGCTCGAGTAGTTGAGCTCCCTGGCGCCGTGCTTGCCCATCGCGAGCACGATGTATCCCGACCCCGCTTCCGGCGCGTCCGTGTCAGAGGGCCGCCAGTCGCCGCGGGCTGCAGCCCGGGCGAAGAGGTAGCGGATGCTCGCGGCGACCGTAGCGTCCGCAGTGTCGGACAGGGCCTCGGTGATGCGCATCACGGGCCAAACGCCTCCCAGATCGGCGACGGCGAGCAGCAGTGCCACGTCGGCCTTGAGCCGGCGCAACAATTGCATTGCGTCCGCCAGCGACGCGGCAGCCGTCATCTCGGGACCGAGCGCTGCAAGGCACGCCGCGAGATATGCCTCGGGCGCGGCGTCGAGCAGCCGCACGAGCCGGGCCGGATCGCGCCTCACCAGACCCGTCAGGTAAGGCGAGCATCCGAGGATGCCGAGCAGCACGGTGGCGACCCGATGGTCGGCGGCGAGCGCGGCGAGGCGCGGCTGCCAGGGCTGTCCCTCGGACTCCGCCAGCAGGTCGCCGAGCATGGCCCGGGCACGGTCCTCGTCGTGCGGGGCGGGTCCCTCGACGAGACGCACGTGTAGTGGGCGGCAATCCGTTGTCTCGGCGGCCTCGAGCATCATGCTTCCGTGGTCTCCTTTGCTGCGGCGCCCGCCGAGCTTGGCATGACGGCTGGCGCCGAGGCGAGCGGCAGCGTCAGCACGACCCGCAATCCCGGCTGGTTGTCCTCGAGGCGAACGGCCCCGCCGTGGAGCCGTGCAACTGCGGCGACGAGGCTCAACCCCAGCCCCGTACCCGGCTCGGATCGGCTCTCCTCGAGCCGCACGAAGCGCTTGAGGGCACGTTGGCGATCGGGGGCGGGGATGCCCGGGCCCCGGTCGGCGACAATGACGGCCGCAAACCGCCCCTCGGGGCGGACCTCGATCCGGATCTCGCGCCGGGCGGCATCCACACCTGTGGCACGGCGTCCGTATTTGAGCGCATTGTCGATGAGATTGGTGATCACCTGCCCCACGAGCTGCCGATTGGCCGCCACGTGCAGTCGCTCCTCTGCATGGCACTCGAGCGCGAACCCGCTCTCCTCGGCGACAGGCTCGTAGAGCTCGGCGATGTCGTGGGCCACGGCTGCAAGATCCAGCACCTCGAGCCTTTCCGGCGCGCTTCCCGCCTCGAGCCGGGCAATCAGCAGAAGTGCATTGAAGGTCTTGATGATCTCGTCGGCTTCCTCGATCACCCGCTCGAGGCCGTCGCGCCAGGCCGTCGCTCCCCGGGTGTCACCGAGGGCGGCTTCGGCCCGGTTGCGCAAACGGTTGAGCGGCGTCCTCAGGTCGTGGGCGATGTTGTCGGACACCTCTCTGAGGCCGGTCATCAGCCGCTCGATGCGTCCGAGCATCTCGTTCAGCCGGGCGGCAAGCCGGTCGAGCTCGTCGCCCGAGCCGTCGAGCGGGATGCGTCCCGTGAGATCACCACCCATGATTGCCGCGCTGGCCGCACCCATCTGTTCGATCCGGCCCAGGACGTGGCGCGACAGGAACAGTCCGCCGCCGAGCCCGAGGAGCGCCAGCAACCCGGCTCCGAGGCCGATGCTGCGGTAGATCGCCAGCAGCAGGGTGCGCTGATCCTCGATGTCGCGGGCGACGACCAGCGTCGCTTGCCCATCGATATCGATCAGCACCCCCGCCGCGATGCGCCGGCCTAGCTCGTCAGGCGCAACGGGCACGTATCGGAACGTGCCGCTGCGCTTGCCGCCCCCCTCGAAGGCCGACGGCAATGCCGCGAGATTGCCGGCCCGGATGCGCCCGCTTTCGTCTTCGAGCCTGTAAAGGGCGGTCCCGCGAGCGGCGCTGCGATCTGTGACGGCTTGCGCCAGTCCGTCGAGCCCGCGCGTGCCGAGCTCGTGCCTCAGCTCCCTGATGTCCGTGTCGATAGCCGCGCTCGTGGCCCGGGTCAGGACGGTGTTGGCATGCCATCCGACGATGCCGATGACGGCTGCGGCGACGCCGGCGAGCAGCAGAACCAGCGCGAGGGTGCGTTGGAACACCGTCGAGCGCAGCAGAATGCCGACAGGGCGGCTCGCAAAGGCGCTGCCTTCGTCGGGCCTGCTCATTGCGCCTCATCAGGGTTTTGCGTTGGGCTGTTCCGGCTCCGACTTCTGCCTTCCGCCGCGCCACGTGTCAGAGGAGATGTCGGAGCCATGAGCAACGAGACGCCACACTAGTTGGCGCCGTCCCGGATCATGTATCCGGCGCCGCGGACCGTGTGCAGCAGGGGGCTGTCGAAACCCTTGTCGATCTTGCCGCGCAGGCGGGAGATGTGCACGTCGATGACGTTCGTCTGAGGGTCGAAGTGATAGTCCCAGACGTTCTCCAGGAGCATCGTTCTCGTCACCACCTGCCCGGCGTTGCGCATAAGGTACTCGAGCAGACGAAACTCCCGTGGCTGCAGCGGGATGGCCTGGCCGCCACGTGACACCTTGTGCGTCAGCCGATCGAGGATGAGGTCGCCGACCGCATAGCGGGTGGCTGTCTCCTCGGGTGAGGCCCTCCTGGCGAGCGCCTCGATGCGGGCGAGCAACTCGGTCAGCGCGAACGGCTTCGTCAGGTAGTCGTCACCCCCCGCCTTGAGGCCCTTGACCCGGTCGTCCACCTCGCCGAGTGCCGAGAGAATCAGCACCGGCGTCCTGACGCTGGCAGCCCGTATGGCTTGGATCACGGAAAGACCATCGCGCCCCGGCAGCATGCGATCCATGATGATCATGTCGAAGCCGCCGGCGAGCGCCATGTCGAGGCCGCTGTCGCCGTCGCTGGCGATCTCTGCCGCGTGACCGCTCTCCTTCAGCCCGCGCTGCACGAAACGGGCGATCTCGCGATCGTCCTCGACGACGAGAACCCTCATGCGGCGCTCCCGCTGGTTTGCCCTTCGACCCGACCCGCTCTCGACGGCCGGGGGCGTGCCCTCGTCGAAGGCACGCCCCCAGTCCGACACGATCGCTCCGGTCTTCGGGACCAATCTAGCCGGCCTTCATCTGGATTGCCACGAAGCGCGTTCCGTCGCCTTGCTTGATGCGGAGCAGCACGGCCTTGCGATTGGCCTCTTGCGCCTTCTTCACGCCAGCCGCCACGTCGTCCGCCGTCCGCACAGGCTGGCCCTGCACCTCGAGGATGATGTCGCCCGACTTGAGGCCCTTGAGCGCCGCATCGGACTGCCCGTCGACCTCCTTGATGACGACGCCACCGCTGCCGTCCTTGACATTGCGTCCGGCCGCCTCTGTGGAAAGGGTGAGGCCGAGCTGGGTGAGCTCCGTCGTTCCCTGCTCCTTGGCGGGCGGCGCCGCCGCAACCTGCGGATCCGACGGGAACGTGCCAAGCTTGACCGAGACAGTCTCGGTCTTGCCGTAGCGGCTGATCTCGAGCGAAACGGTGGTGGCGGGGGCGAACTCCGCGATCTTGCGGGCGAGGTCGCGGCTGTTCTCGATCTTCGACCCGTTGACCGCCATGACGACGTCGCCGGCCTTCAGAGCCGTCGACGATGCCGGACCGCCCGCGGTGATCTCGTTGATCAGTGCGCCGCGCGGCTCCTTCAGCCCGAGGCTCGCGGCCTTGTCCTCGTCGACGCTCTCGATCTTCACGCCGAGCCAGCCGCGGCTGACCGTCTTGTTGACCTTGAGCTGCTCGACGACATCGCGCGCCGTTTTCGCCGGTATGGCGAAGGCGATGCCGACGTTCCCGCCGGACGGGCTATAGATGGCCGTGTTGACGCCGACCACCTCGCCGTCGAGGTTGAAGGTCGGGCCGCCCGAGTTGCCGCGGTTCACTGCGGCGTCGATCTGCATGAAGTCGTAAGGGCCCGAGCCGATGTCGCGGCTGAGCGCCGAGACAATGCCGGCCGTGACAGTCCCGCCGAGCCCGAAGGGATTGCCGACGGCCAGCACCCAATCGCCGACCCGAACCGGCTTGTCGGCGAACTTCACGAACGGCAGCGCACCCTTCGCGTTGGTGATCTTCAGGAGGGCCACGTCGGTTCGCGGGTCGGTGCCGATCAGGTCGGCGTCGAGCTTCTCCCGCTCGTCGAAGCTCACCTGGATCTTGCTGGCGCCGGTGACGACGTGGTTGTTGGTGACGACGTAGCCGTCTGCCGTGATCACGAACCCCGAGCCCTGCGCCATGGCGCGGCGCTGCGGCGACTGCGGCGGGGTGCCGAACTCCTTCGGCAGGTTCTTGAAGAACTCGTTCAGGGGATGGTCGTCCGGCAGGTCCGGGAACCCGTCACGGCCGTTGCGGCCTTTGCCCGCGACCTTCGCCCCGCCGCCGGCGGTGACATGGATGCTGACGACCGAGGGTTTCACCCGCTCGACGATGTCGGCGAAGGTGAGAGGCGCGCGGCCGAACGGCGTCTGGATGCCGGCTGCCGTATCCGGGCGCTGGGCGAGTGCGGAGGGGGGCCCGGCGAGCACCAGCGCGCCCAGGCCAGCAGCGGCAAGCAGGGCGGCAGGCACGAGGCGGCTCGCGCTCTGCCGACGCACCGCGCCCGGCGCCGAACGGGGGGTGCTCGAAGGGATCGTCGTCATTGATGGTAACCTCTCGCGTTCGTTCGGCTCATTCGCGCCGCACACGATGTGATATAGATGCGATAGCCTTACGGCGGCCTTGCGGGCCGATTAATCTTTGGTAATTCCGACGAGGCAGTCTCTCCCGAGCCGAAACCGAGGGTGGGGTCGATGATGAAGGCGCCAGCCGGCGTGCCTGCTGCAGGGGCTATCGGACGCACGGTATCAGCCTTGCGCCGCCGCTGGGCGCTGGCTTTGGCGGCGCTGGCCGCATGGCCGTCGCCGCTGCTCGCAGGGCCGGGAGTGCTGGCCCCGCCAAGCGCCGCGCCGGTGCTGGTGACACCCATCGCGGTCTTCGGCACCGACGACCGCGTGGCCCCGCCGGCCCGGTATGGCCATGTCGCCGAGCATATCGGGCTCTTCTTCTCCAATCCGGCACGCACCGTGTGCACCGCGTTCTGCGTCGCCCCCAACATCGTCGCCACGGCGGCCCATTGCCTCGCCCAGCCGGGCGGCAAGCCGGCGCGCATCGCCGACTTCATGTTCGCACGCGGCTACGATCGCGTCCGGGAGTTCGCTCGCGTCGAAGGGCACGCTGCCAATGCCGCGAACCAGAGCGTGATGAGCGGAGACTTCCAGCATCGCGTCAAGCCGCCGATCGATGCGGCCAACGACTGGGCTCTCGTGCGCCTCAGCCGCAACGCCTGTCCCGGCAACGGTCTCGCAATCCTGCCGATGCCGGCCGATCAGATCATGAATGCGGCCAAGGCGGGGAAGGTGTTTCAGCTCTCCTACCACCGGGACTGGACCCAATGGCGGCTCGCCTACTCCACGCCGTGCCACGTGGGGCGCGATTTCCAGGCTGCAGGGTGGTCCTCGATCGCCCCAGATTTCCTGTCCGCCGACCAGATGATTCTTCACCATTGCGACACGGGCGGCGCCTCCTCGGGCTCGCCCATGCTGGTGGAGACCAAGGCCGGGGTCGCCGTCGTTGGAATCAATGTCGGCACCTACGTCCAGTCGAAGATCCTGAGTGATCGCGGCCAGGTCACGTTGCGCGAGCGTGCCGAGACCGTTGCCAACACCGCCGTCAACGCCGCCGTGTTCGCCGAGCATGTCGATCGTCTGAGGTCGGCCACCATCCTCGGCTCGAGCCAGCAGATCCGCTCCCTGCAGGAGCGGCTCGCAGCCCGCAGCCTCTACAACCACCGCATCGACGGCAGCTACGGGCCGGGTCTCAGGGCGGCCATCGAGGGCTTCGAGCGCGAGAACCGCCTTCCGGTGACGGGGCTGGCTACGGCCGACCTGCTGAAACGCCTCGACGGACAGGCGCCGGGCGGGCTCGGTCGGGTTGCGCCGTCGAGTGCACCTCATTCGGGGACATCCCCGGCCGCAGCGCCGGCGCCACGTCACTGACCGGTCGGCCATCCGGGCGGCCGCCGGCGAGGCAACATCAAGCAGACTGGAGATGCGCGTGTCCCCTACGAGCGCCGACATCCGCCGTGCCGTCCTCGCGCAGGAGCGTGAGGTTCGCACCATCTTCGACGAGCTGCGCGCCGGCAGCCTCGACAAGGCCGGGCCGGGCGTCACGCGCGACACGTTCGGCGCCGGCGAGCAGCACGGCTACCGCGTGATAGGCACCCACGCCGCCGCCATGGGGCTCGAGCAGCGCTACGACCATGCCGCCAATCTGTTCATGACGCTGCCTGGCCGGGATCGCGGCGCACCACGCCTCATGACCGGCTCGCATCTCGATTCGGTCGCGAACGGCGGCAATTTCGATGGTGCGGCGGGCGTCGTGGCCGGCCTCGTGGCGATGCGATGCCTGCAGACCCTCGGCGTGACGCCTGCCATGGACGTCACGACGATGGCCATTCGGGCCGAGGAGAGCGTCTGGTTCGAGGTCTCCTACATCGGCTCGCGCGCGGCCTTCGGCGTCCTCCCCGACGGGGCCCTCGAGGCGAGACGGACGGACACCCGCCGCACCCTCGCCGAGCATATGGCCGAGTGCGGCGCCAATATCGAAGCTGTTCGCCGCCGTGAGCCTTCGCTACGGGCGCAAGACATACGCGCCTGGGTCGAGATCCACATCGAGCAGGCGCCGCAGCTCATCGAGGCCGGCTTGCCCGTCGCCATCGGCACCGGCGTGCCGGGCAATTTCCGCTATCCCTAGATCGCCATTCATGGCGCCTGGGCTCACGTTGGCCTGCCGCGCCGCTTCCGCCACGACGCTGTGCTGGCTGCAAGCGACTTTGCGCTCGGTCTCGACGAGATCTGGAAGGCTGCCGACGCGGCCGGGCGTCCGATGGCCTTCACCATTGGACGCTTTTTCACCGACCCGGCCGAACACGCCCTGACCAAGGTCGCCGGACTGCTGACGCTAAGCCTCGACGTCCGGGCTTACGACAAGGTCCATCTCGCGGACCTCGAGCAGCAGGTGCTGGCGCTCGCGCGCCGGATCGAGCAGCACCGTGGCGTCCGCATCGACCTCGGCAAGCGAGCGACGGCGGATGTGGCGCCGTCGAATCCCGACCTTTTTGCCGAGCTGACCGCGACTGCCGGGGCGCTCGCCGTACCAACCATGCCGCTGGCCAGTCCCGCCTCGCACGACACGGCTACGTTCACCGTCGCCGGGGTGCCATCGTGCATGCTGTTCGTGCGCAACGCCAACGGCAGCCACAATCCTCACGAGGCGATGGAGATCGCGGACTTCCTCGACGCTGCGACAGTGCTGGCGGGGTGGATGGCGCGGACAGCCGGCTGACCGATGCGGCGGCGGGCCCGTTCGCGACCCTGCCGGCTATTTGATCAGCGCTGCAATCCCGGTGAGAAAGAGCAGGCCGAGCGTCGCCCGGCGGTAGCTCTGCTTCGGCAGGAGCTGAAACATCCGACTGCCGATTGTGATGCCGAGCATGTAGGGCAGCCCGAGGGCGGCACCGACCGCAATCAGTCTCACGCCGAGGACACCGTTGGCCGCCAGCGACAGCAGCGTGCCGATCACGAGGCCACAGACTGTCGAGATGATGTTGGCGCGCTGCATCTCTGCCCCCACCGGCGCCGCGATGAAATAGGCGACAGATACCGGCCCGCCCTGGCCGGTCGCTCCGTTGACGAGGCCACTGAGCGTCCCGAACAGCGCGCCGACCGCGGGCGTCCGAGCTCCCCGGTAGGCCCATCCCGTGGCGAGAATACAGGCAGCGATCAGGGTGGTCATGCCGACGAGTCGGCGCACGATGCCGGCGTCCCCGCCGACGAGGAGGAATGCACCCAACGGCGCTGCCGCGATGGATGCAACGAGGAACGGGCCGCATTCCTGCCACCTGGCGATGCGCACCGCCCGCAGCACCATCGACGCCTGCCCGAAGAAGGCGGCGATCATGGTCAGGGCGACCGCATGCACCGGGGCGGCGAAAAAGCTCAGCAGCGGCACCATCATCAGCGCGCCGCCGAAGCCGGAGTAGCCGTGCACGCTTCCGGCGAGGAGCGCAATGACGGCCGCCATGAGGGCGCTGAGGCTCAACGGGTCGAAAGGCAAGCTCATGAACCGACCGCTTGTCGCAACGACACCCGACGGGTGTCGCGGTGCGCGGTTTCGGCTTGGACCGGACCAGCGCTTCTGGCGCGAGCCACCACTCTCGCACGACCGACGAGTCCTGGACAACGGCGGGGGATGCCCCCGGGGCCGGCACAACAAAAAAACCGAGGCGAGGAGGGTGGCATCCTCGCCTCGAGTCCGGTCCAGGGGACCACCGATCCGGGCTGCGCGAATGGGAACGCAACCCGGGCCGGATCTGTGTGGGTTCAGGTGTTGTAGGCCCGCTCGCCGTGCTCGGTGATGTCGAGGCCCTCGCGCTCGCGCTGCTCCTCCGGGCGCAGGCCGACGATCGCGTCGACCAGCTTGAACAGGATCGCCGAGCCGATGCCCGACAGCAGCAGCGTCACGGCCACTGCCTTCGACTGCGTCACCAGCTGTGCGATCATGTCGTAGTCGCCGGCCACCGCCTCGCCGGGCTTCTTCACGTAGTCGAGGATGCCGGCGCCACCCAGCGACGGGGCCGCCACGATCGCCGTGCCAATGGCGCCGATGATGCCGCCGATGCCGTGCACGCCGAACACGTCGAGACTGTCGTCGTAGCCGAGCGCGTTCTTGATCGAGGTGCAGGCGATGAAGCAGACGACGCCCGCGACGAGGCCCAGCACGATGGATCCCATCGGCCCTGCGAAGCCGGAGGCCGGCGTCACCGCGACGAGGCCGGCAATGGCACCGGATACGAGGCCGAGCAGCGACGGCTTGCCCTTCTCCATCCACTCCGCCAGCATCCACGCGAGCGCCGCTGCCGCGGTGGCGACGAAGGTATTGATCATCGCCAGGGCAGCCGTGCCGTTGGCCTCGAGGTTGGAGCCGGCATTGAAGCCGAACCAGCCGACCCACAGCAAAGATGCGCCGATCATGGTCATGGTCAGCGAATGCGGCGCCATCTGCTCGCGCTTGTAGCCGACGCGCTTGCCGACGATGATGGCGCCGACCAGGCCGGCGATGCCCGCATTGATGTGCACCACGGTGCCACCAGCGAAGTCGAGGGCACCCCAAGAGAACAGCATGCCGGCATCACCCTGGACGGCAGCCAGGGCCGCCTCAGCCGCTTTCTTGGCGTCACCCGAGGACTCGGCCACCTTCTTGGCGGCGTCGCCGAGTGCATCCGGACCGGCCCAGTACCAGACCATGTGCGCCATCGGGAAGTAGATCAGCGTCACCCAGAGCAGGATGAACAGCATCAGCGCGCCGAAGCGCACACGCTCGGCAAAGGCGCCAACGATCAGCGCCGGTGTGATGCAGGCGAACGTCATCTGGAAGCAGATGTAAACGTACTCCGGGATGACCACACCGTTCGAGAACGTGGCAGCGGTCGACTCGGCAGTGACCCCCTTCAGGAAGGCCTTGTCAAAGCCGCCGATGAACGCATTGAAACCGCCGCCCGACGTGAAGGAGAGGCTGTAGCCGTAGACCACCCACACGATGGACACCATCGCGACGATAGCGAACACCTGCATCAGGACCGAGAGCATATTCTTGGTGCGCACGAGGCCGCCGTAGAACAGCGCGAGGCCAGGTAACGTCATCAGCAGGACGAGCACTGTCGCGATCATGACGAACGCGGTGTCACCCTTGTTCGGTACCGGACCGGCCGCCAGGGCGGGCAGACTGCTTGCGGCGGCTGCAATGATCGCAGCAGTAATCGGCGCGCCGACACGCCAGAGACTTCTCGTCATGATCGATCGTTCCCCAGTTTCAGTTCGGATGGGTTTCAGGAATTAGAGCGCGCTGTCGTCGGTCTCGCCGGTGCGGATGCGAACCGTGTGCTCGATGGTCGACACGAAGATCTTGCCGTCGCCGATCTGGCCGGTCTTGGCGGCCCCTGCGATGGTCGCGACGGCCTGGTCGGCCTCGCTGTCGGCGACTACGACCTCGATCTTGATCTTCGGCAGGAAGTTCACGGCGTACTCCGCGCCGCGATAGATCTCCGTGTGGCCTTTCTGTCGGCCGTAGCCCTTCACCTCGGTGACGGTCATACCCTGCAGCCCGAGATCGGTAAGCGCGGCGCGTACCTCCTCGAGCTTGAACGGCTTGATGACTGCCGTGATCAGCTTCATGGCTTGACCCCTTGTCCGCACGTTGCCTTGGAATGGCCGCGCGCATGCCTCCCCCGCAGGTCGCGGGCGTATCGAGAGAGTCAAGTCCTGTGCCACTTGGGTGCGCTGATCGTAACGAATTGAAACAGAATAAGAAATTTTTCAGGAGACTGGGGTTGCCATGGGTGAATGATGAAAATTCAGGCAGTCAATGTGATCTGCACTAAGATGCCTGCCCATTAGGCGGGCATTCCGCTTCGGCATCCTGCGGAGGCTCCGGTCAATTGAATTTGTAGGGCATGACGTAGGTGCGCTGTGCGGCCGTCATGCCCGGAGGCGGGGCCGGCAGACTGGCCCGACGAACGGCGGCCAAGGCGATGGCGTCGAGCGCGGTGTGCCCACTCGTGGCGGCAATCTCGACACGCTCGAGGCCGCCTCCCTCGGCAACCACGAACGAGATTTTGACCGTGCCTCTGGCCCGGCCATGCTGTCCGGTGGGGCGGCTGCGGGCCAAAGCCTTGACGACGCTCTGGGCGAAAGCGCGCATGGCGCCAGCGCTCGCCGCGGCCGCCGCCGAGCTGGGGCGAGTCGCGCCCGTCGTCGATCGTGACGGAGCGCCACCGGCGTCCGTGGCGACGGAGCCAGGGCTCGCCTCGCTGACGGGGGGCCGCTTCGGCTGCTCCTGTCGCTTGTCCGGGTCCGCGGTGCTCTCGGGCTCTGGCGTAGGCTCGGTGGCGAGCTTGGCGGATGGCACGCTGTCGGACGGGCGGTCGACGGGCCGAGGCGGCTCGGGGACGCGCTCGGGCAATGTCGCTGTGTCCCGATCGCGCGGCAATTCATCAGGGGTGAGGGTGGCGACATGAGGGGGCGGAGGGGGCGGCTGGTCGGCTGCCTGCTCGGAGATGCTGCCTGTCGTCAGGTCCGCATCGGCCGGTTTCACCTCGGGTGACGCTGCGGAGGCCACGGGACCACCCTCTGCCTGATCGATGGCGCCGTGGCTCGCCGCGGCGGGGTCCGGTGTCTGAACTCGGCTTTCCAGCGCCGAGGCCGATACGATGGCGACCTCGACGCTGATCGCCTCGAGATCGCGCCCCCACGCACCGAACGGTTCCTCCGGGCCGGCGAGCAGAGCGAGTGCGATCCCCCCATGCAGCGCCAAGGCGAGTGCCAGGCACGCAAACCGCCCTTGCTGCAGGCGCTGCGGCCCGAGTGCTTCGCGGTCGATGGCGTCCGGTCCACGCAGCACGACCGTCCCGCCCGGCGAGGCCGGCGGCTGAGTCTCGTCCGCTACTCCGACGTCCTGCACCATCAGGGTGGGCCCGGTTGCCCAGGGCGAAATGTTATAGTGTTGCACTAGAACCACAAGCTGCTGTGATTGTCGAGAGGGCTGCTTTCCCGCGCTTGATTTTAAATCGATCCGATGTCGAATCGATACAATATAACATAACCGATCAGGCCGTGGGGAACTTCCATGCAGCGAGCTGACCTGAAGGCACTGCGTCGCCGAACCGGAGGTCGGGGGGTAGCCTGTGCCCTGGTGGCCGGCATCGCCGTGGTTTTGCCTGCAGCCAACCCGGCCGCGGCGCAGACCCAATTGCCCGGCATCGTCGTGACCTCCCCCAGTCCGGTCGTGCGCCCCCCGGCTGCACCGTCACGACCCGCGCCCGCCAGCACGGCTGCTGCGATCCCGCAAGCGCCACCGGCAGAGGCCAGCGTCGCTCCGGCCGGCGACGCCGCGCCGCCTCCACCCGGCTCCATCGTCGTGGTCGATGATGCCTTCGCGCCCGTTACCGTCGCCACGGATCGCGAGATCCTGGCGAATGCCGGCCCGACGATCACCGACACACTGGCGAGCAAGCCGGGCATCATCGGCTCGACCTTTTCGCCGGGCTCGAACCGCCCCGTGGTGCGCGGCCTCGACACCTACCGCGTGCGTGTGCAGGAGAACGGCATCGGCAGCCACGACGTCTCCGCCCTCTCCGAGGATCATGGCGTGCCCATCGATCCTTTCTCGGCGGAGCGCATTGAGGTCGTGCGCGGGCCGGCGACGCTGCGCTACGGGTCCCAGGCCATCGGTGGCGTGGTGGCGGTTGAGAGCAACCGGATCCCGATGTTCATACCGCCGCGCGGCTTCTCCGGCGAGTTGAAGGGCGGCCTCAACTCCGCGGACATGGGCCGCGACGGGGCGTTCCAGGCAACGGCCGGCTCTGGCAACATCGCCATCCACGTCGATGCCTTCCGGCGGCGTACGTTCGACTACGATACGCCGCAAGGCATCCAGCCGAACAGCTTCGTCGATGCCAAGGGCGTCGCGCTCGGCGCGTCATACATCTGGACGACCGGCTTTCTCGGCGTTTCCTGGTCGCGCTATCAGAGCCTTTACGGCATTCCCGGCGAAGAGGCGCTCGATCATCGGCCCCGCATCGATCTCGTCCAGGACAAGGTCACATCCAAGGGCGAGTGGCGGGTCCGCGACTACGGTATCGAGGCGATACGCATCTGGCTCGGCACGACGCGCTACGCCCACGACGAGGTGGTGTTCGAGGAGACCGAAGGCATCGACATCGTCGGCACGCGCTTCACCAACCGCGAGCACGAGGCCCGCGCCGAGATGCAGCATCTCCCGGTGAGCACGGCGTTGGGCGAGCTTCGCGGCGCTGCCGGCATTCAGTGGGGCAGGAAGCGCATGGCCGGCTTCGGCGTCGGCGAGGAGGTCGATGGGCTTCTCGACCCGGCGGCGAGGCAGCGCATGATAGCCGGTTTCCTGTTCGAGGAGCTGGAAGTGACCCGCCGGCTGCGCTTTCAGGCTGCCGGCCGCATCGAGGGCAACGAGGCGGACGGCACGGGTGTCGAGAATCCCCTGGTGTCGACCGATCCGGCTCGCTTCTCCAAGAGCTTCACCCCCGTCAGCGGCAGCTTGGGGCTATTGTACGAGCTGCCGCTCGGTATCGTCGCCCGCGTGACAGCCCAGCATACCGAGCGGGCGCCTGACGTAGGGGAGCTGTTCTCGAAGGGGGTTCACGAGGCCACTGGGACCTTCGAGATCGGCAATCCCAATCTCGACGTGGAAAAGGCCGACACCATAGAGCTCGGCTTCAAACGATCGAAGGGGCGCATGCGCTTCGATACGAGCGTGTTCCACACCGTCTACGACGGCTTCATCTTCAAGAGCTTCACCGGCAGGCAGTGCGACGATGCGCTGGCGACCTGCGGCGCCGGCACAGAGCTCGACGAGCTCGTCTTCGCACAGCGCGACGCCGCCTTCACGGGAGCTGAGGTCGGAGGGGAGCTGGACGTAGCGGAGATCGGACGGGGAGTCGTGGGCATCTCGGGCCAGTACGACTTCGTGCGGGCCCACTTCGAGGACGGTGTCAACGTTCCGCGTATCCCGCCACATCGCGTCGGCGGCGGTCTCTACTACCGCGATCCGAGTTGGCTCGCCCGGGTCTTCACGCTGACCGCGCTCCGCCAGGACACCGTGTCCAGCATCGATTCACGTGATACCCCGACGAACGGATACACCCTCCTCAATGCCGAGCTCGCCTACACCTTCAAGGGCAGCAGCGACGACAACCTTGCCTCGCGGACGACGATCGGCATCAAAGGGGAGAACCTGCTCGACGATGATGTCAGGAACCACGTCTCCTTCAAGAAGGACGAGGTGTTGCAGCCCGGCCGCACGATCCGCCTGTTCGGATCGATCAAGCTGAACTGACCTGCATAGCCCGCCACTGGCCTACCGGCGCGGCTCGGTGAAGGGCCGCAGCCGGCGTGGCCCCTCGTCCGCGGAACCATCGTCCTCGCTGCGCCGGTACCCGAGCATCTCGCCGCGGCCGGTGAGCCAGGTCGAGCCGTGCTGGTGCTTGCAGCCTATATGCAGCGGCATGTGCCCCGACGCCGCCGGCTCTCGTGCCAGCATGACGCCGGCCCCGGCCACGGCCGAAACGACCAGCAGCAGGCTGAAGGCTATCGCCGCACGTCTTGCGCGCATGTCTCGGTCTCTTTGGCAGGCGCGTCGAGCGGTCTGCCCCATCGCCCGTATCGCCAGGGCGCAAACGGGTGCCGCACGGCACGGATATCGGGCGCCGGGTCGAAGCCAGAGGTGCCCCAGGGGTGGCAGCGGCAGATGCGTGAGCCGGCGAGCCAGCAGCCCCGCCAGGCCCCGTTCCGGTCGATGGCGTCGAGGGCATACTCCGAGCAAGTCGGCAGGTGCCGGCATTCGAGCCCGATCAAAGGCTTCAGCGTCCACCGGTAGGCGTGGACCGGGGCTTTCGCCAGCCACCGAGCCAGCGCCGCCCGCCCCCGCAACCTCGCCTCGGAGCCGGCTGCGGTCGCCATCACACCGGCGCCGGCTCTGCGGCCGCGCCCGTCCGAGGCTGAGCCTCGCGCGCGTCGACGGCCCTCAGAATCGCCTCGAATGCGAGCAGCACCGAGGCATGCCGCCCCTTGACCTCGCGAACCGGCTCGAGCACGCTGAGGTCCGCCCAGCGGCCGCCCGGTGGCGGCCCATTCTCCTTGAGCATGCGGCGCATCTCGCCGGCCACGCGGCGGATCTCATCGATGCATGTCCCGACGATGTTTCTGGCTACGATCGAGGCGGCGGCCTGACCGAGGAGACAGGCCTTGACCGTCTGGCCGTAGTCGGTGACCTGATCACCGTCGAGCTTCAGCTCCACCGCGATCGTCGAGCCGCAGAGCTTCGAATGCGCAGACGCGGTCGCATCGGGATGATCCAGATGCCGGGCCGCCGGTATCGCCGCCGCCAGCTCGATGATGCGGTCGTTGTAGAGGGCGCTGAGCTCGCTCATCTCGGTGGTGTCTCCTGCGCGGGCGGGCCGCCCGTCCATGCCGGCCTCTTAGCCGTCGTGGCGAAAATGCTCGCCGATAACCTTCCCAACGAGCGTCCGACGCACCATAGTAGGCGCCGTCCGCGGTCACGTCACTGGCCGACGCGTTGATCCGGAGGCGAGCGCCGCTCGTTCTTCACGTGATATCGCGCCACAGACTTGCGATTGCAAGGCGCCGATCGGACATGTCCGGGAGTGGGTGCCGTCCCCGGCGTCGCCCCGGACACCGGCGGCCGCACGGTTCGGCAAAGGAAGCCGCCTCCGGAGTGCCGGACGGCCGGCAACGGTCGGTCGGCGCAATGTCGAGGCCGCCAACAAGGGGCAGGATGATGGACCAGCGCGTGGACAAGTGGGCCGCGGAGCGCAAGCAGCCTAAGTCGGATCGTCCGACGCGCGCCGAGGCCGAGGCCGCAGTGAAGACGCTCATCGCCTGGGCAGGCGACGATCCCGAGCGGGAGGGCCTGCTCGATACGCCGCGTCGCGTGGCGGCTGCATTCGAGACGTGGTTCCGCGGCTATCGGCTGGACCCGGAGGAGGTGCTCAAGCGGACCTTCGAGGACGTCGGCGGCTATGACGACATGGTTATGGTGCGCGATGTGCGGCTCGAGAGCCATTGCGAGCATCACATCGCTCCATTCGTCGGCGTCGCCCACATCGCCTATCTGCCGCGCGATCGCGTGGTCGGCCTGTCGAAGCTCGCCCGGGTCGTCGAGATCTACGCCAAGCGGCTGCAGACGCAGGAGGCATTGACCGCCCAGGTGGCGACGGCCATCGAGTGCCATCTCAATCCGCGTGGCGTCGCCGTGCTGATCGAGGCCGAGCACATGTGCATGTCGACGCGGGGCGTGAACCAGCAGGGCGTATCGACCGTGACGACGCGGTTCTCCGGTGCCTTCGATACCGAGCCCGGCTACCGCGACCGCTTCCTCGGCCTCGTGCACGCACCGCGCCGTCCATGATCGTGATGCGCCCGCGATGACCGACAGCAAGGCTGTATTCCCCACACCGGGCAGCACCACGGAACTGGAGAGCGGTGCGTCGCTGACGCCCCGATTCGGGTCGGACGGCGTCGTGGCGGCCGTTGCCACCGACGCCGAATCCGGTGAGGTGCTGATGCTCGCCTGGATGAACCCCGAGGCGCTCGCGCTGACCATCCGCACCGCCGAGGCGCACTTCTACAGCCGGTCGCGCAAGCGGCTGTGGAAGAAGGGCGAGGAGAGCGGCAACGTGCTCGAGGTGGTCGAGTTGCGTACCGACTGCGACCAGGACGCCGTCTGGATGCGGGTGCGCATGAAGGGCCTCGGGGCGGCCTGCCACACCGGTCACCGCACCTGCTTCTACCGGCGCATTCCGCTCGGCCCGGAGGCGGCCGCTGCGGCCACGGCTCTGCAGCACGCGGGCACGCCGATCGCATTCGACCCGGCGAAGGTCTACGGCGACAAAGGCTGACCGGTGTCGTGCTGGCGGCGCACCGAGGAGTCGATCGAGATGCAACCCGAGGCAATCCAAATGCGCAAAGCCTCGGCGGCGGACTTGCCGGCGATCGTGGCCATTCTTGCCGACGACGCGCTGGGCCAGACGCGCGAGGACCCTCGCCTTCCCCTCGCCCCCGACTACGTCGCGGCCTTCGAGGCCATAGACCGTGACCCGAACCAGCTGCTGGCGGTGGCGGTCGATGATGGCCGAATCGTCGGCACCCTGCAGCTGACGTTCATTCCGGGTATTGCCCGCAAAGGCACGTGGCGCGGGCAGATCGAGGCCGTCCGGATCGCCCGCAGCCATCGCAGCTCCGGTCTCGGCCAGCGCATGTTCGAATGGGCGGTCGCCGAGTGCCGGAAGCGCGGCTGTCGCCTTGTGCAGCTGACGACCGACAAGACACGCGTGGACGCACATCGCTTCTATGATCGCCTCGGCTTCGAGGCGACCCACGAAGGCTACAAGCTGGTGCTGTGAGGTGGCGTCGCCGCCGATCGGGGAGCTCAGTGTTGACTGGCCGCGTCTATGCCGCGGTCTCGGTCCGCAGCTGCTTCAGAAGACCCTGCATCGTCGACCGCTCCTCCGGCGTTGTGCACGGGATCGAGAACTCGATGTCCGAGACGATGCCGCCATAGCGCTGGACCAGCTTCCGACCGATCTCGTCGTAGGTGCCGACGGTCGCGTACATGTCGAGAACCTCGTCCGAGATGCGGTCCGGCATCTCCTCCCACCGCTGCGCCTTGGAGAGCACCGCGAGCTCGTCGGCGAGGCCGCCGAGCCCATGCAGGTCGAACGTCGCCCGATAGGCTGGCGTCGAGCAGTAGAAGGCAACGCGCGCCCGCACGTCCTTCACCCGCTTCTCAAGCGTCGCCCTGTCTGGCGCCGTGCAGACGAGCGGCTTCATGGCGATGGCAACGGCCTTTGCGTCACGCCCGCTCCGCCGCGCGCCCTCGGCGGCAGCGGGCAGCATCACCTCGCGGATGTAGCGCGGCGTGCACACGGGATGGACGCGGATGCCGTCCGCCACCTCGCCGGCGATGCGGCACATCACTGGGTTCACCGCCGCGATGTGGATCGGGATGTCGGGATGCGCGATCGGGCCTGGATCGAACAGCGGCACCATCAGGCTGAGCTTGTAGTGTGTGCCTTGGTAGTCGAGCGGCTTCTGCTCCTGCCAGCACCGCCATACTGCGCGCACGGCCTGGACATAGTCGCGCATCCACGGGCCGACGGGATGAAACTCCAGCCCGAAGCGCCGGACGATGTGCCCGCGCACCTGGCTGCCGAGCCCGAGCACGAAGCGGCCCCGCGACAGCTTCGCGAGCGACCACGCCGACATCGCCGTGATCGTAGGGCTCCGCGGGAAGGCCATGGCGATGTTGGTCGACAGACTGATCCGGCTGGTCGTCGAAGCTGCGAGCGCCATGATCTGATAGGGATCGTCCTTGGTCTCCTCGACGCAGAGCCCGTCGAAGCCGACCTCCTCGACGAGGCGCGCGTCATGGGCGACCCGCGCGATATCGAGGGGCATGTCCGAGGCCCTGAGCCCCGGATCGAGCTTGCCGAGGGGAAGCAGAGTTTCGACGCGCATGGAGGCCTCTTGGAGATGTCTGGTGCAGGTGTCGACCAAGCCTACGCGGCCGCGGCCGTGTCCGCATCCTCGAGGATCAGGGCGGCGGCCTTCTCGCCGATCATGATCGAGGGCGCGTTGGTGTTGCCGGCCACGACGGCCGGCATGATCGAAGCGTCGGCCACGCGCAGGCCGCCGATGCCGTGCACGCGGAGGCGCGGATCGACCACCGTGTTGCTGCCCGTTCCCATGGCGCAGCTCGACGTCGGATGGTGGTTGGTGACGCCCGTCTCGCGCACGAACCGCTCGAGATCGGCATCACTCGCCGATGCCGCGCCGGGCACCACCTCCTCCATGGCATAGGGGCGCATCGCCGGCTGGGCCACGATCTCACGCGCCAGCTTCACGCCGGCCACCATGGCGCGCATGTCGTAGTCGGAGGCGAGAAAGCCGAATGTGATCTCGGGCTGCGCCAGTGGATCAGGGCTTGCGAGCCTCACCGTGCCCCGGCCGTCGGGCGCCAGGTGAACCGGCCCCAGCGTGAATCCGGAGAAGGGATGCGGAATGACGCGATCTTTGGAACGCTCCATCGTGCTCCATTCCAGCAGGTTGATCTGGAGGTCCGGCCGATCGAGCCGCGGGTCGGAGCGCGCGAAGACGCCGGCCCGGATGCCATTGATGGCCATCGGCCCATCGCGGAACAGGCCGTAGCGCACGCCCGCCATGATCTTGCGCGGCCAGCTGCTCTCGAGATCGTTCATCGTGATGGGCTTTGCGCAGCGCCACATCAGGTAGATGCCGAAGTGATCGTGCAGGTTCGAGCCCACCGCCGGCATGTCGCGTACCACGTCGATGCCCATCTTGCGCAGGTGCTCGGCCGGCCCGAGCCCCGAGAGCTGCAGCAGCTGCGGCGATCCGTAGGCGCCGCCGCTGACGATGACCTCGCGCGCCGCCCGTGCAGTCTCGCGACCGCGGGCCGATTGATAGGTCACACCGACGGCGCGATGACCTTCGATGACGATGCGGGTCGCCTGGCAGCCGGAGCGGACAACGAGGTTGGCGCGGCCCCGGGTGGGATGCAGGTAGGCCCTGGCGCTGCTCCATCGCCGGCTGCGCCCGGTGGTCGTCTGGTAGTAGCCGACACCCTCCTGGCGAGGGCCGTTGAAGTCGTCGGTGCGCGGAATGCCGAGACCTTCTGCGGCCGCGATCATGGCATCGGCTAGCTCCGATTTCGAGACGTGGTCGGAGACGTTGAGCGGACCGCCGGTGCCGTGCAGCGCGCTCGCGCCGCGGGCCTGATTCTGCGCCTTCTTGAAGTAGGGCAGCACGCTGTCCCAGTCCCAGCCGACGCATCCCCGCTGGCGCCAGTCGTCGTAGTCCTGCGGATGGCCGCGCATGTAGACCATGCCGTTGATCGATGAGGTGCCGCCGAGCGTCTTGCCGCGCGGCACGTAGATGCTGCGGTTGTTGAGCTGTGGCTGCGGCGCGCTTTCGAACTTCCAGTTTACGCGAGGGTCGACGTAGGTCTTGGCGAAGCCGAGCGGAATGTGGATCCACGGATTGGTGTCGGGCGGCCCGGCCTCCAGCAGCAGCACGCGGTGGCGGCCGCTCTCCGACAGCCGTGCGGCAACGGCTGCGCCCGCCGAGCCGGCTCCCGTCACGATGAAATCGAAGGTCTCCTCGCCGCCGGTCATATATGGTCTCCCCAGCTCCTGCCGGGCCACTGCAGGCCCGCTCGTTGCAAGGGTAGACACCAGCGGTGACGGGTCGCAATGGGTGTCGGTGGCGGCACCGGGCGAGCGTGCCGGTGCCGACGAGGGAGCTGGCCGTGGCCGGGCACATCGCAGTCCCCTGCGCCCGGCCCGGCCCCGCCTGGCCTCGTTGTCAGAACGCCTTGTTCCCTTCGGGCCGGTGCTTGTTCCTCGGCACGAAGCTCGAGCGCTCGGCCTTCCGCGCCTCGCGCACCCAGACCTCGCGGTTCGGATGCAGGCCGCCGCCGCGGGTTGCCGGTACGGCCATGTGCCGCGCGCGCTGGAGAAGGCGCGTGTCGGCCACACCGCAGTTGGGATGGATGCCGCCGTTGTCGGCGACCACCTTCTGCCACGCTGCCTTGCGCTTCGCCAGCGTTGCCGGATCCTGGAGTGCGGTGCAGTTGAGCTCGTTCGTGTTCAGATCGATGACGATCTCCTCGCCGTCCTCGACGAAGGCGATCGGACCGCCGAGTGCAGCCTCCGGCCCGACGTGTCCGATGACGAGGCCGACCGATCCCCCCGAGAAGCGGCCGTCCGTCATCAGGCCGAGAACGATGCCGCGCTCGCGACACAGCGTAGTGATGCGCGAGGTCGGATCGAGGAACTCGGGCATGCCCGGCGCACCGGACGGCCCTTCGTAGCGCACGATGATCATGTCGTTGTTCTGGAAGCGGTCAGGCGCAGTGTCGAGCATTTCGAGCAGCGCGCGCTCGCTTTCGAACACTTTGGCCTTGCCGCGGAATGTGTTGTTCTCAAGCCCGCCTTCGACGCCGGCGAGCTTGAGGATCGCCGAGAACTCGGGCGAGAGATTGCCGCCGAGCACGCGCAGCCCGCCCGTCGCCTTGTACGGCTTTGCGACCGGGTAGATGACCGTGCCGTCGGCCGGCTTGGCGCCGAGCCGCTGCACTTGGCTCGCCAACGTCTCGCCGGTGCAGGTCAAGACATCGCCGTTGAGGAGGCCGGCCTCGAGCAGCTCGCGCACGATCACCTGAACACCGCCGACGCGGTCGATGTCGATCATCGAGTACTTGCCGTAGGGTCGGGCGTCGGTCAGCACGGGCACGAGCTTCGTCGAGAGTGTATTGAACTCCTCCGGCGTCATGATCTCCTTCCAGAAATCGGCGTAGCCGGCCGCACGCGCGATCTCGGGAGCGTGCAGGACCACGTTGGTCGAGCCGCCGATGGCCATGGCGACGATGACGGCGTTGCGCAGCGAGTCGCGCACGACGATGTCGCGGGGCTTCAGGTCCTTCTCCATCATGCGGGCGAGATGCTCGACCAGCTCGGCCGGGAACTCCTTCAGGCGGCGCGGATCGTCGGACGCGGGCGCCACCATGTGCAGGGGCTGCATGCCGACGACACCGATGAATGTCTGCATCGTATTGTAGGTGAACATGCCGCCGCAGCTGCCGATGCCGGGGCAGGCATGGCAGGCGATGTGATGGCGGTAGGCGGCGTCGGGGTGACCAGCCACCTGATAGGCGCTGACGATGTCGAGAGCCTCGCCGGTCTTCGGATCGTGGCCGGGGTGGATGGGTCCGTCCGACATGATGATCGCCGGCTGGTTGTGCTCCAGCAGCGCCGCCAGCGTGCCGACCGGCGGCTTGTCGCAGGCGACGACCGCGATGGTGCCGGCGAGGCCCGTAGCCTCGAGGTGCTCGCAGAGCGCGTCGTTCGTCACCTCGCGGCCGATCAGCGAGTAGCGCATCTCGCGCGTGCCGTTGCGGATGCCGTCGGAGGTGGCGATCGTGTACTCGGGCTGGACGAGGCGCAGCTTGAGCTGGCCCGGCCCTTTGCCGATGCGGGCCTTGAGCTTCTCGTGGATGGCGTCGACCTTGGACAGGACGCCGATGTAGCACTGGCTGTCGCCTTTCGTGCCGACCACGCCCACCGACGGCTCGTGGATGAGGTCGGGGTCGGTGCCGAGCTCCTTCGCGAGCCCGATGGTCTGGCTCGACCGGCCAGGGTGGCGGTCGATGAGCACGATTTTCGATGTCGTCACGGCGTTGTCCTTCCCACGGCACAATGTGTCCGGCCGGGGCGTCGGGGTGTCACGGCCGAACTGGCGCTCGGACGGCCTTATTGCCGGGAACGATCTCCGGTGACAAGGGCGAGGGTCGCGCGAGCGCCTCCGCTCTCCGGTCCACGTCAAGCGTGACCGGGCTCATCCGGCCCGATCGACAGGGCAGCGGCCCGGAGACATCACTCGCCTCTCAATGCCTCATCCGCGCATCGAGCAGGCGCTCTAGGCTGATGGCGATCTCGTCGAGGAGCCGGTCGGCGTCGGCCTCGGTGGTGCGGTGGTTGACGATTGCGCAGCGGATCACGGGGCGACCGGCGAGGGTTGTCAGCGACGGCGCGGCGACGCCACGCTCGTGCAGGTCCATGATGATCTCGGGGATCAGCACATCGCCGCCGCCCGTGGCGAGGCCGATGCAGACGATGTTGAGCGCGACGGGCGCAGCGAGAACGAGGCCCGGCGTGCTCTCCACGCGGTCGGCCAGATGCCGGGCGACCCGGCAGCAGCCTTCGATCGCCGCGCCCAGCCTATCGGCGCCGTGAACCTCGATGGTGAGCCAGGTCTTCAGGGCTCGGAACGAGCGCGACAGGTCGGGGCCGAGGTCGCACGGCCAGGTGTCGCCGGCGGCAAGCCCCTTCGGCAGGCGCGAGAGGTAGGCAGCGGGACTGGCGAAGGTGCCGCGGTGGGCCTCCCGGTCGCGGACCACGAGGCAGCCGGCGTCGTAGGGCACGTGGCCCCACTTGTGGAAGTCGAAGGCGACGGATTGGGCCTGCTCGATGCCCGCGAGGAGCGGCTTCAGGCCGGGCGCCAGCATGCCCAGCGCGCCGAAGGCCGCGTCAACGTGGAACCAGATCTGCTCGCGCCTCGCGATCTCGGCGAGGCGGGACAGGGGATCGACAGCGCCCGTGTTGACGGTGCCGGCCGTGCCGACGATCAGGAACGGCACCAGGCCGGCCGATCGGTCGGCGAGGATCGCCGTCTCCAGCCGATCGACATCGAGGGCGCCGCTGTCGTCGACCGCCAGCTTGCGGAGCTGGTCCGAGCCGATACCGGCGAGCTCCAGCGCCTGGCCAATGCAGCCGTGCACCTCGGCCGAGGTATAGGCGACGAGGTCGGCGCCGGCGCGCGCGAGGCCCGTGCGCCGCACGCCATGGCCGAGCGCGGCGTCGCGGGCGACCAGAACGGCGAGAAAATTGGCCATCGACGTGCCGGTGACGAGAACGCCGGAAGCATTCGGTGGCATGCCGAGCATCTCGGCCGCCCAGCGGACGACCTGACGCTCGACCTCGATGCCGACATGGTCGCGACCGCCGCAGTTGGCATTGAGGCCGGCGGCGAGCATCTCGGCGATCATTCCGGCCGGTGTGCCGGCGCCGTGCACCCAGCCCATGAACATCGGATGCGTGTTGCCTGTGGCATAGGGCTTGATGGAGGTCTCGAAGTCGGCGAGCACGGCCGAAAGGTCGCGCGGTGCCACGGGCAGCGGTGCATTGAACCGCTCGCGTACCTCGGTCGGCATGGGTCGCCAGACAGGCCCATCGCGAAGGCCACACAAATGCTCGACCATGCCGTCGAGGGCTTTGTAGCCGAGCTGGCGGAAGGCGTTCCAGTCGGCGGGGTCGAGCGGCGACGACGCGACCGCTGTCCGTGGGTGCGCCTCGGCCGGCTTCGCGGCGACGTCGAGGTCGGCTGCGGCAAGCAGGGCCCACTTGCGAAACAGCGTATCGAGATCGGTTGCGATCGGCGCGAAGGCGTCCTCGATCGACGCCCCGAGGGCCATCCGCTCGTGCACCGCCGACAGCATCGGGGCGCTGGCACAGACGCGCAGGATCGCCGTCGCGCCTAGGGCGACGGGCTGGCCGACGTGACACACGCGAGCCATTGCAGAAGCGTTCTCGACATCGCCGGTCCAGGACTGCGGCTCCCGCAACCGCTGGTGCAGCACGGTCGCGCGGGCGATGGCGTCAGGCCCTTTTGCGACGGCGATCGGCACGATGGACGGAATACCGGCGTCCTCGACCCTGACGGCATCGGCCCCGAGCGCCTTGCCGGCCCGCTCGACGACCGCCTGCTCGAAATGGCCGAGCACGATCATCCGCTCTGCCTCGTCGAAGGCGAGGTAGCGATCCAGCTCCGCGAGTGCGGCAGCCCAGCGCAGCTCGAGCCCGGGGTTGGCCGCCGTGGTCAGGCGGCCGCGGCACCAGCCATGCAACGCAGCCGGCCAATCCGCCTGTGCGCTGAAGGCCGCCAGTCCGGGGGGTGGCGGCTCACCGGCAGCGGCGAGCCGCGTGGCCAGCGCGCCCGGCAGCAGCAGCGCGCCGCTGAACGGAGGACCACCGGCGAATTTCGAGCCGGTGACCATCACCATGAAGCCGGCTTCGAGATCGCGGCGGATGTCGTCGGGCGGAGCGCGCATCTGGCAGGCATCGACGACGACGAGAACGCGACCCGGCGCGATGCCGGATAGAGCCCGCGCCGTGTCGCGGCCGAGGCCGGCAAGCCCCGATTTCGAGCAGTCGAGCACGTGGAGCAGGACATCGCGCTCTGCGAGAATGGCAGTCGCGACCATCTGAGCGGCCGCGGCATCGATCTCGGCGGCAGCAAGGGGATGGCCGTCGGGAGCGCGGATGGCGATCGCCTCGACGCGCACGTCGGCGTGCTCCAGTCCGGCGAGGGGGGTTCCCGCGGGAGTCGCGGCACCGAGGCTCGTTGTACCGAGGAAATGGCGTCCGGCGGCCGCGGCCATGACGCCGGACCCCGTCTCGGTGGGCGCGACGACGACGTTCGTCAACGGCCTCGACATGACGGCCCGGGCCACTGCCAGGGCGATCAACTCGGCCTCGGTGCCGGAAGCGGTGAGGATCGCCGTGCTGCCGGGAGCGCCGAAGTGATCAAGGATTCGCGCACGCACGGCGTCGGCGCGCTGCTGGGCCGTCTGGCCGTCGCCGGAGCCGGTGATCAGCACATCAATGGCGGCAAGCGCGGCGTCGAGGCCGGCGGGCGAGATGGCAGAGGCGGTCGACGACGAGAACCACAGCTCTTCCGGCGCGGGCAGCAGCGGGGTGCCGTAGCGGTTGCGCCCTGTTGCCGAGTTGACGGCGATGCGCTCGTCGCCACCGAGCGCGAGGAGGGAGCGAGCGAGGGGAAGCAGCGAGGCAGCGGACGCCCCGCCGGGCGATTTCGGCGATGACGGAAGGCCGCTAAGGCGCGGCGAGCCTGCCTCTCGTCTGGAGGCCTGACGCAAGACGGCCTCACCGCGTGCGTCGTCCGGAAGGTTGCGTGCGGTCGAGCCGACAACCGATTCGTGCGTCATGACTGAAACAATGCCTCTCCGGAGGTCCATGAGCCTCGGCGGCAACTGTTCCATAGACTGGTTAATCGATGGTGCCGATGGGTATCGGACCGGAACGCTCGAGGCTGGGCGGCCGCCGTCCGGCTACCACCAGCCCCGGCGTTGGGCGGTGCGGTCGGGTCGGCGTTCCGCACCTTCGCGGTCGGCCATCCGCGGCTCGGGAGAGGGAATCGATCGGCGGGTGACGGTCACCCTGGCGCCGAGCGGGATGGCCTCGTAGAGCTCGGTGACGTGCTCGTTGTGCATGCGGATGCAACCTTTGGAGACATTGCGCCCGACGAGCCACGGCGCGTCCGTGCCGTGGATGCGATAGTAGGTATGACCGAGGTAGAGCGCGCGGGCGCCCATCGGATTGAACGGGTGGCCACCGGGCACGAAGGTCGGCAGCCGTGGATTGTCGCGGATCATTTCAGGCGTCGGCCGCCAAGCCGGGTTCTCGCGCTTGGCGGTCACGATCTGCGTGCCGTCCCAGACATCCTGGTCGCGTGGAGTGGCGATCGGATAGCTGACGGCCTTGCCCGTCTCTCGCACGTGGTAGAGGCGGCGGTCGGCGAGGCTGACGACGACGCTGCCGGGCTCGAGCGTCGACGAGACGGTGACGAGCCGGCGGCCTTTGCCGTTGCTGCCGGCCGCCGGCTGAGCGTGCGCGTGATCGACGGCGGCGGGGCTGACGAGCAGCAACGTGGCGGCAAGCCCGATGAGAGCCAAGGTGGCGGTGGCTGCGCGTGTCGTTGTGATCATGTGCGTCCCCCAGGCCGGCTGGCGACTCGTGTCGGCCGATCGCTATAACTCGCGGCGAGCCTTCAGAGGTCGCCGCAGCGAGACAAGTCTTCGTGAGGCATTCGTGAGGTCACCGATCAGCCATTGGCCGGGCAAGGAGCCGGCCGCGAGGGGGCTGCCGCCGTCAGGCGACCTCGGTGCGATTTTGCAGCTTGTCGAGCTCCCTGCTCTTGTCCGAGACATAGAGCACGTAGCCGAGCGCACGTGTCGCCTGAGCCGCCTTGGCGATCTTCGCCTTGTCATCGAGGTACTCGACGACGAGCACAGGCTTGCCGTCGCGGCGCATCAGGTCGAGTCGCTCGCGAGACCATGCGACGTCGTCGCGGCTGTTCGGTTTCTCGGCGCCGTCGATGCCGTAGAGCAGCTCCTCCTTGGCGACCGCGTCGAGCGTGGCCCGGAGCCGGGGGCGCTCGAGCAGCGGCTCGGCGTTCTGCATGATCACCAGAAAGCCGGGTCGCCTCTCGCGGGCGTAAGTGGCGAGGCGCTCGACGAAAGCTGCCATGTCGCCATCGAGGTCGGGCCGGGTGCGGGCGGCATCGCGCTCGCGGCGACGCAGATCCTCGGTCACGTCGCACTTGTCGAGATAGATGCCGTCGAAGCCCTGGGCGATGATGCGGTCGAGGTAGGCCTCAGGGCTGCCACAGAACAGGGACTGCCAGCCGGCATCCCAAAAGCAGACGGCATAATTCTCGTCCCAGTCGGGGTTCTCGGACAGCAGCCACGCCGGCCGTCGGCGCTTCCAGTCCTTGCGCCAGTAGTAGCGATAGCTCTCGGCCTCGCCGATCGACAGGTAGGCGGCGACGAGGCGTCGGCTGCCGTCCGGCTTGCGCTTCAGCTTGGTGAGGTCCGCAGGCTTCAGGGCCGACTCGTCGGTGCCGTCCCTCGAGTAGTCGATGACGAGGACATCGAAGGTCGAGGTGGCGGCGCGCTCGACGTCCAGATCCTGCAACTGATAGCCCCAGCTCTGCGCGCGGCCGAGCAGCGCTCCAGGCGAGGCACCAGCGATCGGAGCCGGCGATGGCGACGTCGACGGTGCAGCCGCGGTCGATGCTGGGCGCGTCTCGCGACCCGGAGGTCTGGACGCCTCGATTGGCCGGTGCTCCGGCGGAGGGATATGGCTTGCCGGCTCGGCGCCAGCATTCGGCTCCGAAGCTGCCGTCCGGCGCTGCGTCATCCGGCCCATCCAGAAGCCGACAGCGAGCGCGAGCCCGATGAGGGCAACGACGAGGAGAAGGGTGGTGCTCGACATGGCAGGCGACGCTCCGGGCTCGAATCGGGTCACGGACTATAGGAGGAGCTGCCGCCTCGGGGATAACTGCTTTGCCTGCTGATGTGCGTTATCGGGTTGAGCTGGCATTGAAACGATGGGCATGGGAGACGCGCGAGGCGTCCGGCGGTCTGCCGGTCGCGCCCGAGAGCCAGCACCACCAGCGATGGGCCCGGGGCAAGCCTGGAGACCGAGCATGACGCGTCGCCCGATAACGGAGGAGAATGCCATTGCCGATCGGATCGCCGCCCTTGACTGGGATGCGATCGCCGGTGCGCTCGACGCCAGCGGGGCGGCGACCGTCGGGCCGCTGATCCAGCCGGCCGCCTGCCGCGAGCTGGCAGCCCTTTACGACGAGGAGGCGCCGTTCCGCAGCCGGATCGTCATGGCGCGGCACGGGTTCGGATCGGGCGAGTACAAGTACTTCGCCTATCCGTTGCCGGAGCCAGTGGCCGAGCTGCGTCGCCGGCTTTATGCGCGGCTCGCGCCGATCGCATCGCGCTGGCTCGCGCGGATGGGCCAGGAGACGGCGTTTCCGGACGTGCATGCGCATTTCATCGCGCGCTGCCATGCGGCCGGCCAGACGCGGCCGACGCCCCTGCTGCTGCGCTACCAGATGGGCGACTACAACTGCCTCCATCAGGATCTCTACGGCCCGACCGTGTTCCCGATCCAGGTGGCGATCTTGCTGTCGGAGCCGGGACGCGATTTCACCGGCGGCGAGTTCGTGCTGGTCGAGCAGAGACCGCGCATGCAGTCCCGGGCGGAGGTCGTGCCGCTCGGCCTCGGCGAGGCGGTGATCTTCGCCGTCAACGAGCGGCCGGTCGCCGGCGCGCGAGGTGACTACCGCGTAAAGGTCCGCCACGGCGTGTCTCGCCTCCGCTCGGGGCGTCGGCACACCCTGGGCGTGATCTTTCACGACGCGACGTAGGGCAGAGTGCAACCAAACGATCCGCCGGCGCAGCTGCAATGCGCATTTCGGTCGCTTCAGCGCATGACGGCTTGCTCGGCCACCTGCTCCTCGACCCAGCGGGCCGTCGCCAGCAGACGGCCCTCATCGCGGCGCTTGCCGATGAGCTGGACGCCGCAGGGCAGCCCCTCGACCGTCATCAGGGGCAGCGAGACGCACGGCACGCCGAGATAGGTCCACATGCCGTTGAAGATGGCGTTGCCGGTGGAGCCGAGGCCCTTCGGCGCGGGGCCGGTCGAGGACAACGTGACGATCGCCGAGTAGCTGCCGAGCAGGCGCTCCACCTCGCCATAGAGCCGGTCGCGCGCGGCGACCGAGCGCACGTAGTCGCCCGCCGGCAGCTTTTCCGCGGCCGCGAGACGCTCGCCGAGAATGGCGCTGACCGCGTTCGGCCGCTCCTTGAACCAGGGGCCGTAATAGGCCGAGTTCTCGCCGTCCATGATGTTGGCGTGATGCTGAATGATGCCGTCGAGCGCCGGCAGCTCGATCGTTTCGACCGCCGCGCCGAGACGCTTGACGAAGGCCTCGATGGCGGTGCGGGCAGCGGGCGTCGCCTCGGACCAGGCGGGCGAGCGGAAGAACGCGAGGCGCGGCGGCGCCGCGACGCCCTCCGCGAGCACGCGCGAGATCACGGGGCGGGCCCGCTCGTAGCTGACCGCATCGGCCGGATCGTATTGCGAGAGGGCATCCGTGATGAGGGCGAGATCGGCGAGCGAGCGGCCGTAGACGCCGACCGTATCGAGCGTGTGCGATTGCAGCGTCACGCCGGTGCGCGAGATCAGGCCGAGCGTGGGCTTCAAAGCGTGAATGCCGCAGAACGAGCCCGGGCGGATCACCGAGCCGCCGGTCTGCGTGCCGAGCGCCAGCGGAATCATGCCGGCCGCGACGCCGGCCGCCGAGCCCGACGAGGAGCCGCCGGGCGTGTGCTCCGGGTTGTGCGGATTGCGGGTCTTGCCGGGAAAGCGATTGGCAAGCTCGGTGGTGACCGTCTTGCCCATGATCACGGCGCCGGCCGCACGCAAGACGGCAACGCAGGTCGCATCTTTCTCCGGCTGGTAGCCGCGGAAGAGGTCCGACCCGTTCTCGGTCGGCATGTCGGCGGTGTCGATGATGTCCTTGATGCCGACGGGCAGGCCGTGCAGCGGGCCAAGTCCCGCACCGGAAGCCCGCTGCCTGTCGCGCGCGCGGGCCTGCTCGAGCGCATACGCCGGATCGAGATGGGCCCAGGCCTGGACCTCGCCGTCGCGGGCCGCGATGCGATCCAGGCAGGCCTTGGTGTAGGCCTCGGCCGTGAAGTCGCCGCGCGCCATGCGGTCGCGGGCCTCGGTGGCGGTGAGCTGGACGAGCGTGCTTCCGGACATGGCGTCGGCTCCTTTGAAAAGCGTGGGGCGCATTGAAGCATGCAGGCGGCCCCCCTGTCAGGGCCTCGGATGCTCGATTGATCGACAGGAGACCGGCCGAAATGCTGGCGCCCGGCAGCCCGCCGGTGCCATCGAGCGAGCCGGTCCGTGAGGCCAGCGACGGCCCGACCGGATGAATGAATGCGCCAGGAACCGTGCCAATACTCTGACGGAGGAAGTTCATTTCAGTGCGTCGCCGATGATTGGCATTTCGGCGGGTGTGCGAATTCGAATCCTCTTGACGGATTTCCATGCCGGGTATGTCCTGAATTCAGATTGACCGGCGGCAGGGTGTTGTCATGATCGAAATATCAACCATCGATGGCTCGCTCACAGGTATCGGCGCGAACGAGATTGACGAGTTCCGCAGCAGTCTCTCGGGCGGCATAGTTCTCGCCGCCGATGCCGAATACGACAATTCCCGCCGCGTCTGGAACGGAAATATCGACCGGCGCCCGGCCATGATCGTTCGCTGCCATGGCATCGGCGACGTGCAACGCGCCGTCAGCTTCGCCAGCGAGCGCCGGCTGCTGGTATCCGTGCGCGGCGGCGGACACAGCGCACCCGGTTACGGCACCAACGATGGCGGGATGGTGATCGACCTGGCCTCCATGAAGGACGTCGACGTCGATCCGGATCGTGCGACTGCCCGCGCCGGAGGTGGGGCGCTGTGGCGCGATTTCGATGCCGCAACACAGGCCTACGGCCTCGCCACGACGGGCGGAACGGTCTCGAACACTGGTGTGGCCGGGCTGACGCTCGGCGGCGGCCTCGGCTGGCTCATGGGCAAGCACGGCGCCACCGTCGACAACATGATCGCGGCCGACATCGTGACTTCGGACGGCGAGCTCCGGCGCGTCGGTGCCGACCGGAATCCGGATCTGTTCTGGGCCGTGCGCGGAGGTGGCGGAAACTTCGGCGTGGTGACATCGCTCGAGCTCCAGCTGCATCCGGTGACGCAGGTGCTGGGCGGCATGGTGCTACATCCGCTCGATGACGCACGGTCGATGCTGCGCTTCTACAGGGAGTTCTGCCAGACGCTGCCCGATGAGGCGGAGGCCTATGCTGCGCTGTTGACATCGCCGGACGGAATTCCCCTGGCGGCGATGCTGCTCGGCTACAACGGGCCGATCGACCAGGGCGAGCGGGTCCTGGCGCCCGCCAGGAAGTTCGGCCGCCCGGTCGCGGATCTCGTGACCACGATGCCCTATGGCGCGCGGCAGTCGATGCTGGATGCGCCGAACGCCGAGCATGGACTGCATCGCTACTGGCGCTCGGCTTTCACGGATCGCCTGTCCGACGAGCTGATCGATGCGATGGTGGACGGCGCTGCGCGCTTCAGCTCCCCGCTGAGCGCGCTGTTCCTGTTCTACCTGCACGGTGCGTTGACACGCGTGCCGACGACAGCCACCGCTTTCGGCGCGCGTCACGCGCAATGGGATTTCGACGCCATCGGCCAGTGGACGAATGCGGCGGAGAGCGCGAAGCATATCGCCTGGATTCGCGATCTATGGAGCTGCCTGGAGCCGCATCTCCAGGGCAGCGCCTACATCAATCACATGTCTTCGGACGACCGGCCGGAAAAAGTCAGGGCATCGTTTGGCGGCAACTTCCAGCGGCTGCGCGAGATCAAGAGCAGCCACGATCCCGCGAACTTGTTCCGCATGAATTCCAATATCCAGCCGCGATAGGTGCGCCACCGGAAGCGCTGTCCGTCGCGAGGCGCGCTTACCGCGGAGCATGCGAATACGCGCCGTGGAGACGCGCAGGCGGCCCGTGCAGCAGAGCGCGTGTCCTGCCAATCGACGCGTGCGAAGCCGGGAGCCGTCGGGCTATCATGCCGCCGGCCGCTGCCCAGGCGGGCCGGCACGGCACGACGTCGGAGAGAGGACGCATGGCACGGCACGTGGTCGCGAAGGTCGGTGAGATCGAGCCCGGCGGACGCAAGTGCGTCGAGATCGATGGGCGCGGCGTCATCGTGTTCAACGTGAAGGGCGAGTATTTCGCACTGTCCGAGACCTGTCCGCACAAGGGCGGCAGCCTCGCCAAGGGCATCGTGACCGGGCTGGTCCAGTCGGATGGACCAGGCGACTACCAGCACTCGCGGCCCGGCGAGATCATCCGTTGCCCGTGGCACCAGTGGGAGTTCGACATCAAGACGGGGCGGTCCTATTGCGACCCGCGGCGCATGCGGCTGATGAAGTACGATGTCAAGGTCGAGCCTGGGGCGTCGCTGGTCGAGGGGCCGTACGTGGCCGAGACATTCAAGGTGGCGGTCGAGGACGACTACGTGGTCGTCGAGGTGTAGGGCGAGATGGCGGGTTGCCCCGGAGGTTAGGGGCTCGCAGGATGGCATTCGCCCCAGCCGACCAGCGCTTGCGTGGTGGCCGTCCCGCATCTATCCCAAGGGTCTAACCTTCCCATGGCCGGCCGGGCGGGCTTCCGCGGCTGCCGGCGCCACCAGCCGTTCCGAGGTTCCCCATGACCGACCAGACCCTCTCGATGCCGCTCGAGCCGCAGTGGGGCGAGATCCGCGACGGCGTCCGCGCCGTCTGCGAGCGTTTCCCGAACGACTACTGGGTGAAGCTCGACCACGCCGCCGAGTATCCGACCGAATTCGTCAACGCGCTGACCGAGGCGGGCTATCTCGGCTGCCTCATCCCCGAGGAGTACGGCGGATCGGGCCTGCCGCTGTCGGCCGGCTGCGCGGTGCTCGAGACGATCCACGAGATGGGCTGCAACGCCGCCGCCTGCCACGCTCAGATGTACACCATGGGCACGGTGCTGCGGCATGGCACCGACGAGCAGAAGCGGAAGTACCTGCCGGAAATCGCGTCGGGCAAGCTCCGTCTGCAGGCGTTCGGCGTCACCGAGCCGACCACCGGCTCCGACACGACCCAGCTCAAGACGCGCGCCGAGAAGCGCGGCAACAAGTATGTCGTCAACGGCCAGAAGGTGTGGACTAGCCGGGTCATGCACTCGGATCTGATGCTGCTGCTGGCACGCACGACACCCGTCGACCAGGTCAAACGCCGCACGGACGGGCTCTCCGTGTTCCTCGTCGACCTGCGCGAGGCCAAGGGCCGCGGCGTCGAGATGAAGAAGATCGACGCCATGATCAACCACAACACCTGCGAGGTGTTCTTCGACAATCTCGAGGTGCCGCCGGACGCGCTGGTCGGCGAGGAAGGCCAGGGCTTCCGCTACATCCTCTCCAGCATGAACGCGGAGCGACTGCTGATCGCCGCGGAATGCCTGGGCGATGGCCGCTTCTTCATCAACAAGGCCACGGAGTACGCCAAGGAGCGCGTCGTCTTCGGCCGCCCGATCGGCCAGAACCAGGGCGTGCAGTTCCCGATTGCGCGCGCCTATGCCGAGCTCGCTGCCGCCGAGCTCCTCGTCGCCAAGGGCGCGGCCCTTTTCGAGGCCGGCCGCGAGTGCGGCGCGGAGGCCAACATGGGCAAGATGCTGGCGGCCGAGGCCTCCTGGCACGCGGCCGAGGCCTGCATGCAGACTTTCGGCGGCTTTGCCTACGCCCGCGAGTACGGCATCGAGCGGAAGTGGCGCGAGAGCCGCCTTTATCAGACGGCGCCGATTTCCACCAACATGGTGCTGGCCTTCATCGGCCAGAACATCCTCGGCATGCCACGGAGCTATTGACCGGCCGCCGCAGCAGGCGTTCGGGTCTCTGGGCATGACCCGCAACTGCGCTGGCGCCGCCGTCATTCGGCGGCGCGACACGTATTGTCGTCTCGTCAGGAAAGCCGCGATGGATAGGTCAAGCTGCTGAGTGCCTCGCGCACGGTCGCTCCTTCGGCATGCCGGATGTAGAGAGCGGGACCGAGGGACAGCGCTGTGGCGCACGCGCAGGCGACTGCGTGGTCCTCCACTCCGAAGCTGCGCAAGTGAGTGGCGGATCGACCCCGGCTCACGGTTCATTGTCCATCGCGGCTCCGAAAAACGCCAATCTATCGGGAGCCATTTTTTTCTTCTCCAGTGTCAAAATAGAATTCATACGCAAATAGCATTGGATGCTGGCCGGCTGTGCGCAGGACGCCGCATGGCGGTTGATATTTGCAGATGCCCCACATCAGGCGGTGGATCGGATGAGCGGTAGATCTGATCACGTTTTTGTGACACATCCTGCTCCGTATCTCATGGACACTTTTTTCGTGTCGATGTAGATGGTTGTCACTTTTCCACTCGTCTCCGCGCCACACATTTGATGGCCCGTTTCAAAGGGTGGAGAAGATATTCGAAGCCAGCATTGGAAAATGGAGTCGCATCATGATGACGATCGACAAAGTCGCATTGATCAGCATCGTCGTAGCGCTCGGTCTTCTGACCACTCCGGCAAACGCCAAAAGTATCTGGCAGGAGCTGAACGAGGCCGCTCCCCGGTCCATATTCGAGGACCTGCAGAGATCGGCACCACGGTCGGTGTTCGACGAGATGACGGATACAGCTCCCGTCTGCGCCGACGATGCCGAGGCGGGTGCACTTCACGGCGAATGAGCTCGATTGGGTGATCCGGTAGTGGGCCGCAGCAAGGCCCACGGCGGACCATAGGGCCGCGACGCAGCCCACGCAGCGTCGCAATCAGGCGCAGTGCGACCGACCCTGGTCTACCCCTTTCTGCTGGTAGCGCAATGTGCGAACCCCCATCACGTCGCACCAACGGCGAGGATAGCCACCGCCCGCGTCCCACCGGCC